>CAYSBL010000029.1:0-33223 GCA_964429295.1 uncultured Rikenellaceae bacterium
ATGAATTTCACATTGCCCTGTCTTGGATGATCTTCCCTTGGATAAGGCAGCCAGCATCTGATTGTTTCACCGGCAGGCACGGCATCCGGACTCACTTTAAGGGTGTAATTGATAGTCATGCTGATGGGAACCACCGGCAGAGCCCCGGTTTCCGAAGCTTTCATGACCGATCTGGTATGGTCTTTCCTGTGAATGATTTCCGGATCGGATGCTTCCATGCTGTCGCGGGCTGCCCGGTTGAAATGAAAGTCCCTTATAAGCTGAAGGTTCAGGGCAGCTCTGCTGAAGTATCTCTTTTCTCCGTTTATAACCTTGTATTCCAGCCAGTTTCTTCTTTCCATCCCGGTCTTTTCCTCAGCCGGAAGCTTTCCGATCCTACTTCTCAGCTGCCTGTCAATCTGCTTTTCGGAATATGGAAAGTCAAGAGCTGTTCTTTCTTCCCTGAGAGCCAGAGTATCATACGGATCGGGAGGGATTGCTACTGTTTCTGATGACCGGTTGCACCCGGATGCGATTACCATCAGGACCAGTATGGCTAAGTTAAACGGGTTGATCTTCATAGGGAGATTTCGCAAGCGTAAATTTATAAAAATAGGAATACAATCAAACATGCTGTTCCTCTTCCGGTATCATGCGGTTCCTGTCACGAAGCCCTAGTATTTAACAGAGAAATCACTGTAATTCTGCAGCGGGTAAACATCGAAAGAAACCGATTCAACATGTCCGGGGCCCTTCCTGCACCATTCGATGAAATCCCTCAACTGCTTTCTTGTTCCCTCCGCCTCGATGTAAACACTTCCGTCGGGCATGTTTTTCACAAAACCCTTTATCCGCCGGCTTGCCGCTTCCCTTACTGTCCGCCACCGGAATCCCACTCCCTGGACATAACCCGTAACATGTATCTTGAAAAGAAGTTTTTCTTCCATAACCCTAGATTAACATGCTTGATGAACTACGTTAAAATTATGAATAAAATTCCTAACCGGGAACAAGACCTGTCTCCTGACTATTTGCACAAATACATTTACTGCAAATTGATATCTGTTATTTAAAAATTTCCTGCCACACCGGATGTCGGTGTAATGTTGAGGGGTTTATAAGGAAATAAGCGATGCGGCAGAGAAATATTTATTAAATCTGCTAACTTTATAATCCCTGAAAACACCACATCATTATGCCAGCAATTATTAAACCGCGTTTGTTAATAGTTTCAGCTGCTGTACTGTCGTTTGCGGCAGCAACTTCTTCCGGACAAAACTACGGGGACGGAACTCCAAAGTTACCGGATCAGGAATTCAGATGGCCGGAAGGAGCAAAAATGGCTCTCAGTCTTACATTCGATGATGCCCGTTTTTCGCAGATAGATACAGGTATCCCGCTTCTCGACAAATATGGTGTAAAGGCTACATTTTATATCTCGCCCGGAAATATGCTCGAACGGGCTGACGGCTGGAAATCAGCTGTCGGGAACGGCCATGAGATCGGCAATCATTCATTATACCACCCCTGCTCGGGTAATTTCACATGGTCGAGAAACAAAGCCCTGGAGGATTACACCCTGGAGAAAATGACCTCCGAACTTGATTCAGCTAACAGGCTGATTCAAAAGGTTCTTGGCGTTCTTCCCGTTTCATTCGGATATCCTTGCGGGCAGACCTTCACAGGAAGGGGAATTAATACCAGAAGCTATGTTCCCCTGGTGGCTTCGATGTTCAGCAGCGGACGAGGCTGGATGAATGAAGCTCCGAATGATCCGGTTTTCTGTGATCTTTCTCAGCTGAATGCCTCGGAGCTTGACGGTAAATCATTTGAACAGGTGCTGAAATTGATTGAAACGGCCAGGGCGGGAGGACACTGGCTTGTGCTTGCCGGTCACGAAATGAATGTTGAAGGGTACCAGACATCGAGGCTGGCAACTATCGAAGCAATCTGCAAGTATGCCTCGGACCCGGCAAACGGGATATGGATCGACAATGTCCGGGATGTAGCCGCCTATGTCAACAGGGAAAGACTGTCAAACTCAATTTCCAGGTACCGGAAAGGTGAGATCACCGTCAAAGCCCGAGCCGGTGCAAAAATCTCTGTAGAGCAGCTCAGTCATGAATTCTGGTTCGGATGCGCCATAAGCAACGGCCTGGCTGACGGCCGGATGAAGGAAGAGGACCTTAAACAGTACAAGGAAAAGTTCCTTGAGAACTTCAATTCGGCTGTAACAGAAAACGCGGTGAAGTGGTACAGCATGGAACAAATAAAGGATAAGGTGAATTATGCCACTGTCGACGGTATATTGAAATGGACCGGTGAAAACGATATCCCGCTGAGGGGGCACAATCTATTCTGGGGCATCCCAAAATTCGTTCAGCCCTGGATCAGGGAACTGTCTGACGAAGAACTATTGAAAAGGATTAAGGAAAGGGCAATAACCGTTACTTCCAGATACAAGGGAAGATTTGCCGGCTATGACCTTAACAACGAAATGATCCATGGAAACTACTATGAGGACCGACTGGGGCCGGAGATCACAAAACAAATGGCTCAGTGGGCTCTTGAGGGCGATCCGGACGCACAGCTCTTTGTGAACGATTACGAAATCCTTACCGGCAATCGCCTGGCCGATTACATGGCTCATATCAGGTCTCTCCTCAAACAGGGAATTCCGATAGAAGGAATTGGCGTCCAGGGTCACTCTCATTCGGATACCTTCGACCGCCGGCTGGTTCAGACGGCACTCGACTCACTTGCAATATTTGACCTTCCGATACTTATCACCGAATTCAACATGCCCGGACAAAGATCCAAATACTATACTGACAAGGTCATGACCATGACACCGGAAGAAGAAGAACAGAAAGCAAGGGAATTGGTTGATTTTTACAGTATCTGTTTTGCTCATCCCGCGGTCGAAGGCATACTTATGTGGGGATTCTGGGAAGGAAACAACTGGATACCCGTTTCATCGCTTTACAGGCGTGACTGGACACCCACTCCTGCCGCCGGAGCCTATCATAACCTTGTTTTTAAGGAATGGTGGACCAGTGAATCGGGGACTGCAGGAGCAGACGGCTCCCTGACGGTTCCGGCCTTCTTCGGGAAATACAGGATCACGGTCGACGGGGTATCAACCGAAGTTGAACTAAGCAAACAAAAAGGAATTATATCTGTTGAACTCAGGTAGCATTATCAATGCTGCCGTAAAAGAAATAGCTTTAATTATGCGCATCAAATACCCACTAATGATCCTCCCGTTTCTTGCCCTTGGCTGCGGATCAGAAAAACAGGTCCCTGAAACAGCCATTGAATCGATCACTGAGGAGGATATGAAAAACCATATAGCTGTGCTTGCATCCGATGAGTTCCTGGGAAGGTTCCCGGGGACTGAAGGCGAGGAAAAAACCATCAGCTATCTTGCGGAACAGTTCAGCAGTGTTGGCCTGAAGCCGGTCAATGGCAACAGCTGGTTCCAGGAAGTGCCCCTGCTCCGGCTTACATCCGATCCATCCAAGTCACTTTTGATCACAGGAGGACATACCGGTCTCAGCTTTCCATCACCGGTTGATTTCGTGGGCTGGTCCCCGCAAACGTCTGACCAGATCACGATCGATAATTCCCCTCTGATATTCGTCGGCTACGGCATCAATGCCCCTGAATTCGGATGGAACGACTATGAAGGCATTGACGTGAAGGGGAAAACAGTCCTGATGCTTGTTAATGATCCGGGTTATGCTACATCTGATTCCAGCCTGTTTCACGGACGTGCCATGACCATTTACGGAAGGTGGACCTACAAGTTTGAAGAGGCGGCGCGCCAGGGTGCACGGGGTGCTATAATCATTCACGAGACCGGAGCTGCTGCTTATCCCTGGAGTGTGGTCGTAAACAGCTGGTCGGGATCGAATTACACCCTTGCCGGCAATGCCCTGTCCCGTTCTGACCTTCAGATGCAGGGATGGATTACAACTGAATCCGCGGGAAAAATTTTTGAATCCGCAGGTCTTGATTATAAAACAATGATCGCCTCGGCAAGCCGGAAGGGATTCAGGGCAGTCGGCATGAACATGGCGGCTTCGGTCAGTTTCAGCAACCAGGCGATAGAAGTAACATCAAACAATGTGGCTGGAGTATTGCCGGGAAGCAAGAGGCCGGATGAATATATTATTTATACAGCCCACTGGGATCATTTTGGAGTAAATCCATCATTAAGCGGCGATTCAATTTTCAACGGAGCGCTCGATAATGCAACGGGAACTGCTGCACTCATTGAACTTGCGGAAGCTTTTATCAGCCTCCCGAAAGGACAGGACCGGTCAATACTCTTTCTTGCAGTGACGGGCGAAGAACAGGGTTTGCTCGGAAGCAGATATTATGCTGCCAATCCGCTCTATCCACTAAGCAAGACGGTGGGTGTAATCAACATGGATGCCCTGAACATTACAGGAAAGACAAAAGATATGTCAATGACAGGACTCGGCTTGTCGTTCCTCGACGAATATATGATTGGGATTCTTGAGAAACACGGACGGTATGCGACACCCGATCCCTTCCCTGAACAGGGAGGTTTTTTCCGCTCCGACCATTTCAGTTTTGCGGAGGCCGGTGTCCCGGTGCTGTATCCCTCTTCAGGAGTTGATGATGTGGAGCGGGGTATTGAATGGGGGAAGGCCGAATCGGACAGGTTCATAGCCGAGCACTACCACAAGCCTTCGGATAATTACAATCCGGATGAGTGGAGGTTTGACGGGATGATCGACGATATCAGGGTATTCTTTGAAACCGGATACCTGCTGAGCATGACCAGGGAGTTCCCCGGCTGGAAACCAGGCTCCCCCTACCGGCAGCTCAGGGAGGAGATGATGAAAGAATAACTGGCTTCACTGATTACACCAATCCTCATAATTACATTGAAATTTAATCTATTAAACAAAGTAATATGAAATACAGAACATTCGGACGAACAAACTGGAAAGTCAGCGAGATCGGATACGGCATGTGGGGCATGGCCGGCTGGACCGGTTCAGATGATGAAGAATCCCTCCAGTCGCTTCAGCTGTCTGCCGATCTTGGCTGCACATTTTTCGACACTGCCTGGGGATATGGAGCCGGGAAAAGCGAAGGTCTCCTCGGGAAACTCGTAAGGGCAAATCCTGATAAAAAGTTATACACGGCTACCAAAATGCCGCCCAAGAACTTCAAATGGCCGGCCCGGAGGGAATACACCCTCGACGACTGCTTCCCTCCCGACCATATTGAGGAATACGTGGGCAGGAGCCTTAAAAATGCCGGGCTTGAGTCGTTCGATCTGATGCAGTTCCATACCTGGGAGGACGACTGGCTGGAGGATGACCGCGGTATCAGGAAGATGATCGACCTGAAGGAACAGGGATTATTCCATGCCATTGGCATCAGCCTTAACCGCTGGGAGCCATGGAACGGGGTTAAAGCCGCAAAGAGCGGACTGATAGATTCCGTTCAGGTCATCTACAATATTTTCGACCAGAATCCGAAGGATGAGCTGTTCCCGGCCTGCCGCGAGAAAAATGTAGCCGTTATTGCCCGTGTTCCCCTCGATGAAGGAACTCTTACCGGAACACTTACCAAAAAATCGAGTTGGCCTGAAGGAGACTGGCGGAATACCTATTTCGTCCCTGAAAACCTCAATGCCAGTGTCGACAAGGCTGAAGCGCTCAGGCCTCTGATCCCTGAAGGAATGACCATGCCGGAAATGGCTCTTCGGTTTATTCTTGGCGAACCGACAGTAAGCACTATTATCCCCGGCATGAGGAAGCCATTGCATGCAAGGGCAAACATAGCTGCAAGCGATGCCGGTTTGCTGGAGCCTGAACTGATGAAGCAGCTCGAAAAACACCGCTGGGACAGAAGACCTACGGGCTGGTCGCAGTAAGTTTAGACCAATCCAATCGGATTTAGTGCAGTCAAAAATTGCAGATTTTTGGCATTTATATTAAGAATATTGATATCCATGAATTAATTCACCGCGGATTTCACGGGTTTCACGGATAAAATCACGGATGTTATTATTGAGAAAATCCGTGTATTTTCCGTGTTCTCCGTGAAGTCCGTGGTAAAACAACTCAAACCAGATTGAATTTTGAAAACGCTTTAAGTCAGGACGGCCCTTTCTCAGTTCGTTTCTTTTTTATCATCTATTGGATCTTAGCCACCCTGTCAACAGGAGGGATTTTTCCGGAATGGATCTCATAAAGCCTTGCATGAGTTTCCCTTGCCGCATCAACAAGCTCCCTGTACGGCCTGTCGGTGACATCGACCATACCAATGTTGTAATTTTCCCCGTCGCCTCTTCCGGTTGACGGCTGGTCCCACCACTGAAACCAGTGCGTTCCGATAAGATTAGGATGGGCCACAGCATTTTCGACATAGTAGCGGTAGGCAGCTCCTCTCTCTTCCTGGCTGATGGTTTGCCTTAAACCTGGTGACAATCCCCTTTCGGTGGTCCCGAAATGGAATTCTCCGATTATAATGGGCAGTCCTGTAAGCTCAGCAATCCTGTCAAGCCTGCCGTGATCGGCGAAATAGCTGTAAATGTTCAGGCTGAACACATCAAAGCCAGCTGAGGCGGAAGCCTTGATAAGATCTTCCGGAGGATCGCCTCCGAAACGCAGTCCCAGGTTCAGGTGATTGGGATCATGCTTTCTGATCGATTTGTTCACAAGGGTGATGAATCTGGTGTAAGTATCATAAACAAAAGTCTTCCGGCGTTCAGGCGTATCGCCGCCTGCAAGGAAGTCCTGAAGAGCCTTCTTCATGGGAGTATCATCACCTTCAAGGATAACCCTTACCAGCTCCATCTCCCTTCCCGGCCATGGCGGTTCATTTCCGACAAAATAACCCAGGAGGAACGGATCGTTTCTGAGAGGCTCACACTGGCGGGCTGCTGCAGCATCAACCACAGCCTCGTAATCAGGGGCATAGACATCAGGCATACCCATCGTCTTTGCATCAAAAGCCCATCCCGACAGTGTTGCCACATAAGGCATGCCTGCTGTTCGTCCCAGGTTGGGATCTGACCAGTTGGCAACAGTGTTCAGCCCCCAGTCATTCATCCGCCTTGCAGTGAATTCCATCCATTTCCGGTAGTAGTCCGCGCCAAACCTCCTGTAAAGGTTCCAGGTGAAGAATGAAGCCTTTCCAAGTCTGCGGTCGGCGGCTGTAAGTTCTCCGGGAACAAAGTATTTGTATAAATATTCCCTCCCCTCGGTCCGGGCAAATGAACCGCCCGGACTGATCCCGGTACTACCGGCAGATATAAAGTGATGACCCTGGGGGTCGATGAACCACCATATTCCGTCGATATTCTCCACCCTGAAAAATCCGGTGGCCTCTGCGCTGGTTTCAAGATACCCGCCGTATTCGGATACCTTGAACCGGTCGGTCTGAAGGGCTTTATCTTCCTCATTCCATGCAGCCTGAAGATCCTCAACGGCAGCTGCCTTTCCCTGCCATTCTGCAGGGATCCACTGTCCGAATTCATCCACAAGGGGAAGAGGGCCAAGGACTGAATCCTCCGGCGTCAATGTAAGGCGGAGATTCTTTATTTCAAGGACAGGTGCCCCCATGGGCTGGTCCATCAGGAATCCGATAGAATCGACCTGGTAAATGGTTCCGACACTGCCGCTGAAACCGAGTCCGTAGCCGGGCATCCCTTTCTGCCCTATTGCAGCCATATCGTGACCTATCACATTTCTCTTCTGAAAGTTGGCCAGCGGGATGGAAGCTCTTACCCAGGCCCCCTGAAACGGAAGGATGCGAAGCCTCCGGACACCTCCTGTATCGTAAAGACTTATATGAAACCTCTGAGTTGAAGACGTTCTGAAATCAAATGTCAGAAAACCGGAAGAGGACCAGTCAGCAGGCAGATCCGGATTAAGCTCCTTAACGGCCCATTTTTTCTCAAAGGACTTCCCTTCGAAAGTCATTGTTTTAATATCATCACTCTTTTTGCAGTAAGTCCCGGCAATCAGAGACAAAAAAATAAGAATCAAAGGAATCTTTTTCATTTAGTCAGGCTTTTCGAGGTTATCAGGAGGCTTAAAGTTATGAAAACAATGCCAGAAAATCAATATCAGATCAACCGTTCTGCCAGTTCTGCTGGTTCTGCCAGAAAAAGCGACCTGCAAGACCTGCAAGACCTGCAAGACTTATACCTTCCTGACTCTGAAAATAAAATTTGCATAACAAAATTATTATTGATTCCTTTGTTATAACAATGTTATAACATAGTATAACCAATGGAAATACAGGTAATTCAGATCGGCAATTCGAAGGGGATCATCCTCAGCAGGGCGATCCTTGAAAGGTACAACATCCAGAACAAGGTAGCGCTTGAGCTTAGGAAGAATCACATTAACATCACCCCGGTAAGCCAGCCAAGGGATGGCTGGGAAAAGTCGTTGAATGAGATGAATTCCAGGGGAGAGGATATCCTCCTTCTTAAGCAATAAATCTTGATTAACCCTATAGTCCTATGGAAGCAAACCAGTACAGCATAGTTCTTGCAGGTCAGGATTCATCATCCGGGAATGATTCCGCCCAGGAGCTGCTATGTGTTGTCATCTCTCCCGCCGAAATGAACCGGGCTCTCAGAACGATTACGGTAGCTCCTCTTGGCCCGGATACAGGAGAATACCCTACAAGAGTGAAGGTAAAAGCCGGCAATAAGACAGCCAGGATCGCTCTCGATCAGATAATAACCATCGAAAAGAAGAGGATACTGAAGATAGCCGGCGAGCTGACGGTAGCCGATGTGAAGAAGGTTAAGTCGGTACTTAAGGAAATTTTCATCGATTAGTATTAACTCTTTAAATCTCAACTGCAGTCTGATCTGAACTTACCAGTACTGTCAGAGAACATCATGAATGGAATGAACAGGATTTCGGTCTTTTGCGGCTCAAGCCGTGGTAACGATGGTATTTTTGAGCAGCAGGCTTTCAGGCTGGGAGAGACACTTGCTTCAAGGAATATCGGGCTTGTTTACGGCGGGACGAATATCGGGTTGATGAATGCAGTTGCTGACGGTGCATTAAGCAGGGGTGGCAGGGTAACAGGGGTACTGCCCCGGTTTATAAGGGACAAGGGCATAGCCCACCCTAACCTGACTGAGCTTGTTCTTGTTGATACCATGCATGAAAGAAAAACCAAAATGCACGAGTTATCCGATGGCATCATTGCCCTTCCCGGAGGTTTCGGAACCATGGAAGAATTCTTTGAAATGCTCACATGGGGACAACTTGGCCTTCACCGCAAACCATCAGGGATTCTTAATATAAACGGATTTTACGATCCGCTGATCGCCCTTGCCTCGGCAATGAAAGCGAATGGCTTTTTAAAGGAATCGAGCAGACAGATGCTTCTCATAAGTGACAATATTGACACACTTATTGATATGATGGATGGCTATACTGCTCCGGCAGTGGATAAATGGTCTGTTTCAAGGGATTTGCAGGCATGAGCGCTGTTTTTTAAATAATACAAGAATATCAACACATGAAAAGCGAACTGGGAAACAGGAAAAAAAATGCAGTTGTATTCGGAGCAACCGGTCTGATCGGAAAAGAGCTTGTAAGAGTTCTTCTCGCCGATATGTCGTATGAAAATGTAACGGCAGTAGTTCGAAATCCGCTTGTTGTCATCGATTCAAAACTGAGCCAGATAAAGCTCACTGATTTCTCAAAGCTCGAGGAACTGAAGGGGAAGCTGAAATCAGGCGACTGGTTCTGCTGCATCGGGACAACAATAAAAACAGCAGGTTCTCAGGAGGCCTTTACCATGGTTGACCTGGGGATGCCTAAGGCGATTGCAGGACTTGCCGAAGCTGCCGGAGCCGATTCGCTTGTTGTAATCTCATCAATAGGGGCAGATGCTTCGTCCAGAGTTTTCTACCTCCGGACCAAGGGTGAGATGGAGAAAGAAGTCAGGGAGATATTTAAGGGAAAGTTAAGCTTTGTAAGGCCTTCCCTGCTAATGGGCGACAGGGGAGAATTCCGTCTTGCCGAAAGTGTTTCTGCTGTGTTCATGAAGGTTCTGGGATGGATCATGGTGGGCCCCCTGAAAAAATACAGGGGAATTAAAGCCGGCGATCTGGCCAGGGCTATGATAAAAATCTCAAACCTTGAGGATGCAAGACTTATCTATGAATCGGAGGATTTGCAGAAACTTTAACCACAACACCGTCCTGAGAACTTTCGGGACGCAGGTGGACATTTAAACAATGTTTATGACCATGACTGATACGTATTTAATTTTTATAAAATCATGAATCACCAAAAAATGAAAAGAATAATAATACCCGCATTTGTATGTATCATTCTGGCTCCGGTTGTTGCCGGTCAGAACAGGGACAAGGCAGTTTTCAGGGAATCCAGGCCTGGATTCTATCAGAATTCAATAATGAAAGACGACCGGGAGGTAAGGGAAAAAGCTGAACCTGCTGCTGTATCCCGCACCCTTGCGGTTGACCTGACGGGGACATCGCTTCCGAATAAGGTTGATCTTTACAGGGTGCAATGGCACAATGCTCCTGTTTCGCAGGGAAACACCAGCACCTGCTGGTGCTTCAGCACCACTTCATTTCTTGAATCAGAAGCTTACAGGATAAACAAACTCCAGGTCAGACTTTCGGAGATGTACACAGTTTACTGGGAATATATTGAAAAAGCCAGGCGCTATGTCAGGGAAAGGGGCAACTCGGCTTTCGCCGAAGGTTCAGAGGCAAATGCGGTTACCAGGATGTGGAAGCAATACGGTATAGTGCCTCACGAGGCTTACACAGGACTGACAAACGGTCGCAAATATCACAACCATGAAGATATGTTCAGCGAACTCAGCGATTTTCTTGCATCCGTCAGGGATAATTCGCAATGGAATGAAGAATATGTGATACAGACGGTTAAATCGATAATGAACAATTATCTGGGAGTGCCTCCGGATGAAATCACCGTGAACGGCAGGAAGATGACTCCCCTTCAGTATCTCACTGAAGTGCTCAGGATAAATCCCGACGATTATGTGGATATTCTTTCCTATACGCAGGAGCCCTGGTACAGGCAGGTCGAATACAAGGTGCCCGACAACTGGTGGCACAGTTCAGCCTATTACAATGTCCCGCTCGATGATTTCATTTCAGCCCTTAAGAATGCTGTCAGGAAAGGCTTCACGGTAAGCATAGGGGGAGATGTCTCCGAGCCCGGGCTCGACCGCACAACGCAATGTGCCGTAATACCCGATTTTGACATTCCCTCCGGGTATATCAACGACGATGCCCGCCAGTTCAGGTTCACCAATCACACCACCACCGACGATCATGGCATGCACATTGTGGGCTATACCGAAAAGGATGGCAGGGACTGGTACATGCTTAAAGACTCCGGGGCAGGATCGAAGAACAATGATCCCGCCGCTAAGGAATGGGGTTATTATTTCTTTTCTGAGGATTACGTGAAACTCAAAATGATGGATTTCATGGTCCACAGGGATGCCGTGAAAGATCTGCTTGGAAAATTTTGAGCCTCCCGCAGTCGGGATTTCAATTCCTCACTAATCGATTGCCTGCGGTCAGGAGTACATCTACCGTTTACGGTATGAATACGCATCTCTGTAAACACGGTTGATCCCGTCGGCCCGGTAAGCCTTGTTCTGGAAGATGGACGATTTCACATTGTTCGCGGCATCGCTGTATGCAGGGCACACTTCCTTGTTGCACGAAGCAAGCAGGATTAAAGCCAGAATTATAAACAACAGCTTCTTCATACGGGTAAAGATAATTATTTGATCCTGGAATTCTTACCCCTAAACCTGTTGAACAATTGTTTTTTTTCTTTGTTTGAAATAAAAAGGGATACATGAAACCAGCAGCCGGCATACTGAACAGAATACTTCAGACAAGCGACGACAGCAAGCTTGTTTTTGTAAGGTTCATCACGGGTGCTGTTTTTGTGTCTGAAGGAATTCAAAAATACCTTGTTGTCTCACTTATCGGACCCTCCTACTTCAGCGACCTGGGTTTCGGTCATCCGATGTTCTGGTCATCCTTCACAGGCACATTTGAGCTTGTTTGCGGGTTGCTGGTAATTGCCGGACTTTTCACCAGAATTGCCTCTATCCCGCTTCTCACCATAATGGTTACAGCATTCTTCACTGCCAAGTTGCCGGTTCTGATCCACAAGGGGTTCCTTTCATTCGCCCATGTTTACCGGATCGATTTTGCCCTTACTATCCTGATAGTAATGCTTCTGATCTATGGAGGCGGGCTTTGGTCGGCTGATCTCAGGATAATCCGCTCACGTAACAAGATAATACAGACCAATCAGGACAGTTCTGGCTCAGCAAAAATCCAGCCGTGATAAATGACATCAGATGAAATTAAAACAAGACCAATCCACAGGATACTCATCGGAATTAAAAGAAGCATGGAAATCTCTCATATGATGAATGCCTGATTTAAGTTGATGAAGGTACATATTTCTTTGACTAATGAGATTGACTTTAGGATTAAGATTGCTGAAATTTGTATGTGCTTCTACACCTAAATCGGTCCATTTCTCAAAATACCTTGATGGTTTTTGCGTAGCACAGCATAAATTAAAATAAGTATTAGCCGGTAATGTCATTCAAATCTGAGATATATCACAAAGACTACTTGTTCTGGATAACTCCTTTTGTTATAATCTTCCTGATTTTCTTTGTGATAAGGAGGGATAACAAGGACAGGGATTCTGCGATATTGCATCACGACAGTTTCCGCTCCGACACCACTCTCACACTTAATAACCAGAAATCAAAAGGAACCGGTAAAATAGAAAGTGCTGACAGTACGTTCGTATATTTTGCTGGTATAAGGGGGACTAACCCATAGTTATTTATCCCACACCTCTCTTACCTTACCCCACCAGCCAAAACACCGGGTTTGATAAACCATCCCGGAATTGCTGTTATTCAAACCTCTTTATCCCGGCATAGTACAGGTCAAAACCGCCCATCCCACCCGGGCGGTTTGATGAGAAGATCATCAGGTCGTTCATGAAAAAACCGTCTTCAGCCTGAACAACCACCGGCCGGAATTCGTCATACTCCGTATTGATCTCATCTCCGAAGTTGACAGGCTCTGACCAGGCTGTTCCATCGTATAATGAGTACCACAGGTCGAAGCCGCCATGTCCGCCGGCCCTGTCGGAAGCGAATACCATTATATTGCCGCTCACATAAGGGCATTTTTCATCGGCTTCTCCACTAAGCTGAGAAACTTTGGTCACATCCGCTGTAACAGACTCGCTGATCAGCTTTCCTTCCTCGCCTGCAGCCCGCCATATATCCCAGGTGCCGTCGCGATCGGAACAGAAGTAAGCCACCTCCGATTTTGGATCTTCTCCCTTGTGAATAGTCAGATAAGCCTCGTTAAAGACAGTATTGATCGATGCAACCGGGAACACATCACCAGCAGAAATGAAATCAGGAGTATCATCAAGGCTATAATATATGCAGTAAATATCCTGGTTGGCCTCAATATCCGACGTATAAATAAGGCGTTGAAACCCGCCATTCTTATGTAATCTGAAAGGATTGCTATCGTAGTCGGCTGTAAAATACGGTCCGAATTCATTGGATTCTGAATTAATCCTATCCAGAACTTCGAAATTTAAATCCCTTGCCGAAATAAGGAAATCCCCGTTTAGAAGATCGAAGAAAATGTCACCGCGGTAGCCGACGAAGTCGAAATCATCTCCCAGGCTGTTCCTTGAAGAGGAAAAGATAAGAGAAAACTCCCTGCTTGCCCATGTGATCTCAAGATCTGAATTATAATCGTCGTAAACTGAATTTACCACACTGAAATTTGTCGCAACCGGAGGGATAATTCCCTGGTCGAAATTAAGTCGGCGTCCGTCGCACGAGACAAGAATCAGAAGAAGAAAAAATATTATGGTTTCGTTTTTCATTTTTGGCTCGTACCAAGTTTCATAATAAACCCGACATTGATATTCTGATACCTTATGGGAAGGTTGAAATGGCCTTCGATGCTTGTCTTGTCGTCAAATGACGATCGTGTCGCATTAAGGCTGTAGCTCAGGCTTAACCCGTATTGTTCAGTCAGCCAGTGATTGATCCTTATTCCCGCATTGCTTATGCCGGCAAAGTCTGTATCCTTTTTAACCGAGTTTATCAGGCCGAGATAGCTGTTTGTGACCGACAGGGCGGGATGAAAGCTAAGTGCAACACCCAGATTGACCATAAGCAGTATATCTGTATTACTGAACTCGGGCACCTTGAAAATAAGTCCGCCCATGGCGCTTAATATCTGGTAATTACCAGCCGATACCTGGTGAGTTCCGTAAAGGACACGGTCGTATTCATTCTCATAATCCTTTTCGCTTAAGAATATGTTTGAATAGCCGATTGCAGATGTCAGACCAAAAAAACTTCCCATGTAGCGCATCAATGACGCTTCAGCGTTTATTCCAGCCGACGCAAAACCCGAATTGACTGTCAGGCTTTCTGACGCGAATTCCGCGTAAGGCAGCGACAGTCCGGCGGAGGCTCCAAAAATGGTCCTTTTTATAGACGGCTGTGAGACAACGTTGATTGTCAGCACTGACAAGAAGGTCATAATTAAGATGATCCCTTTCATATAAGGCAGGTTGGCGTGGGGCCGGAGTACATTCCGGTTCAGGATCCCGGAACAAAAATCGAGCCAACCGGAAGGCTCAGAACCTCAATCTACAAAGAAGGCAGTATGTACTGGGACATAATCTCAAATGGTCTGTGTTCAGCCTGCATATAATTTCCGGCGGTCATCACAAAGACCAGTTTTGATCCGGGAACGACTATTATTGCCTGTTCTCCATGTCCAAGGGCATAGAAAGTACTGAAAACACTTCCGTTTATTGTGTAATCCATTGTCCACCAATGGTAAGCGTAACCACGGTCGCTTAAGTTAATCTTCTGAGAGGTAGAATTTTTAACCCAGTTTTCCGAAAGGATCTGTTCTCCTTCCCATAGGCCATTGTTTAAATACAGTAATCCAAAGTGAAGCATGTCCCTTGGCCGCATTTTCAATCCTCCATCCATCCTTGCAATACCATTTTTATCGATATCCCACGAGTAGTTGTCAGCTTTCATGCGGTCGAAAAGATACATCCTGGCAAAGCTGTCTGCTCTTATACCCGAAACTTTCTCAATTATGTGTCCTAGCATCAGGGAAAGACCGTTATTGTAACAGAATTCTGATCCCGGCCGGAATTTCTGATTCTTATTCAGAAGGTAGCCGAAATAATCATCAGTTTTATACATATCCATGTCGTCGTTCGATTCATTCAGAGTCAGGCCTTTCCAGTCCAGTCCCGCCGACATGGTTAACAGATGTTCCAGAGTGATATCGTACTTTTCAGCAACCCACCTGCAATCACTCCGTTCGGCAAAGTATTTCCAGACAGGTTCTTCAACCGTGAGTTCCGGATACTTTTCAATGGCCATACCGACCAGAGCCGAAGTGATGCTTTTGGTAACGGAATGAATCCTGTGTGGTGCATCAGCCGTGTACCCATAGAAATATTCTTCAAGCACCAGTTTGTTATTCTTCAGGATCAGCAAGCTGTGGATATTGGGTATTTGTCCGTTGAGAATCCGGTTTACAAGTTCGTAAATCCTGACCGTGTCGATCCCCGCTTCTTCAAGCGTCCCGCATGAAAACTGATCAGAACACCCCGCCGGTTTAAGGTAATTATATTTTAAAACCTGTTCTCCGCCGGGACCGGTTCTGGGCAACCTGAAGGCAGAGTTCGGATTATACTTTTTTCTGATGATAAAGGGAACGGTTTTTTGGTTTTTTATCTTTTTAACTCCCCTGAAAACCGAATCACCCGGAAGAAGCACCCCGTCGTATGACTCCATGCCCCAGAATTTTTCAAAATGGAGACTGTCATTTTTAAATGATGGTTGTTCTCCGGGTATGTCAAACCAATCTTCATCAGGTTCATCAATATTGATTGTCAACCCATTCCCCGAATGTTTAATTTCAAGGTATTGGACCGGATTATTGACGGAGTCGGCAAAATCTGCTTGCCAGAACCCGTCAAGTCTTGAAGTGTGATTTCCGCAGGAACAGAAAAAGACTGCTGCTGCGGCCAGTAAAACGTTAAATTTCATCCCGGATTTTTTTTAAAGACTGGAGGACAGGAAAAGTGTTGCAGAAAGAGTGATTAAGATTTATCTAAAAAGCAGCCTCCATGAGTGGATACTTACAAGCCTTAACTGGCATAACCTGCAAGACGGACAAAAGCAGCAGAACTTCTTCTTTCTTCGGTTTCCGGTCTTCCTGCTTCTGAAAAACATATCGTTTCAGGTAAAATACTTATCGTAAAACAACAACCAGCTTATCGTTTCTCAATAAAAAATCGCGAATTTTTATTAATCCGCTGGCTGTATTTGGGTCAGACAAATGACACTGTCATAATATATTTTTCCAGTTATGTAATGCCTGAACAAACAGAAACAGAGGCGTTTTACACCTCTGTTTCTTTGTCAGGTCATCAATCTGATTTCTCAGATGATCTGTATCAATAGCCGGGATTCTGCATCGCTGCTTTTTCGTCTGCCGTAAGAGCTCTTCCTTCTTCGTTATAAATTGCATCGAGGAAAGTCTGCGGTATCGGGCGCAGGTAATGCTTTTCCTGGAGATTTGCAACAGATCCCTCGTTGTAAGTCTTGGCGCGTGTTATAAGCGTTTTGGTGCGTGCCAGGTCTTCCCAGCGGTAAAGCTCACCGTAGAGTTCCCGTGACCGTTCATTTAGCAGGAAGCACATCATCCTGTCAAAATCTGAAGTATAGCCGAGTGTTGCTATTATGGCTTCGTCGACAGCCGGAAGGCTTGCCGGGGTGATCCCCGTGGTAATGTCAGAAGCAGCCGTTGTTACAGGAATATCAAGCGATTCGTAGTATGAATTTGAAGTGCAATATGAATTTATCAATACGCCGTTCGCATTAAGCGGTGCATTTGAATTGTTAAGAACAGCAGCGCCGCCATCCCTGTATGCGGACCTGTTCTCTCCATCCCTGAACTGTGCACGTGCACGGACAATATTCATAACCGCGATAGCATCATCATATTTATTCTGCCTGATAAGAGCTTCGGCCTTAATGAGATATGTTTCTGCCACCCTTGCATATATTCCATCGCGGCGGCCTGCAGTTGCAGCTACGGCAATCCGGGATCCGTCAAGCCATTTGCTGAGAGCAGGGAACCTGCTGACATTGACCGGCAGTTTCAGGAAGCCGCTGCCATCGGCAAGGTATCGTGGATAAACGTGCGGTGTGGGTTTACCGGTAACAGGATTATTGAAATAGACCCCGGTATGTGTACTTGCTACCTTTGGAGTTCCTCCCGGGGCAGCAGGATCGGTAAACCTTGTGTCGCCCGCCTTATTGATGATGTAGATCAATCCCAGGTCACCCTGTGCATAACTTACAGCGGTACTCGTATTCGGGTCTGTTCCGTTAAGCCGGGAAAGGTTTGAAATATTGTTAAGGTTTGCCTTTGTCTTGAAGCTTTTCCAGAAGCGTGAATCATTCTCCAGGTCAAATACACTGAAAGCGTATTCATTTGTCCTGCATCTCTGGTATTCACGTCCGCCTGCTATATCACGCACAAAACCGGTAAGTGTTTGATATACTGACAGGAAAAGGAGATGGTTGTAATTCCCGTTACCATTGGCGTCGATGGTGGTCGTGCTGGAGAACTGTGCGGCAAAAATCACCTCAGGTAGTTTCTCGTTTGGCCCGTCAGGTCCGGTGAAAGCGAAAATATCGGAAAAATCTGCGGCAAGCTGGTGATTGGCAATAACCTCGTCAGTCAGAGTTATAATCTCTGCAAGATCAGCTGTCTTATACGAAGAGTTCCAGTCGTTGTTTATTTCGGAACACCTGTAGAGAAGAGCTTTTGCCAGGAAGTGGGCTGCCACATCCTTGTATAGTTTTCCCTCTGCCGGTTCGGCAGCAGGCAGCCCTGCATACGCTGTTCTGAAATCCTGAATGATCTGGTTAACGCATTCCTCTTTCGTTGAGCGCACAAAGTACCTTTCAACGCCTATGGACGGCTCCAGTTTCAGCACAACCGGCCCGTACTGTTGAACAAGTCTGAAGTATGAGAACGCACGGAGGAAGGATCCTTCGGCTTTATACAGCTTGTTTTTATCGGGATCGGTAATAGCTGCGTCAACGTTTGCCAGAAGCATATTAGCATCGCTGACGGCCTTGTACATCATGTCCCATATCTCGTATGTTTTTGTAACATTTGAGGTCGGAACATTAGGAACTATGGAACCCAGGTTGGAGTTATAATCGTTCCAGGTTTGCTGAGCCTGGTCGCCTCCGACGATGAATTCGTCAGTACCGCACTGGTTGGTGGAAACCGACTGCTCCCTGCCCATGAAAAAGCTTCTGTAGTTGTTGTACAGGCCGTCGGCAAGGTCGGCAATCCCCTCGGGAGTTGCAAAATATTCGGTGTTTCTCTGTGTCTTAAGCTCTTCGTCAAGGAAATCCTCTGAGCATGAATTGATTACTGTAGCAACCAGGACTGTCACCGAAATTGTTATGAAGGTTTTTATAGACTTATTCATATCTTGTATTTTTCATTTTATGGTTAAAATTCATTCCGGACAATTCAGAATCCCACATTTACACCGAAGACCAGTCCGCGGTTATAATAGAGAGTGCCATATTCGGAATCCCTGAAGCTATTGTTCGACCAGAGCATACCGGCATTATTAATCTGTGCAAAGACCCTCATGCTGTTTATCTTGACCCTGTTCAGCAGGCTTGCCGGCAACTTGTATCCCAGCGATATGTTCCTGATCTTGATCCATGAGTCATCTTTATAATAAGTAAAGGCATAAGTGTCGCCGCCTGCCTCGCTCATAAAAGGTCTCTGGTATTCTGCACCGGTATTGTCGGGGGTCCAGTAATCAAGTTCTCGCTGGTCGCCATACATACCTGTAAGGCCTTCTCCTACTCCGGAAATATACTTAAGGCGTCCGGTAATGAATGCTGACAGCTCAATGCCCTTGTAATTGAAAGTATTTGTGAATCCAAGTGTCCAGCGCGGTCTTGTATTGCCGATGATTGCCCTGTCGTAATTACCTTCGATACGATAGTCATTATTCTGGTCTCTGACTTTTATCTTGCCTGGCGCAAACTGGGATCCGTTAGCATTGAAAAGGGCAATTTGTTCCTGATCTGCAGGGGTATCCTGCCAGATTCCAATCTTTTCGTAATCGTAGATAATGCCTATCGATTCACCTATGAACCAGTTATTGGCGACCATATCCTCCTTGCCGTTCATCAGCGATTCTATCTGATCCCTCTGCCATGCTGCGGTTGCACCTATATCCCATGAGAAATCTCTGACATTCATCAGGTTGGCATTGACAGTCAGGTCGATACCCCTGTTGCTTGTTTCTCCCACATTTGCAATTGTTGAAGTATAGCCGGTGACACTTGGAAGGGCCACAGTCAGAAGAAGATCGGAAGTCGAAGACCTGTAAGCTTCAATGGTTCCGTTGATCCGTCCTTCAAGGACCGAGAAATCCAAAGCAATGTTGTACTGGGTAGTCGTCTCCCATCCAAGATTGGGATTTGCAACCGAGCTGGTAAGGGTATAACCAGTTTCTGTACCGGAGCCAAAAGGTACTGTAAGCTGAGTTATAGCACCCTTTGTTGAATAAAGGTCTACTGCTGAGTTGCCTACTGTACCAAAGCCTAAACGCAGCTTTAACTGGTCGATCCAGGAGATTTCCTTCATGAAGTTCTCCTGGTCTAAACGCCATGCAATGGCAGCGCTTGGGAAGAAAGCCCATTTATTACCTTCAGCAAGCTGTGAAGCACCGTCCCAGCGGCCTGATAATGTCAGCAGGTATTTATTGTTGTAATTGTAGTTCACGCGTGCCATATACGATGCGAGCTGGCGTTCGGTAAGGTCTGAACTCCAGGATGAAAGCTGGGAACTGGTAAGGGAACCGATGTTGTACCACAACTGGCTCGGGATTTCTATTCCCTGTCCTGTGATACTGGATGATTCACTGGTCCATTTCGATGCGGTTTGAAGCAATGTGACTCCGATTGTATGAGCTCCGAACTGATTGTCGTAATAAAGGAGGTTATCAAGAGTGTACGAGAAGTCCTTTGTGTTGGAGACACTTGCATTGGCGGCGCTGAGTTCCCTTACAATTGACCTGGAGTCGTTATAATAGCCGTTCCTGTAGAAGCGGAAGTCGGGTCCGAAGTTCAACCGGTACCTGAGCCCTTTCAGTAGTTTTACTTCTGTAAAGAGGCTGCTGAGAATACGGAGTGTCTCGCGCTGGTTGGTAGAGTAAAGCCATTCGTCAATTACGTTCCAAACGCGTGCTTTTCCCCCCGGATGGACGATCCGGTTACCATCTTCATCATAAGGAAGGGAATAAGGTTCAATCCTGGCTGCTGCCGCGATCAGGTCGGCTGTCACGTTGGAGCTTCCTCCCGTGCGGCTCTGTCCGTAATCCTGGTATTGCCATGAACCGTTGATTCCTGCGCCGAATGTAATCCATTCCCTGGGATTCAGTTCAACATTTGTTCTTACTGTATAGCGCTGATATTCCTGACCTTTTGTTGTCCCCTGGTTATCGAGGAAACCGATGGACCCGTAAGCCTTCATGTTTTTGGTACCCCCGCTTGCACTGAGGGTATGCTCCATGGTATAGGCAGGCTGTGTTACCACTCCTAGCCAGTCGAATGTCTCAACACGCGAGGGATCCCAGGTGCCGCCTTCCCATCCTCTCTGGATATTCTGCCATGCGGTGGGCTCGGCCGTGAAATAGTTAATAGTGGCATCATTTTCAAGGGTAGGTGTGTTACCCGGCAATCTTGAATACTGTCCGGTTGATGCATTATAGGATGCATAATATGCGCCCCACCGCGAGAATTCCATGAAGTCCGCCACATCCATGTAATCAGAACGCCAGATCATCTTTTCATTAGTGAGGGTACCCGAGTAGTTAAGTTGAAATTGTCCGTCGGTACCGCGTTTTGTTGTTACAAGCACAACTCCGTTAGCGCCTCTTGAACCGTAAATAGCAGTTGCCGAAGCGTCTTTAAGTATCTCGATTGATTCTATATCCTGCTCATTCAGCGTTTCTATCCCTGAATTCGACAGAATGGGAATACCGTCCACAACGTAAAGAGGCGAGTTGGATGCAGTAAGCGAACGGGCGCCGCGGATTGAAATGCTTCCAAGTGTACCGGGGCGAAGAGAGGTTGTAATATCGACTCCTGCTGCTTTACCCTGAAGAGCCTGGAATACGTTAGTCACGGGCTGTGCTGTTATTTGTTCGTTTGAAACGGAAACAACAGAGCCTGTGATATCGCTTTTTCGCTGGGTGCCATAACCAACCACGACCACCTCCTCAAGCCCAATGGACGATTCAGCCATGGTTATATTAATCTCTGTCTGGTTACCGATTGCTATCTCACTTGTTTCCATCCCTACAAATGAAAAAATCAGGACCTTCGCGTCTACAGGGACATCGATTGAATATTTGCCGTCGCTGCCTGAAATTACGCCGACGGCAGTTCCGGCTGCACGCACATTTACACCCGGCAGAGGTAAACCTGCCCTGTCAGTAATAATACCTGTTACTCTTTTCTGCTGCAGCAGATTCTTGGGCATTATTACTATCAGGTTGTTTTCATAAGCCTTGAATGTAAGGGGAGATTTGATGAACAGATCATCAAGTACAGCAATAATATTTTTATTGTCTGCCTGTATATCAATCCTTTCATTCATGGCCAGAAGGTCATCGCTGTAGAAAAACCGGATATCGGTCTGATCTTCTATCAATTTAAGGACATCCTTTACAGACTGGTCCTTCAGATCGAGTGTTACATTAGTCTGGGAGTAAATGTTGGCACTTACCTGTAGAAAAGTGAAAAAAACCAGAACAAATATAAGTTTCATGATGAGCAGTATTTTTTTTATTCCGGTGAAAGAAAGCGGAATGGCATTTTGAGGTTTTATTTTCATAATTTTGAATTGTTTTAAGTTTGACATGCCAATGCTTTGTCCGGCTTGACCCGGCATTGGTTATTCTTTCTAAAACCCGGCGCGGGATGTGACAGCATCCTGCGCTTTGTTTAAATGAGTTTCAAGGATTCTTCCATAGGCATGAGGTTTAGGTTAGTATCAGGCAGTTAATGTTTCGTTGTATAGAGGTCTTTGTTTATTTCAATAAAGTCTTTATTCTCCGACAGGGTCACCACCCTTCCCCTGATCTTGTAGTTAATAGGTGCGGTCATGCTTAATGCTACAAGGACCTGTTCTATAGGTTCGGCCAGTATGGTGCCTGTGAACCTGTAGGATTTCAGTCTCTCAGAATCAAAGATGATCTGAACGTCAAATTTTCTTTCAAGGTCGACTGCAATCTGGGCAAGGCTCTGCTGTTCAAATATCCAGCGATTCTCCTTCCAAGAGGTTACGGGTTCAACATTGACATCCTCCGTTACCAGCCTGGCCGGAGCCGCTGTCCTTATCCTTTTTACTGATTCGTGCCTGTAAGTGTCTTCGTTTTCCTTTTCTCCCGATCCGCTTGTGAAGACAGATTCTTCTTTATAGAAGGTAATCTTCTGGTTAGGCTTAAGCACTGTTATCTTCCCCTGGTTTATCTCCTTAACCGGCTCAATTTGCAATGAACCGCTGACAAGGGTTGTCTCGATTGTTTTGTCAACCGAATAAGCCTTGACGTTGAATTCAGTTCCCAGGGCCCTTACGTTCAGAAAGGCTGTCCGGACCACGAATGGCTTACCGGTGTCCCTGGCAATATTGAAATATCCCTCTCCATCGAGTTGGACGATCCTGTCGCTGATCCCGTAATCGCGGCTTACATTTAATGTGCTTCCTGCATTCAGGGTCACCACGGTACCGTCGGACAAGGTAAACCCTGCCTTAGAGCCCAGTGGGACCACAATTTTATTTATGCTCTGACCTGCATGGGTTATATCGTTTCTGCCGATATAATAGAACAATGCTCCGCCGGCTGAAAAAGCAATAATAATTGCTGCTGCGTACCTGATAAAAGTCCTCAGGAAAGTTGTTTTTACCTTATTTTCTTTTTGACTGTTTGCGGGGTCAGTTCTCTCCCTGAACCTGCGGAAACCCTCCCGGGCATCGAAGCCGGGATTCGCTGAGGCAGAACGGGCTGTTACCCACAGTTCCGACATTTCATCAAATAACCTCTTGTTACTTTTGTCCTGTTCCAGCCATCTTATCAGGCGGGAGGTCTCTTCTTCGGTCAGCTCATTCTTAAGATAACCGCAAATTAAATCTTCGCAAGATTTTTTGTATCCGTCATTTTCCATATTACTTAAGACAATAAAATTTACCAGGAGGGTTAAAAGGAATTGAAATATTTTTTACTATAAAAAAGGCTGTATGATAATGGTCAGATAGTCATATATTCACTGATCTTTTCACGAAGTCCGGCAAGAGCAATTTTCATCTGGGTCTTGACTGTGTTTACCGAGATCCCGAGTCTTTCGGATATTTCATTGTATTTCAAATTGTTGTCGCGGCTCAGGAGAAATATTTCACGGCATGATTCCGGAAGCTTTTCTATACATCCGGCAATAATACCCAGCAACTCCTCCTCATAAAGCTGTCCGAGAGGATAGTCGCTGTCCCACGCCAGAATATTCAGATCCCGGGAATTAATACTTTCGTTCAGCTTTAATTTCCTGTTATGTTCAATGTAATTCAGCGAGGTATTGTGAACTGCCTTTATCAGATAGGCTTTTATGGACCTGATCTCCCCGAGCCTGCCAGCTGAATTCCAAAGCCTTACAAAAACATCTGACACAATTTCCTCTGCATCGTCCTTGTTACGGACAATATGCAGGGCGATCATACAGAGATATACATAGTATTTCCCGTAAAGCTTTTCAAATGTATCTATGTCAGCATCCGGAGCCGAAGCAAGCGGTTCCTGATCACAGGTTTCCATTTATTCAGATAACATTAATGAGTAAATTTAGGAAATTTTTAAAATCCCTCAGATTAAGAGTTTGTTAAAACAGGAATTCCGGAAAAATAAAACAGGGACGCTTAATTCATCGTCCCTGCATTCAATTGCTTTCAGGTGTCTTCAGAGATATTTCCTGTCCTCTTCCGGAATGTCAAAATATTTTGTATACCTGGATGCATCCGGACCTTTGACTTCAATAGCTTCACCACCCAGCTTGAATGTACATTTTTCGCCTCCGATATCTGAAAAATAGACATCATACTCTTTCCCGTCCTCTTCCACCCGGATAATCCTGACGAGGTGCTGGTATTTCCCGCTGTTGAGCTGGGAATGGCAAATCGGGCAGGTAAAGATGTATTCTGCATTTTCCTCAATCTTGAAGGGGGGGTGCGTTGTGGTAGAATAGTTTCCCAACTCGGGATCAAGAAGGATCAGTCCTCTCTGCGAACTGTTCATTTTGGACGCTGCAAGGATGATGGATGTCTTTACTTTCAGGTGCCCCTTGCACATTTTGCATAAATAATCGACTGCCATGGTTACCTCCTCTTGTTTATAAGGTTAATAATCTCGTCAGACACAATTCTTACAATATCGGAAATATTTTCACCAAAGTCAATAGTTGCCGGCTGAATCCCCAAAATATATGCTTCGGAGGTGAAAAATTCCCCGATTCTCTTAAGGGATAAATTATGAGTATTGAAAGTGATGTCAGTTACCTCGTCCACAGGCAGAAAAACAACGCTTCCCGGCGGAGAACCTGTGTCCATGCAATCGATAAGCACGAGTATATCAGGATTCAGGGAATTGATCTTCCCGATATAATTTTCTATGCTTACCTCTACCGTGAGCGCTCCGATATTTTGCCTCTCTTCGATCCTGTTGCTTAAATAAACGCCGGCACCGTCATCCTGCTTAAGGACATTCCCTATTCCGGCAAAAAGTATTTTTCTGCTGGTCTGTGTCAGAAGTTTCTCAAGTTCCTCCGGCATTCCGGTCAGAGATATTTAACCAAAACGAGTCTAAGGCAGTTCGGGCAGAGTATATTGAACATGTCCTTTCTTTTCAATCCGTCACGTACTTCAATTTCAACATCCTGTCCTTCCGCCAGTTTCAGTTTTTCATTCAGCATATTGAGGTTCAGGATGGATGAAAATGCCTTTGGACCCAGCTTTCTGTGTAGAAACTGAAGATGTTCCCTGGTAGTGATGACAGCATGGCAGTTCGAGCAGATAAGAAGTTCCTTTTCCTGGTATTCAATAACCTGTGTGCGGTCGAGTGTAGCCATGTCGAATATCTTATCCGAGAGCACCACCCCTTTACGGGTTATGCAGTGTTCCTGGCATTGTCCGCAAAAGATGCATTTTCCGTAATCCCTCACTATGGTACGGATTCTCTTTTCGGGATCATCGGTAAAGGTTATGGCGTGAGGCGGACACACATTTGCACATGTTTCGCATCCCACGCAGTTTTCGTTATCCACTACCGGTTTCCCCCTGAATCTTTCGAAAGGAACATGTTCTTCAAAAGGGTATCTGGTGGTGTAAGCCGGTGTCACTAGCGAAATAACGGCCTCCTTCAGTTCTCTAAGCTTTGGATACTTCATTTTACTACATCCTTATAATCATCCTTAATGCTTTTGTCGCTCATTTTCACTCCAAAATGATACGTACCCCTGACCAGGGCATGCGCAGCAACGGTAGCACTGAAGAATAGCAGGGGAATTGCAATAATTGCCTTAATGCCTGCTGCCGAAATACCATAATGAAGGAATACCCCGAGGAGTATGCTGCAGCATCCCAGTGTTACACATTTTGTAGCTGCCTGCAATCTGTTATAAACATCCGGAAGTCTTAAAAGTCCTATGCATCCGAAAAGATTAAACAGAACACCAATGCCTATTACTATTATTGCTGCCATATCATTGGTTTAATTTTTTGCCGCTCAGGTATTTTGCTAGTGTAAGCGTGCCTATGAAACTCAGAATGATCCACGCGATTCCAATATCCAGAATAAAGCTTTTGCCGGTCAGAACTGAGATAATGGCACATATCCCGACTACAAGTATGCCGAAAATATCAATGGCAACCATTCTGTCGGGTATAGTTGGTCCGATGATGATCCTGTACAGGCAGAGTCCGCTGAGCGCTATCTGGATATAGAGCAATATTTCAAGCCATGCATTCATTCAGCAAAATTTTTGATATATTTTTCAAATACTCCGGTTATCATCCTGGTGTATGTTTCGGGATCCTCTGATCGAATGTAGATCCAGTGTATGTAATAGTCGTCTCCTACTATATCTACTGTAAGTGTTCCCGGGGTCATCGTGATGGAGTTTGCAAGAAGCATCCTGGCAAAATCCGATTTAAGGCTGGTTCTTACCTTCACGATACCCGGCCTTATTGGCATCCTGGGATGCAGGACCCTGTAGGCAACATCGAAATTCGCCTTTATGCACGACCATATGAAGACTGTCAGGTAAGCCAGGAACCATAACCAGCGCCTCGGGTTGATCAGTTTGCCTGTATTTTCAAAAAAATACCTGGCAAAGATCAGGGTGCAGATAAGAGACGCTGCCGAGCCGACAATAACGTTCGGCAGGGTGATCCTGAAAGTCAGAAGAAGCCAGAAAACAAGACAGAGTATAAAAAACGCCGGATATCTCATATCATATTCCTAATATGGTTGAAGTATAGTACTGAGGATCTGTCAGGACATTAACGGCAGGAGTCAGGAGAAGGTCCCGCACCTGCGGTATGGCAACAAGGCTCAGGATAACACAGAGAATGCCAAGAACAACCATGCTGAAGACCATGGGAAACGGCACCTCTTTCAGGTTATTTTTCTCTGCCGGATGTTCCCTGTTATAAAAGGCATACCTCTGAAATTTAAGGAATGAGGCAAGGGTTATTATGCTTACAATAACGGCGATAAGTGCAAGAAGGTAGAACCTGCCCATTACTGCCGCAATTATTATTATCAGCTTGCTGAAGAAACCATTGAAGGGAGGTATTCCGGAAATAGACATCGATGCAATGAATGAGGTAGAGGAGGTTGCCGGCATATACCGGGCAAGGCCCCCCATCTCCTTAAGGTTCCGGGTACCCGTTCTGTACTCAATGGCTCCGGCATTAAGGAAAAGTAGGCTCTTGAACGCCGCGTGGTTTATCAGGTGAAAAAGACCTCCGGCAATTGCCAGAGATGCAATTTCAGGTTTTATCCCCCTTGCAAGGAGGATCATCCCCATGCCGGCTGAAAGGATCACATATCCCATCTGGCTTATGCTGTGGTAAGCCAGCAGCCTCTTGATATCCCACTGTCCGATCGCCAGTAAAACTCCTGTCACCATCGACAGTGCGCCAAGAGTGGTAATAAGAACTGCAATTTCATTGCTGATAAGGAACATATTGAAGAAGATCCTTATAAGAACATAGATCCCCACGGCCTTTATCAGGACACCTGACAGCATGGCCGAGATCGGAGACGGAGCGGATGAATGAGCATCGGGCAGCCAGGCGTGAAAAGGTATCACCGCGGCTTTCAGCCCGAACCCGCAGAGAAACAGAAGCTGAATAAGCATATAATGAACCTTGTCGGGACTGTTTCCCATAGCAGTTTTAACATCCGCTATATTCAGGGTTTTGGCTTTCCAGTAAACGAGTCCGATCGCAAACAGTATAAGCAGTGAGGCCAGGCCTCCCAGCACCTGGTATTTGAAAGTGGCTTCAAGCTGTTCCCTTTCAACCCCGAATGCAACGAGTGCATAGGAGGAGATCGCCGCAATTTCGAGAAAAACAAAGATATTGAAGAGATCACCGCTCATGACGACACCGTTCATACCTGCAACCATCAGACAGAAAAGGGAATAAAAATTACTCTCAGCTGTGTACCGGCTTATATAGGTAAATGAATAGACTATTGAAAGAAAACCGACAATGTTTATAATACAGAGCACAAGTGCCGTGAAATTATCCATTACCATGTATATGCCTATGGGAATGCCGTTTACAGGTTCCCATCCGCCAACTTTATAGACTGAAATATCCCCCCTTACTGTGGTTATTGCAACGAGGCTCATAGCTGCAAGAAGGAGCAGGACAATCAGACTGATATACTTGTTAATGTTCCTGAGGAACCTGTCAAGGATCATTGTCAGGAAGGCTCCGGCAAGCGGCACAGCTACAAACAAAGGGATCAGCGGATTCATTTTCAGCCTCTTAGATTGTTAATTTCTCTGATATCAAGAGTTTTGTATTTCCTGTAAATCCTTATTATCACAGACATAAGCATCGCTGTGGTGGCAAGGCCGATCACAATGGCAGTAAGTACCATTGCCTGCGGCAGGGGATCGACATAGACGGCATCAGGGTTGGCCGGATCAACAATTGGCACTTCGCCGTTGCGGATGTAACCTGTCAATGCCAGAAAAAGGAAAACGCTGAACTCCATAACCGATAGTGAAATGACTATCTTGACGAGGTTTCTCCTGGTTATGACCCCGTAAAGTCCGACCAGAAAAAGGATAAAGCAAAGAAGGTAAACTGTCATTTTGTTGTTTCTTCCTTAAATATTACCAGTGCCAGAAAAATTGTCAGTATTGACGCGGCAACCTCGATCCCCACACTTATGTTGTAGAGCGGGATCACTCCTGCGCTTATCAGCTCTCCCACTTTTCCTGCCGGCAGCCAGTTGTTGAAAAAGATCCTTGCTCCGAGAAGCATCCCTGCCAGGGAAATCATAAGAACAAAGAGTATCGCGAGGTTCTCCGTTAAAGTCGTGCCTGTTTCTTCCCTGGTAAGGTTTATGAACTCGCTTCCGTTTGCCAGGATAAGAAGGATGAATGAACCTGCAATTATAACACCTCCGGCAAAGCCTCCGCCGGGGGAAAGATGTCCGTGGACTATCACGTAGATGCCGTAAAGAAATACGATACCTGCAATAAGCTGGGTCGTCTTTTTTACTATTACTGTCATCCCTTTCATTGAAACCAGGTTTTTCTCCGTTTTACTATCAGCTTTTTTCGGTCTTAAAAGAACCCACCCCTACCCCTCCCGGGAGGGGATCCGTCCAGACTTCTCATCCTTCTTTCCCTTAATTCTCAGTATCGTCAGCACACCAAGGACCGCTGTGATCAGTACAGTTGCTTCACCGAGGGTATCGAAGCCCCTGAAGTCAAAAATCACTCCGGTTACCAGGTTTGCACTGCCTGTCTTGTCTGCGGCACCTGAAATATAATGTTCAGCCATCCTGAGAGATCCTTCACCGAAAGCATCAAGGGATCTTGTTGCAAGGTTCAGGAAGTAAAATATCACTGCAACTATCAGTATTGCTGCTGCCATTGTCACATAAGCAGGTCTGTCGGGTTTGGTGTACGGTTCCTCCCGTGTACTGTCGATGACCACCGCAACCATTATCACCAGGGAGATCGTCTCCACCACAATCTGGACGATTGCAAGGTCAGGAGCTTTCAGGAGCAGGAAGCAGATTACGAGACCGTATCCTACTATTCCGCAGGCTATTACTGCAGACAGCAGGTCTTTTGCATGAATCGCAAAAATCGCCCCGAGTATCATAAAGACAAGAATCACAGAAATAGCCGCTTCCATAAGGCAATCTTAATTATATCATAATCAATAACATAACAATCAATCCTGCAAAGATCCAGATTACGTAGCCCGGGAGAATTCCGGTGTGGGCCATACTCAGCCGGTGACTCGACCACAGCACTATTCCCTTTGACAGATCATAGATGTCAAACCATTTCTCCTTAGCTTTGCTGTAGATCACTGACAGAAATCTGAACTCGTTGAATGTCTTGTAAAATTCAGGTGTCGGATATCCGGCCAGATCATGAAATTTTTCTCCGCCGATAAAACTGTCGGAGGTCCTGAATTTTTTAATGTTTGTTGCGAGATAGATAATAATCCCGGTCGCAATCGAGACCAGAACCAGCACGGATACGAGCCCGGAATTCCAGTAACCTGAGAATTCGAACTCCCCGCTTACCGGCATTAACAACTTCGGCACAAACTGATTTGTGGCAAAAACTCCCGTAAAAACGCAGAATAGTGCAAGCAGGGCAACCGGGATCCACATTGACCAGGGCACTTCCTTCACATCCGCAAGTTCCGGCCTCCGTCTGCTGAGGAAAATGCCGCCAATAAACTTTATAAAACTGGCCAGGGTAAGTGCGGATCCCAGTACCGCGAGTCCGAGCCAGATCACCCAAAGTTTGCTGGCTAAACCTGATTCTCCCCCAAAATCGATAATTGCCTGATAAATCATCCACTTTGAAGCAAAGCCGTTCAGGGGAGGAATCCCGGAGATCGACATTGCAAAGATGAGAGCGGCAATAAATGTAACAGGCATTGCTTTTGACAATCCCCCCAGGTCGTCTATTTCTTTTTTGCCTGTCCGGTGTTCTATAGAACCGGCCGACAGGAACAGTCCGCTTTTATAGATTGCATTGTTTACCATATGGAACAATCCTGCAGCGATGCCGATCACGGATCCGAGACTAAGTCCGAGGATCATGTATCCTACCTGCGATACGGCATGATATCCGAGCAGCTGTTTATAGTTGTGCTGCACAAGGGCCATCATTACCGCTGTTATGATTGTAATTACGGCGATCAGCAGCAGGAAAAGGGTTATCCATTCGCCCGGGATAAACATTCCGTTAATGATCCTGGCCAGAAAGTAAATACCCAGGAGCTTATCGAGCGACGCCGGAAGGAATGCAGATGATGAAGCCGGGGCGTCCTTTGCATAATCCGGCACCCAGGTATGGAACGGAAATGCTCCGGCTTTTGTGAAACTTCCCACAAGAAGAGCCAGGAATGCAGTAACAGTAAGTGCATTTCCTGTTAAAAGGGAAATTTCGCTCATGTTAAGGGTTCCTGTGATCTTCCAGACAATGGCTATGCCGATTATCATTATGCTGTCGGATGCTCCAATCATTATAAGAGTCTTCTTTGCGGTTGCAGAGCTCTCTTCATCACTGCCCTGTATAAGCTTGTAAAGCGTTATTCCCAGGATTCCCCAGAATGCCAGAAAAAGAAGGAGATTATCTGCCATCACGGCACCAAAGGAACAACCCATTGTGATCAGGATCCAGGAGTAGTAGTTTCTTATCTTCTTCCCCTTCATGTAAACAATGGAATAAAGAAGAATCAGCACGGAGAAGAGACTTATGAACATAAGAACCATCCTGCTCAGGTTATCGATTCTCAGGGAAAGATATCTTCCAATGTCCCAGAGCTCAGGTACAAACTTTTGCGGATCCGTTGTGTAAATTCCCGCTGTAAGCACTCCTGCAATCACAGCAACTGCAAGAGCAAGGATCCCCTTGACAATGAAAGCCTTTTCCGGAATCAGTAACAGAATGATTCCGGCAATTACCGTTATCAGAACTGCAAGTTCCAGGTTCGCCAGTACGGCATCATGAGATATGAGGTCAATAAATTCCTTCATTTCACTATCCTTGTGGTTTTTTAACCAGTTTTGTTTTTCTGACCGACATCTCTATCAACTCCCTTGCATTATGTATCCTTGAACCAGTCACCGAATCGTAGGCAGCAGCCAGTCTTTCCGTACAGCAATAGCAGGGATCTACTGCAGCAAGCGTAATAGTGGCATCAGAGATACTCTGTCCGATACAGGATTTCCTGAAAGTAGCAATGTTCACATAGCTGGGAGCCCTTATCTTATGCCTTGCCGGCGAATTGGATCCATCCGAGAACACGCAATGGAACACCTCTCCTCTCGGAGCTTCGGCTCTTCCGGTGCCGATTCCTTCCGGTATCTCCTTAACCTTAACGGCAATATCGCCTTCCTTTTCCTTTTTTAACTTTTCAAGGCATTGTTCAATTATTGAGACTGATTCAAACATTTCCAGCAGCCTTACTTCTGCCTTTGCAAATACATCTCCTGCCTCAGCTGTAATAACCTTCCAGTTCACCAGGGGATATGCTGCATAAGGATCATCCCTTCTGATGTCTATCGCCAGTCCGGAAGCCCTTGCAGTCGGTCCTACTGCAGCATAATCGATCACATCCTGTTTTGTAAGGACTCCTACGCCCTTGGTTCTTGCATGAATAACAGGATCATCCATTACTGCACCTGTAAGCAATGAAAGCTTCTTTTTCACATCAGACATTGCCTTAAGAATCACCGGGACCTTTGATTCTTCTATATCACGTCTTACTCCACCAACCCTGAACATCGCATAGCTGTTCCTGTTGCCTGTTATCATTTCGAAAAGGTCGAGTATCGGCTCACGGTATTTCCATGCCCACATGAACACGGTGTTGTAGCCCAGGAAGTGCCCAGCCAGTCCGACCCAAAGCAGGTGACTGTGAATCCTTTCAAGCTCACCGATGATGCTGCGGATATATTTGGCCCTGTCTGTAACTTCAATCCCGCAGATCTCCTCAACGGCATTGGCAAAAGCGAATGGATGAGAGGTAGAACATATCCCGCAGATCCTTTCGACCAGAAAGAATACCTGATCGTAAGTTTTCGATTCAGCCAGCTTTTCAATTCCCCGGTGGTTGTAACCGGTTTCCCATTTAATGTCCTTCACGATTTCGCCGTCGCAGTAGAGTTTGAAAAGCTCTGGTTCTTCCTGCAGCGGGTGATACGGGCCAATGGGTATGAGGAATTTGTTGCTCATCATCTTCGTTATTTAAACTCCTTTCTGTACGGATATACTCCCTCCGCCCAGTTACCTTCAGAGATAAGCTTCTCCTGGTTAGGGTGGTTGATGAAATTGATCCCGAAAAGCTCATGCATCTCCCTTTCTATCCAGTTGGAAGCGTTGAACATGTTTGAAAGTGATTCAATTTCCGGCTTATCCGCGCTGAGAACAACATGGATGTTAAGCACAAGGCCAATCTCATCCTTGCTGAAGTGATAGTGTATCTCGAATCCTTTCCTTGTATGGATTGCCGAAGCAATTATAAACCTCAGTCCGGCATCCCTGTAGAGATATTCTGCGATTTTCAGAAGGGACCCAGGTTCAATTGTCACCGTCCATCTTGTATCGCTTCTCCTTTCGGCCCCGAGAACAACCCCGCCGAACCTGCCCGTCAACCCTTCTATAATTGATTCACTGTTCATTTTCCCTGTCATTTCATTTTCTTGATATTTAAAACTTT
>CAYSBL010000029.1:33323-43845 GCA_964429295.1 uncultured Rikenellaceae bacterium
ATTGATTCACTGTTCATTTTCCCTGTCATTTCATTTTCTTGATATTTAAAACTTTTCGCCCTGTGCCCTGTGCCCTGTGCCCTGCGCCCTGCGCCCTGTACCCTGTGCCCTGCGCCCTGTGCCCTGCGCCCTGCGCCCTGCGCCCTGTGCCCTGCGCCCTTCTGTGTCATCTGCTCTTCACCAGTGCCATTATGCCTGCAATTATTGCTTCCGGTTTCGGAGGGCATCCCGGGATATAGGCATCAACGGGTATAATTTTATCAACAGGTCCTGCGAAAGTATTTCCCTCGGCGAAAATGCCGCCTGTACATCCGCATGCCCCGATTGCAACTACCAGCACCGGTTTCGAGGCCTGCCTGTAGATTTCCAGAAGCCTGTCCTTATCGCGCCTGTTTATCGATCCGTTCACCAGGAGAACATCGGCATGCCTGACGCTGCCCACGAGCAGAATACCGAACCTTTCAAGATCATATCGCGGTGTGAGGCAATCGAGTATTTCAATGTCACAGTTGTTGCATGAAGCTCCGCCGAAATGGAAGACCCATAATGATTTCCTGAAACAAAAACTTTTAAAGCCCACGGTTTAAACTATTATAAGCCAAAAGATGCGAGAACGATAGCAACTATGGCAATAAGGTTCATCCAGATCATGAAAAAGCTTATCGCCTGTTTGATTTTTATCCTCGGATTAGTGTTCCGGATCAGCGTCAGCAATAGAACGACACCCGCAACCTTGAAAAAGGCCCACAGGATATTTATCCCACTCAGGTTAAAGCCTTTCAACAGCAATGCCACAAGGAAGCAGGGCAGAATAAGCAGCATAATATATTTCGTAAGTTTGATGAGTGCGTAGGGCGGACCTGAATACTCGATGAATGATCCTTCTGCCAGTTCAGTCTCCGCTTCAGCCATATCGAAAGGAACAAGACCCAGCTTCGCCTGGATACAGAATATTCCGGCGATGAACAGCAATACACCAGAAATGCTTCCGATGAAAGGTTCTCCATCCTGCTGCATCTGTATAATCGAATAGAGGTCAAAATTCTGTGAAGCTTTCTGGATAATCCCGGCTATCACAAGAAGGAAAGTAAGCTCATAACTCAGGATCAGCTTCATTTCCCTCGAACTACCCACCGAAGCAAGAGGGTTTCCTGATGACACAGCTCCAAGTACGTACGAGAAAGAAGGGATGGTGAGCAAATAGAAAATTACCAGGAGATCTCCCCGGAACCCTGTTGTGATGTTAAAAAGAGGAAGCAGTATGAACACAGCTGCCATTACTGCCCCGGAGATTGCAAAAACAGGAGCCAGGAGGAAAACCATCGGTGACCCATGTTGAGGCAGGATTGTTTCCTTAACCAGCAGAAGCTTGAAGAAATCATAAAAGGGCTGAAGCAAAGGCGGTCCCTTGCGGAACTGAACCCAGGCAGTGATCTTCCTGTCGAACCATGAAAAAAGGCCTCCGGTGACGGCAGCAAACAAAAGGCCGGGAAAAACAAGAAAATAGAATAAATAGACTGCCATGCCTGCTGGTTTTAATCCGTTTTATACACAAATTCCTTTACAAGTACCTTCTCATTCAGCTTATAGATATTATCAGCGGGGGATTCTTTCAGATCAGTCAGTGTGACTGTTCCCGGCGGACATAATGAAACGAACCGGTTGAGGTCATCGGTTTCAGTCAGGTCGTAATAGAGATCCCTGTTTCTGTGGTGTCTGAAAAAATCGGTCATCATTGTCCCGAAGGGACAGATTGTAACACACGATTTGCATGATATGCAAAGGTTTGTATGTCTGTTTATTATGCCTTCTTCGTCTTTCTCAAGGGCTTCGGCAGGGCAGGCGGCTATACAGGGTGCATCCTCGCATTTCCTGCATGTGAATCTGAAAACTGCCAGTTCACGTACAGTTTTGAGGCCGTTTGAATTGGCTGAAGGATAAAAGAGAGCCTCCGGCAGTTTCAGTTCGTGATCCTCAGCCATGACTTCCCTGAGTCTGATCATATCTATCAATAACATCTGTGCCATATCAGTTCCAGATATTTGGCTGATCCCTGATCTCAGCGTATGTAAAAACCGGACCGTCCTTGCAAACAAAATATTCGCCCATCATGCAGTGACCGCATTTGCCCAGACCGCACGACATGTTCTTTTCCATCGACAGATAGATGTCATGATCCGGGTAACCCATTTCAAGAAGTTTCAGCGTACCGTATTTCATCATTACAGGAGGTCCGCAAACCACAGCAACCGAATTCCGGATATCAGGTTTTACATCATCAAGGAGAATGGTCACGACCCCTACCCTCTCAGTCCAGTCGCCATCAGCCCTGTCTACACTCCTGAGCACCTCGAACTTCGGAGTGTTTCTCAGTTCAGTGATGTATGGTTTGTAGATACAGTCCTCAGGAGTCTTTGAACCATAGCATAGTGTCACCTTCCTTAGTTTATCTGATATCGCTATCAGATTGTACAGCAGTGATCTTATTGGAGCAAACCCGCAGCCTCCGCCAAGGATCAGAACCTCTTTGTCGTAAAATTTTTCAACGGGGTAACCTCTTCCGAAAGGTCCCCTGATACCCATATCATCGCCGGGCTTCATGCCGTGCATGTAGCCGGTCATATAGCCTGTTCTCATAACCGTCACTTCGAGCATATCCTTAACAAGAGGGGAAGAGGACGGCGTGAATGGTGCTTCACCGATACCGTCAACCGACACTTCGATGAACTGTCCGGTTTTGAATGCAAACTCAGCTTCAGGCTGAAGGACGAATGTCTTTATAAGAGGTGATTCGTCAATTACCCTGGTGAGTTTTGCCCTGAACGGCTTGTATATGTTTTTGTCCGGAGGCATAAAGTATCATTTAGCCAGTTCCCTGAATAATTCATTCTTGTTGATCTTTCCTATGCAGGCCTCAATGCATCGTCCGCAACCCGTACAGGCTGTTCCCTTGAATCTGGCGGGTTTCCATACATATTTGCACATATACCTGTTCCTGAACCTTGCAGGAAGCTTTCCAAGAGAATCCTCTCCCCCTGCAACCCTTTCAAATCCCGGGTACTGGCAGGCATCCATCTGTTTTACCTTGTGGTACCCGGGCTTGTCGATAAGAAGAAAGCAGGTGCATGTCGGGCATATCGTTGTGCAGGCGCCGCATGAGACACACATGGAAGAGTATCTTTTCCATACGGTTTCACCAGCGCTCATTATCAGTTGTCCGGTTGTCTTGTAGTCGGGAAGCCCATCTGTCGCACTTCTTAGCTTTTCAACGGTCTCCTGCTGCCTGTTCTCAATATATTTTATCAGAATACCGTCATCTGTGCGCCGGGCATCCAGGGATTTTTCAGCCAGGTCAATCCCCTTTTGTGAAATTGCCCTGAGAATAATATCGTCATGATTCAGCACAACTGCAAGATCAGCCTTTGAAGTGCAGAAAGGATTAATACTGTATGAGGTGCAATGACAGTGCTCCTGTATTCCGAAGCAGTCTGAACTGATGATTAAAGTATTCTCTCTCTTCTTTCTGTAGAAGACATCCTCAAAACTCTCGTCGAGGTAAATCTCGTCAAGAATAAACAGAGCCTCAACATCGCAGTTGGGCGCTCCGATTATTATTCTCTGAACTTCATCCTGAGTTTCAGATGTGACGTTCTCTCTTACGGGAAGAAAAAAAGTTTTAAGCGGCGTGGCAGGTTTAGGTTTGTTATAAATGATCCCGGAAACATTATTTTCTCCTATAAGCTCATAATCAAGGCTGTTCTCCCGGTCTGTCACTCCATAAACCTTATATGAGGCACTCAATCTTACAAGGGACGCCTCCCAGTCATCTCTTTTAATGGAATAATAAATATTCATTAATGTGAGATTTATACACATAAAAATATTAAACATATAATATATATTCCAATATAAAATTCCGATTTTCTTTTCAGGTATTTTACAGAAAAATATTTATATTATTGTTATTCAATATTTTAAAAATATTTTTTTATAATAAAATAATTCATTTATTTTGCAGTATAATAGATATTAATTAAAGTTAATTGTGAAACGATTCACAAAACACATCGTCAAAAACAGTCTGAAAAGAATATTTCTTTACAGGGCTTGTCTTACAAGAATGAATATGCTGGGAGTGGAGAAGATCTATTCATACACATTATCGGATGAAACTGGGGTCACTCCGGACCAGATAAGGAAGGACTTTGCTGAATTCGGGATCACCGGGAACAAACGGGGAGGCTATGATGTGAGCGAAGTGATCGATAAGATTGAGAAGATCTTCCACCGTAACAAGGATCACAATATTGTTCTTATCGGCATGGGCAATCTCGGCACTTCTCTGTCACGTTACAATAAGTTTGTTCACAGGAACATGAATATTGTGGCAACGTTTGACATAGATCCTTTCAAGCAGAAGATAAGGTCCGACATCCCGGTTTATTCTCTTTCACGGCTCAAGGAGATAATTGACCGCTTCAAAGTGAAGGTTGCAATTATTGCGGTACCCGAGATATCAGCCCAGGAGGTTGTGGATGAACTTATAAAGTCAGGGATAAAGGGTATTGTTAATTTTGCACCGGTGCTTCTCAAGACACCGGCTGATGTTATAGTAAATAATGTGAATTTATGCGATGAGCTGGAGAGCGTTATTTATTATGTTCATAATCAGATGAAATCTGACAGTGCGAAAAACCTGGAACAATTATACAAGGGTACGAAATATTGATAAGGGGGCTGGTTCAGGGGGTCGGTTTTCGCCCCTTCGTGTACAGAACAGCTGCAAGGTACGGACTTAAGGGTGAAGTTAATAATCGCACCGACGGAGTCGCAGTGATCGTCAACGGTGATCCTGCAACTGTTGAAGATTTCAGCAACCATATTCTTGCACATGCACCGCATGCTGCAGACATAAAGTCCATTGAAGTCTTATGCTCCCCGCAGAGGGATTTTAATTCGTTCAGTATTGCACGGAGTATAAATATTGACGACCAGATCACCGAGGTCAGTCCTGATATTGCGGTCTGTCCCGAATGCCTTGACGAAATGGACCATGATCCCCGAAGGATGGAATATCCTTTCATCAACTGCACCAACTGTGGTCCTCGTTTCTCTATAATCGAATCACTCCCCTATGATCGCTCACGAACCTCCATGAGGTCTTTCATGATGTGCCCGGATTGCGAGAGTGAATATCTTGAGATCATGGACAGGCGGTTTCATGCCCAGCCTGTGGCATGTGATTCATGCGGGCCACATTACACATACAGTGACGGCATAAAGGTCCTTTATGATCTGAAATCCATCCTTCATGAAACAGCATCACTGGTGCATGCGGGTAAAACGGCAGCGATAAAGGGGACCGGGGGATATCACCTGTTATGTGATGCCCTGAATGAAGAAGCTGTCAGGAACCTGAGAAATAATAAACAAAGAGATTCAAAGCCTTTTGCTGTTATGTTCCGTAATATCGACAGCCTAAGGGAATATTGCCTGTCCGATGATGAGGAATCAGCGGAACTGACATCATGGCGAAGGCCGGTCATGATCCTGAGGCAAAGGAAACAGCTGGCACCGTCAGTCAGTAACGGACTTAACACAACGGGTGCCATGCTTCCGTATATGCCTTTCCATTATCAGTTGTTCAGGTTGCTTGAAACACCAGTAATTGTGATGACAAGCGGGAACATCTCCGAAGAGCCCGTAATTACTGATGATGATTATGCGGCAAAAGAGCTGGGAAGGATAGCCGATGCATTAATAAGCTATAACAGGAGGATAGTCAACCGCTGCGACGATTCAGTGGTGAGGATAATTGATCACAGACCCTCGCTGATCAGAAGGTCGAGAGGCTATGTTCCGCGACCTGTAGATCTGCTGACCAATACCGGTAACATTCTTGCCCTGGGTGCAGAGCAGAAGAATACTTATTGCCTTGGCAAGGGGAACATGGCGATTCTAAGCCAGTATATAGGTGATGTAAGGAACCTTGCCACATATGAATTCATGAAAGAATCCCTTGACAGGTTCTCGCAACTGTTCCGTTTCACTCCTGAGGCAATTGCCTGCGACCTTCACCCCGATTACCTGTCGACAAGGCTGGCGTCTGAAATGAGCAGTGAACTCGGGATCCCGCTGTTCAGGATTCAACATCATCACGCCCATATAGCCTCATGCATGGCAGAACACAGGCTAGATGAACCCGTCATAGGCATCAGTTTCGATGGCACAGGTTACGGCACCGACGGGACCATTTGGGGAGGAGAATTCCTTGTCGCCGGACTCAATGATTTCACCCGTTATTCATATCTCGATCCGGTTGCATTACCCGGAGGTGATGCTGCTGTAAGGGAACCCTGGAAAATTGCTTTCTCATACCTTTATAAATATTTCGGAAGCTCATTCGATTTCATGTCGCTGCCCGTGTTTTACCAGTCGGGAAGTGAAAAGCTGGATTTTCTTGCAGGTATGCTGGAAAAAAATATCAATTCTCCGCTATCCTCAGGTGCAGGAAGGTTGTTTGATGCTGTATCGGCATTGCTCCGATTATGCCGGGTTGAAACATTTGATTCTGAAGCTCCTCTAAGGCTCGAATCTGCCATTGTGGAAAATATCGGGGAGTATTATCCATTTTCTGCAGGCTGTCCGGTTGTATTCATGGACATGTTCGAATCAATTCTGGAAGACATCAGAAATGGAAATGCATCTCTGGTTCCGGCAAAATTCCATAACACCCTTGCAGTGGTTATTCTTGAAATGGCTGAACGGATGAGCAAGGATACATCAATTAAAAAAGTTGTACTTTCAGGTGGTTGTTTCCAGAACAGGTATCTTCTTGAAAAGACCTGTCATCTTTTACGTGAAAAAAGCTTCTTTGTTTACACGAATAACAAGGTGCCTTCGAATGATGGTGGCATATCCCTGGGACAAGTGGTGATTGCATCAAAAAGATTTAAACAATGTGTCTGAGCATACCTGCACTTATATTGTCAATAAGCGGAGATATGGCGGAAGTTTCTGCCGGAGGCTCGGTTTTTAAAGCAGGTATTCAGATGATAGAGGATGCCAGACCGGGTGATTACGTATTGCTTCATGCAGGTTTTGCGATCCAGAAGATAAGCGGGGAGCAGGCTCTGGAAACAATCAGGATCATTGATGAGATGAACGATTCCTTCAACGCGAACCGATGAAGTATATCGACGAATACCGTGACAAGGTCCTGATATCAAAGCTGACTCATCTTATTAAAGCTTCTGCTAGAGGAGAATACACTTTCATGGAGGTTTGCGGAGGACATACAAATGCTATTCACAGGTTTGGGATAAGGGCTCTTCTGCCCGAAAGCATAAGACTTATTTCAGGGCCCGGCTGCCCTGTATGTGTTACAGGCAGGAGTTTTATTGACAGAACAATTGCTATTTCAGGTGAAGATGACGTCATCATAACTACCTTCGGCGATCTTATCAGAGTGCCGGGATCCGTCTCCTCGATGGAAATACTTAGATCGCAGGGAAAAGATATACGGATTGTTCTGTCTTCTCTCGAAGCTCTTGAAACGGCTCGCAGGAATCCCGGTAATAAAGTTGTCTTTCTGGCAATAGGCTTTGAGACCACGGCTCCGGGAACAGCCGTTGCCATAAAACAGGCTGCAGAAGAAAAAATTCCCAATTTTTTCATACTCAGCGCGCACAAGATTATGCCTCCGGCGATGGAGGCTGTTTTAAGCCATGGAACCAGAATAGATGGGTTCATTTGTCCGGGTCATGTGGCGGCAGTAACGGGATCAGGCATCTTCAGCTTTATTCCGGTGAGATACAGGATGGGTTGCGTTGTCACCGGATTCGAACCCGTCGATCTGATGCAATCGATACTTATGCTTGTCAGGCAAAAGAACGATACGGAACCCCGGGTGGAAATTCAATATAACAGGGCTGTGACGGAAGGAGGAAATCATATGGCTCAGAGAATTATGGGAGAGGTCTTTGAACCTTGCGACTCATACTGGAGAGGATTCGGAATTATAAAGGATAGCGGGCTCAGACTCAGAAAGGAGTATGGAGAATATGATGCTGATTCTGTTTTCCCCTCTTCTGTCAGAGAGGATGAAGATGATGGGAGATGCATTTGTGGTGAGATACTGAGAGGAAGGGAGATTCCATCTTCATGTCCTCTTTTTGCAACAGAGTGCATCCCGGATAATCCTGTTGGTGCCTGTATGGTTTCACAGGAGGGCACATGCAATGCCTGGTACCGGTACAGAAGAAATGGATGAAATAATAACACTGAACGATGGCAGCGGAGGATTGCTGACGCATCATCTTATTGGTGAAGTGTTTCAGAAGAGATTTGGTATGCCCGATCCTCTTACTGATTCTGCTGTCTGCGACACAGGGGGTGGAACAATTGCTTTTACCACCGATTCATATGTCGTCGACCCCCTGTTCTTTCCGGGCGGCAACATAGGCAAGCTGGCAGTATGCGGAACAGTGAACGACCTTGCGGTTTCGGGTGCTGTCCCGAAGTGGCTTTCTGCATCATTCATAATTGAAGAAGGCTTCCCCCTCAGAGATCTTTCTCTGATAGTTGAAACCATGGCTGAGGAGGCGCTAAAAGCAGGCGTAAAGATAGTGACGGGCGATACAAAAGTAGTTGAGAAGGGGAAATGCGACAAGCTGTTCATTACAACTTCCGGCACGGGGAGGCTTGATCCGTCGAGGAAGCATATCGGCAGCGGAGCAAGGATAACAACCGGAGACAGACTCATTATCAACGGACCTGTGGGGAACCACTCTCTTGCGGTACTTGGAGCCAGGAACCAGATGAGCTTCAGCACTTCTATTGTTTCTGACTGTGCTTCGCTGAACGGACTCACGGAAAGTATTCTCGCCGGATGCATCCATGTTCATTTTATGCGTGATCTTACCAGGGGAGGTCTGGCGACGGTGCTTAACGAGCTTTCCGGAATGACCGGCAGAGGGATCTCTGTCGACGAATCTTCGGTGCCGGTGGATGAGCCAGTACGGGGACTATGCGAGATGCTTGGCTTCGATCCGCTGTATCTTGCCAATGAAGGGAAAGTTCTTGTTGTGGTTGGAAACCAGGAGGCGCAGCAGGTGCTGGAAATTATGAGATCGCATCCTCTCGGAAAAAACGCCGCGGTCATAGGAGAGATTTCAGACTATCCTGCATCGCTTGTAACAATGAAAACTTCAATAGGAGGTAAACGCATACTCGACATGCTTTCTGGCATGCAGCTGCCAAGGATCTGTTAAATTATTGGTTATGCACGAGTTAAGGATAGCCGAAGACCTGACACAAATTGTACTTGAGACTGCAAGGGACTCAGGCCTGACAGAAGTTACGGAGGTAAATATTGTCTTCGGAAAAATGGTTCAGATAGTGCCTGAGATATTTGATTTTGCTTTCAGGGAGTGTGCAAGGGGAACCGTAGCTCAAAATGCCCGGGTGAATATTGAGATCAGATCTGTAAGTATGAGATGCAGGGTTTGCGGCAATGATTTTGAGGTGCAGGAAAACATTTTTTTATGCCCATGCGGTTCATCGGATCTTGAAATAATCAGCGGAAAGGAATTATTCATTAAAAGTATAGAAGGAGAGCAGTAATGGAAATAAAAGTAATGAAAAACATCCTCGACAGGAATCAGAACAGGGCCAATGAAGTCAGGAACCTGCTTGCCGAAAAACAAGTCGTTATGATAAACCTGATCAGCTCTCCGGGAGCTGGCAAAACAACCCTTCTCGAGAAAACCCTGGGTGAGCTGACGCTGAAGTACAGGGTTGCCGTGATCGAGGGTGATATAACAACAGACAGGGATGCACGGCGGCTTCAGAAATTCAATATCCCGATTGTTGTCATAAATACTGAGGGCGGTTGTCACCTCGATTCACACAGCATATCAAAGGCACTGGGTTCATTCAGTCTCGATGATCTGGATGTCATCTTTGTTGAAAATGTAGGAAACCTGATATGTCCATCCCAGTTTGATCTGGGTGAGACTTTCAAGCTGGCCATTGTGAGTACCGCCGAGGGTGATGACAAGCCTGCGAAATATCCCATGCTTTTCAGGGAGGCAAGAGGTGTAGTCCTGAACAAGATGGACCTGATTGACTATACAAATTTCAGCCTTGAAAATTTCAAAAAAGACCTTCAGATGATAAACCCGGCTCTCCCCTTGCTGGAGATCTCCTGTACCAGGGGTGACGGAATGCAGGGATGGTTTGAATGGATAGTAAAACAGGTAGAAAATAAAGATCATCTTTAGCAGGGAAGTGTTCAGATTAAATACGGATTACCTGCGGTGATCCGGTTTGGGGGGACCTTTCAACTAAATCCCCTGCCCGCCTGCAGCGGGCTACGGTATTTTTTGTTTGCGATCCTTCGCCTCGAAAGCGGGCGTCGGTCCGCAAACAAAAAATCCCTCCTTCGCTTCGCTCAGGGGGGATTTAGTTGAGGTCGGTGGCGGATTCGAACCGCCGTTCCCGGTTTTGCAGACCGATTCCT
>CAYSBL010000030.1:0-36977 GCA_964429295.1 uncultured Rikenellaceae bacterium
CCTAAGCGAGATATCATATCTCGCCTGGTTGATGCTTCAATCTGTCAAAGAACTTAGTTTTTCTTTCCTTATTTACCCCGTTTTCAGCGTGTGAAGGCGGGTTACTTTTGGGACGTCAAAGATAATGCTTCCTTAATTCCCTGCAAATAAAAAATTAAAAAAAATCCGGGCACCGAGAAATTAATCATCCAGTGCCCTGTCAGTCAAATGAAAAATGTATTTTCGCTGATATTTCTGTTTCATGCCTAATGTTGTCATCATACCCACCTACAACGAAAAAGAGAATATTGAACTGCTTATAAAGGCCATAGTTTCATTATCTGTTCCTTTCGATATTCTTATTATAGACGACAACTCGCCCGACGGCACAGCGGCTTTGGTTAAGAGTCTCATGCCCGGTTTCCCCAATGTACATCTTATAGAACGGCCAGGCAAGCTGGGGCTCGGAACCGCATATGTCGAGGGATTTAAATGGTCGCTCGAAAAGGGCTATACCTTAATATATGAAATGGATGCCGACTTTTCCCATAATCCCGAAGACCTGGTACGTCTGTTCAATGCCTGTGAACGCGATGGGGCCGATGTGGCTATCGGTTCGAGGTATATCAGCGGTGTCAACGTGGTCAACTGGCCCCTGTCGAGAGTGCTTATATCATACTTTGCTTCAGTGTATGTAAGGATGATTACCCGAATGAAGATAATGGACGCCACTGCCGGTTTCATCTGTTATCGCAAGAATGTTATTGAGAATATTAAGCCCGACAGGATAAGATCGAAAGGGTACTGCTTCCAGATAGAAATGAAATTCACGGCTTTCAAACTCGGATATAAAATCGTTGAGATACCTATTATATTTACTGACCGCAGGCTCGGAACGTCAAAAATGACGGGGGGCATATTCAACGAAGCTCTCTGGGGAGTTCTCAGGATGAAGATCAGAAGCTGGTTTACCAGATACAAAAGGGACATCTGAAGAACAATGCCCCGGGCAATCATTGCTTCAGGATCTGAAGTTGAAATCTGCTGCTGACAGGCGGCTCCACATCATCTGACATGAACAGAACAATAATAAGGAACGCAACCATAGTAAACGAAGGTATCTTTTACAGGGGAGATGTCATCGTTGAAGGTGAAAATATCACTTACACCGGACCATCTTCTATGGAAATGATGCCCGGTCAGGCAAAGATAATTGATGCCAGGGGGCTTCTCCTTATACCCGGGGTGATCGACGAACATGTTCATTTCAGGGAGCCCGGTCTGACTCACAAGGGTGATATTTTCACAGAATCGATGGCTGCTGTTGCCGGGGGAGTCACTTCCTTTATGGATATGCCGAACACCAGTCCGCAGACAGTCACCAACCAACTCATCCGGGAGAAACTTGCAATTGCTTCAGAAAAGTCCCTTGCCAACTACTCATTTTATATAGGCGCAACCAACAGTAACCTGGGAGAGGTACTGGATTCCGATCCCGCGGAGGTGTGCGGAATAAAGCTGTTTATGGGCTCATCGACAGGCAACATGCTTGTCAATGAAGAGACAGTGCTCAGAGAGCTCTTCTCCAGGACCTCAATCCCCCTGGCCTGCCACTGCGAATCGGAATCCGTAATAAAAAAGAATACGGCGATCTATATTGAGAAATACGGGGAAGATGTCCCGGTTTCCAAGCACCCGTACATTAGAAGCCGGGAAGCTTGTTACCAGTCATCTGCTTATGCCGTTTCGCTTGCAAGGGAATACGGGACCCGTCTTCACATACTGCATCTGTCGACAGCCGATGAACTGAAACTTTTCGAAAGCGAAGTTAAGGCGGGCGGCAAAAGGATCACATGTGAGGCCTGTGTTCATCATCTCTGGTTTGATGAGACCAGCTATGATCATAAGGGGACTCTGGTCAAGCTGAATCCGGCGATAAAAACCAGGTTTGACAGGGAAGCACTGCTGAAAGGCCTGTGCAACGATACTATCGATACTGTTGCCACGGATCATTCTCCTCATACTGCAGTGGAAAAAGACAATACATACTTCAAAGCCCCCTCGGGAGCACCTTTTGTCCAGCATTCACTGGTCGCTATGCTCGAGCTCTGGCACCGCAAACTGTTACCGGTTGAAACGATAGTGGAGAAGATGTGCCACAATCCGGCAATCATATATAATATAAAGGACCGGGGGTTCATCAGGGAAGGCTTTAAGGCCGACCTTTGTCTTGTCAATCCCGAAGATCCCTGGACTGTTTCAGCTGATAATATTTTGTACAGGTGCGGGTGGTCGCCTCTTGAGGGAGAAACTTTCAGGTCGAAGGTGGTGATGACAATGATCAACGGCACCATAGTATATGACCATGGAAGCATCGATGAGGAAAGCAGGGGTCAGAGACTGGTTTTTGACAGGTGATTTTCACTGTGCGCTCTACCTCACTACAAACCTGATGGTGCTCCTGGTCCTTTGTTCAAGGAGTATCTCCCTTCCCACAGTTATCCTTTCGATAGCTTCCTGTGTATAGTGCCGGATCGAAAGCATTTCCACTTTTTCATTGTAGACTGCCGAGAATTCGTCGGCCAGGTCGTTTATCAGTGATTCAACCCTCATCCGGTCGTCATCGAGGCAGACGTCGATGCTGACTGCACTGGCTTCCACAATATTTACCTTGATCCCATGCCGTATAAAGAGATAGAAAATCCTGCTCAGGTTTTCTCCCATGGCGAAGGAAAAGTCTTTTGGAAGGAGGGATATCATGATCTGGTTTTCCTTTTTTACAAAGACCGGAAGCCCGTGTCTGAAACTTGTTTCCGGCACAATCATGGTTCCTTTTTCTTCCGGAGAAATGAAGGATTTTACATGAAGGGGTATGCTCTTGTTGTGGAGCGGTTTTATTGTCTTGGGGTGAATCACCTTTGCCCCTGAGAAGGTCATTTCCACCGCCTCACGGTACGACACTTCCTCAAGCCGCTCAGTGTTGTCAAGCCATTTCGGATCGGCGTTAAGGAGTCCGGGTACATCCTTCCAGACAACAACCTTTTCGGCATCCAGAATATTGGCGAGGAGTGCAGCAGTATAGTCAGAGCCCTCCCGCCCCAGGGTGGTAGTCTGACCTGCAATGGTGCTTCCAATGAATCCCTGCGTGACATAGATATCCCTGTCCCTGAAATTGAAGACACTTTTTATTCTCGAAGTACTTTCGTTCCAGAGGATATCTGCATCGCGGTACCTGTCGTCGGTTACCAGGTTTCCCCGGATGTCAATCCATTCGGAATTCAGGTTCGATTTACTAAGGTATTCGGCTACAATGATTGTTGACCATATCTCTCCGTATGATACGATCTGGTCATAATTAAAATCATAACTGTCCTTTTTTGCCGACTCAAGATATTCTCTCAGCAAAGCAAATGAGTTGTCGATCCTGACTTTTGCCGAATTCCCTCCCGGGAAAAGCCCGCAGGCAACCGAATCGTGATAGCTGTAGAGATTGTCGAGAAGTTCACTGTAGCCATCATTCCCTGCCATCCATGCTTTTAGAACCTGTTCAAGTGCATTTGTTGTTTTTCCGAAAGCCGAAACAACGATCACCAGGTGGCCTGTCTCATTTCTGACAATTGCCTCAAGATTTCTGATCCCTTCAGTATCCTTCACTGAAGCGCCTCCAAACTTATAAACCTTCATATATCTGGATTTCCTGCAAAAATAAGATTTTTATCCACCCCAGAATCACCCGGAAATCCACTCCTATCCCGATAGCTTTCGGGATGGGGGTATAAGCAACGGGGCTGCTGAAATTCATTCCTGAATCCTTCCTGCGCTGCCTATCCGGCAAACAGGTCCCCTTTTTCAACCAGGTTAAGGGATCCGGCAATATCCGGTTAAACATAAAATCCGGACTCTGATATCCCTTAATAGTTCCCGGTCAGAATTTTCAATTCTGAAAGAGCGATTCTATAGTTCATCTGGGCTGAGAGGTAATCCGATTCAGCTTTTGCCAGGGCTGCCCGCACTTCAAGAAGTTCGGAATCGAGGTTTAGTCCTGCAGCATTCCCGGTTCTCTTTATTCTCAGATCCTCCGATCTGTATTCAACTGCTTTTCCGGCCACCTTGATCAGCTCTTCAGACTGCCTGAGCTTGCGGTATGCCTTTGCGATTTCGTTACTAACCTGTTCTCTGGTATTTGCCAGATTCTCTTCAGCCTGCTCCCTCATGTAACTGCGCTGCTTCTGTATTGTCCGGTTCGTCAGAATATCCTGAAGGTTCCATTTCAGCGAAGCTCCAACATAAGTGTTGTTCTCGGGATAAATGACAGTTCCTTTCTGATAAGTATAGCCGCCGATAAGGCCAAGGTCAGGAAGGTATCCGAACTTGCTGGCTTTTATTGAGTATCCGGCTTTGGTAAGCTGCAGGGAAGCCAGCAAAATGTCGTTATTCCTTTGATTTGTTTCATTGAATGATGTATCGATGCCTGTTACTTTTTCGATGAGCTGACTGTTATCCAATGGCTCAGGGATCAGGGTGGCAGAAGGATCAAATCCTGTAAGCTGCCGCAAATCGGCTGCATAGTCATCATATGTCATCTCCAGTCTGAGAAGCTTCTGCTGTTCATCGGCAACAGAGGCAGCAAGTCCGTACTTTCCCAATCCGGTTGTTTTACCGGCAAGCAGGGCATTTTCAACATCCCGAAGTTTCGATTCCGACATTTTTATCCTGAGCTCAGCCTCTTCAATCTGTTTCCTGATTATAAGCATTCCGAAATAGAGCTTCTCAACAGACTGTTTGATCTGGAAAGCAGTCTGGTTCTTTTCCGTTTCCGCGATCTGAAGTTCTGTTTTCGAGATCCTGACTCCCGAATTGATTTTTCCAATCTGGGATATCGGCTGGTAAATTGTTACCCCTGCATTGTATATATCATGCTCTCCCATAAATATAATCTCATCTTTAGCAGGCAGCGGCAGTGTAAATCCGCCAAGGGGCAGCGAGCCAAAACGGCCCTGTTCTATAGCCAGGCTGGGAAGGGTGCTGTTGTACTGGTATGATCCGCCTATCCCGATAACCGGAAGATATTTTATCCTGTCTTCGTTGACTTTCTGCATCTTTTCATCCACCTGAAGCTTTTTAACATTCAGCAGATGATTGTTCTGCAGAGCCATTTCCATGGCAGTTTCGAGAGTTAATGTTCCTTTATCCTGTGCGGTGATCCGTATTGCTGATAACACTATCAGAAGGAAGCCTGCCGCTATTTTATTATTTTTTGCAGTGTATCTCACTTTATTACTTATTAGATGTTTTTTCAGCAACAATCTCTTTTTTATCTGCCGGTTTGATTGTGACTGTGTAAAGCACAGGAACTGTAAGTGTTGAAATTACCATTGACCATACGACCCCAAATGCTATTACCGTAGCAAGAGGGCTCCACAACGGGGAGCCGGAGAGTATCATTGGCACAACGCCAATGGCAGCGGCCATGGCGGTAAGAAAGATCGGCCTCAGTCTTCTCTTGCCTGCTTCATAAGCTGCCCGGGGTATATCCATTCCCTTTCCCAGCAATTCGTTTGTGTGATCAATAAGGATTATTGCGTTCCTGACAACTATGCCGGAAAGGCTTATGAGGCCTGTGAATGCAGTGAAGCCAAAGTCATTTCCTGTAACATAAAGGCCAAAGATGGCCCCGAAAAGGCTCAGGGGGATTGTAAGCATTACAAGTCCGACTTCCTTCAGGTTGCGAAACTGGAAAAGCAGGACCAGGAAAATTACAATCAGGCTGATCGCAAGCGCTATTGACATATATCCTACTGTTTCCTGCCTGTTTGAATGCTCACCACCGTAATACATTCTGTACCCTGGCGGCAATTTTATCTTTTCAAGTTCAGGTCTGACAGCTTTTAAAAGCTCCGATGGTAAAACTCCGTCATGTGTCTCACTTTCGACTGTAATTGTCCTTATCCCATTGCGGTGAACAATTCTTCCCGTATGCCATTCGGGATTCAGCCGGGCGATTTGCCTGAGCGGCACTGATGCTCCAGTGACAGGTGACTGAACATATATGTTTTCAAGATCTTCAGTACCCTGACGATAGCTTTCGTCAAGACGCAATACAATATCAACCTGATTATCACCCTCGTACATAGTCGATAAATGATAGCCATTCAGGCCAGCATAAAGCATCTGTGAGACGGATGATGTGGTGAAGCCGAGCCGGGAAGCCTCATCACCGAGGCTGATCCCGATGCCATACCTGTCTTCCCTGAAGTCGGTACTGACAAGAGTGCTTCCGGGGGTCTTCCTCAGGATATCGGCTGCCTGGCCTGCCAGCATTTTCAGCATTTCAAGGTCATCTCCGGAGATTCTTATTTCGACATGGGCCTTCAGGGGCTGCCCCTGCTGCATCAGCCTGACATACGATGTGCCCTCCGGTACGAGTGAACCGACCCTCGGGGACAGGTCTTTGAAGAGCGACTCGGTTGATCTTTTATCCCTTGTATTTATAAGGATCTGCGCATACTCTGATGAAGGCATTTCAGGAGAATAATTGTAATAAAACCGTGGCGCGCTCCTGCCTGTGAAAACTGCATAGGATTTTATCCTTTTATCGTCTTTCAGCAAGTGTTCAATCTTTCCAACCGAACTTTCTGTCTTTTCAAGTCTTGTTCCCGTTGGCATCCAGAGCTCAACAATGAACTGATTCCTTTCGGCTTCTGGGAAGAATTTCTGCTTTACCCCCGTCCTGAAAAGCAGTCCGGCCAGAAGTATTGTGGAAAGGCTGCCTGCAATTGTAATCCCCTTATGTCTCAGGCACCATTCAATTGATTTGTTATAAGAGCCCTGCAATAAATCGAGTATTGTATTTCTTCTTCTCCCGGGAGATTTACCGGAGGCATGCAATCCTTTTCTGATAAAGATGAAGCAAAGGAGGGGAGTAAGTACCATGGCCACAATAAAGGATGAAGAAAGGGCTATTGCGACTGTTATGGGGAGGGCCCTGATAAAATCGCCCACCGCGCCCGTCAATATCACAAGGGGAAGAAATGAAGCTATGATTGTGATTGTAGCAGTAAGAATCGGCACCACCAGGTCGGTGGCACTTCTCCATGCTGCAGTCCATCTGTCGGTTTGCCGGTCGAGCAGTTCAACATAGTTGTCAGCAATTATAACTGCATCGTCAACGACAATCCCCAGAACAGCGATCAACGTTGCAAGAGAAACCTGATGGAGCTCTATCCCGAAAATATGAAGTATCCCGATTGTTACAGATACCGTCATGGGGATTGCCGTTGCCGCTACTGCTGCAATACTGAACGGAAGAAGAAGGAATACCACGAGGATGACTGAAATTATTGCAAGCAGGAATTCCAGAAGAAAGCGGGCTATATTGTCGCGGACAACTGAAGGCTGGTTTACTACTATTGTAATGTCCGTCCCTTCAGGCAGCTGCTTTCTGAATTCGTCCAGTCTTTTCTCAACCTCTTTTCCGGTAGCGACAAAATTCTTACCCTCATGCATCTGAACGGCAAGCAGAACTGCATTACAGCCGTTAACGGTAATCTTTTCAGTTGGTTCTGCCATGCCCCTTTTAATCTCCGCAATATCTCCAAGTCTTATCACAGCGCCCGTTTTGGATGTCCCGACAATCTGGTTCCTGATATCATTTTCGGTTTTGTAGTAACCTGAAATATGAAGAGGGGCACTTATTTCTTCCGATTTGAATTTCCCAGAAGGAACAATAATATTTTCTGACTGCAATATTTTTATAACCTGGGGAAGGCTAAGATCGTAAAGAGCCAGTCTCCCTGAAATAAAAGAGATATTTATCTGTTCATTTTGTTCCCCTATCCTTTTGAGTTTAGAGATCTCCGGTATCATGCCAAGCTCTTGCTCAAGCTTCATTGTGTGTTCTTTAAGCTCCGAATATCCGGATTCGGGGCTTCCGACTGCAATTATCATTGATTCGGTGTCGCCGAAATCTGAATTCACAACCGGACCTGTTACACCCTGGGGAAGGTCGATTGCCCTGACAACCATCATCTGGTGCTTCAGCTTGCTCCAGAATACGTCAGGTTTTCTTACTTTATCCTGAAGCCATACATGGATTTCCACCATGCCGTCGGTTGTTATTGAATAGGTCTTATCCTTGCGGACTTCCTCAAACTGAAAAAGATATTCCTCAAGCTTCACGGTTACCTGGTCCTCGACCTGGTTTACATCAGCACCGGGAAAATATGCAAGGATCAATCCTCCGGGAATAGGTATTCTCGGATCTTCCCGGCGAGGCATTGTAAGGAGAGACCATACACCTGCGAGGAACATTATCGCCAGAACTGTTAGTGTGACCTGCCTGTGTTTCAGGGAAGCTTTTACTATATTCATCGCTTACTGTTTTGCTATTATTACAGGTGATCCGTCAATCAGCTTCTGCTGTCCGGCTGTTACGACAAGCTCGTTAGCATTAAGCCCTGCCGTAATTTCTACAAGATCATCAAATATACGTCCGGGACTTATATTCCTGCGGAAGGCTTTGTTATTAACCGTATCAGCAACATATACATAGCTAAGGTTGCTGTAATCGTGCATTACAGCCTGAGCCGGAACAGCTATCAGCTCTTCGCCATTGTCTGTACTTAATGTGATCTCTGCTATCATCCCGGGTCTGATCAGAAGGCCGGGATTGTCGAGGTCCATTCTGACGGAGAAGCTTCTCGAAGCAATATCAGCTGCAGAACCTATCTCTGTAATCCGTCCTGTCATGGCGCCTTCAACGGACGGAACCCTGATCAGTGCTTCCTGTCCGATTTTGATGTTATGAAGCTCATTTTCAGGGATAAATGCACTGACTTTCACCTTGCTTATATCGGAGATGACGAAAAGCGGAATTCCGGTTCCGGTGATTTCACCGGTCTCACAAAGCTTTTTCAGCAAAACACCTGAAAAGGGTGAATACAGTTTTGTTTCAGAAAGGTGTTTTGCATGCAGTTTCTGCTGGGCTTTTGCCTGCTGAAGGCCAAATGTTATTTTAGCAAAATCGCTTTCGCTCAGACTGTTATTGTCGTGCATTATCTTAAGACGGTCATATTCATCCTGAACCTGGTTTGCCTGGATGTCAGCCAGTTCCCTGGCTATTTCATAGTTTACCGGGTCGAGACTTGCGACAAGCTGACCCCTGGAGACAAGTTCACCTTCATTGGCTGAGATGTAATTTATCCTGCCCGAAACCATAAACCCTATCCTTACTGTTTTGTATCCTTCGATATTGCCGCTTACCTTTATCTCTTTGCCAGCTTTGATCAGGGAAGCTTTGCCTGCAATTACAGGGATTGCCTCGATATCATAGGAGGTGTTTACCTTTTTCCCATTGCAACCTGTGATTACGAGGAATGACAGGATAACAGGGATTAACCAATTGCTTCTCATATTATTTCGAATTTAAGGTTGAAAATATATAAGCAGGTAACCTGGGGGTAAAATTTTAGCGTAAATCATTCATACCTGAGTGCCTCAACGGGATTTCCCATTGCCGTGCGCCAGCTCTGCCAACTGACTGTCAGTAATGCAATTACCAGTGCCAGCATACCTGCCAGGACAAATATCCACCAGTGAAGCCCGGTGCGGTATACGAAGTTCTGCAGCCATCTGAACATAAGGTAATAAGTAATGGGTGTAGCAATTACAAATGCAATTACTATCCATTTTGCAATATCCTTGTTCAGCATAAAAAGCAAATCGCAAATCCGGGCGCCATTTACTTTCCGGATTCCTATCTCCTTAACTCTTACCTGTGCGGACAATAACGAAAGTCCAAGAAGACCAATGCAACAGATAAACAGGGATACGAAAGTGAAAATGGTCAGCAAACTGGCTTGCAGCAATTCGGTACGGTATACTTCCCGGTACATCGAATCAACACGATCGTAAACGAAGGGGTGAGCAGGAAACAGTCTTTCCCATACAGCCTTTATATCAACAACTGCTGCATCGTGCATTCCCGGCTTGTAAGCCACGACAAAATTAATAAGCCATAAGCTGTCGCGTTTGAACATCACCAGCGGACCGACTTTCTTTTTTATGCTTGAAAGGTGAAAATCGTTAACAACGCCGATGATCCTGCCGCGGGGTAAGACAATACCCGGGGAATCGAACTTCAACCTGAAACTCTTCCCGATAATGTTCTGTGGATTGTTATAATTCAGGTAATTCAATGCCGCTTTATTGATTATATATTCACCAGAGCCCTCTGCATCTGTGTTCCTTTCCGTGAAATTTTCACCGGCCAGGAATTGGAGTTTAAAAATTGAGGCAAATGAATAATCACACGGGAACACCCCGATTCGTTCATATTGCTGTTCATCGGGCCTGGTAAATCCCTCAAGCTCGAAAGCAAACATATCGTTAGCCTCGCCGCCGGGAGGCTCCATCATGGCTGATACCGATTCGATTGTATTTTGCCGGAGTAATTCAGCCTTAAACAGTTCGAACTTTTTTTGTACCTCCGTATGAACCGATTCGAAACAAATAAGGTTGGAATTTTGTGCACCCATGGATTGGCTGAGGGCAAAACTGGTCTGTCTTGAGATGACCAGCACAGCAACAATCAGGACTATTGCAAAGGCAAACTGAACAACAATTATGCCCCGGTTGAAAACAATGCCATTAAGAATATTCTTGCCCGGAACCAGATTTTGGAACCTGTTTTTCAATGCAGGGTGAACACCGGCCAGAAGAGCCAGAGAGCTGAATATCATAACAATAACAATGACATGCCATGTATTTCCCTGAAGGAGGCTGATGCCAGTGTTACTGTCAACAAAATCATTTACCGGAACAACAATCACAACTGCAAGCAAAATGGCCATTCCGGTAATCAACACGCTCTCTGTCAGGAAGTAGTTCAGATTCATTCGTTTTGAAGAGCCAAGCACCCGGTTAACAACAAAAAACTTTTGAATAAAAAACGACATGCTCAGGTTAAGGCTTGAAACGTTGCTCAGTGAAATGAGCAGCAAAATGAAAGCAGCAATGCTCAGAACGTAAATATTGGTAATGTTGCTGTTGGGTTCAATTTCGCGCAGCTTGTCGGATCTTAAATGAATATCGGTAAGCTTCTGCAGATATGCTTTGGTCTCGATTTTCTCAACAGGTTGATTGACTGTAACTGCCAGATATTCCGGGTAACCGTCAATTATTTTTTGAGGATCAGCATTTTCGGAGAGCAGAAGGTAAACAAAAGCCCACCAGTTTACAGAACCTCTGGCAGGAGTAGTCACCAGGTCGGGGTGGAAATGGCTGTTTTGCGGAAAATCCTCCATAACACCCCTGATGGTGAAGTCGGTTTGTTCGCCGTAATACTGGCCGGGAGGTATTGAAATTACCTCACCCACCGGATCGACTGGTCCGAATACCCTTTGGGCAAAGGATTTAGAAACAACCATTGAGCCCGGAGCATCAAGGATCGTTTGACTGTCGCCTGTCAGTAAACGGACATCAAAGATCCTGAAGAAAGTGCTGTCGCATTGGAATGCTTCATCAATGGTGTAGTATTTTTCATTGTACAGCATCAGGCCTCCGCGGATGGGCGCAAGTCGGACGTAACTTTCAATTTCAGGAAACGAAGAGGCAAGGCGGGGAATGTCTTCAGAATTGTAAATCCTTGCAAAATGACTGTTTGAAAGAAAGGAGGGATCGGTGGTTGTAAAACGGTAAATTCTGTTTGCCCTTGTGTGAAAGGAATCATATGACAGCTCATTCTTAAGGAAGAGGGTAATAAGGATTATACCGCTTAATCCCAGGGCAAGTCCCGCGACCTTGATAAGATTCAGTGAAAATCTTTTCCGGATATTCCTTAAAACGAATCTGAGCAGCATTTGAAGATTCTCTTTATCCCAGCAGGGGATGACAATAATAAGCTTTCATTTTTCTCACTCCCGGAAGTTTTTAAAAGCAAGGCAAGCTCCCGGGTTTTGTCAATTTCGGAGCTTGTTATGATTATCATGTAAATTTGAGAAAAATTTCTTTGCAGTCATTGATGATGGTGGTTTTTAATGGGATTTGTCTTAACTTCATTTAACCTTAAATCCACCCTGACTCGTCCTGGGGAAAGCTTACAGATTAATAATCAAGTACTGCTATATGTTTTCACTAAACACTCCCTTCCCTCCCGAAAGCTTTCGGGATGGGGGTAAACATACGAGCAATTTGGTCCGCCATCATTCAAACCTCAAAGCCTCAACGGGGTTTGTACGTGAGGCTTTATAGGAGTGGAAGAATACAGTAGCAGTTACAACCAGGGCGGCAACAACAAGGGAAACTATAAAGAACCATGGTGAGATGTATGTCTTAAAGGAAAAATTATTCAACCATCTGCCCATGAAATAAATGGTTACAGGGATTGAAATCACCGTGGAGATAAGTACAAGGATGAGGTTCGATTTCAGGAATGATCTTATTATTGAGATCCCGGAGCTACCGAATACTTTTTTTATCCCGATTTCCTTTGTCCGTGATCTGCTGACAAAAAGAACCAGACCAAACAATCCGAATGCGGCTATCAATAAAGTGAAGAGAGCAAAGATTGAAACAATGGTGCTTAAGTTTTTCTCGGACGAATACAAACTTTCAATCAGTGATTCAATTGTTGAGAACCGGAAAGGCCTGTCAGGAGCAGCTTTTTTCCATTCAGCCTCAATGAAAGGTAAAACGGCATCCATCATCCCGGGACGGAAATGGACCACTACCTGCTGAATATACCTGTCAGTCATATTAATCTGGAGCGGAGGTATATCAGAATGGATCGAGTGAAGATTAAAATCCTCAACAACGCCTATTATAGTATTTTCTCCGAGCTTCTGCCCGACAGGATCACCTGTAATTCCAAGCTCTTTCACGGCCTTTTCATTTAAAATCACCGATCCTTTCAGATCGCTTCCAAACTCTTCAGAGAATTCACGGCCTTTCAGGACCGGAATACCCATTGCCTTGATGAAGTTATAATCGACAGCAAGGCCTTCCACTTTTATTTTTGTCTCCGGATTCTGGAAATGATTCAGCATCATGGACATGGATCCCTGCATGGGAAGTCCGGTCATAACTCCTGCAGCCATAACTATATTCGGGTTCGATTTCAAACTGTTTATATAAGATGAATATCCCTTGAAATCCCTGCCAAGTTCAACCAGCAGGATATCTTTGGTGTAATGGCCGGGGTCCCTGTTAAGAGCATAATTATATTGAGATCTGATTATCAAGGTACTTGAGATAAAGGTGCAGAAGATAACAAGCTGAAGGACCATCAGGGCTGATCTGACAAATTGCCGTTTTTTACCCGTCTGTACAGGATTTTTTAGTATGCTGATTACTTCCAGGCGCGAAAGGTAAGAAGAGGTGTAGAGGCCTGAAATGAAACCTATCAATATTGTAACACCAAGATAAACAATGATATAAATCCACAAATTTGACTGAAGTATTTTAAGGTTTGTCTGAAAGAGCTTTCCGGCTGCGGGGAGTGCAAACCTTGCCAGCAAAAGTGCCACGGGCAGGACCAGCAATACGAGCACGACGGATTCGCTTAGCAGTTGTCTTCTGATATTGTTGTCATACGCTCCAAAAGTTTTTCTGATCCCGATTTCCCTTCCCCGGGATGAGGAGACAGCTGTAGCCAGAATTATGTAATTCATTGCGGCGACCAGAACTATCAGGAAGGCAATCAAAAGAAACAACTTTACATTTTTACTGTTCCCCTTCACTCCGGTGTTTGCCACATTCTCAGAATCAAGGTAAACTTTTGAAAGGTTCTGGAGTGAGTATTCCACGTGGGGATCTTCGCTAATATATTTTTTCTCGAATGCCCTGAACTGCTTTTCAAATTCAACAGGATCGGTATCATCGGCAAGCAGGATCCAGGTGTTCCAGAAGTCAAATGTCCAGTTTACGTCTGCATTTGATACTTTAAATGTCTCATTAATGGGTGCCAGTGTCCACCAGCTGTTAACAAAACACTGTGCCTTGAGGATTGAATTAACAGGGATATTTTCGAATACTCCCGTTACGGTGAACAGTATTTCATTGTTGTTTATGACTCCCTCTATTTTTTTACCAACAGCATTCTCTCCGGGGAAAAGTATTCCGGCCAGTTCCCTTGAAAGAACGACAGAGTTTTTGTCCTCAAGCAGGTTTTGACCCGGTACACCCTGCACCAGGGGAATGGTGAATATGTCAAAGATGTCAGAGCTTGCTGCCATTGCCGGTCTCACAGGTACTGACTCTTCCCTGATTTTAAATACCAGACCAACAGGCCTGATTGTACATGCTTTCTTTACCAGGGGATACTCCTCCTTAAGCGTGGAAGCCAGCACATAAGGAGTTCCTGCCATTACCTGTTTGAATTCCTTATAATAATTAAGCACCCTGTATACATTTTTCCTGTTCTTATGACAGGTATCGTAACTGAGTTCATTTATCACATAAAGCAGGATAATGAACGAAGCAGCCAGGGCAATTGAAAGTCCGGCGATATTGATGGCGGCAAAAACCTTATTATGTTTCAGGAACCTCAGTGCTGTTTTCAGGTAGTTGGTTATCATCATGCATGTTTTGTCTATAAATATAGTTTAAATATCTATTCATAGCGCAATGCTTCGACAGGATTTCTTGTTGCCGCCCGCAAACTTTGCCAGCTTACAGTGAGCAAGGAAACTGCAAGTACCAATAATCCTGAAAGGGCAAATACCCACCAGCTCAGTTCTGCCTTATAGGCATATGCTTCGAGCCACCTTAACATTGCATATCCTGAAGCAGGAACAGCAATGATAAAAGCAATAACAGTCCATCTGAAAAAATCTGAACTGGTCAATTTCAGGATGTCAGAAATCCTTGCACCATTGATTTTTCTTATGCCGATTTCTTTCGTACGTGAGCGTGTCTTCTGGTATGAGACAGCAAAAAGGCCGATCATTGAAAGGAAAAGACTTATCAGTGAACATGTTGTGATGAGCCTTTTAAAGTTGACATTCTCCCTGTGATACCATTCGTAACGGTCGCCTACAGATTCCGTATTTAAGGGGTAATCAGGTATAAGCTTCTGCCAAACTGAAGCAATAGCTTCCCTGGCCTGAGGGATATTGTTATCTGATGCTTTCACCAATAGATGACCACCCGTATTACTGTATGAAATAAATGCCGGCTCAACAAAAGACTTGAGATCTGAATAATGAAAATCCTTAACTATTCCAGCTATTATTTGATCTTCCATCCCGGGGATTCCCTTGCCCACTAGATTCTGGTCTTTAAATAAGCTGGCAAAGGATTCATTTATAAGGCACTTATCGGAATTTGCGGAAAGAGTTCCGGAAAAATCATCTCCGGCAACAAGTTCAATTCCAAGCACGGAAAGGTAATTTTCATCCCCGGTGAATCCTGAAGGAGAATATTGCTTTTCAACTCCATTCTCCTGATATTTTAATGCCAGCAGAAAGTGTTCGAGAAGCGGAGAAGCTCCTACCACCGAAACATTTTTTACAGCAATTTGTTTCATCAGTTCCTCCTTAAATACTCCTGCCTTGTCTTTATACTGAGGAGGAATTCTAACCTCAATGACTTCTTTGTCCAACCCGATCGGCTTATTGGTTATGAAATTCATCTGGCGTATAATGACTATGGAACAAATAATCAGTGCTATTGAGCTGGCCAGTTGAAGCACATTAAATGCAGGAATCTGAATGGTCTTTATCTTAAGGTCCTGATCAGTCTTTAGAAGATCTAAGCCCAGATTTGAGTTAATCAGATAGTAAGTGAAGAGGAAGGTTACCAGTATCAAAAGAGCAAGTACGGCTGCCAGGATTGCAATTTGTTTTGGTTTGAGAATAAATGCTACTGTGATCCCGCTGCCTGTCAGATCGTTAAAGTAGGGCAATCCGTCATTCATCAGGAGCAGACCGAGAATAAACGAGAAAGTAACAATAATGCTATTCTCAAGAAGAAACCTGAAAACCAGGTTTGAAAGGGAACTGCCGTTTATTCTCCGCAGGTAAAACTCCTTCGTTTTCCTGTGAAACTTATTTGCCAGTATCGACAGGTAGTTAAACACAGCGACTCCAATGATCATCAGTCCGATAATCATTGCAACCCACAGATCTCTTTTATCACGGTTGTTCTCGACAGTCGAACCCCTTGATGTATCGAAATAAGCGAGCCGGAGAGGCTCCAGGTAATATGGTCCCGGTTCTCCGGTATTAATAACCGGAATGACGTCCTTTTTTTCTGAAAAAAGTTTTTCGATCTCATCCGGATCAGTGTCAGCGGCAAGGCATATATAACAACGGCTGTCGACATCACCAATCAGGCGAACCATATCGAAATTTATCTGGGTATTTTCAACAGGCTTTTCAAATATACCTGTAACGGTCATCTCATCTGATTGATTCTGATTAACCAGTGTAATTATCTTTCCAACCGGGTCCTTATCCCCAAAATATTTTTTTGCTATTTCACTTGAAATGACCAGGCTTTTCCCGGATTCCAGTGCTGTTTCCGGATTGTTGGTCCTTAGCTTATATGAAAAGAAACTGAAAAAATTTTCTGAAGCTCCTATAATCATCGGTTTATCAAAATAATCTTCATTATCTGCAATTATCTTAAGTGCATTGGAATTATTTATGCGGCAGAAATCTTCGATTCCGGCAAAATTCTCCTTCATGTATTCTGCCGATCCGAAACGGCAGTGATACATTTTCTTACCAGGGATCCAGGGATCATCGCATTTGAGTGCATATATGCGGTCACTGTTCTCATTAAAATTATCGGTTCCCAGTTCCCTGCCTATGAAAAGGACAACCAGAATTATACTTGCAAGTCCCACGGCAAGACTGATTAATATTATCAGATTATTCAACCTGTCCCTGATAATGCTTCTTATAATCTGGTTAAGGTTCATGAGGTTTTCAATTTAGTTTATGTAAGTTACTCATCACGCAATGAATCCACAGGATTCCTCGTCGCTGCCCTCCAGCTCTGCCAGATGAGAGTGATAGCTGAGACAGTCAGTATCAGGATTCCTCCTGCCACTCCAATCCACCAGCTTAACTCCGTTCTGTATGCAAAATTCTGAAGCCACCTGTTCATGGCATAATAGGCAACCGGAACACCAATAATACATGCTACACCGACCAGGATCATCAATTCGCTGATTAGTATGGTCATGATTGATGGAATACTTGCTCCATTGATTTTCCTGATCCCGATTTCCTTTGACCGGACAATACATGACTGGAAGATCAGTCCTATCATGCCCATCAGAGTGATAAGCAGGGCCAGAACCGAGAAAATAAATATTGCAGACGCTTCTTTTTCTTCCTTTTGATACAGAGATTCAAAAAAGTCATCATAAAAGACAAAGTCGAATTTATATTCAGGCATCAAAAATTCCCATGCTTCTTTCATACTGGCAATCTGTTCGGCAGTATTCCCGGGTAACAAGCGAATAGAGAGTGAATTATAGAACCTGTTCTTTAATATAAGGACGGTTGGTTCAATTTTATCATGAAAGGATGAGACGTTGAAATCTTTTACAACACCAACTACAGCGAGTCCAAGATTTTTAAATTTTTTGTTCTCAATTTCATCCCAGCCGTATTGTTTTAAGGCAGTTTCATTAATGATACATACTGTATCGCGGTCATCCTGTCTGAAATTTCTGCCTTCAATAAGCGATATTCCAAAAGTTGGAATAAAATCCTCATCAGTCTCGATACAATTAAACCAGAACTCGTTATCGGGTTCTCCGCTACCAGCTCTTGAGTTTATCATACCGGGTACTCCCAGACTGAGGCTTGCATCCCTGACAAAAGGCAGACGGCTGAATTCCTGTTTAAGGTATTCCCCTTTGTCATAATTACCAGGCAGTACCAGTCTGACCAATTGTTTCCTGTCGAAACCTGTTTCTGAGTATTTGGCAAATGAGAGCTGCTTGTAAATTACAATAAGACATATAATTAATATTACCGACACGGTAGCCTGGAACACGGTCAGAACTTTGTATATAGAGCCGCCCCGGGCTTTTGTTGAAAGTCCGCTCATAAAACTGCGGATATCAAATTTTCTTACAAGATATATTGGTACAATGGAAGTTAAAATTGTTACTGCCAGGATTACCATCAATATCAGAATATTTACCGGGTAATCCGTGAGATCTATTGCATTCAGGTTTCTGTCAAGAAGATTACCGGCATAGGGAAGTATTTCAATGACAATAAAAACTGCCAGGATAAAGGCAAGAAAAAGTCCTGCCAGGTTCTCATACAGATGGAATGAAATAAGCTGCCGGATACCGGCACCAAAAGTTTTTTTAACTCCTGTTTCCCTGAGCCTTGAGAACTGAAAGGCTATAGAAAAATTTACATGATTAGCTACTGAAAGAAACAGGATGAGGAATGCTATAGCTGAAAAGAGATAAATCATGGATGTATTTGCCGTACGGTTGAAATTCTTCTCCACATCCTTGTCAAAGTAGATATCCTTTAATGGCTGGAGCCATGTAGATCCCTCCTTGTATGTAAGCATAATTTTCGATCCTGAAAGTTTTCTGTCAAGATTTGTTTTGTCAGTACCATCTTTAAGCTTAAGAAAAATGTATGCCGGATGCCATAATACGCCGTTATCACCACTTTGCATAATCCGGAGCTTCTCATCCTCAATATTCAGATACAGATCTGAAAAGAAACTGGTATTTGGTGGAAAATCCTCGACCACCCCGGTTATCCGGGTCTTAATGAAGCCTCCTACATCAATTGTCTTGCCCAGAGGGCTTGATTCACCGAAAAGCAATGCTGAAAGTCTTCTTGATATGACTGCCGAGTTCCTTTCAGGGAAGGGCTCGCCGGAGTTTCCTTCAACTATCCTGAAGCCGAATATTCTGAAGAACATGTTATTCGTGCTGATTATGTCATCAAGGGATGCAAATTTACCTTCACAACCAACATTGTATGAATACCCGGAAAGATATTGTACCGGGGAGGAATATTCTATTTCTGGATATTGTTCGGCTAACACCTGCGCTGCCTCAAACCTGATTGCACAGTCATTGTCTTCTGAAGATATAAGGCGGTATATAGACTGATAATCACTGAAGTTCCTGTCGACTGTTGATTCATTGTATATATAGAGTGCTATTATCAGGACTACGGCAAATCCGATAGCAAATCCGGTTATATTTAAGAATGAATATAACTTGTTAGTTTTCAGACGTCTGATTATCAGCTTAAGATTATAAATGAACATCGAAATGGTTTCTACTATTTTTCATAAAGTTATTCCTCTTAAATACTTAGCTCTGGAATTCTTTCACAATCATCCCAATGCTAAAATAAGACCATGGGTCATTCATACCTCAATGCCTCCACAGGGTTTTTTGATGCCGCCCGCCAGCTCTGCCAGATGATTGCGGCCAAAGCAATAGCGCAGGCAATGACAGGACCTGCAATAAAGGCCCAGTATGGCATTGGCGTTCTAAAATTAAACCTCGACAGAAAAACATTTCCCAGAATAAATGCCACCGGAAATGATATTATCGATGCAATTATCATCCATTTTGAATAGTTTAATCCAAGTAACTTAATAACTGAAAAGACAGATGCCCCGTTTATTTTTCTTATTCCAATTTCCTTTGTCCTGCTTTCCGCAGTAAATGCTGCAAGACCAGATAATCCGAGACAGGCAAGAAGTATTGATATTATAAATGCAAGGCCGACAAGATTAGAGACCGTGGTCAGTTCCGTGCGCTTCAGCATATCGCTGTAAAGGCTTGCCTGAAATGTACTTTCTGTTTCATATTTGTCTATAACCTCTTTCACTTTGCCAAGCAGATCTGCATATCTTATCTCTTCAATACTTATAAGCAGATTACTACTGCTTTCCCCGGACAGGGAAATAATAGTCGGGGTATAGGGTCCGGTAAGGTCGATTGTATGAAAATCGCTGAAAACTCCTACAATTGTCCCCTTTTTACCATCCAAAGTAATTGTCCGTCCAACCGGATTATCATAGTTCAAAACTTTAGCCGCAATATCATTTATCACAAATCCGGCTGAATCAGAAGGATATGACCTGCCGAAATATCTCCCGTCCGAAATTTTCAGTTTCACCACCTTATCATAATCGAAATCGCTTTTTATATTCCAGAAATGTATCTCCTGAGCAGGGTCCTTCCCTTCCCAGCTTACTTCATTTGTAACCGATGCACCTCTTGCAGGGACGCAGTTAGAAAAGCTTACCGCTCCGATGCCCGGAATTGAAAGCAGATCGGTCCTGATACTTTCCGAATGAGCTTGATTCTCCTTCAAACCGGAGATGATCATAAGCCGGTCCTTGTCAAAACCAAGATCATAATTTCTGAAATAACCATCCTGCACCTTAACAATCAGAACAAAAATAATAAGGACTATGGGTATGGTAAACTGGAAAACAATGAGACCCTGCCGGAATGCTGAGAAGCTGTTGCTAGTAAGAATCCTGCCCTTCAGGATGTTTACAGGATTTGAAGAAGAGAGATAAATGGCAGGCAGCAGGCCGGAGACAATTCCGGCAAATATCGCAATCCCTGCAAAGATCATTATGATTCTGAAATCAGTGAAATCAAATTGCACGTCACCATTAAAAGTCCTGTTTAATACCTCAACTGATAAGCGTACCAGATCAATTGAGGTTATAAGACAAAGAAATGTAATTAGAAATGTCTCTCCCAGGTGCTGGTAAATAATATCTGACTTCCGTGCCCCGACAACTTTTTTTATGCCTGCTTCGCTGTATCGCTTTATATTCAGCGCTATTGTCAGATTAATAAAATTAAAGCATGCTATAAGCAGAATTGCGAATCCTATACCTCCTATCAATACCATGTTTCGCATTTCTCTCCATATCCTTCGACCTCCCGAATAATAATAAAGTATCTTCTCTTTAAGAGGAAAAAGAAAGAGTTCCTGGTTAAGAGTAGTCTCCTGGTCTCTTATCAGGTTTTTCATTTTTTCGTTTGCAGCGTTGACATCTGCATTTTCTGCTATTAAGGCCCATGTTTGACAGGCAGTTGCTCCGTTTTCAAGGACCCAAGGATTATCTGAGAGAAACTTCGGGAGCGGAATTATAAAATCGAACTGAAGATAGGACCGGGAAGGCACATTTGCCATTACTCCCCTGATAGTGAAAGCGTCCTGTACCGAGTCTGCCTTAGCAACAAGTGTCTTGCCTGTGCAATCGGTATTTCCGAAGATCTTGATTGCCAGTCTTTCTGAAATAACTATTGAATTATTGTCGGAAAGCATCCCTGACTGTTGGCCTGACTTCATTGGGAAAGAGAACATTTCAAGAAAAGCCGGATCGGCATATATACCATTTTCCGAAAAGGAATTATCACCGTTAATGAAGGTATAATTTCGGGACGCAAGTCTCGAAAGGCTTTCTATCTCCGGCACATTTTCTTCCAGAAGGCCGGGGAGTGAAGCCGAAAGAAGTTCCTTGGGAAACTGATCACCATTGAAGTAGGTAACATTGGCCTCGACTTCAAATAACCTGTCATAATTGGCATGAAAACGGTCATAACCCACCAGCCGTTCAATATTAAGAGCCGCCACGATGGCACAGGTGAGTCCGAAAGTAAGACACAGGTAATTTAGTATGGTGTATGATTTATTCCGCCAGAAGAACCTGAAAGCCACTTTGAAAAAATTTCGTAACATGTTGTTCAATAATTAATTATGCATCCTGAAGCCCCCTTTAAATCCACCCCTGAATCCCTGCCTGCACTGCTGCTTCAGCAGACAGGCCCCTGGGGGGTTCGGGGGTCATTCATAGCGCAATGCCTCCACAGGATTTCTCGTCGCCGCCCTCCAGCTCTGCCAGCTTACTGTCAGGAGGGCTATTGCCAGGACAATTAATCCTGCCAGGGCGAATATCCACCACGATAGTTTTATCCTGAAGGCAAAACCTTTCAGGTATTGTCTTATCAGAAAGTAAGAAAGAGGTATTGCCAGTATGTATGCAGCTGCTATCCATATGATTATGCCATGGTTTATATTCACTATTATGTCGGAGATTTTTGCTCCGTGAACCTTCCTGATACCTGTTTCCCTGGTTTTCATGCGGGATACAAAATGAATGATCCCAAAAGTCCCAAGGCAGGATAATATTATTGAAAGGATGGTAAAGACCCGTAATACATAAGCTGAGTGCATCTCACTTTTATAAAGGCTATTAAGCCATTCGTCGTAAAAATTATAATTGAAAACGACACCCGGGCATGTTTCTTCCCATATCTTCCTGATATCGCTGACAATGCTCTGATAAGCCCCTGGCAGAAAGCTGCAACTCAGGTAGCTTATCCCGAAATTATCAGAACATTCAAAGACAGTTGGCTTAACAGGTTCATTTAGTTTCTCGACATTAATATCCTTTATCACTCCTATTACCTTTATGGAGTTCTTTTCAGTCTCCTCCCTTGATGCCTTCCCGAAGGCCTGTTCAGGCCTTGGTATTCCCCTAAGAACCAGATCTTCGATCGTTTCTTTTCCGATAAGTCTGAACGCAGTTTCGTTGATTATGACGGATTTTTTCCAGTCTCGCTCATCGAAATCCCTGCCCTGGAGAAATTCCACATTGTACACCTTGAAAAAGTCAGGATCGACTGTAAAGCATGGTATCTGTCCATTGTATCCGTACTTGTCTCGTGGCTCTCCCCACATGTTCCAAAGAGACACTTTTCCCGGTATCCCATGCGATACAGCACACGATTTCACATGAGGATTTGCCTGCAGTTTCTGTTTCAACACAGGAAGCTTTTCCTTTATCTCCCAGGGAGCATTAATTGTAATGATCTGCTCTTTTGAAAAGCCTATATTTTTGTTGATCAGCAGGTTATTCTGACGTGTCATTGCAATTATTGAGACAATCATAACAATTGTTATCAGATACTGAACCAGGGATAATCCGTTTCTCATTTTCATTTTGCTTTCAACAGACGATTCTCCAAAAATAGAAGCAGGCTTTACTTTTGAAATAATTGCTGCAGGATAGAAACCCGAAAGGAAGCCTATTATCAAAATACCTGGAATTACCACAAGAATATTTGGAAATTTCAGAGCAGTCATAGCCTGCAGATCCGTTTGAATCAGCTTGCTGAATGGTGTCTCCAGCAGAAAGGATAGGTAAATGCCCAGCGCAAACGCAACAATACTGATTATTATGGCTTCAAGTATGAACTGTCTGAATATTGTTTTCCTATCCGCTCCTGCAACTTTCCTGACACCTATTTCTTTTATCCTGTTCAGATGATTTGAAGTGAAGAGAATAATAAAATTCAGAACTGATACAAAAATTATAAGTAGTGTGACCAGGCTGAGCAACAGGATAGTCTGAAGATCTGCATGAAGTGTCTGACCCATAGTTCCCGCAGTTATCGGGCTTAAATATGATTTTTTAAAGGGGAAAAGCCTGAAAAGCTCGTTACTATAGTGATCTTCCGAGTAGTCAGTAGTGAGCTTACCGGCCAGAAGGACGGGATCAGAGTTCTCATACAGCTTGAAAAAATACCGGGAATAGAAAATGCCACTCCTCCACTCCCCCCCCAGGTCATTTACATTTTCCCATGTAACAATAGCCTGGGCCTGGATGCTTGATTTTTGCGGCAGGTCTTCAAATACCGCACTTACCACGAATTCTTTCCTGTTCTGAACAATCACGGCTTTACCGATGGGATCTGAGTTACCAAAGACCATTTTTGCGAAATCACTGCTCACTGCAATGCTTTGATTATCCGGCAGGGGATCCTGGGTATCTCCGGCGATCAGGTTAACAGAAAATATCCGGAAAAAATCATTATCGGTTTTTACAAATGAATTCACCTTGCAGGGTTCATTTTCATATGACAGCTCCGCTAAACCGTTATCATACCGGCATAAAAACTCCACTTCCGGATACTTGTTCCTTATGTCATCAACAATGTCACCACGCAATGTTGTGACTCCCTTCTGTACACACAGCCGGTATATGTTATCAACCCCGGGAATTGATTTATCATATTCTCTTTCGCTGAAAATAAACGATGCCAGCAAAAGTGCTACTGAAAGGCTTAGTGCAAAGCCGGGAATTATTATAAATGTAAATACCGGATTTCTCAGCAGTATTCTCAGGATTATCTTAATGTTATAACTCATAGTCATTTAAATTGAATCTCTGTATTATCTTCCCTTCCTTCTCTCACTCACACGCTCGCACTATCGACGAAAGGGTCACTTATACCTCAATGCCTCAAGCCCGATGCATCGATCGGGAGCTTAGCTCTCCTCACTATTCATATCGGAGAGCTTCGACCGGATTCCTCGTTGCAGCCCGCCAGCTCTGCCAGCTGACTGTCAGCAGAATTATAATCAGTGCCATAAGTCCTGCAAGTATGAAAATCCACCAGTTAAGTGACGTTTGATATGCAAAATTCCTTAGCCACCGATTTCCAATGTACAAGGCTACAGGACTGGCAATAATAAATGCAATAAGGAACCAGAAAATGAAGTTGCTGTTCAGCATTAAAAGAACTTCAGATATGGTTGCTCCATTGATTTTGCGAATGCCGATTTCCTTGACCTTCCCCAGGCAGATCATAAAAATCTGGCCCAGAATGCCCATACAAGTAAGGGTTATTGCGATAAGCGCAAAAAAAGTGATTGAACTGGCCAGCTTCTCTTCTTTTTCGTAGAACGACTGAAAAAAATCATCGTAAAAAATATAGCTAAATGGTTCAAATGGTGAGATTGACTTCCAGATTTTACTAATCTGATCCAACTGTTGTCCGGTATTCCCGGGTGCAAGCCTCACTGAAAGTACGTTCCAGTAATCGATCCCTGAATAAAGCAGAACAAGCGGTTCAACTGTATTATGGTAGGATTCGAATTTGAAATCTTTAATTTTTCCTACTATTTCAAAGCCACCTTCCTGCCCATTGTTATATCTCTTCCCTTCAATACTGTCCCAGCCATACTGCTTAAAGGCTTCTTCATTAATCAGGCACGATTTATTTAAATCGCCATCGAGAAAATCACGACCTTCAAGCAGCTCCATTTCCATTGTATTCAGATAATTATCACCGACATAAATACAATTGAAAGTAAGTGACTTACCTTCAAAATCACTGTCCATTCTGTGGTTGATCATACCCGGACAACCGCTACTCAGACTGGTACCTGTAACAAAAGCAAGGTTATCAAGTTCTTTTCTGAGTGCGTCCGTTTGCTGAAACCTGTAAGGAATATTAATTCGTAACAGGAGTTCGCGGTCAAAGCCCGGATCAGAGTGCTTTACAAAATGAAGCTGGCGGAAGATTATTATAACCACTGCAATCAATGCTATGGATACTGTAAGCTGGAAAGTTAGAAGGATCTTTTTCCAGATCTGTTTTTTGCTTGTGTTTCCCTTAAATCCTGACAGTGATTCAATGATATTGAATCTTGAAAGGATGTAAATCGGAGCAAGACTGTTTACAAGTACTACAACACATACAACAATCAAAAAAACAGGGGCTACTGCAAGCAGATCAGACCAGTTAATGTACATCGCTTTCCCGAATAGTTTTTCTGAATAAGGAAGTGTAAAATCAGTAATGGCTACAGCCAGGAGAAGGGCTATCATCATCCCAAGGATTACTTCTGTAAATGCATAACTCACAAGTTCTTTCCAACCCGCACCGAAAGTCTTCTTAATGCCGGTTTCCCTTAACTTTGCATAATGCATCGATACTGAATAGTTCAGGTAGTTTATACTTGAAAGCAACAGAATAAGTGCTGCAATTGCAAGGAAGATCTTAAGCAAAAAAGGATTTCCTTTAGCGTGCCTGCTTTTTACCGTCAGTTCAGATAAATAGATATCATCAAGTCTTTGCAGGGAGAGGCTGTCGATATCCAGAGTTTTAATTTTACCGGTAGAATTCAGCTCATTAATAAAATCATCAGGATTGATCCCTTTCCTTAACTGTACAAAATGATTTGTAGGATTGTATCTGAATCCATTGACGTTTGTTGATGAAACCCGGAATTTTTCATTCTCACTGTTCAGAATGAGATCGGCACTAAAGCTTGAATTGACCGGCAATTCTTTGAAGACGGAGGTGACAGTACCAAAGAAGTAATTGCCAATATTTACCTGTCTGCCAAGAGGGTTCTGAGTTCCGAATAATGATTTTGCCAGCATGGTTGAAACAGAGATTGATTCTCTTCCGGCGAAAGGCTTACCGGAAAGACTTTCAGTCAATTCTACTGAGAAGATTGAAAAAAAATTTTCAGTTGTGGTAAGCAGGTGGGTGAACTCAGCAGAAGTATTTGTCTGTTCATCCTTTATCGTCATATCGTCACTTATGTTGTAGTCGAGAGGACAGGCATTTTCTACTGCAGTAAGGTCATTAACCAGAACCGGGTGAAGATCCCAGTTGATATTGCAGCGATTCTTTTTCACATCATACAGTCTGAATATCTGTTTATGGTTAAGGAAATCGTTATTGACAGTAGTTTCTGTATGATAAAACAGGCCTATAAGTATGCATGCTGCAAAACCTATTGCAAAACCTCCGATAATGAGAAAAGAATAGACTCTATTCTTCATCAGGTTACGGAACGCCAGAATCAGATTTAAATAAACCATTTACGAATACTCTAATGTCCTGTTTTTCCCTTTTTCATATATTACAAAATATTCACTGTCCGCTTCTTCAAGCCCCCCTTCAGGGGGGTGGGGGGGTAAAAACTATTCATACCTCAATGCTTCGACAGGATTCCTTATTGCCGCCCGCCAGCTCTGCCAGCTCACTGTCAGCACTGAAATTATGACTGCCGACAAACCTGCCAGAACGAAGATCCACCAGCTTATTGCAGTTCTGTAGGCAAATCGTTCCATCCACTTTGAAATAAGCCAGTAAGAAACCGGAACCGAAACAACGATTGCCACCAGCACCCATTTGATGTAAGCTGCATTAAGCATAAGCAAGACCTCAGCTTCAGAAGCTCCGTTTACTTTCCTTATACCGATCTCCTTTTCTCTTTTGGCGATGCTTATGAGAGAGATTCCGAACAAGCCCATTACGGATAAAACCAGGGCCAGAAGTGAAAATGCCTTAATGATGCGGCTTTGGTTTCTTTCACGTAAATAGAAATTCTCTACCTGATCGGTCAGGTAGCGTACCTCAAAAATTTCATCCGGTGAGATCTGAGAATAGAGATCCCTGAACTGCTTAATAATCTTTTCATCATTCACACCGTCGGTTTTGATTGCCAGGAGTCCCATCCTCGCCGGATTCTGAGGCAGGATGACCATCGGCTGAATAGCGGAATGGAGCGAATGCGCATTAAAATCCCTAACAATTCCCCTTACCCTGAAAGCAAGCAGGTTACCTCCTGCCTTTACATTATGCAGCCTGGCAGCCGATTCATTTATAAGCACTTCCGGAGGCCCCTCCTTATACTCACCGAAAGGAGATCCGTCAATAACCTCAATGCCAAGCAGCTCGGTCATTCCTTCACCCATTATCAGACCATCAAACCTGATCCTTTCACCCGAGACGTCTGCAAGGTTGATTGGCAGAAAATTTCCAAAAGGAGGAATGAATGATCCTCCGGCAACATTAATCACTCCGGGTATCTTCCTGATCTCATCGCACAGGGTAAGGAAACTGTTCCTTAATTCATCGGAACTGAGATCAGCTACAATAACATTTTCGGGATTTATCCCCCTGTAACCGCTCCTTGAATATTCAAGTTGTTTTGAGACTGCAATAAGTCCGGTCACAAGTATCATATAGATAGTGAAATGGAGCAAAAGAAATGAGTAGTTCCATTTTCCTGACCCGTTCTGTCCCGGTATCTTTCCCGAGATCAGTTTGAGAGACGGTATCCGTGAATAATTCAATCCTATAATCCAGCCTGACAGTACACCCGTTAAAAGAATAAGCATTACAAGCCAGATCCACAGCCGGGGAGTCAGAAATATCTGACCGGAAAGCGTTTTCCCCAGTGTGTTATTTAAAAAAGGAATTCCGGAGTCAATAACGAAAATTGCCGGGATCAGGCTCAGCAATACTATAAGAAATGATTCAAGGATCACCATTCTCCTGATCCTGCCCTGAGAGGCGCCGTAGACTTTCCTTGTACCCAGTTCCCTGGTCCTTTCAGACACACCTGCCCTTGAAAGGAGAACAAAATTGGCAAGTGAGATCAGAAGGATCATCAGTGATATGATTTCATAATATTTAAGCTCATCGGCATTCCCCCTCCGCAGAAAAAAGCTTCCGTTTATATCTCCAGACCCGAGGTATATATCGGCAACAGGTTGCAAATTAAATCTCAGCGTATCCTGTCCGGGACTGGCAATTAATTCCTTGTATTTTTCCATCTTTGCAGGCAGCACCGCAGGATCCGCATTTTTATCAAGGACCAGAAGGGAAAGGAATTCATTATCCCTCCATCCCAGCGGCTGAATTTCTGATGTCCCGTAATCACCCAGGTCTCTCTGAAACTGTCCGATCATTTTCTGAGATAGTTTAATATCGGCAACTAATGCCGGATAAAGCGTCGAATTGGAAGGGAATTCCCTGTACACTCCCGAGACGGTAAGCTTCAGGAAACCTTCCGGGAATCTTACCTCAATCACTTCTCCCGGGGCAGAAAGGTTCCCGAAATACCTGATGGCCGATTTTTCAGAAATAGCCACCTCGCTCATTGAACCGGCAGGAGTACCTGAAATAAAATCTATTCCCATAATCCTGAAAACCGACGGATCGGCAAACCCAAAATCCTCCTCCCTCACTATTTCGCTTCCCGGAGTTTTAAGTTGAACGGAACCAGACTCATAATACCTGAAATAATCCTTTACTTCCGGAAATTCATTTTTCATCGATTCTGCAAGCGGATAATGCACCTGGGAATTAGTACCTGAAATTATGCGGTACACATTTCTATGGTCTGGAATGAAAGTATCAAACGATTTTTCATGGATTACAAGGGCCATTAGAACAATAATGCACCCAAGTCCTATTCCCAGACCCAGAATACTGATCGTGGAAATAACCTTCTTTCTCAGAATACTTCTGAATGCTGCCGTCAATTCCTGCTTTATCATTGCATTATGTTTATAAGATAAGAACCAAAATGATGCCATTGTTATATGTTATTGTTATTCAGTATCTTTTGTATTAATCTGCATATGACAGGTTAAAATATTTTACGTTTTTACGTAAAATATATTTACACTTCGTTGACTTTAGAATTTGTTTATAATAAATTTAACCACGGAGAATACAGGGAAAGACGGAGAGGAAAAGAAATAAAAGAATAGTATGAAATTGATTTAATCTCCGTGGCCCTCCGTGCTCTCCGTGGTGAAAAAGCAATTAAAAAAATGTCTGTACAGAAAACCAGTATCCTGGTAGTTGACGACAACAGGAGCATTCTTAGCGCTCTTGAGATCCTGCTTGTCCCGGAATTCGGAGAGGTCACGCTGATTTCCAATCCAAATCAGATCCTGTCTGAGCTCCGGAAGAAAGACTTTAACCTTGTTATCCTTGACATGAATTTCTCAGCCGGAGTCAAGTCGGGTAATGAAGGTATTTACTGGCTCGGAAGGATAAGGGAGACCTTTCCTGAAATATCGGTAGTGATGATCACCGCATATGCTGATATTGAAACCGCGGTTAAAGCTCTGAAGGCAGGGGCTTCCGATTTTGTGGTCAAGCCCTGGGACAATGAAAAACTCCTTGCCACACTAAGGCTTGCAATCCAGCTTAATCTCTCCAGGAAGGAGGTAAAAGAACTCAGGAAAAGGGAATCCGAACTTAAGAAAGCCCTCTTCCCTGAAGGCAGGTATATTATTGGCACTTCGCCCCGGATAATGCAGGTAATGAACCTTGTAAGAAAAGTAGCAAAGACTGATGCTAACATCCTTATCACCGGAGAGAACGGTACCGGGAAAGAGCTTATAGCGCAGGAGATACACCGTCTGTCGGGCCGGTCGAAGGAGCTGATGGTCAGTGTGGACATGGGAGCAATAACCGAAACATTATTTGAAAGTGAATTATTCGGACACATTAAGGGGGCCTTTACCGATGCCAGGGAAAGCAGGCAGGGCAAGTTTGAGATTGCACACAGGGGTAGTCTGTTTCTTGATGAGATCGGGAACCTGTCATTCCACCTTCAGTCGAAATTACTGGCCGCTCTTGAAAACAGGCAGATAACCAGGATCGGTTCAAACGAACCTATACCTGTGGATATAAGGCTTATCTGTGCAACAAACAGGGATATTGAATCGATGGTCAGCGAAGGCCTTTTCAGGGAAGATCTACTGTACCGTATCAATACCATCCACATAGAACTGCCTCCGCTGCGGGAAAGGGGAAAGGACATTATCATACTTGCGGAATTCTTTCTCAGGAAGTATTCGCAAAAATATAACAAGGGGAACCTCAGAATCAATCAGCAGGCTCTTGACAAAATGATGGATTATTCATGGCCCGGAAACATACGGGAACTGCAGAACACCATAGAAAAGGCAGTTATTCTCAGCGACACGGCAGTAATAAAACCTGAAGACCTTTACCTGAGACCTGTCTCAAAAAGCATTGGCTTTGAATCAATTTCAACACTCGGCGACATGGAGCAAAGAATGATAGCCATGGCCATTGAAAGACACAACGGGAATCTTACAGCCGCAGCTGAACAGCTCGGGATAACCAGGCAGACTCTGTACAACAGGCTAAAGAAGGGAAAAAAATGATAAGCAGGAACTTATACATAAACATCATAATCAGGGTACTGGCGATTGCAGTGCTTTCGGTTCTGCTCGGTTATATTGTTTTTTCAGTTCGTTCCGTCCGTCTGGCAATCATCTGCACCCTGGCCATAATCCTGGTCACCTCTGGTCTTGTCAGGTATCTGAACAGAACAAACAGGAACATCAGGTTCTTCTTCGATTCAGTGGTCGATGACGACTCAAACCTTAATTTCCCCGTTGACAACAAGAGCGGAATAGTAAGGGAGCTTCACCAGAGCATGAACAATTTCAACAAGCAGCTGCAAACGCTGAAACTGGAGATCAGAAAGCAGGAACACTATTTCAGCAGAATTCTTGAACATCTGGCCACAGGTATAATAACTTACGATGACAAAGGTTTTATTCATCATACCAACACAGCTGCCAGAAGACTCCTTTCGACAGAGGTGCTAACGCATCTCCGGCAGGTCGAGAGGGTGGATACAAAGCTTTACAGGACCATATTGAACATCAAACCACAGGAAAGAAAGCTGGTTCCGATACATACCGGTCAGGGAGAAGTGCAACTTCTCCTTAAATCAACATCTTTCGGATCAGATGCAGAAAAGGTGACTATACTTTCAATTCAGGACATAAAGCATGAACTTGATGAAAAGGAGGTTGATTCGTGGATGAGACTCATCAGGGTGCTTATGCATGAAATAATGAACTCCATTACACCGATAACGTCGCTCTCCGAATCGCTGACCAAAGTTTTCCGGAAGGGCGAAGCTCCCTTAAAAGCCGGGGAAGTGAGTGATAAAACAATTGCTACCGCCCTGCAGGGACTTAATGTTATAGTTGACCAGGGGAAAGGATTGTCGGCCTTTGTTGAGTCGTACAGGAAACTTACACGCATTCCGCGCCCGGAACTGAAGCTGTTCAGAGTAACTGATCTTTTCGACAGGGTCAGGATACTCAGTGATTCATTGGAGAAAGGACCGGGAACAATGATCTCCTTCGATAGTACCGAACCAGGCCTGGAGATATTCGGTGATGAGAACCTCCTCTCTCTTGTGCTTCTGAATCTGATAAAAAATGCAATTGAAAGCAATGAAGGTAATCCCGCATGCAAAATCCGGATAGGATCGCGGAGAGGAATCAATCTTAATCCTGAGATATGCGTCATTGACAACGGTCCCGGGATAAGCGAAGAGAATCTTGAAGAAATATTCATACCATTTTTTACAACAAAGGAGAAGGGATCCGGGATCGGGCTCACTATTTCAAAACAGATAATGGGTGCCCATGGAGGGAGTCTGAAAGTCCGGTCAATGCCCGGGACCGAGACTGTTTTCTGCATGAGTTTTCAGGATTGAATTTTTTTCCTGCAAATAGATGTTAAATTTGCAGCCACATTTCTGCAGATGAAGGAAAACGAACTCACCGGACTGTTCCACGGTCATCCGGTCCTTTCAGCCCTGACTGAAGCCATCAGGGCAAACACTGCGACCAGGATAAGCGCCGAAGGGTTGGCGGGATCGTCAAAGGCGATCGGACTGGCTATGGCGTATCTCAAAACACCGCTCACTCACCTTGTGGTCGTGCCGGAGAAAGAAGATGCCGCCTACTTTTATAATGACCTCTCTGCCCTGACCGGTGATGATTCGGTCTTCTTCTTCCCTTCCACTTACAAACGCTCGGTTCAGTATGAGCAGACGGAACCTGCGAACATTGTTCTCCGGACGGAAGTACTTAATTTCCTGTCGTCCGGAAAACGGAAAGGCATAATAGTCACCTATCCCGAATCGGTTATGGAAAAGGTGATAAGCCGCCGTAACCTTAAAAAGAATACACTGACGATCTCGAAGGGAGACAGGCTCGCGCTTGAATTCCTTGAGGAAATGCTCCACGAATACAATTTCGAAAGAGTCGACTTTGTGTATGAGCCGGGTCAATATGCAATAAGGGGAAGTATTGCAGATGTCTTCTCCTATTCAGCCGATCATCCTTTCAGGATTGATTTCTTCGGTGAGGAAGTCGAATCGATAAGGACATTCAACCCCGACGACCAGCTATCGATTGAATCCAGGAAACAGATATCTGTCATTCCCAACATCCAGGACATATCAATCGAAGAGGTCACCGATTCGTTCACCGATTTTCTTCCGCCTTCCACTATAGTATGGATTGAAGACGCAAGGTACATAAAGGATAAGATGGACGGCATCTTTTCACAGATCATGGCACGTGAGGAAGCCGGCCAGACTACCGGCAAGAAGGAACTCATCATGACCGGATCGAGGTTTCTTGATGAATGCGGAAAATTCAGGACTGCCGAATTCGGCAGGAACAGCTGGTTTGTGCCCGATGAACGCTTCACTTTCCGGACCGAGCCCCAGCCGGTATTCAACAAGAACTTCGGGCTTCTGGCCGACAGGCTTACTGCCAACAATATTGAAGGCTACACCTCCTTTATAGTATCCGAAAGCCAGTCCCAGATCGAAAGGCTAAAGGATATCTTCTCTGAAATAAGTCCCGGATTAAGGTTCTCGCCCCTCCTTCTGAACCTTCATGGCGGGTTTACCGATCACGATCTCAGACTGTCGGTTTACACCGACCATCAGATATTCGACAGATATCACAAATTCAGCATCAGGGGATACTTCACAAGAAAGGAAAGCATTTCAATAAAAGAGCTCACCGGCCTTAATCCCGGTGATTATGTTGTTCATATCGATCATGGCATTGGAAAATTCGGCGGGCTTGAAAAGATAGAGGTGAACGGCAGGATACAGGAAGCGATCAAGCTGGTCTACAAGGACAACGACATCCTGTATGTGGGCATTCACTCACTCCACAGGATATCGAAGTACAAGGGGAAGGACGAATCGGAGCCCAGAATTTACAAGCTTGGCTCAGGTGCATGGCAGAAGCTGAAGCAGAATACTAAAAAAAGAGTTAAGGATATTGCAAAGGATCTCATCAAGCTTTACGCCGAGAGAATGTCGGTTCCCGGGTATTCCTATTCTCCCGACTCTTATCTTCAGCGCGAGCTGGAAGCTTCGTTCCTTTACGAGGACACCCCCGACCAATTGAGCGCCACAGTGGCGGTGAAGGAGGATATGGAAGCAGAGCATCCCATGGACAGGCTGGTGTGCGGTGATGTCGGTTTCGGCAAGACCGAGGTTGCTGTAAGAGCTGCTTTCAAATCCGCTGCCGACAGCAAGCAGACTGCCATACTGGTACCCACAACGATACTGGCGCTTCAGCACTACAAGACATTCTCGTCGAGGCTTAAGGAATTTCCCTGCAAGATCGATTATATAAGCAGGCACAGAAAACCGGCCGATCAGCGAAGGATACTTAAAGAGCTCGGGGAAGGGAATATCGACATTGTCATTGGAACCCATAAACTGGTTGGTAAGGATGTGAAATTCAAGGATCTGGGATTACTGGTCATCGACGAGGAACAAAGGTTCGGCGTATCTGTTAAAGAAAAGATCAAGAAGATGAAGGCGAACGTCGATACCCTTACGCTCACTGCAACGCCAATTCCAAGGACCCTGCAATTCTCGCTTATGGGAGCCCGCGACCTCTCGATAATAAATACCCCGCCGCCAAACAGGATGCCTATTATCACCGAGATCCACGGTTTCAACGAGGAGATCATCAAGGAAGGGATCGAGTATGAGGTAAGCCGTAACGGACAGGTATTTTTCATTCATAACCGGGTCGAGAACATAAAGGAAGTCCAGGCAAAGATTAACCGTATCTGCCCGAATGTCAGAACGGCTGTAGTCCATGGAAAAATGGAGGGAGTTGACATTGAGAATGTGATGTTTGACTTTATCCAGGGTGATTATGATGTTCTTGTTGCGACAACAATAATTGAATCGGGGCTCGACATACCAAATGCCAATACCATTTTCATAAATGAAGCCCACCATTTCGGATTATCGGAACTTCACCAGTTAAGGGGCCGGGTAGGGAGATCGAACAGGAAAGCTTTCTGCTACCTCCTCGCACCTCCCTTCGACAATCTTACCCATGAGGCCCGCCGCCGTCTGAAAGCAATAGAGGAATTCTCGGAACTTGGAAGCGGATTCAACATTGCAATGCAGGACCTCGACATCAGGGGATCGGGTAATCTCCTCGGGGCCGAACAAAGCGGCTTCATCGCCGATCTCGGGTTTGAAACATACCAGAGAATACTGAATGAGGCCATAGCCGAACTGAGGGAATCAGAGCCTCAGGTGCAGGAACAGGAAGCTGCGAAACCAGAGAAACCCCGGATTTCTGAAAAACAAAAACCCTTTGTCTCCGACTTCCAGATCGAGACAGATCTTGAAATAATGTTTCCGGATGAATATGTCTCGAATATCTCTGAAAGAATAAGGTTGTACAAGGAACTCAACGAGATAGATGATGAGGAAGGACTGAAGCTTTACGAAAGCAGACTGACAGACAGGTTCGGACCACTCCCTCCTTCGGCGGCATCGCTGCTCGACATTGTCAGGATCAAATGGATCGCAACGCGCCTGGGAATAGAAAAGATATTGCTTAAGAATAACCTTCTGATTGCATTTTTCATATCCGATCCCAATTCAAGGTATTACAGGACTTCCCTTTTCGTGTCGTTTATGAATTTTGTGAACAGGCACCAGAAAAGAATGTCAGTCAAGCAAAGGGAGTCTAAACTGAGCCTGACCATCACCGGTATTGATGGAGTCAGGTCAGCGATCACAATTCTGCAGAACATAGAGAATGATGCCCTGGGACAGGCAGGCAGGGGAATATGATAAAATGGATAAAATCAGCTTCCTGGCATGTTATAACATTGTTATAACGTAAACTTTGGCGGTTTTTTTAACAGCTAAAAACAGGAATAAAGGGTAACCGCTGTTGAATCCAGTCTCATAAATAAATTTTCACATTATTATTCCCTTTAGTAAATTTGTATCTATACAGATTGCTATGAACCTGGTTTTTGATGTTGGAAACACGGCTACAAAAATAGCTGCTTATGAAGGGTACAAAAAGAAAGTATCACTGACAACCAAACAGTTCAGCTTCGATAAGCTTGAGGAGATTTTCTCACCTTATCTGGAAAATATAAAATCTGCCATTATTTCAACAGTCAGGGATCTTCCTGAGTTTATTATTGATATGGCAACCCTTGGCATACCCTATGTTCATGTTCTTTCGCCGCATACCAGGCTTCCGTTCAAAAACGAATACGAAACCCCGGAAACACTTGGTCCCGACAGACTTGCAGCAGTGGCAGGAGCCTATTATCTTTATCCTGGAAGAAATGTCCTTATCATCGATGCCGGAAGTGCGGTTACTTTTGATTTCCTTTCAGGCAAGACCTATAAGGGGGGAAATATTTCTCCGGGACTGAGCATGCGATTCAAGGCCCTGCACAGGTTCGCCGCAAGGCTTCCTCTCGGATCCACCCTGCAGAAGTATTCCACCCCGGGGAAGAATACTCTTGAGGCCATTTCAGCCGGAGTTACTAACGGGCTTATATATGAAATAAACTCTTACATCAGGTCCTTCAGGGAAGACAATATTGATTCGATGATAATCCTCACCGGAGGCGACAGCGGTTACCTGAAAGACAGGTTATGCTGCAAGATAAATTATCAGCCAGATCTGGTACTTGACGGGCTGAATCATATTCTTGAGTATAATGCAGTTCCGGTATAAACCTTTCATAGTTATCCTTGCCGCTGCAATCAGCTTCATTTCGTGCGGAAAGAAATCCGTTGAGTATGAAAAGATGGACATTCTCCGTCTGCCCTCACAGACAGCAAGGGATTTTACCTCGACCTATACCGATTCCGGCAAGCTGCAACTGGTATTTTCGGCTCCGGTAATGGAACGGTATGAAAAATCGGAACCACCCTACACCGAGTTCAGGTCAGGCATTGATGTGCAGTTTCATGACGGAAATATAAAACCTGTGGCATCTGTAACCGCCAGATATGCAAAGCTTCATGATGACAGGAACCTCTGGGAACTTCAGGACAGTGTTGTCGCTTTCAATGAAGCGGGGGAAAAGCTCGAGACCGAGCTTCTTTTCTGGGACCAGAAAAAGGATCAGATTTACACTGACAGGTTTGTAAAGATAACGACTGAGGATCAGATCATACAGGGCTATGGTCTTGAATCTGATCCTCGTCTCACCCGCAGGAAAATCAAGAACCTGAGCGCCACCATATATATCAATGAGGAAGACTGAT
>CAYSBL010000030.1:37077-43745 GCA_964429295.1 uncultured Rikenellaceae bacterium
TTTGCTTCAAAAGTGCTATTTTTGAACCATGGATGCTATAATTGTCATAATAATTGTAATGATCTTATCCGCATTTTTTTCCGGAATGGAGATCGCTTTTGTAGCTTCCAACAAGTTAAGGATAGAGCTCGACAGGAAGCAGGGGAACTTCGGTTCCCGGCTAACAGGCGTTTTTACAAATAATCCGGGGCAATTCATTGCCACCATGCTTATCGGAAACAACATTGCACTGGTAATCTATGGCCTCTTTTTCTCCCGGCTCCTGAATCCTGTACTGATGCCGCTTCTGCAATCAGATATTGCAGTTCTTGTCGTCAACACTGTGATAAGCACCGCACTCATACTTATGGTGGCTGAATTCCTTCCGAAAACGATGTTTCTGATCTCGCCTAATTTCTTTCTCAATCTCCTGAGTTTTCCCGCAATGATTTTTTATATCTTCTTTTTTCCCATCAGTAAGTTTACACTCGGAGCCTCAAACCTTTTTCTGAAACTGTTTTTCGGGATCAGAGGCAATAAAAAGGAGCAGGAGAATCTTGTCTTCAGCAAGGTCGATCTGAACAATTTCATAAGAGAAGGGAAACAGAGCCCCGGGAGCACAGAACCGCTGAGGGAAAATATTAAAATCTTCCGCAATGCACTTGATTTTTCAAACGTAAAATTAAGGGAGTGCATGGTTCCCAGGACCGAAATTGATGCCATAGAAGCCGGGAGCAAGGTTCAGGACCTGAAGGAAAGGTTTATACAGACAGGTCATTCCAGGATACTGGTTTATCAGAACACCATCGACAATATTATCGGGTATTTCGAGCTCAAGGATATCTTCAGGGATCCGCCTGATATTATGGAATGTGTCAGGAAACTGGCTATTGTCCCTGAGACCATGCCCGCGAACAAGCTTCTCAAGCTTTTTTTTGATGAAAAGAAGAATGTTGCCCTGGTGGTTGATGAGTTCGGAGGCACTTCGGGAATGGTTACCATTGAGGATGTGCTCGAGGAAATAGTGGGAGACATTGAGGATGAGCACGATTACTATGAACTTACAGAAAAGGAGGTTGGCCCGGGCGAGTTTGTTTTCTCCGGGAGACATGAGATTGATTACCTGAATGAAACTTACAATCTTGATCTTCCTGAAGAGGATGACTACGAAACTCTTGCCGGGCTGATCCTTTATCACCACGGAAGCATTCCGGTGACCAATGAAGCCATCAGAATAGGCAAATTCCTGGTGCGTGTCCTGAAGGTTACTGCGACAAGGATTGAGCTGGTGAACCTTAAAACAGAATAAAAAGACAATAAAAAAGGGTGCATCCTGTGCACCCTTTTTTTATAAATCGTCAGCGTATTACTGTAATCCGCCTCCATCCCACCATACTCTCTGCCTGTGGGAATCCTCACCCATACGGGAGGCCGCAGCTTCCACATTTGCTTTGTTGAGGGTGAATTCAGATGTCGGATATTTAAACCTTGCTGCAACATCAGCGCCTGATTCTGCTCCGGTAGAAGGAGTGAACACAACTTCGGCACCGTCGATAACTGCTGTAACATCACCAGGCTTAACCAGCGATTTGGGATATCCCGTTCTCCTGTATTCAGCCCATGCTTCATGAGGCTGCATAAGCAGGTGGATGTACTTCTGGGTGATGACCATTTCTTTCTTCTGCTCATCAGTAGTAGCTGCATTGAACCTGTTCATAATTTCGGTAACGTATGCACCTCCCTCGTCAACAGCTCCCCATTTCTCGAATGAAGCATTGATACCTTCTTCAAACCATGTGGCATCCCAGCCTTCAACTTCAGATATCATGAAACATACCGTCGGGTAATCGAGGAATGTTGTCGGGAAATTTGCCTGAAGGATCAGAGGATTCCTTGAATAGAGGCTCACCCTTGTGGCTGAATTTCCTGACCACCATTTCTGTGTAAGAACGTCTGACATTCCATAAGGAACTCCTTGCCTGTCGGTGGTATATGATGTAAAGACAGGGTAGCGTGGATCCCTGAGGCCGAGGAACGGATTAACAAAAGCCTGGTTATTATTGCCTTTTATCAGTTCCATGAAACCAGCGGTGAAGCTAAAGTCATTCCTTCCGTTTACATAGAAGCCGTTATACCAGGGAGCTTCATTAGGAGTTCCCGATGATGAAAATCCAAATACAGCGTTGTCGTCGTTGCTTTCCATAACGCCGTCGGCAATTGCATCCTGTGCTTCGGTAAGGTATGAAGGATCAGCGTTAGAAGCCCTGAGTGCAAGACGGAGTCTCAGCGAATTTGCAAATTTGATCCACTTGGTGAGGTCGCCTGCGAAGAAAACGTCACCGGTCTCAAAACCGTCAGTTGTGGAATTCTCGAGCATGGTCTGAGCTTCTTTAAGCTTGGCGATAAGGCCGTCGTAAACAGCTTTCTGGGTATCATAAACAGGCTGCGGGTAGTTGACAATATCGAGAGCCTGCGAATAGGGGATATCACCGAAGTAATCTGTAAGCAGCTGGAAAACCCATGCTTTAACAATTTCAGCGACTGCAATCTGCATGTTGTTGTCACCGTAGAGGCTTGCGTACCTGTCTTTGGTTTCAGGATCAGTATTCAGCTTGATGATCGTCTGAAGGTTGTTCATGTAAATGTAATTGTTCCTGAAAAAACCATCGGTGGTACCCGATCTGAAAGCATACCTGTCTTCAGATGTGTAGTTTCTCTGTGCAAAGTGCTGTGAAGTAAGCGAAGACTGGCGTCCTGCGTACCATACATCGAAGTCGGCAAACGCAAAATCACGGACAGCCTGAGTCAGGAGAGCTGAAGTAGCAGCTTCAGTGGCCGCATTCGGATTCGTGTTGATCTTATCGAAATCCTTTTCACATCCTGTAAATGCAATCAGGAGCAAGGCCGTTATCAAAATTTTATATCTCATTACCGTATTCATATTATTTCTGATTAAAAGTTAAAGTTAAGGCCAAAACCGTATGATACAGTACTTGGCAGATATCCGCCTTCTATACCCTGAGCGTTGCTACCGGCCATCTGCAGGTATTCAGGATCGAAATGCTGAGTTGCTGCGCCGAAGATCGCCAGGTTACGTGCAAATGCTGAAAGCCTTACACCTTTGATCGGACCGGTCCATCTTGCCGGGAAGTTATAGCCGAAGCTGATCTCCCTCAGTTTGATAAAGTCGGTGCTGAAGATACTCTGTCTGTCGGGACCGTCATAGTGTGATTCTGAGTAGATCTGACCGTCGAGACGGGTTGAATTCTTAACCGGGGAATCGCTCACATTGCCATCTGCATCGAGGTAAGTGATCTCGCCTGTGACAGAGTTGTATGAACCGTAAACACCGTCAAGAAGAACGCCTCCTCCATCAGCAACGTCATCCCTGATGTTCTTGCCGTTCTCATTTATCGCGGCTGACTCATCAAGAATTCCGGAATACATTCCCCACATATATGACAGGTAGTACATATTACCGCCTTTCTGAGCGTCGAAGAGAACGTTCAGGTCAAAACCCTTGAATCTGAAGGAGTTTGTCAAACCGGCTGTAAGATCCGGTGTAACCTTCTCAAGAGGCTTGATCTCTGAAGGCAGGTAGTTACCTTCAACTCCAACGATCGTATTGCCCTGAGCATCCTTTACATAGTCGGTTCCATAGATGATCGGGTATGTCATACCCACAAATGCACCGCTCTGTACCTTGAATGGACCGCTCCCGAGTGTGAGGTAATCGAGGCCCGGGCCGATCTCCTCAACAGTGTTGTCGAGTGTGGCAACGTTCAGCATAACGTCCCATGAAAAGTCACCTGCCCTGACAACAGTACCGCCAAGTGCGACTTCGAGGCCTTTATTAACCATTTTACCGGCGTTGATGTTCTTGAATCCGTATCCGCTTGCTCCTGATACCCTGACAGGAACGATCTGGTCGAGAGTCTCCTTATAATAGTAAGATACGTCGAGGTTGATCCTGTCCTGGAAGAATTTGAATTCTGCACCTATTTCCCATGAATTGGTTTTCTCAGGTTTCAGATCTTCGTTAGCGAGGGTGCTTGAGAAGCCCATCCTTGGATTAAGCACTCCATAAACATCAGTAAATGATGTATTAAGACTTACGTAGTTAAGAAGATCATATGGACCTGTGTCGTTACCGACCTGTGCAACACCTCCGCGAAGTTTGGCAAATGAAAGGACGCTGTTACCCTTGAGGCCGCCCAGTTCAGTAAGCACAAAGCTCAGGGTAGCTGACGGATAGAAATATGAGCGGTTTCCTTTGGGAAGTGTGGATGCCCAGTCGTTACGTCCCGTAAGCTCGAGGAATATTGTGCGGTTGTAGTCAAAGCTGGCGTTGGCATAAAGGCTGTTGATCCTTTTCCATGACTGGTAGTCATAAACGGTCGGTTTGTTGTATGAGTTGGAAAGGTTGTACAAGCCGGGGATCATAAGGCCGCCTATCGAAAGGCCACCATCCCTGTAGTATTTCCTGTCAAGACGGTTTCCGCCAAAGAGAGCGGTGAGCCCGAACATATCACCGCCGAATCTCTTGTCGACCGTGAAGAAGAATTCAGTGTTTACGTCATTATTGGTCCAAACACTCTTGTAATATTCTGAGGTAGCCTGTGAGCCGATTGCCATTCTTTCCTCGGTAAGGAGCTTGTAGTAGTCGATACCCATTCTACCGGTCAGCTTGAGCCACGGAGTAATTTTGAGGTCAGCGCCATAGTTGCCATAGAAGCGGTCGCGCCTGTCATTCTCATAGTTTTCATAGCTTGACCAATATGGATTATCTGTATAGGCGGGAGTCGGATCGTCGTACCAGTTCCTGTTCCAGGTCCTCTGTCTTCCACCGGGGGTTTTATAATCCTCAAGTGCTTTATAGTCAACGTTGTTATGGATCCACTGCCACATCTTCTGAACCGGGTTCCTGTCACCGTAACCAGTTTCGGGACGGCCTACTGCAACGTTCTGTACGTAGTTTGCATTGATCCAGAAATCCAGGGATTTGTTGACGTTGATGTTCCCGCTGAGGTTAACGGTATTCTTCTTCAGGGTGCTGTTGGGGTAGATACCCTTAACGTCCATATTTGTGAATGAAGCGCGGAGTCCTCCCCTGCTGTTGCTTGCATTGACAGCAATGTTGTTGGTATAGTTTACGCCCGTTTTGAAGAAATAGGTATAATCATTTTCAGGATATACCCACGGAACTTCCTTCAGATAATTCTGTGTATCGTATTCATCGAATGCATTCCAGGGAAGCACCATAACTGAAGGATCAAGTTTGGGACCCCAGCTTTCGTCAATCTCATACGAAGGATACAGATAGTCCTGACCGTTGATGGTGATCTCATTGAATCCACCATAGCCGCCACCATAAAGTTTCTGGTATTTCGGGTAATATTTGGCTTCCTCAAAGCTTACGCTTGAGTTGACCGAAACTCCGAATGCCTTTTCAGCAGTGGTTCTTCCTTTTTTGGTAGTTACCATTACGACACCGTTAGCAGCTCTCGAACCGTAAAGGGCTGAAGCGCTTGCTCCCTTAAGAACCGAAATAGATTCGATATCGTCGGGGTTGATGTCGGAAGCAAGGTTTCCAAGGTCATAGCCTCCTCCTCCGGTTGCACCATAAGAGTAGTCGGAGTTATCGATCGGAATACCGTCTACAACGAACAACGGCTGGTTGTTCTTTGTAAGAGAGGTATTACCACGGATGTTTATCTTGGCGCCGCCGCCCATCTGACCGGTAGCAGAGGTGATCTGAACACCGGCCACACGGCCTGAGAGAGTACCGATGACGTTTGGAGTACGAACCTTTGCAAGTTCTTCTCCTTTCACATCCTGTACTGCATAACCAAGAGCCTTCTTCTCACGGGAAATACCAAGTGCAGTAACAACTACCTCATCCAATCCCACCAGATCGGATTCAAGAACAGCGTTGATCTCACTGCGGTTTCCAATTGCTGCCTCCTGCGATTTCATACCTATATATGAAAACACCAGGGTGGTAGCATTTGCCGGTACATTTATAGAATAGCGCCCGCTTGCATCAGTAACGGCACCAATGGTTGTGCCCTTTACCTGTACCGTGACACCAGGGATCGGGCCTTCTCCCTCAATTGAGGAGGTGATGGTCCCTGTAATTACTCTTGTCTGCGCAAACAGGGTCGTGACTCCTGCAAACACAAACAATACAATCATCAGTAATAGTTTCTTCATAAGAAAATAATTTAGGTTTGAATTTAACCCGCCAAAGATAATGGAATTTTGAAAAAAAGGTCATTTATGATGATTATATTAATATTCGTTAACAAAAATCGGGGAAAAATTAACGGAATTAAGCAAGATCGTGAATTGCTTCAGTAAGTAGTTGCGTGAACTAAAAATTAAATAACTGATTAACTGTGTATTCCGATAATCAAAAAGTTACAGCAAAAAAAAAGGGTGTTTCAAATGAAACACCCTTTAAAAAACCAACATAAGAATTATTCCTGAGTAAGATTAGCTGTAAGGTATGTTTTGCCTCCAAGATAACTGGCCCCGTAACGTGCAGCTATCCAATAATTTCCATCGGGATACCAAACATCGTAATCGATTTTAAGGGTGGGTTTGGCACCGCAGTTATCCCATGTGCCGCTGCCCTTGATCTTGTACCCTGCAGAATAATCGGTATCGCAGAAATACTGTTCCGGAAC
>CAYSBL010000031.1:0-42950 GCA_964429295.1 uncultured Rikenellaceae bacterium
TAGCCTGGTCTTCCCAGCCGCTCCAGACTCCTGCCACCAGGTTCGGAGTGACCCCCATGAACCATCCGTTTGCATTGTTCTGGGTGGTCCCTGTTTTGCCACCGATCTGATTCAATAACAGATAAGGTTCTCTTCTGATCCGGTTTCCCGAACCAATCTGCACCACTCCCTGAAGCAGGTCGAGCATCAGATAGGCCTGTTCTTCACTCAGCACCTCCTCTATCTGCTGGGTAAACCTTGAAACAATGTTTCCGTTCTTATCCTCGATGCGGGTGACATACATCGGCCGGGTATAAACACCCCTGTTGGCATATGTTGAATAGGCGCCCACCATTTCCTCGAGTTTGATATCCGAGGTACCGAGGAATATTGAGGGTACGGGATCGATGAAGCTTCTGACACCCATTCTTTTCATCAGGTCGGCAACGGCCGAAGGCCTGAACATCTGCATAAGCCACGCCGAAATATAGTTTTCGGACTGGGCCAGCCCCCATTTGAGGGTAACCATTTTTCCGTGATATTCCTTGGGGCCCGAGCTCCTCGGTATCCATGGCACTGAGTCCCCCGGGAGGTCGAACGACCGCGGGATATTCTCCACTTCATAGCATGGAGTATAGCCGTTCTGCATCGCAACTGTGTAAAGGAAGGGTTTGATTGTACTTCCAACCTGCTTCCGCTGCTGGGTAACAGCATCCCATTTGAAATATCTGAAATCGGGTCCTCCGACATAAGCCTTGATATAACCTGTATGGGGATCCTCAACCAGGAAGGAGGAGCGCAGAAAATATTTGTAATAGCGCACCGAATCGTAAGGTGTCATGATGGTATCTATCTCGCCTCTCCAGGAGAATACCTTCATCGGTACCTTTGTATTGAAGGCAAGCATTATGGAATCCTCGGGCACTCCCCTGGCCCTCATCATAATATACCTTTCGCTGTCCTTTACTGATCTCATTAACAGCTCTTCCACCTGTTTTTTGGAGATGTCGTTCGAATAGGGCGGATTCCTGAAGCTCTTTGCTCGCTTAAGGAAGCCCGGCTGTACATCCTTCGAAAGGTGTTCGGCAACAGATTCCTCAGCATATTGCTGCATCCGCGAGTTGATGGTGGTGTAGATCTTCAGTCCGTCCTTATATATGTCATACGGAGAACCATCTGGTTTCCTGTTCTTGTTGCACCAGCCGTAAAGAGGATTGTTATTCCACTCCCAAAGCGCCTCCTCGTATGAAGATTCTCTCTCGTATCTGTTCCGGTCGGGTTCAGGCCTTCTCATAATATTCCTGAGGTACTCCCTGAAGTAGGTGGCCAGGCCTGTATTGTGATCTTCCACATTAAAGTCAAGCTCGATCGGAAGCTGCTTAAGGGAATCGGCTGCCTGAGGATGAAGGTATCCGTATTTGGCCATTTGGGAAAGGACGATATTTCTTCTTGCGAGCATTCTTTCAGGGAATCTCCTGGGATTGTAGGCGCTTGAATTCTTGAGCATACCGACCAGAACAGCGGCGTCTTCTATTTTAAGGGAATCGGGCGTGGTATTGAAATAAACCCTGGCTGCCGATCTTATGCCGATGGCCTGATACAGGAAGTCGTATTTATTAAGGTACATTGCAATGATCTCTTCCTTTGTGTAGCTGCGTTCGAGTTTCACTGCAGTCTGCCATTCCTTGAATTTTGAAACTCCGAGCCTTATCTGCCGGGTGATTTTTGATACCCTGGCAGTATCGCGCGGATAGAGGTTTTTTGCAAGCTGTTGTGTTATTGTGCTCCCTCCTCCAGTATTCTGTCCGAGCAGTATGGTACGGATTACAGCCCTTCCCAGTCCCCTCACATCGATCCCCGAATGCCTGTAATACCTGATGTCCTCAGTCGCGATAAGAGCATTAACGAGGTATGGAGAAAGATCCTTGTAGTCGGTCCAGGTACGGTTTTCAATGCTGATCTTGCCAAGAAGAACCCCGTCTTCTGAATAAACTTCTGCTGCCAGGTTGTATTCAGGATTCTCGAGTTCGGTGAATGAAGGCATCGGGCCCAGCTTGCCCCTGGATATCAGGACGAACAGGATAACCACTATAATGAACGGTACCGCAAAGATCGACCAGAACCATATTAGGTATTTTCTCTTTGTTGATTCCCCTTTCATTCGCTTCAGCAGTTTGCCCAAAAATAGTAATTAATAAAGAATCTTAACCGTTTATTTTGAAGTTTGGGCCCTAAATGATTTACTTTGTCGTGTTTTTTGGAAGAGCTAAAACAATCCTGCATGATCGAAAATCTAGTAATTGTTGAGTCGCCGGCTAAAGCGAAGACCATTGAGAAATACCTTGGTAAGGAGTTTCGGGTCGTTTCCAGTTTCGGCCATATCAGGGACCTTAAGAAGAAGAATCTCGGTATCGACATCGAAAATGACTTTGCTCCCGAGTATGAGATACCTAAAGAAAAATCAAAAGTTGTAGGGGAACTGCGCAAGGCTGCAGCCGAATCCAAAAATATCTGGATAGCTTCTGACGAGGACCGTGAGGGAGAAGCCATTGCATGGCATCTGGCGAGTGTCCTGAATCTCGATCTGGATACCACCAGGAGGATAGTGTTCCATGAAATAACAAAGGATGCCATCACCAATGCCATCCTTAATCCGCGGAAAGTCGACATGAACCTGGTCCATTCCCAGCAGGCCCGACGAATCCTCGACAGGATTGTGGGTTTTGAGATCTCACCGGTTCTCTGGAAAAAGGTCCAGCCGGCACTGTCTGCCGGAAGGGTCCAGTCGGTTGCAGTAAGGCTTATCGTTGAAAGGGAGAGGGATATCATCGCTTTCAAAAGCGAATCGTCTTTCCGTGTGAACGGTATTTTCCGGACTGATAAAGACAACAACGATAAAAACCTGATAAGAGCTGAGGCCGCTAAAAAATTCCCTGATGAAAAGGAGGCCGGGAAATTCCTTGAATTATGTGCCGCCTCGCAGTACAAGGTATCGGCCGTGACCGTAAAACCGGGGACACGTTCACCTGCACCTCCCTTTACCACCTCAACGCTCCAGCAGGAAGCTTACAGGAAACTGGGATTCTCCGTATCTCAGACCATGGCCGTAGCCCAGAAACTTTATGAAGCAGGAAAGATCACCTACATGAGGACTGATTCCACAAACCTGTCAAAGCTTGCACTGGCAAAATCGCGCGAGGTGATAGTTGCCGGATACGGCGAAAAATACTCGAAAACAAGGCAGTTCAGGACAAAGTCGAAAGGAGCCCAGGAGGCCCATGAAGCTATAAGGCCGGCATATCCCGATGTAACTTCAGTCGCAGGCAATCAGAACGAAAAAAGGCTTTATGAGCTTATCTGGAAAAGAACCATTGCATCGCAGATGGCCGATGCCGAAGTTGAAAGGACTACCATCTCGATTGAAATGAACAACTCTCCGGTGCTCTTTTCTGCAACAGGCGAAGTTGTGAAGTTCGACGGTTTTCTTAAGGTATATTCAGAATCGACCGATAGTGAGAACGGGGAAGATGAAAAGGCTATCATCCCTCCGGTTAAAACAGGAATGCCGCTCTGGTACAATACAATCACCGCAACGCAGAAATACACCGCACCGCCTCCCCGCTATACTGAAGCAAGCCTTGTCAAGAAGCTTGAGGAGCTTGGAATAGGAAGACCATCAACCTATGCTCCGACCATCTCTACCATTCAGAAGAGGGGCTATGTGATGCGTGAGGACAGGCCAGGCGAAAAACGGCAGATCAGGATAATCTCTCTCTCAGGGGGAAAGGTCTCGGTTTCAGCAAAAACCGAAGTTGCCGGTAAGGAAAAGTCAAAGCTTTTTCCTCAGGACATTGGAATAATGGTTAATGATTATCTTGTAGAAAGCTTTCCCGAGATAGTCGATTACAATTTCACTGCCGAAGTCGAGGAGCAGTTTGACAGGATAGCGGAAGGGAAACTGCGTTGGACGGGGATGCTTGAGAAATTTTACAATCCCTTCCATAAAACAATCGAGAACGCTCTTGAGAAGAAGGTCAGGAAAACCGGGGCAAGGGTTCTTGGGAATCATCCTGAAACAGGAGAACCGGTTTCCGTGAAGATGGGCAGGTTTGGTCCGGTTGCACAGATAGGAGACACTGAAAAGGGAGGGAAACCGCGCTTTGCAAGTCTTGCAAAAGACCAGTTGCTTGAGACCATTACACTTGAAGAAGCTCTTAACCTCTTCAGGCTTCCACGCTCGCTCGGCATGCACGAAGGGGGAGAAATGGTGGTCGGCATAGGCAGGTTCGGACCCTATGTAAGATACGGCGGCAAGTTCTTCTCTCTGAAGAAGGGCGTTGATGATCCCTATTCCATAACGGCTGAAAGGGCAATTGAGCTTATCCGGGAGAAGGGTGAAAGCGACAGGAAGAAGGTAATAAAGGATCTCGGCGACATCCAGATCCTTAACGGAAGATACGGACCGTACATCACCAGGGATAAGAAGAATTACAGGATCCCAAGGGGCAGCGATGCAGAAAAGCTGACCAGGGAAGATTGCACGGCTATCATTGAAAAGACCGACAAAACCAGGCATAGCTCCGAATAAACCATGATCGACCTGAAAGACTATTTTGATCCGGTAAGCATTGAGAGGCATGGCCTTGAAACCCTCGCGGGTAATGCCGGTTTTCCCCACAACACGGTCATTCACACCGAGAACATGACAATAAGCGATTTCAGCAGGTTCAAGGTAGTTCTTATAGGTGTCCCCGATGGCCGCAATTCTCCTGATCCCGGCTCAGCAGGTGCACCCGATTCCATAAGGCAGCAACTCTACAGTCTTGCCAGGATACCGGGCAAGACGAAAATTGCCGACCTGGGTAACATGAAGCAGGGAATGACATTTGCCGATACCCTTGCCGGTCTTACAGATATTCTCACAACGCTTTTAAACGGGAATGTCTTCCCCGTGATAATAGGGGGAAGCAGCGCTCTGGTTACGGCTATCGACAGGTCGTTCACGCGTCTCGGCAAAGGTTACACCCTTCTCACGGTTGATCCCCGTATTGATTACAGCAATAATCCGGAGGTGTTCGACTCCCTGAGTTACCTGAACAGAATAACGGGCAGCAGTAAAAGCACCAACAGGCACTTTATTAACATAGGTTACCAGACCTATCTAAATGATCAGCAGGTGCTGAACAGGTTTTCCAGGCGCCATTCGGAGATGGTAAGGATCGGGGATGTAAGGCAGGCCGTATATCTGATGGAGCCCCTTTTCAGGGATTCCGATGCCGCCATATTTGACATCTCAGCCGTAAGGCAGTCGGATGCCCCCGGAACTGCTATGCCTTCACCCAACGGATTCTATGGAGAGGAGATCTGTCTTCTCGCACGGTACGCCGGGATCTCGGATAATCTTAAGGTTTTCGGGCTTTTTGACGTGAACCCGGGGCTTGACAACAGGAATCAGACTACAGGCCTTGCCGCTCAGATACTTTGGTTTTTCCTTGAGGGCTTTTCCCAGAAGCAATATGAGACGCCTGTGCTAAGCCACAGCAATACAGGAAGGTTCATCAGGTATCACGTCAGGCTTTCCGACCTTGAGGAAGATATGATCTTTGTAAAGAGCAGTCTGACTGAAAGATGGTGGATCGAACTAAAGGATGAAAACAACAGGAACATCTATATTTCCTGCTCCCACGACGACTACCTGAAAGCCAACAGGAATGAAGTCCCTGACAAATGGGTCCTGGCTTCGGGCAGATTAAAATCCTGATCGCTCAAATAATTTCACTTCTTTCACGTTTTCAGGAAGATTTGGAATATTCTTTGTGGATAATTGATCAGGAATGTTTAAAAGTTTTGACCTCGCCCAAACGGGTTTGCATACTTTTATTTTTTTTGTGTTACTTTATAAGTTCAACAGATGAGCTTAATCCACTTATTATAATTAAAAAGGTGAAAAAGTCAACCACACTATTCCTGTTCATTCTGCTGGCAATTACCTCCGGGAAGGCTCAGCAGGATCCCATAACCAGCAATTACATGTTCCACACCCTGACATATAATCCGGGTTATGCGGGGACATCGGGGATGATATGTGCAACGGCTCTGAACCGGCAGCAATGGGTCGGGTTCAATGGAGCGCCTTCCACAACAGTTTTCAATGTCAGTGCTCCGGTGGCGCCTTTCGGGATCAGCAGCGGTGTCGGACTCATGGTTCAGAACGACATCCTTGGTTTCGACAAAGACATAAACATTGCCCTCTCCTATGCCTACATTGCCGAAATAGGAATGGGGAAGCTCGGGATAGGGATCAATGCCGGAATGTTCAATATGACTCTCGATCCTGAATGGTCGATACCCTCCGGGGATGTTTTCACGCCGCCGTCGGGCGATCCGCTGATCCCTGAAGGAAAGGAGAGCTCCGTGAACTTCGATGCCGGTTTGGGTGTTTATTATACCACTGATAAATATTATGCAGGGATTTCGGTTACTCACATAAACCAGCCAAAGGTGAAATTCACAAAGGGAGTATCATATATCAGCAGGCACTATTATGCAACGGCAGGCTATATACTGCAGCTTCCGAATCCTTCACTCGAACTGCTGCCTTCCTTCTTTGCCATCAGTGACGGAAAAGCAATACAATTTTCTGCAACTTCTCTGGTGAGATACAATAAAAAGGCATGGGGGGGCGTTTCTTACAGACCGGGCGATGCGCTGGTGGGAATTGTTGGGATTGAATTGTTTAATGGTATCAGGGTCGGATACGCCTACGACTTCCCGGTCTCGGATATCAGAAAAAACACACACGGGTCGCACGAATTCATGGTGAATTATTGTTTCAGTCTCAGTATGGGCAAAAGCCCGATGAGATACAAAAGCATAAGGTTCTTGTAAAAATTTTAAGAAAAAGTTACTTGCAATACAAATTCTTTAGAATTCAAAATTATAATATGATGAAAAAGGTAATCCTTCCGGCTCTGATAATTATGATATTGTTAGGCGGTTGTAAGTCATCGGACAATGGAGAACTGACGGGAGTTCCGGGAAGAAAAAATTTCTTCGAGCCGGAACCTTTCGAGATGGCTTTCATCCCTGCGGGCAGTTTTACGATGGGTCCGAGCGATCAGGATGCAGTCTTCGCGATGAACAGTATCTCCAAGACCGTTACTGTTGAGGCTTTCTGGATGGACCAGACTGAAATAACCAATAACAAGTATCGACAGTTTGTTTATTATGTAAGGGATTCCATTCTCAGGACCAGGCTGGGAGAAGCTCAGGTTCCCGACCGCGAATATTTTGTCGTTGATGACGACGGTAATCCGGTTGACCCGCCTGTAATCAACTGGGCTGAGAGGATCGACCCCAGGGAAGAGACCACGGCCTCAGTCCTGGAAGAGATGTTCTATCCTCCGGAGGAAAGGTTTAACGGCAAGAAGCAGATTGATGTCAGAAAGCTCAACTACACATATTTCTGGGTTGATTACCAGCAGGCAGCAAAGGCCAAATATGTAAACGACTATGCGAACAACACATGGAAATATGTCGGACAGGTGATTGACCGCAACGGCAATGTAACCGAGGTAAGAAACCGGTCCTCCTTTATCAGGCATGATACCATTAATATATATCCCGATACTCTTTGCTGGATCAGGGATTTCACCTATTCCTTCAATGATCCGCAGGCTGATCTCTACTTCTGGCACCCGTCGTTTGACGATTATCCGGTGGTAGGTGTATCCTGGTCACAGGCCAATGCATTCAGCAGGTGGAGGACCGATTACATGAACACGGCACTCAGGAAGGAAGGAATTGCCGATGTACAGGCGTACAGGCTTCCTCTTGAAACCGAATGGGAATATGCTGCAAGAGGCGGACTCGATCTCTCGATGTATCCGTGGGGCGGACCCTATACCAGGAACTACGAGGGTTGTTTCCTTGCCAACTTCAAACCTCTTCGCGGTAATTATATTGACGACGGTACTGTATATACTGCAAAAGTCGGATCATACGAACCCAATGAGTTCGGACTGTTCGACATGTCGGGAAACGTTGCAGAATGGACTCTCGGTGCATATCATCCCTCTGCATACATTTTCGAGCACGACCTGAATCCCAACTACGAGTACAATGCGCGTCCGCAGGATCCGCCGGTACTCAAGCGTAAAGTAATAAGGGGCGGTTCATGGAAGGATATATCCTATTTCCTCCAGACCAGCTCAAGGGATTACGAATATCAGGATTCAACCAAGTCCTATATCGGATTCCGCAATGTTAGATCATACATAGGAGTAAATCAATAAGAATTAATATAACCTTTAAATAACCAGTTAAATGAGCCTAGCAGAAATAGTTCAGTCGACCGGATACAAGAACTTCATGGCCAAACTGTATGGTATTGGCGCGTCAGTAGTTATCGTTGGTGCATTGTTCAAGATACAGCACTGGAATGGTGCAGGATTAATGCTGACTGTCGGTCTGTTTACAGAAGCAATCATCTTCTTCTTTTCAGCGTTCGAGCCACTTCATGAGGAGGTTGACTGGACACTGGTATATCCTGAGCTTGCCGGCATTAAGGAGGATGAACCCTCTGCTGCCAGGAGCGTGTCAGGCGGATATGTCGGAGCAATCGGAGGAAGCAGCGGCGGCGGTGCCGGAAGTGGTTCCTATGCCCTTTCAAAGTTCGATGAGATGCTCGAAAGCGCTGACATCACACCCGATTTATTCCAGAAGCTGGGTGTTGGCATGAAGAAGTTCAGCGAAGCCACAGCCAACATAAATGTAATGGGAGACATTTCAGCTGCTTCATCGAAGTATATGAATACAATACATGCAGCCGATTCAGCTCTTGGAAATCTGGCCGATTCATACCAGACAACCGCCAGGATAATCTCCGACTCGAATTCGAACTACGGCAAACTTGCCGAATCATATTCGGTCATCGAATCGGGCGGCAGGTCTTACCAGCAGCAGCTCGAATCTCTGAATAAAAACCTTTCAGCCCTTAATGCCGTATACGAATTGCAGCGTAAGGGAGTGGATGAACATCTCAGGGAATCCGAAAACCTCCAGAAAGGTATTCAGTCCATTATGAAAGACCTTTCAGAATCAGCTGGCGATACGAAAAAGTATCGTGAGCAGATGACCAGACTCAATGAAAACCTCGCAGCACTGAACAATGTCTATGGCAACATGCTTGCTGCCATGAATGTTAAATAACGCGTGACATTTTAATCCAAAACTAAACACTCTTAGAAAATGGCTCACGAGAGGCTATCACCACGGCAAAAGATGATCGGTATGATGTACCTGATTCTTACCGCCATGCTTGCACTTAACGTGTCGAAGGAAGCCGTGGAAGCATTCAAGAAAGTTGACAAGAGTCTGACGACGACACTCGGCAATTACGCTATCAAGAATAACCGTATCTATGAAGAGTTCAACCGGGCGGCAAACGAGAATCCCACAAAAGCCGGGAAATACCGTGATACTGCCATGGAGGTGAAAAGCCGTGCTGAAGAGATATTCAACTTCATACAGGATCTCAAGATCGAAATAATACAGGAGGCAGAAGGTCCGGAAACGGAAGCTGTTGTAGGAAGAGAGATTAACATCGACCTGGTCAAGAAGATTGATGAAAACAACGTTCCCTCACAGATACTTATCGGGGCGAATGAAAACGGAAAGGCATCGGCTCTGAAAGCTTTGATGAACGATTACAGGGAATTCCTTATTTCTGCCCTCGACGGTAAAAATCCGTCGGCAGAGGATGCCCTCCGCACCAGTCTCAACACCGACGACGGTCACGATCCCGATGGTCAGCCCAACAAATGGGAAAACCTGACCTTCCAGACTTTGCCCCTTGTGGCAGTCCAGACTGTGTTGTCAAAGATGCAGGTTGACGTCAGAAATGCCGAGACCGAGGTTCTGAACCACCTCTATTCACAAATTGATGCAGGTGAATTCAGGGTTAACAAGATCATTCCCACTGTGGTTCCTGTTTCCAATTACGTAACCCAGGGCGGCGATTATGAAGCAAGAGTCTTCATATCTGCTATCGACTCCACACAGACCCCGGTTGTAACAGTCAACGGAACTACTCTTCCTGTCGACGAAGCCGGAAGGGGGATCTACAGGGTTCGTGCTTCCGCAGTGGGGCCCAAGACATGGGGAGGCGTCATTTCGGTAAAGAATCCCTCGGGCACAACAATCGATTATCCTTTCAGCTCGGCATACAATGTAGGCGTTCCCAATGTTGTGGTCTCCCCTACTGCCATGAACGTTATGTACAAAGGTATCCTCAACCCCATCGACGTTTCTGTGCCGGGTGTCGATCCGAGCAAGATAACTATCAAGGTGGTGAACGGTACCGTTACCACCCAGAAGGTAAAGAACTCCAAAGGCGAGAACTTCAGGGGGAACTGGGCTGTCAATCCTACCACGGTAGGCCAGAATGTCCAGGTGGTTGTTTCCGTCAAGGATGATGCAGGCAAGGCGAACACCTTCGCGCCCATCGAATTCAGGGTAAAGGCTGTCCCTGCTCCTATTGCTGTGTTCGGTGGAAAAAGCACCGGCCTTATAGCAAAAAACACTGCTGCTGCCCAGACCGGGGTTTACGCATCGCTGCCCGACTTTGAATTTGACCTTGTTTACAAGATCACCTCCTTTACAGTCCTTTATACGGACAGTCGCGGCGACTTTGAAGAGAAGAGCAATTCAGGATCTCTTACAGCGGAACAGAAGAACCTTATCAACAGGCTTGCACGCGGCAAAAACCTTTTCATAAAGGATATTAAATGCCTTGCTCCAGACGGAAGGACAATGGACCTGAGCCCGATAATATTGAAAATAGATTAAGTAATAAATCCAAATACAATGAACAAGAAAGTCTTTTTTGGAATTATCGCATTTGCGGTCGGCACGATGGCCAGCGCACAGTCATTTGGCGATATTTACCAGAAATCAATGCCGGATAACAAAAAGATCAACTATCCCTATCTCAGGGAGGCTGATGTGATATGGTCACAGAAGATTTGGCGCCTTATCGACCTCAGGGAAAAGATGAACCAGCCGCTGTATTATCCGATCAAGCCCACCCAGGACGGCAGGAAGAGCCTTATCAATATAATCCTTGAAGAGATCCGCGCCGGGCGTATAGAGGCCTTCTCGGCAATGGATTCAAATCTTCCGACAACATACGACGACATAGAAGTCAATATGGGTGCAACCACCAAGACTCAGTCGATCCAGATAAATGCGGAAGGACAGACAAGGGACACTACGATTACGGAACAGTCGAAGCCCGAAGAAGTGAAGCAGATCCTGGTGTATGAGGAATGGTATTTCGACAAAAAGCTGTCGAAGCTCGACGTGAGGATTATCGGACTGATGCCCTACTGGATGGGATATGACAACGATGCCGGCCGTGCCCTCAGGAAACCTCTGTTCTGGATAAGGTATGATGACATCAGGGATGCACTTGCAAAAAATGAGGTGTTCATGGCTAACAACGATGCACAGAGGATATCCTTCGACGATCTCTTTATGCAGAGAAGGTTCGGAAGCGTGATCTTCGGACAGTCAAACGTGTTTGACGACAGGCAGATCAACGAATATACGGTGGGAAAGTCAACGCTTTATGAAGCTGAAAGGATCAAGAACGAACTGTTCAATTTTGAACACGACCTGTGGGAATTTTAATCCCATAACCCAAAGAAAAGGGCTGCCTCGGCAGCCCTTTTTTTATTTCGGTTTCACCGGTCACTGATACTTCTCGCCGGTCGCATTCTTTACATCCTCAAGAAAGTGCTTTATGTTCTGCTCCTCCTCCTTTTTCACAATCAGAAGAACATCCTCCGCATCCACAACAATAAAATCCTTCAGTCCCTGGACAACGGCGATCCTTCCCGGAGCAATGTTGAATATGTTACCCTGGCTTTCGTATGAGAACACCTCTCCGCTGACTTTCGCATTTCCCTTCCTGTCGGGCACCGAGTGCTCATAAAGAGAGCTCCAGGTACCCAGATCCGACCAGCCTATATCGGTGCACATCACATAAACATTTTCAGCTTTTTCCATTATACCGTAGTCGATCGAGATGTTGCGGCAGACGGTGTAGGTCTTGCTTATGAATTTGGTTTCCTTTTCTGTGCCGAAAAGATCTCTTCCCTCATCGAATGTGGAATACATTTCCGGAAGGTACTTTTCAAAGGCATTCATTATTGATTTTATGTTCCAGATAAAGATGCCCGAGTTCCAGAAGAAATCACCGCTCTGCAGAAAAACCCTTGCCAGCTCGATATTTGGTTTCTCGGTAAAGGTTTTGACCTTATGAAGATTTGCAACGCCTGTCGAGGCTTTCTTCCTGTCGGCCTGAATATAACCGTAACCTGTCTCAGGACGGTCGGGCTTGATCCCAAGAGTCAGCAGGGCGTCGTTCCTGGCGGCAAAATCAAAACTTTTATTCAGTACATCAGTGAATTTGTCCTCCTTTATTATGAGATGATCGGCAGGAGTTACGGTTATAACAGCATCGGGATTCTCCTTAAGGATGCGGAAAGTTCCGTAAGCCAGGCAGGGGGCTGTGTTGCGCCTGAAAGGTTCGGCAAGTATGTTCGTCTTCCTGATATCGAGCTGTTCGGAAACAAGGTCCTTGTGTTCCGAACTGGTGACCACATAAATATTCTCTTTTTTACAGACGTTGAGGAACCTCCTGAAAGTCTGCTGTAAAAGTGTTTCGCCCGTTCCCAGAATATCAAGGAACTGTTTAGGCCGTTCCTGGCGGCTGAGGGGCCAGAAACGGCTTCCCACACCACCTGCCATGATGATCACATATCTTTTGTCCATCAGAAATATTGCTTATTGGATAGAACTTTGCAAATATACTATTTATTGTCTATTCTCCCGGGGAATCGGATTAGACATAATCCCGCAAATATTTGTAAATTTAACGGTCATAAAAAAGAGATCATGATCATCAGGTTCCTCGAACAGGTTGGAGGTTATTTCATTCTTCTCAGGAAAGTTTTTTCCCGGCCTGAAAAGCCGTATGTCTATTACAGGCAAACTATGCACGAGATGGTTTTCCTTGGACTTAATTCAGTGGGGATCATTGCAATCATTTCCTTCTTCATGGGAGCTGTAATAACACTTCAGACAGCTTACAACACGGAGAATCCCATCTATCCGACCTATCTGATCGGACTGGGCTGCCGCGATTCCATCCTGCTCGAGTTCTCGTCAACAATAACCGGGCTCATCCTGGCAGGAAAGGTCGGATCGAGCATTGCCTCGGAGATAGGTACCATGAGGGTTACCGAGCAGATAGACGCTCTGGAGACCATGGGCGTCAATTCAGCCTCATACCTTATCCTTCCCAAGATAATAGCCACGCTTCTCTTCAACCCTGTCCTCACCCTCATTAGCATTTCAGTGGGTATCGTCGGCGGCTGGATCGCAGGCACCTCGGCAGGAGTGATCACCTCCGAAGATTATATTTATGGCATCCAGTATGCCTTTATTCCCTACTATGTGACCTACGCCATCATAAAAACCCTGTTTTTCGCTTTCATCATTGCCACCGTATCTGCATTCCACGGTTACAGGATCGAGGGCGGTTCTCTGGAAGTCGGTCAGGCAAGCACAAAAGCAGTGGTCCACAGCAGCATCCTGATCCTTCTCTTCAACGTGATCCTAACCCAGCTTCTACTGTCATGATAAGGGTTGAAAAACTTAACAAGGCCTTCAACGGCAAGTCTGTCCTCAGCGATATTTCTGTCACTTTTGAAGCAGGAAAGACGAACCTGATAATCGGAAGGAGCGGCTCTGGCAAAACAGTCCTGCTAAAGTCGATCGTCGGTCTTCACGACATCGACAGCGGTGAGATCTGGTACGACGATAAGCAGTTCAACAAGCTGGAGTTCCATGAGAAAAAAGAGATCCGGAAGGAAATAGGAATGCTTTTCCAGGGAAGTGCCCTTTTTGATTCCCGGACTGTTGAGGAGAATGTCAGGTTTCCGCTCGACATGTTTACCAGCCAGAGTCTTGAGGAAAAGACCGAGAGGGTTAATTTCTGCCTCGACCGGGTTAATATAAAGAATGCGAACAGGCTCTTTCCATCTGAAATTTCGGGAGGAATGAAGAAAAGGGTCGCTATTGCCAGGGCCATCGCCCTTAATCCCAAGTACCTGTTCTGCGACGAACCTAATTCAGGCCTCGATCCTCTTACAGCTATCCTGATAGATGAACTAATAAAGGAGATCACCGATGAATACTCAATGACCACCATCGTCAATACTCACGATATGAACTCGGTGATGAAGATAGGCGAGAAGATTGTATTCCTCAGCGACGGTGTCCTTTGCTGGGAGGGCAGCAACAAGGAAATCCTCGATTCCGAATGCACCACCCTGAACGACTTTGTGTTTGCAAATGCGCTGGCAAAACAGCTCAGGAAATCACTGAAATAAAGGTTCAGTCAACCTCTTCATAGTCAACATACTCTCCTATTTCCTTCGATACTCCAGGCGATTTTGCATTTTCATTCCGGTCCGACCGGTTCCGTTGATCCGGTTCGTCCTGTCCCTGAAAAAATCTTACAAATGACCTTACAAGGAGATAGATAATTATGCTGACTAGTACAAAGCGGATTAAAATTGTCATTTCGTTCTGAGATTATTCATTATATGCTATTCAGTTTCCTTCTGCACTCCTGTTCACGAACTACCAGGTACAAATGCAAAATTAACATTAACAATTACACTGGTCAAAACAGCCCTGATTTATTTGGCCGGACTTTCTATCTTATAGTTGTAGAGGAATCTGTCGTCTCCTCCGACTATAAGATTCCAACCCGGGGCAGATGACAGTTTTCCTATAGAGAACATCGATGCTCCCCTGAGGGGGAATCCGCTCATCACCGTTCCCTTGCTGTCGACAAGCCATATAAGGTTCCGGCCTTCATCGAATACACCTATCTTCCTGTCTGAAGAAGAGAAGGTGAAATTGATCGGCCCCACCAGGCTTGCAGAATCAAAATCCTTCGAAAACATCTCTGTCTGGTTGTTATCATACACATACAGTTTGCTGCTGTCAATGAAAACATATTCGCCAAAACCATCACCATCCACATCGAAGAAATCGAATGAATGATCAAAGCTGAACTTTTTGAAGTTGAATATTTTAACTTCCCCCGTAAAAGACACAGTCTGAACCGTGCCATCCGGTGCGGAACAGACTATCGAAGGCCTTGATCCTGACGACAGCCTCATGGCCGATCCATCAGCCTTTGTCACTGCATCATCAGGAGTAAGTCTGATCTTTCCTGTACGGTCAAGGAAATAAACCGATGTTTCGTCGGCCACCACAATGAAGTCCTTGCCCGACACCTTATAAAATCCGGCCTCTGAAGTAACTATTCCGGCAGTTCGGAACGGTTCCCAACCTTTTACCACGCTTCCCGACTTGTCATAGCTGTAGACGAGCTTATCCTCCCCTGCTATTATTATCCTGTAGGTCCCGTTATTCTCATAGTCAAATAAAGCAGGAGGGCTCGTTGCAGGAGATCTCAGTCTTACGGGATATCTGTCGACATAATTTCCGTTGCGGTCGATAAGGTGAAGGTTGTTCTTTCCTGCAAAAAGCAGCTGATACTTGCCGTTCCTGTAATAATCGATCATAAACACATTCCCGATTATTCGTTCCCTCAGAGGAAGCTTCCAAAGTACACGACCGGCGGTATTAATCAGGTAGGCATTGTTACCCGCATCCTGGATGAATATCTCTTTTGCCCCGGTGTTATGGTTGGTGAAGAAGAAGGGTTTGATTGCGGCAGTGGTATCAAGCAAGGTCTCCCATTCTGTAGTCGACTCCTCCATAACCAGTTCTTTGTAGTTTACTGTCAGGTTATTGTAGATCATTCCGTTTACTGATGCAAGCTGGTAACCGACCGATTGTACCTTATCCAGGGTATTTCTGTTGGCGGCCAGCTCCCTTGCGAGTTCACTCCCCATGAAAACGGAAAAGTAGTCGAGGCTTCTGGATGGAACGCAATAGAAAAGATAACCTGCCCTCGAGGGGATCCCCTTTTCAAATTCCCTGTAAAGCAAATCGTTGGCCAGTGTCTTGTTAAGAATGTTGTCGTACAGCAGGCGGGATATTGCAGCATAGGAATTACCCGTGATCATGAAGTTGTCGTAAAAGGCGAAGGAGGAATCGTCAAAACCCGGGGCGAAACCTGGTTCCAGTTCAAGCAGCAGGCCGGGCTTCCCTGTGAGATAAACAGGCATACTCGTCTGTTCGTCAGGTTTGAAATAAGCCTTCTCAGCCTTGTCGCCGATAACTTCCAGGAAAATGTTCTCACACTGCACCCGGTTTTTCAGTTTATAGATGACCAGGGTGTTCCGGCTTACCTGGTTGTTCCGTATGTCGATATAGGCTTTGGTGATCTCATCGCCCAGGTAAGGTTTCAGTCTCCGGGCAAGTATGGCAGCCTGGCTTTCTGCTGATGCAGCCTGATGGTCAGCACGGGGAGTCATCACCATTGTCTCGAACATTGAGGTTGCAGCGGGGAGTATCCTGTAGGTTTGAAAAGCAACCGGCTCAATTGATCTGAATTGGGAAAGCCGCTCCGACTCACCGCTGCTCTCTATGTAGCCGCTTATGGTAAGACCGTCTTCCTTAATAAATATATCGCCGCCCGCACTTCCCCCGAGCTTCAGTATCCTGGCCGCAAGTGAAGATTTTTCTTCAGGAAGGATCTTCTCAAGAGTTTCACCCAGGTTACCGAACACAACAAAGATCTTGTCCAGGTTTTTCCCGGATGAGATTAGAATCCTTGAAAATCCAGGGGCGCTTCTGATATCCGTTCCTGCAGCATTTTGAGTCAGGGTTCTCGTGGCAAGGCTTCGCGATGTGGTGCATACAAGAAGTCCTGAGTTAATGGTAACGAAGAGGGTGTCGGTACGGCCGTTGACATTGAAAGGGATCAGTGACAATCTTTTTCCGGCGGTCTTTTCCTCCGTGATCCGGGTGATGCCGGCTTCTTCAAAGGCCTCCCTGAGGTGCCTGTACCCGGTCTCAGCCGGTATCACTTTCGAAAGGAAGGGAATGAGACTGCCATCGTCGCCGGAATGAAAGGAAATGACAGCTGTTCCTTCCTGGCTTAGCTTTCTGAATCCGGGTTTGTTTATCTGGTCGGCTATGTACTTCAATCTTGAACTGAATCCTGAAAGTTCTTTTACATTTTCAATTTCAGAGAAAAGACCTTTCCCCGTGGTAACAGAATTGATAAGATTCCTTAGATCGATGGTCTCGATAATAATGCCGGCATCCTCCCCTATAAATCTGTATGGATCGGCCACCATGGTCAGTCTGCTCTGATGCAGGAAATACACCGCCGCAGCAACTGCACCAAGCAGAATCACAATAAGAGATATGGCAATGCGTCTGGACATCTGAATCAATTTGGCACGCATTTTGATCTCACCTTATTACACAGGCAATCTCACATATATATCTTGATCCTTCAAGGTCAGCCAGGTCTTCAGCCTGGCTTTTATTTTTGTATCAGAAAGGCCTGTATCCGATAATTTCCCTTACATCCCTGACGGTGCGTGCCGCGCTTTCCCTTGCTTTTTCCCCGCCTTCCTTAACCACTTTTGCAAGATACTTATTATCGGCAAGAATTTCGTTCAGTTTCTCCCTTATCGGCGTCAGGGCCTTTATCACATCTTCCGCAAGATGCTTCTTAAGGTCGCCGTAGCGTATCTCGCATGAAGCATACTTTTGGCGGAAATGATCAACCACATCCTTTTCAGAAATAACATCCATAATTGTGAAAAGGTTCTTAACAGGCTCCGACATTTCCTGTCCTTTTTCAGTTGGTCCGGTATCGGTCACGGCGCTCATTATCTTCTTTCTGATGGCCTGCGGAGTGTCTGAAAGAAAGATCCCGTTACCTTCGCTTTTACCCATCTTTCCGCTTCCGTCGAGGCCGGGTATCTTGATGAGCTCCATTCCGAAATTGTATGCATCGGGTTCCGGGAAATATTCCACTCCGTAAATAGTGTTGAACCTGCGGGCAAAACGTCTTGTCATCTCGAGATGCTGCTCCTGGTCCTTCCCCACAGGAACCTTGGTGGCCTTGTGAATGATTATATCGGCAGCCATGAGCACGGGGTAGGTAAGAAGGCCGGCATTTATGTTATCGGGATGTTTTCTTATTTTCTCCTTGAATGAAGTGGTTCGTTCCAGTTCCCCTACATAGGCATTCATGTTCAGGAGCAGATAGAGTTCAGAGACTTCCGGGACATCGCTCTGGATAAACAGGGTGGCTTTCCCGGGATCAATTCCGCAGGCCAGGTATTCGGCAAGAACCTGCTTTATATTTCCATGGAGGTCGTCGGGCCTGGGATGGGTGGTGAGAGCATGATAGTCGGCTATGAAAAAGAAGCACCTGTGCTCATTCTGCATCTTGATAAAGTTACGGATCGCACCGTAGTAATTTCCAAGGTGGAGTTTCCCTGTCGATCTGATCCCGCTCACAACTGTTTCCATCATCGCTTCAATAAAATTCCCCGCAAAATTAATTCTTTTTCCGAAAATCGTACCTTTGCCTGTCCACAATACAAGAGGCCATGGAATCAACGAGGCAGAAAAAAGTATCCAGGCTCCTGCAAAAGGAGGCGGCCGACCTCTTCCTCAGGAAGGGGAATGAGTTTGCTCACGGTAAAATGATCTCGGTTACAAAGGTCAGGATAAGTCCCGATCTCTCGGTAGCGCGGATATATCTTAGCATCTTCCCTTCGGATGGTCAGGATGGAATTCTAAAAGGCATACAGGAGCATGCTCCGAAGATCAGGTATGAAATAGGGCAGAAAGTGGGGAAGCAGCTTCGTATAGTGCCCGAGATAGCCTTTTTCATCGACGACAGCCTCGATTACATTGACAACATTGACCGCCTTCTGAAAACCTGATGCCATGCAATACGATCCGGTCAAGAAAACGGTTGGTAGGATCTTTTCGGGTCCGGTGGTGATGAGAAAGGTGTTTTACCTTTCTCTCGACCTGCTTCTTCTCAGGACCTGGCATGTCAGAAGGGCTCTCAGGGCTCTGGCCCGGGAGTATCCCGGAGAGGCCAGGATACTTGACGCCGGTTCAGGTTTCGGGCAGTACTCCTGGAGAATGAGCAGGATGAACCGCAACTGGAAGATAAAAGCGGTCGACATCGATCCTGAACACATAGAGAGTACAAGGGAATTCTTCAGAATGACCGGACTTTCGGAAAGGGTGGTCTGTGAGAAACTTGATCTTACCGAACTAATGGAGGAAGAGACGTTCAGTTTCATTCTTTCGGTGGATGTAATGGAACATATTGAAAGGGATGAACTTGTATTCAGGAATTTCTTCAGGGCGCTGAAGCCTGGCGGCACTTTGCTGATATCAACGCCTTCGGACATGGGAGGATCGGATGTTCACGGCGAAGGGGAGACATCGTTCATCGAGGAGCATGTAAGGAACGGATACGGAATCGGGGATATAACACGGAAGCTCGAAGGAGCCGGTTTCAGAAACATCCGTACCGCTTACACTTACGGCAAGCCCGGATCAATTTCGTGGCTCCTCTCAATGAAGTACCCCATCAGGATGCTCAACCGTACGAAACTGAGTATCATTGTTCTTCCCCTTTACTACATGATCACCTTCCCTGTCGCCGTTATTCTCAACTTTTTTGATATCTACTTGACACATAAAACAGGAACCGGCCTGCTGGTTTCGGCAATAAGGTAAAAAGTGAAACTTCCCCTTTACATAGCCAGGCGGTATCTCTTTGCAAAAAAATCAAGGAATGCGATAAACGTCATTTCCTCGATATCCGTTGCGGGAGTCACGGTCGGTACCATGGCTCTTATTATTGTCCTTTCCGTATTCAACGGACTCGAAACCCTGGTACGATCGATATTCAACACCTTCGATCCCGATCTGAAGATCACACCTGTTGAAGGTAAAACCTTCATTCCGGACGAGACATCCCTCAGCATGCTTGCCAGTGTAAACGGCGTGGCCTGTTACTCGCTGTGCGTTGAGGAAAATGCCCTTCTCAGGTACGGTGACAGACAGTTTGTGGCCACTATCAAGGGAGTTGATGAAAACTACGCAAGGGTCACCGGCGTCGACAGCTCCATGTGGGATGGAGAATTCATTCTGCTGTCGGACCAGGGAAGACCCTATGCCATACCGGGCATAGGAGTGGCAAACTACCTGGGCATGAGAGTGAACTTTGTTACACCTCTGAATATTTATGTCCCGAAAAGGACCGGCACAGTTGACCTCGATCCCGAGAATGCTTTTATCAGGAATTACATTTTCCCTTCGGGTATCTTCCAGGTCGAACAGGAATTTGACTCCCGGTACGTGTTTGTACCCGTTGATTTTGCCCGTGAACTTCTCGAATACAAATCGGAAGTGACCTCGCTGGAGATAAAGTTTGAACCCGGTGTAAGGGAAGCAGACATACAAAGGGACGTCACAAGGATTTTCGGGGATGGTTACATCGTTCAGAACAAATATGAGCAACAGGAGATATTTTACAAGGTAATGAAATCGGAAAGACTTGCCATCTTTCTCATCCTCACGCTTATCCTTATAGTCGCTTCGTTCAGTATCATCGGATCGCTTACCATGCTGATCATCGAGAAGGAAAGAGATATCGGCATACTCAGGAGCCTTGGAGCCGACAATATGCTTATCAGGAAAATATTCATCTTCGAAGGTTGGTTGATCTCTATAATTGGTGCCATTGCAGGGATCATTCTGGGTTTCCTGGTATGCTGGATACAACAGAGATACGGAATTGTCAGCCTTCAGAGCGAATCGCTGATTGTCAATGCCTATCCGGTTGAAATGAAGATCAGGGATTTCATCATCGTTCCTCTGACAGTGCTGCTGATAGGATTCTGGGCAGCCTGGTACCCGGTAAGGTTCCTGACACTTAAGTATCTGACAAATGATTAAATTCGGACCATGAGTACTGTAAGACGGCATATAATTCCGGTATTTCTCATAATCCTGATGGCTGCTGCCTCTTGCGCAGGCCGGAGAAACAAGGCCGAACACAAGGATCTGATCCCCGTTGACGATCTTACCTCGATTCTCACCGATGCGTACCTTGCAGATGGCCTGCTTGCTATACCGGAAGTAAGGTACAAATTCAATGAAGGCGACACGCTTCAGTCGTACATGGATGTCATCGCTTCCCACGGCTACACCAGGGATGAGATGGACAGGACCATGAGGTACTATTTCATCAGAAAGCCCAAACGGCTCGTGAAAATATACGATAAGGTACTTGGAAAACTCAGTGAGATGGAATCGATAGCGGACAAGGATCTTCTTACTTTCAGCTCCAAAAGCCTTAATATCTGGCCGGGTGAACCTTTCTATCACCTTTCCGGTCCCGACAGCACCGATATTCCCTGGGTCGATCTACAAGGTGATTTTTACGGTACCATTCACCTGACTTTCACAATAACAATCTATCCCGGCGATCAGACCGCTGATCCTCATGTGGGATTCTGGTTTTCGCATTCCGATTCGGCAGCCATTGAAAAAAGAGCAGGATTCCCACCCGTAAAGCTTTTAAAGGATGGCCGTCCTCACAGTTACAGTCTCACCATGGTCAATCCCTTTCCCGGCCGGAGCCGGCTCAGGGGATGGTTCACCGGAGAGGCCCTGGCTCCTGACCTGATCTACCATCAGTGGATAAGTAATGTAGCCCTCGCACGTTCGAGAATCGTAAAATGAAACACTTCTCTGCCCAGTATATTTTCACCGGCGACGGCCCGCCGCTTAAGCGCGGAATAGTCTCTGTCAATAAAGACGGAACCATTACCTCGGTGGAGGATTCGGGAGGCAGTCTTAATGAAAGGCAATCGGCTGAATTTCACAATGGAATAATAATACCCGGATTCGTTAACTGCCACTGCCACCTCGAACTCTCTCACATGAAAGGGAATCTGGCACCAGGAAAAGGACTGGCAGAGTTCCTTAAGAACTTCCGGACCAAAAGGGAGAACGGATCTGAAACAATGCTTTATTCGGCAGCCGAAGCCGACAGGGAGATGTATTCCGGGGGGGTTGTGCTCTGTGCCGACATCTGCAACACCCGGATGACATTTGAAATTAAGAAAAAAAGCAGGATCAGGTACATCAGTCTTCTCGAGATCTTCGGACTTCAGCCGGAAAAGGCAGACCGGAGGATGGAGGAAATCCTCCGGCTTGCAGCCATTGCACGTGACTATAATATTCCATATTCAATAGTACCGCATGCAGCTTACTCAATATCCCTTACCCTGTTCCGTCTTCTCAGGGAGGTTACGGCAAACAACAGGATCACCTCGCTTCATTTCATGGAAACTGAAGCTGAAAAGGCCTTCCTGAAGTACTATGACGGGCCTCTTATGGAATCGTACCGCGACTCGGAGCTGCTTCCCGATTACCCGGATATTGTGAGAGAGCATGCCTCAGCTGTTCTGGATGAAGTCACCCGCTCGGGTAACCTCATACTGGTTCACAACACTTTTGTCGACCGGACCACCATTAAAAAGGTCAGAAGCCGGGATAACCTTTACTGGTGTCTCTGTCCGCGGGCCAATCTTTATATAGAAAACCGCGTTCCTCCTGCCGATCTCCTCACCAGTGAGGATTGCCGTATTGTGATCGGCACCGACAGCCTGGCCTCCAACGGGAGTCTTGACATTCTTGAAGAGCTAAAGGTACTCCAGTCTTCCTTTCCCGGGATCCCGCTTCAGGAAATGGTGAAATGGGCTACCTTCAACGGCGCCATGGCTCTCAGACAGGGAAACACTTACGGCAGTATCCGCCGTGGTATGAAACCAGGATTACTCCTCCTGCAGGATGTCGATCTTCAGAATATGAAACTGCTGCCCCAGACAAGGGTAACGAGGCTGGTGTAAAGGCATCAGGGTGTGACGGCGTGAAGGCTTGACGGCGTGCCTTTGGGGCTGGAATTGTCCCATAAGGATCCCCTCCCGGAGGGGTTAGGGGTGGGTGTAACTGTTTGAGTGTGAGTGCGGGAGCAGAGGAGTAAAGCATATGGCACAGAGCACAGAGCAGGAACAGAACGGATCCCCTCCTCCGGAGGGGCTAGGGGTGGGTATTTCCTGATAACAGAAATATAAAATCATATTGTTTTGGGTAAAAAAATTATCGATTTACAATAACCCGGATATTGCAAGACAATAAAAATTCGTGAAATTTTCAAAAAATTATCGTTCCATCGCGGGATAGCTTTACCTACTGCCCCCAAAACTAATCTTTACACACATCTTTTTTGTTAGTCATTCTCTGAAGGGTTACCAGTTCTGTACTGGTTGAATGAGATCCCTCGCCTCAGTGGTCACTGATTACTCGTTTTTCGCTATGATTATCTCCCATTGTGAGGATTTTCAACATTTTCCGATATTATCCGGCGAGGAATGACAGGCCGCTTTGAGGGGGTGAGGTGAGGCCGCGGCGAGTGAGTCATTACACAAAAAGCAGGAATGCTGCTCTCGCCGCGGCCTCACCTCTCATGATCACCATGCACCATGTCATCCCGTATCCCGTTCTTTTCCGGGATGCGGGATCTCCTCAACCAGTACTGAATTGTCAGGAAAATTTTATTTCATACTGCAACACCCACCCCTACCCCTCCCGGGAGGGGATCCGTTAACCATCACGCCCCTCATAGCTTTAATGCCTTCCGTTTATTCTACCGTTTTTCAATTTTCTGCTATCTTTGCACCGTTTTATCACCGGGGAAATGTCCACATTTTTATTCGACAGCATAGTATTCGGGCCCGTGAAGAGCAGAAGGCTCGGGGTATCTCTTGGTATTAACCTCCTTCCCCTGAACCGGAAGTTCTGTAATTTCAACTGCATTTATTGCGAGTGCGGCTGGACTTCGGAAGGATCAACCGATAACAGCCCCCTGCCGCCCAGGACAGAAGTCTACAGAGCGCTTGAGAACAAGCTTGCCGAAATGAAGATCAGGGGCCTTGCACCGGATGTCATCACCTTTGCGGGGAACGGCGAACCAACGCTTCATCCTGAATTCCCCGGGATAGTCGACGACTCCATCGAACTTCGCAACAGATATTTCCCTGAGGCCAAAATTGCAGTCCTTTCAAATTCCACCAGAATAACCGTTCCTGAGATCAGGGAAACCCTGCTGAAAGTCGACCAGAACATCCTTAAGCTCGATTCGGGTTTTGACCTCACGGTCAGGATCCACAACCAGCCCCGTGTCAATGTCAAAGTAACGGAGCTTATTGCTGATCTTAAAAATTTCAACGGCCAGCTTATCATTCAGACTCTCTTCCTCAGAGGATCGCGTAACGGCGTAACTATCGACAACACCACACCTGAGGAGATTGAGGCATGGCTGAAGGCCCTGGTGATGATAAAGCCGGCAGAGGTGATGATCTATACCATCTCGAGGGACACGCCAGAAGGCAACACCCTGGAAAAAGTGCCGCTTGCCGATCTCAACCGGATTGCGGAACAGGTCAGGAAACTGGGAATAAAAACCATTGTATCTGATTAGGTTTGGACAAGAAAAAAAATATACTTATTTGTCCGCTTGAATGGGGATTGGGCCATGCCGGACGCATGATCCCTCTCGCAAGGGAGCTCCAGAGACGTAATAACAATGTTATAACAGGATGCGGAAGGGCTCATCAGGAATTATTCAGGCGTGAACTTCCCGGCGCAGTCCACATACACTTCCCGGGATTCAGGCCGGGCTATTCGAGCTTCATCCCCCAGTATATATTTCTTCTTTTTAAAACACCTCTTCTTTTTTACCATATAGTTGCCGAGCATTTGAGGCTGAAACGGATCATCCGGAAACACAAAATCGACATCGTGATAAGCGACAACCGTTTCGGCCTGTGGAGCAGAAAAATCCCCAGCATTTATGTAACACATATGCCTGTCATCCCCCTTCCCGACAGGCTAAGGTACCTGGAGTGGATAGGAGTGTTGTTTCACCGGTTCTTCATCCAAAGGTATTCGCTGTGTCTTATCCCCGACCTTCCGGGTAATATCAACCTGACAGGCCGCCTTACACACGGGGTAAAGCTCCCTGCCAATGTCCGGTTTATAGGCATTCTGTCGAGATTTTCCGGCCTGACGCCTGCGAAATCCAGTAATTTCGATTTCCCTCACAACACATTGGTATTGTCGGGGCCGGAACCGCAGAGAGGCATACTCAGGCGTAAACTTACCAGTGCTTTGCGGCAAGGTGATACTAAAACGGTGGTGCTCGAAGGGAAACCAGGACCTGAGACCAGAACCGCCGAAAACGGGAAGATCATCTCTTACAATCACCTGGCAACCGAAGAAATGAGAGACGTTCTCCTCTCAAGTACAAGCATCATAACACGTTCGGGCTACTCTTCAGTGATGGAGCTGATAAGCCTCAGATGCAGCGCCATGCTTATTCCCACTCCCGGTCAGACCGAACAGGAATATCTTGCGGAATATCTGGCAGCAAAGGGATGGTTCCTGACGATAGCTCAGAGACAGATCGACAAGATGATCACTTTGCCACACCCCGAACCCTCATGGCCCAACCTGTTGATAGATGAAAGCAGGCAATTGCTCGCCAAAGCCCTTGATGAGATCCTGGATCAGCAGGCTATTTCCTAGATCAGCAGAATAAACAGTACCAGTATCATGAAACCGGTAAGGTAGCCCACCCACACCTGTAAAGGATCGTGGGAATTGAGCCTGAGCCTTGCTGAGAGGATGATACCGCTAAGGAGTATCACCGCAATAAGATGCAGTGGAAGTGGTGTGTACATCTTGATCCAGAGGGAGCTTACTGTTGCAGTAAGTGCACCGGCACCGACGGCATGAATGGATATCTTCCACCAGAAATTGATCACCGATACAATAATCGACAACACCGCTGTTGCAAAGATGTACGATTTCAAAAAGAAAGGTATCTGGTACCTGAGCACTATGAATGATGTCGTGAAATAAAGTATTGAAGCAGTCAGCATCGGGATGATGCGCTCCCTTCTGTCGTCGAGGTGATATGAAGAGATGAAGTTCCTTATTCTCAGGAAAGGAAGCAGGATCAGGGGGATCAGTACGTTGTTCACCAGCAGAACGAAGAAGAGGACCCTTTTGGCTGCAGGAGGAAGGTATTTCAGAAATGTCGGAGCCGACAGCAGAATGACAAGACCGTACAGGGGCATGAACAGTGGATGGAAAACGAACGATAATATTCTGGCCAGCCTTTCAGTTAAGTTGATATTGCCTTCGTTGTTCATCCGCAGTGTGGAATAAATCAGATTTCCCTTCTGAGCCTGGCTACAGGTATGTTGAGCTGTTCACGGTATTTTGCCACAGTTCTGCGCGCTATCTGATAACCTTTTTCCTGAAGGATCTCTGTTAACCTTTCATCGGTAAGAGGCCGCCTTTTTTCCTCATTTTCAATGCAATCCTGGAGTATCCTCTTTATTTCCCTGGTCGACACCTCCTCGCCGCTGTCGGTCTGGAGCCCTTCCGAGAAGAAATATTTAAGGGGAAGAATGCCGAAATGTGTCTGGATGTATTTACTGTTGGCCACCCTCGAAACTGTTGAAATATCGAGCCCGGTCATTTCAGCAACATCCTTAAGTATCATAGGTTTCAGTCGGGTTTCATCACCATCAATAAAGTATTCCTCCTGGTATTTCAGGATGGCGTTCATGGTGAGGAGCAGGGTGTTCTGCCTTTGCCTGATGGCATCAATGAACCACCTGGCCGAGTCGATCTTCTGTTTCACGAACATAATCGCCTCTTTCATCTCCTTCTTCTGACCCTTGTCCCTTACATACGACTGGAGCATCTCGTTGTATGAAGAGTTAAGCCTCAGTTCGGGCAGGTTCCTGGAGTTAAGGTGAAGGTCGAAACCCACCTCGTTATGTTCCAGGATAAAATCAGGAATGATTGGCTGTGATGACCTGTTGAAGGTATCACTGAACAGGCTTCCCGGCTTGGGATTAAGCTTCAGGATCTCATCGATGGCAGCTTTAAGCTGGCTCTCGGTGATACCCATTCTTGAAGTTATCTTATCGTAATGCCTCTTGCTGAATTCATCGAAATAAAGATCGATAACGGTGTAGGCCGTCTTAAGAGAATGCTGGCTACGGTCTTTTATTGCCAGCTGGATCAGCAGGCATTCCCTGAGTGTTCTTGCTCCGACACCCGGAGGATCAAGGTCCTGAATGATCTCAAGAACCTCTTCCAGTTCTTTCTCGGTGGTGGTTACGTTCTGAAGAAAAGCCAGGTCGTCAACAATGTTTTCAAGTTCGCGCCGCAGGTAGCCGTCCTCGTCGATATTGCCGAGTATGTATTCCCCCAGGATTTTTTGCTTCTCGGTAAGGTCTCTAAGGCTGAGCTGAGCTTCAAGGTGTTCCTGGAATGTTGATCCGACCGAGAAAGGGATCTCGCTTCTTTTTTCGTCTTCCTTGCTGTAGTTGTTTGTCTGGAGCCTGTATTCCGGGATCTCGTCTTCCTCTATATAGTCGTCGAGGGTAAATTCATCCTGATCCTTGTCGTTATCCTCGAACTGATCCTCTTCATCTTCCATTACGGCAACATCATCATCATCCTCGGAGCCTTCCTCAAGGGCAGGGTTCTCCTCCAGCTCCTTTTTGATCCTTTGTTCGATCTGAAGTGTTGGTATCTCCAGCAGCTTGATCATCTGGATCTGCTGGGGAGAAAGTTTCTGGAGAAGTTTCTGCTGTAGTTTCTGCTTGAGCATGCCTGTCCTCTCAATTAAAATTCCGCGTTTCTGGGTGTTCTTGGAAACGGAATTACGTCCCTTATATTTGACATACCTGTCATAAATAATATCATCCTTTCGAATCCCAGACCGAATCCGCTGTGCGGCGCTGTTCCGAATTTTCTAGTCTCGAGGTACCACCAGAGGTCTTTTTCGGGCAGCCCGAGTTCCTGTATTCTGTTCAGGAGTTTCCCGTAGTCCTCCTCCCTTTGAGATCCGCCGATTATCTCACCTATCCCGGGGAAAAGCACATCCATGGCTTTGACTGTCTTTCCGTCGTCATTCTGCTTCATATAGAAAGCCTTGATCTCCTTCGGGTAGTTTATGAGGATCACCGGCCTTTTGAAATGTTCCTCAACAAGATATCTCTCATGTTCGGCCTGCAGATCCTTTCCCCACCCGACAGGGAATTCCCATTTCCGGGTTGCTGAGGTAAGTATTTCGACTGCCTCGGTGTAAGTAAGCCTCACAAATTCATTTGAGACCACAAAATTGAGCCTTTCAAGCAGTCCTTTGTCGATCATGCTGTTAAGGAATTTCAGGTCATCACTGCAGTTATCGAGAGCATACCTTATAAGGTATTTTAGAAAGTCTTCTGCCAGGTCCATATTGTCCTTGAGATCGTAGAATGCCATCTCTGGTTCTATCATCCAGAATTCGGCCAGGTGCCTCGGTGTATTAGAGTTCTCGGCCCTGAATGTGGGACCGAAAGTATAGATCTCCCCGAGGGCAAGAGCGCCAAGCTCACCCTCGAGCTGACCCGACACCGTAAGGTTGGTGGGTTTCGCAAAGAAGTCCTGGGTATAGTCGACCTCCCCTTTTTCATTGCGGGGCGGATTACCCGGTTCGAAGGTTGTAACGCGGAACATTTCTCCTGCTCCCTCAGCATCGCTTCCTGTTATGATGGGAGTGTGAAGGTAGAAAAATCCTTTATCGTTAAAATACTTGTGTATGGCGAAGGCCATAGCATGCCTTATCCTGAAAACGGCGCTGAATGTGTTTGTTCTGAAACGGATATGGGCGTGTTCCCTGAGGAACTCCATGGAGTGACCTTTTTTCTGAAGAGGATAAGTTTCAGTATCGCATTTCCCATACAGTTCTATGGCGGTTGCATTTATCTCAACATTCTGACCCTGTCCCTGCGATTCAACCAGAACTCCCGTAACGGCAATGCAGGCTCCGGTTGTGATATCCCTTAACTGACTCTCATCGAACCGCGACATGTCAGCCACCACCTGTATGTTGTTTATTGTAGAGCCGTCATTGAGGGCTATGAATGAGATATTCTTGTTTCCCCTTCTTGTCCTCACCCAGCCTTTTACGAGAACCTCCTCCCCCACATCAGGATTTGAAAGAAGCTCCTTTACCTTTTTCCTTTCCATACACTTATTGAATGTCAAAAAAAATTCCCCCGCAAAAGTAATAAATTGTTAACCTTAAACTCCCATTAAATGTTCAGAATTTTATCAAGTGACTTCCTGTTAATGAGATAATTTGACTAAAATGATAATATTCCTGTCATAATTCAGTTTTATGATAGGCTGAAATCAGACGTTTTGCAGATCCTTTCAGGAAAATGAATAACTTTGAATATATAACAGTAAACCGATCAATATGGAAGAAAAGAAGAAACTCGTAGTAGTGCCATGGGATTTTACAAAGGTTGCGGAATCGGCTTTGGCCCATGCTGTTAAAATAGGACGCCAGGTAGGCTCTGATATCTGTCTGCTTCATGTGGTTGATACAGGAATCAAAACCAGGGAGGAGGGAGAGAAAAAGAGTCTCCTGAAACATATTGCTGACGAGAATGCGGTGAAATACAACATTGCAATCAGGTCGGAAGTGGTAAGGGGAAGCATTTTCTCTGCCATAGCTGAATTTGCGAATGAGGAAGACCGGAACGCCAGCCTGGTCGTGATGGGAACTCACGGCATGAAAGGTATGCAGAAGCTTACCGGCAGCTGGGCTCTCAAGGTAATTGTCAAGTCAAAGGTGCCCTTCATCGTTGTCCAGGATCCTCCTGTTGACCAGAACAGGTATCACAACATCGTTTTCCCGGTCGATTTCAGGGTAGAGGACAAGGAAAAGATGGGAATGGCCATTTTTATGGGTAAGTACTTCGATTCAAAGATCCATATCCTGAAAGGGACTCCTTCGGACAAAGGGCTTGCCGCCAAAGTAAACAAGAACCTAAATTTCGCAGTCAAATACCTGATCCAGAACAATGTAGAATATGAGATCCATGAGACCAGATCGGGGAAGATGGCACAGAAGACAATCGACTTTGCAAACAAGATCAATGCTGATCTCATCCTCATAGTAACCACAAAAAGCCCGACCTTTGCCGATTACATGCTCGGGGCTTCTGAGCAGGAGATAATTGCCAACAGCTCGAGGATCCCGGTTTGCTGCGTCAACCCGAAAGCATCATTTGCGAACACTTCACAGTTCATGGGAGGCTGGCAGGCTTAGGAGCCGGTTTTACCAGGAAAGTTGCGATAACTGCTGCTAACAGAGAGAATAAAAAAGTCGTCAGACGCGCGGGAACACCCTTATGCATGAAAGCTGAGGAGATGACCTGCAGTCTGCCGTCATCGCCGGTGAACCCGGCTTTTTCTTTTAATGCCGATTCAAAGCGTGATTGCTTCACGAATTTTTCACCATCAAGAGCAATAAGGTTCCGGCTTTCTTCAGGTCCTATTACTTTTCTGTCAACAAGAGTCTGAGTCTTTTCAGGTGTTACCCTGTAATGCTGCTCAAAGCCTCCGCTTATCCAGAATATGGTGAACAGCATTCCTGCCACAACTGTAATGATGGCCGCACGTCCATGGTAACGCTTCCAGAAGAGTGTCAGCAGCACCACAACCGAAAATGTGCATCCAATTCCGGCCCACACATAGCTTACTATGGTGAATATCAGATCGGAAGGCGAGACGTATGAGAGTCCGAGGGCAACCACTGCAAGCACCGCCGTAGTAACCCTGTGGCGTCTCAGCATGTTTGAAGAATGCCCGGTATCATCTGCCGATGTTTTTTTCCTTATTACGTTTTCAGTGAGTTCCGTTGCCGAAAGTATAAGAAGCGAGTCTGCTGTCGATATCATGGCTGCTATTGCACCGGTGATCATTATTCCTGCATGCACCGGATGAAAAAGCTTAAGCATCACGCTGGGCATCACGTATTCGGGATCGTTCAGTCCCGAAGGCCCGAAGATAGCCAGTCCGATCCATCCTATCATCAGGGCTCCCACATATGCAACGACAGTCCAGGCAATTCCAATATTCCTTGCCTTCAGGGCCTGCCGCTGATCACTTATTGACATGAATCTCACGCTCAGCTGAGGCTGGCCTCCAAGGTATCCGAAGAACCAGCTGAATCCTCCCGCTATCAGCAGGCCGGCCCCGAAGCCCTGTGCAGTTCCAGTAAGCGAAGCATAGCTGCCGCCGGCCTTTGAAAGGGCTTCACCTATTCCCCGGGCATATAGCTCAGGATGGTCCGACAGGTATAATATACCGGCGATCGGGCCGGCCACGAGAATGATGATCATGAGTATGGCCTGTATCACATCGGTATACACCACGCTCCTGAATCCGCCGTAAACCGTGTAGGGCACTATGATCACAGCAGTAATAATTGCTCCTTCCCATGGCTTAATTCCGAACAGGGTGTGAAGTGTTTTTCCACCGCCAAGGAACTGGGCGCCGACATAGAAAAAAAAGAAAAATACTATCACCATGCTTGATATCATCCTTAGTATACGTCCAGTATCGCCGTGTTTTGCAGCGATGAATCCGGTGAATGTGGTAACGTTGTATTTTTCTGCTTCATCGCGCAGTCTCCACGACAGAAGGGCCCATGCCGAGATGATCCCTGCCACGCATCCGACGGCGGTCCAGATCTCGGTAAGGCCCATGGCATAAGCTGCCCCGGGCAGTCCGAGAAGGGCCCATGACGATTCGCCTGTCGCTCTTTCCGAAAGGGCCGCCACCCACCCGGGAAGCCGTCTTCCCGCTATGGCAAAATCCTGACCTGTCTTCACTTTTCTTCCCTGGTAAATTCCCCAAAGGATAAGAAGGGAAATATAGCTGATCATTACGATTAACAGGATTGCCTGGTTTCCCATGATGTCAGATTTTGATGTTTATCAAATTTATGAAATTTGAAAGTATCATAGTTCATATATGGCAATTCTGATATGCCGGTATATTTTGTGTTGTAAAACCCGTCCCCATAAACTATCTTCGCATCACAATACCATTCAATTACAGTTCATGTCAATTGTAGTACAGGGAGTTACAAAACTCTATGGAAGTCAGAAAGCCCTCGACAACGTATCGTTCGAAATAAAGACCGGCGAGATAGTCGGATTTCTCGGTCCGAACGGCGCCGGAAAATCGACCATGATGAAGATCATAACCGGCTTCATCCCGCCGACTTCCGGAAAGGTGTTTGTGAACGGAATCGACACCTCCGTCGGCTCGCTTGAGATCAAGAAAAACATAGGGTATCTTCCCGAAAACAATCCTCTTTATCCCGAGATGTATGTAAGGGAGTATCTTCAGTTTGCAGCATCGCTGTACAAGCTGAACATCCCTGTCAGGGAACAGGTTGACAACATAATCAGGATAACGGGACTCGGGCCGGAAAAGAAAAAGAAGATAGGTTCCCTGTCGAAGGGTTACCGTCAGAGGGTCGGGCTGGCCCAGGCTCTGATCCATAATCCGGATGTACTTATTCTCGATGAAGCCACCACGGGGCTTGATCCCAACCAGATAGTTGAGATAAGGAATCTCATCAGGGATGCCGGCCGGGAAAAGACAGTTATGCTTTCCACCCATATAATGCAGGAGGTTGAAGCCATTTGCGGCAGGGTGATTATTATCGACAAGGGAGTCATTGTAGCGGATGAGGCAAAAAGCGACATCTATTCAAAGATCAGCAGGCCGGGTCAGACCATCCTTGTTGAATTTGACAAGGATCCTGAAGAAGCTGTGCTGAGCGCAATACCCGGTGCCGGATCAATAAAAAAGGCAAAGGACCGGATATGGATCATTGAAGCCGGAGGCGAAGAGGATATCCGTCCGGCAATATTCGCATTTGCAGTGAACAACAATCTCACTGTGCTCTCGCTGCAGAAACAGGAAAGCAATCTGGAGGAGGTGTTCAGGCAGCTGACGAAGGCGTGAGGCGCAGGGCACAGGACGTGAAGCATGAGACGTGATGTCGTGCAGGTCATTTCTCTGCGGAACTCAGCGGTAAGCCTCTGCGAACCTCAGCGAGAACTTCTTGTTCCTTTGCGAAAATCTGCGAGAACTTCTTTGTTCTTTTCTGGTTTTTTCCTTTCTTTGCCCCTTCAGAATCTGGTGGAGAAATTTGAGCTGATTGCGACCACAGGAAAAAATGCTAAAACGCCTCTGATCCCGTCTTTCCAGTCAACCATAGTTCCCATCATTTGTTGATTAGTAAACTTAATTATTTACATATGGGTTATCTTTTTACATCCGAATCAGTTTCGGAAGGGCACCCCGACAAGGTTGCCGACCAGATATCAGACGCCCTTCTTGATGAGTTCCTGAAATGGGATCCCGAATCAAAAGTGGCATGTGAGACCTTTGTAACCACGGGACTTGTGATGTGCGGCGGCGAGGTCCGCACCGAGGGATGGGTCGATGTTCAGGAGACGGCGCGCCGTGTGGTAAGGGAAATTGGCTACACAAAGCCCGAATACCGCTTCGACTGCGATTCGTGCGGTGTCATTTCGACCATTCATGAACAATCGCCGGACATCCGTCAGGGCGTTGTCAGGGAAAAGCCCGAGGAACAGGGAGCAGGCGATCAGGGAATGATGTTTGGCTATGCGTGCCGCGAGATGGAGAACTACATGCCTCTGAGCATACAGCTGGCCCATATGCTCCTCCGGGAACTTGCTGCAATCAGGAAGGAAGGCAGACAGATGAAATATCTCAGGCCCGACAGCAAATCGCAGGTAACAATTGAATACGACGATGGCAACAAGCCTGTAAAGATCGATACCATCGTCATAAGCACCCAGCACGACGAATTCGTTGTTCCGGAAAATAACTCCGCCAAAGCCGCAAAGAAGGCTGAGAAGGAAATGCAGGCAAAAATCCACGATGACCTCAGGAAGATACTCCTTCCCCGCGTGAAAAAGCTGCTGCCCAAAGAAATTGCAAGGCTAATAACCGACGATGTGAGACTACTTGTCAACCCGACCGGTAAGTTCGTTATCGGCGGACCTCACGGGGATACCGGACTCACGGGAAGAAAGATCATAGTTGACACATACGGCGGACACGGAGCCCATGGCGGCGGAGCCTTCTCGGGAAAAGACTCCTCGAAAGTCGACAGGTCGGCAGCCTATGCAGCCAGGCATATTGCCAAAAACCTGGTGGCTGCAGGCGTATGCGATCAGGCTCTTATCCAGATAGCCTACGCCATCGGAGTAGCCCAGCCGGTTGGACTTTACGTGAACACCTCAGGTACGGCGAAGGTAAAGGATAAAAAAGGCAGAATCCTGCACGACAGCGAGATAGCAAATGTTCTCAAGGGGCTGTTCGACCTCAGGCCCTGGTCAATCATTGAACGCTTCGGCCTCAAAAATCCCGTTTTCCTGTCCACTGCAACCTACGGCCATTTCGGACGCGAAGCCGAAACTCTGGAGGTAGAGGTTTACTATCCCGTTAAAGGTTCAAAACCAATAAGGGTCAACGGCAACGGCAAAGAAGTATATAAAAAGAAAGTGGAGTTCTTCGCCTGGGAAAAGCTGGATTATGTAGAAAAGATAAAAAAAGCATTCAAGCTGGTTTAGTTTTACAAGTCTTGCCGGTCTTGCAGGTCCTGCAGGTCTTGCAGGTCAATATGACTTGTACGACTTGCACGACTTGCACGACTTGCACGACTTGCACGACTTGTACGACACAAGATAAAAATTATCGGCAGTTCTCCAGCCTTGAGGGCTGGACTTCCAGTAGCCCCGGTTTCGTCCGGGGTAAATGCAATAATACCAATCCGACCCCGGAGGGGTGGCCTTCATTTAATATAGTACGGAATTCCACAAACAAATTCAATAATGGATTGGATGTCAACCCGCTCCGGGGTTGACTTTTTATTTGGTGCCCAATACCCGGGGCGACACCCGGGCTACTTGATGTCGACACCCCAGGTGTCGTTAGAACGCCGCCCTTACTATCCTCGCAACATTATCCGACCTTCCGAGGGTGTAATAATGTATCCCCGGTACACCTTCGGAGATAAGCTCCTTCGATTGCTGAACAGCCCATTCAATGCCAACCTCCCTGGCTTCATTGTCGGTCTTGCACTTCCTGAGAGCTGCCACCAGGTCGTTGGGCATGTCTATATGAAAAGTCTGGGGCAGAAGATTGATGTCATTCAGCGCTGAAATTGGCTTTATCCCCGCAATTATCGGGACATCAATGCCAATAGACCTGCATTCATCCCTGAACCGGAAGAATTTTTTGTTGTCGAAGAACATCTGGGTGACTATGTAGCTTGCGCCTGCATCCACCTTGGTTTTCAGATTTTCCAGGTCAACATGCCTGTTCGGCGCTTCGAAATGCTTCTCGGGATAACCCGCAACGCCGATGCAAAACGAAGTGGGAGCAGTGTCCTGTAGCGAATCCTCGAGATACCTGCCGTTGTTCATGTCGACTATCTGTTTTACAAGCTCCCATGTATTGGAATGCCCGTCCTTCTCCGGGATGAAGCTTCGGCTTCCCCTCTGGGGATCGCCCCTGAGCGCCAGCACGTCATCTATCCCGAGGAAGTTCATCTCGATAAGCACGTTCTCGGTCTCTTCCTTCGTAAAACCCCCGCAAAGCACATGGGGCACAACAGGGATGTTGTATTTGTATTTAACAGCCGCCGCAAGGGCAAAGGTTCCGGGCCGCTTCCTGACTACCTTCTTCTCAAGGAGTCCGTCGGGACGCTCACGATACACAGTTTCATTGCGATGGGAAGTAAAGTTTATATAGGCCGGACTGAATTCCATAAGCCGGTCGATTGTCGAGTAAACCTTCTCTATGCTGTGCCCTTTAAGCGGCGGAAGCAGTTCAAACGTGAATAATGGACTTTTCGCTGTTCTGATCTTTTCAATAACACTCATATACCCTGCACTTATAAATTCGGGGCAAGCCACCTGGCCGCCTCTTCAACAGTCATTTTCTTCCTCGAGGCATAGTCCCTTAGCTGATCCTCTCCTATCTTTCCTACATTGAAGTAGGTTGAAAGCGGGTGGGAGAAGACATAGGCGCAGACTGCAGCCGGAGGTGTCATGGCGAAATTCTCAGTCAGACCGGCTCCGGTGTATTTCTCAGCTTCGAGGAGGTCAAATATAATGCGTTTTTCTGTATGATCGGGACAGGCAGGATATCCTGGCGCAGGCCTTATCCCCCTGTAGCGGGTTTTAAGGAGATCGTCGACTGTCAGGTCCTCCCCTGCCGAATAGCCCCAGAATTCCTTTCTGACCCTTTCATGGAGATACTCAGCGGCAGCTTCAGCGATCCGGTCGCTCAGTATCCTGATCATTATGGTTGCATAGTCATCATCACCGTAGATCTTAAGGGCATCTTCCGTGAGAGCTGCCGTTACCACAAAAGCCCCGGCCCAGTCGGTCAGACCTGATGATTCCGGAGCAACATAATCGGCCAGACAAAGATTCGGGACACCTTTTTCCTTCGGCTCCTGGTTGCGCAGGAAACTGAAGACGGTCTTCACAGCGCCGCCTTTAGCATCATCCAGAATAAGGACATCGTCGCCTGACGAAACGGCAGGGAAAAGTCCGAGAACGCCATTGGCCTTAATAAGCTTCCTGCCGACGATCTCCCCAAGGTAATACTGAGCATCGTCAAATAGTTTACGTGCTTCTTCGCCCTTGACGGGATCATCGAAGATGGCAGGATATTTTCCGGATATCTTCCACGCAAAGAAAAAGAAAGTCCAGTCGATATATTCAGCCAGGACACCAAGGTCAAACTCTTCGCTTACACGGATACCTCGTTCTGCTGGTACAGGTATGTTTTCCAGCCTCCAGTCGGTTACAAGACGATTCTTCCTGGCGTCTTCCAGAGAAAGAAGCTTCTTTTCCGATTTTCTTGCATTATGGTCGTTCAGCAACTGAAGGTATTTCTCCCTTACCGATGCGGTATAGGCTGAATTGTCTTCCTGGAGAAGGGCCGACATCACACCTGCAGCCTTGGAAGCATCCCTGACATGGATCACAGGCTTTGAATAAGCCGGTGCAATCTTAACCGCTGCATGTATCTCCGATGTTGTGGCTCCTCCGATCAGCAGAGGCAGACCGACGTTTCTTCTTTCCATCTCCGAAGCCACATGAACCATCTCCTCGAGCGAGGGGGTGATCAGTCCGCTCAGTCCTATCACATCGGCTTTCTCCCTTATTGCGGCATCTATGATCTTATCGGCAGGCGTCATGACTCCAAGGTCGACCACCTGGTAGTTGTTGCATGAAAGGACAACTCCCACTATATTTTTTCCGATATCGTGGACATCCCCCTTCACAGTGGCAAGAAGTATCTTTCCGGCGCTTTTCTTCTCCTCTCCCTGGCTTTCCTGCTCAATGTACGGAGACAGGACAGCCACGGCTTTTTTCATTACCCTGGCGCTCTTTACTACCTGCGGAAGGAACATTTTCCCTGATCCGAAAAGGTCTCCCACCTCATTCATCCCGTCCATCAGGGGACCTTCAATCACTTCGAGCGCTCTTCGGAACAATGGCCTGGCTTCCTCTATGTCAGCTTCAATGTACTCATCCAGACCGCGCTTCAGTGAGTGCCTTATCCGGTCGAGAACGGGAAGCAGGCGCCATTCGTCGGCTTTTTCCTCCTTCTTCCCCTCGCTCTTGAGGCTCTCCGCAAATTTGACCAGCCGTTCGGTTGCATCCTTTCTCCTGTTCAGTACAACATCCTCCGCAAGCTGAAGCAGGGTTGGCTCTATTTCGGTGTAGACCTGGAGCATGCCCGGATTCACTATTGCCATGTCGAGCCCGGCCTTTATGGCATGATAAAGAAACACCGAGTGCATGGCTTCGCGCACCCTGTCGTTTCCCCTGAAGGAGAAGGAAAGGTTGCTGATCCCTCCGCTTACCTTGGAAAACGGAAGGTTCTGTTTTATCCATTCAGCAGCCCTTATGAAATTGACCGCATAATTGTTGTGTTCATCTATTCCCGTTGCCACAGCAAGCACATTGGGATCGAAGATGATATCCTCCGGAGGGAATCCGAGTTTCTGAGTCAGGATATCGTACGACCTTTGGGCAACTTCTATCCTTCTCTCAAAGGTATCTGCCTGTCCCCTTTCATCAAAAAGCATCACGACAGCCGCTGCCCCGTATTTTCTTATCTCACGGGCATGTTTCAGGAAGACCTCCTCCCCTTCCTTGAGACTAATCGAGTTTACCACCGATTTGCCCTGGATGCATTTCAGGGCTGATTCGATGACGCTCCATTTCGAAGAATCGATCATCAGCGGAAGGCGCGCAATGTCGGGTTCCGACATCACAAGGTTCACAAACCTTACCATTGCCTTCTCCGAATCGAGCATGGCCTCATCCATGCATATGTCTATTATCTGAGCTCCGCCCTCGACCTGGTTACGTGCAATGGCAAGAGCCTCGTCATACTTTTCCTCCCTTATGAGCCTTGCAAACTTGATTGAGCCCGATACATTGGTGCGCTCACCGATATTGACGAAGTTGGTCTGAGGTGTTATTACAAGAGCTTCGAGTCCGCTCAGCCTTGTATACCTGGTCAGTTCCGGCACAACTCTAGGTTTGTAAAGCTTTGCCTTTTCTGCTATCAGCCTGATATGTTCCGGTGTCGTTCCGCAGCATCCGCCTATGATGTTAATCCAGCCTTCCTTCATGAAATCCTCAACCACGGAAGCCATAAATCGGGCCGACTGGTCATACTCACCAAACTGGTTGGGAAGACCGGCATTGGGATGTGCGGAAACATGGAAACCAGCTTTTGCCGACAACTCCTGGATATAAGGTCTGAGCTGTTCTGCACCCAGGGCGCAGTTCAGTCCTATGCTGAAAAGAGGAAAATGCGACACTGAAACGAGAAAGGCTTCAAGCGTTTGTCCGGTCAGCGTCCTGCCGCTGGCATCGGTAATGGTGCCCGAGATCATCACCGGCAGGCGGATACCCCTTTCTTCAAAAAGAGTTTCAATTGCATACAGGGCAGCCTTGCAGTTTAGCACGTCGAAGATCGTCTCTATCAGAAGTATATGAACCCCACCGTCGATCAGACCTTCCGCCTGTTCCCTGTAGGCATCCCTGAGCTGGTCGAAGCTGACCGACCTGGCTCCGGGGTCATTCACATCGGCCGACATTGAGGCGGTTCGGTTGGTCGGCCCTATGGAACCTGCAATGAAATGGCTCACGGGCTTCTCAGAACCCTCAAAAAGGATTATGGCCTTTTCTGCAAGCCTGGCAGCCTGTACATTCATCTCATAAACATGATCCTCCATTCCGTAATCGGCCATCGATATCCTGTTAGAATTGAAGGTATTCGTTGTTATCAGGTCGGCTCCCGCTTCAAGATAGCTCTTGTGGATCTCCAGAATGACCTCCGGCCTGGTAATGCAAAGAATGTCATTGTTCCCCTTCAGAGGAAACGGGTGTTCCCTGAACTTTTCACCCCGGTAGTCGGCTTCCTGAAGTCTGTATTTCTGTATCATCGTCCCCATTGCCCCGTCGAGGACGAGAATGCGTTGGTTGATGAGGGTTTCGGGTGAGTGTGTCATGCTGGTTATGTGTATATTGATCAGCGGCCAACCTTTCTGCCTGTGTTAACTATGAATACATCCATTGACGGTAATTGTTCACGCAGGCTGTAAAGAGTTCCGAGATTGACGACGCCGATCACGTATTTGTATAATTTGCTGCTAAAGTATTCCGAGACATCCTTTAATGCAAACAATTTCCTGTCCTTTTCACTGGAATACCTCAGATAGATCTCGATCGGGTAGTCGCGGGTATAGTTTGTGACTGTCCCCTGCTGGTATTTCTTGTATTCATACTTGTATCCGTAGGAATTTGCTGAAATATCCGAAAGCACGGCGCTGCCCGTTGCATGGCCGCCTGCCCCCTTCCCGCTGAAGAACTGCTTGTCGGCAAAGGCTGCTTCGGTGATAACACCGTTGTATTCATTGTCGACATTGAACAGGTACTTGTCGGAAGAAATAAATCGCGGAAGGACAAATCCGGAAATCGTGTTGTCATTGGTCTTGCCCACGTATGGCACCAGTTTTATCTTGAATCCCTTTTCCTTCGCATGCTGGATGTCGAAGGTCGAGATCCTTCTTATGCCGTAATGGAAGACATCATCGGGATTCAGGAATAGTCCGTATGCGTGTCCGGTTATTATGCAGAGTTTGTACTTCGCGTCCCAGCCGTCGACGTCGAGGGTGGGATCCGACTCGGCAAAACCAAGCTCCTGGGCCTCTTTGAGGGCAAGGTCATAGGCTTTCCCTTCATTATGCATCTTTGTAAGGATGTAGTTGGTAGTTCCGTTCAGTATCCCGCGCAGTGAATAGAGAAGTTCATTGTCGTAGTATTCCTCCAGGTTCCGGATTATCGGAATGCTGGCGCCTGCCGATGCTTCATAGAGAAGAGACACCTTTTGCTTTGCCTGGAGTTCGACCAGTTCCCTGAAATGCCTGGCAACCATCACCTTGTTCGCGGTGACCACGTTCTTGCCCTTTCTCATCGCGGTGGTCACTATGTTAAAGGCCTCGTCGGCGTCGTCGATAAGCTCGACTACAAGGTTGATGGACGGGTCGTTCAGGATATCATTCTTGTCGAAAGTGAAATTCGACATGGGGATCCTTCTCTTTTTGTTGCGGTCCTTTACGCAGATCCTTACTATGTCGGCCCTGAAGCCGCGGCTGCTGTTCAGTACATCGTGAAGTCCCTGCCCGACGCATCCGTACCCGAACAATCCTATTCTCAGTTTTTCTCTTGTCATGATATCTTATTAAATGCCTGTGAAAAATCGTTTATAATATCGTCTATGTGCTCTATACCCACCGAAACCCTGAAGAGTCCCGGATCGATACCTGCCGACAGCTGTTCTTCGGCAGAAAGCTGGGCATGAGTGGTGGTTGACGGCTGGATGATGAGCGTCTTGGCGTCGCCCACATTGGCCAGGTGACTGACAAGCTTAAGATGATCCACCAGTTTTGAAGATCTTTCCCTGTCAGTTTTAAGAATAAAGCTCAGCACACCTCCTGCTCCGCGGGGAAGGTATTTAAGCGCCAGTTCATGACCTGGATTTCCGGTCAGCCCCGGATAGTTCACCCTTGCCACCAGCGGGTGTTTCTGCAGCCACATGGCCAGTGCCATAGTGTTCTGAATAATGCGTTCCATCCTGAGCGACAGGGTTTCGAGGCCCTGAAGAAGCAGGAAGGAATTGAAAGGGCTTATCGACGGGCCGATATCCCTTAGCCCCTCGACACGTGCTTTTACAATGAAAGCGATGTTCCCCGAGGGTGATGAGGAAGAAAACTTCTCTCCGAACACAAAGCCGTGATACCCCTCCGATGGCTCGGTAAACACCGGAAACCTGCCGTTGTTCCAGTTAAAGTTTCCGGCATCGGTTATAACTCCCCCGATGCTGGTGCCATGGCCTCCTATCCATTTGGTAGCCGATTCAGTAACGATATTTGCTCCATGATCAATCGGTCTGCACAGGAACCCGCATGCCCCGAATGTATTGTCGACGATAAGCGGGATCCCGTAACGGGATGCCAGCTTTGCAAAAGCATCCAGGTCGGGAATGTTGAATCCCGGATTCCCGATGGTCTCAACATAGATTGCTTTGGTGTTATCGTCGATCAGCTTCTCAAACGACACCGGATCCAGGTCAGGGGTGAATCTTGCCTCAATCCCGAAACCAGGGAGAGTCACCTTGAACTGGTTATAAGTTCCTCCGTAGAGAAAGGGAGAGCTTATGAAATTATCTCCTTTCCTCATTATGGTAGTTAGAGTGATGAATTGCGCCGCATGTCCCGATGACACTGCCAGCGATGCTGCTCCGCCCTCGAGGGCAGCAACCCTAAGCTCGAAAACGTTGGTGGTAGGGTTATTTATCCTCGTATATATATTTCCCTCCTCGGCCAGGTCGAACAGCCTGGCGGCGTGGGCGGCATCCCTGAATACATATGATGAAGTCTGGTACAGCGGCACAGCCCGCGACAGCGTATCGTTGTCAGGCCGATGACCGGCGTGAACCTGTAGTGTTTCGAATTTGAGATTATTTGGATTCATTATGCAGTATGTTGTTGAATATTAATATTTGTTCTTTTGGTGTGCGGCGTGAGGTGTGCGGCGTGCGGCATAGGACGTTCAATATCCGGTTTAAAATTGCCGCGTACCGCGTACCGCGTACCGCAAGCCGTAACCAGCAAATACCTGATCGATCTGGCCTGGGTTCACCGGCCCATGCCCATAGGCAGGAACTGCAATTTAAGGTCTGGACGGATTTGAAAAAAGTTTTTCATTGTCTTAGTGTTTATTTTTATCATCTCCCGTTTTACCGGGATTAGGTTTTGGCACCTTTCTCCCTATTTGCCGGGATTGGTTGCCAGGGTTTCACAGAGCCTAATCTCTCCGCCCTTCTTAATAAAAATCAAACACCCTTAAAAGGAAGGAATATTTGATTTGTGGGCACAAAGGTAAAAATCATTTTGGAATTTGCAAAAAAATCGGTACATGGCGTGCGGTACGCGATACGAGGCGAGTACGCGGCGTGCGGTACGCGGCGTGCGGTACGCGGTAAGCGGTGTTAGGTATTTTGGAAATGTCATTTGCGGATACATTTAAACTGTCTGGCGATGCCACCTTTGTATGCCCCCAACCCCCCTGAGTTGCTAAGCTCCTGTAATGTACCTTCCGCTTCTTTGTTATGCCCCCCAACCCCCCTGAGTTGCTAAGTTCCTGTAATGTACCTTCCGCTTCTTTGTTATGCCCCCCAACCCCCTGAGTTGCTAAGCTCCTGTAATGTACCTTCCGCTTCTTTGTTATGCCCCCCAACCCCCCTGAGTTGCTAAGCTCCTGTAATGTACCTTCCGCTTCTTTGTT
>CAYSBL010000032.1:0-41165 GCA_964429295.1 uncultured Rikenellaceae bacterium
ACTTCCGACCTCTACGTCCCGAACGTAGCGCGCTAGCCAACTGTGCTACACCCCGCTTCGACCTCCGTAGCTTCAGCGAAGGAGGTCTTTTATTTTAGAACTTCGTGTCCTTTTCAGGCCGACAAATTTAAGAAATTTACTGATAATTCGGCCGTTCAGGTAAGCTCTTTTTATTCCCCTGGTGCCTATCATAAACCTGATAAATGCCTAAATAACTGGCTTACAGCGAATAAGAATAAATACATTTATCAAATGATACGAACCTACCTCACCGATGCCCTGAGACTGTCAAGCAAATGCTCATATTCACTTATAATACCTTGATATTCATCTGAATTTATAAGATTGTGTATTTCCCCCCTGTCGCTGCGAAGATCATAAAACTCGCGGCAGCTATCCTGGAACTCATAATAGTGAATGTATTTGTAGTCAAGACTGACAAGCGCTTCAGATTTCGGAAGACCCGGATGCTCAAAACGGTGCTCATAAAAGAATATTTCCCTTCTGCTCCCCTCAGACCGCTTCCAAATATTCTGAAGAGGTTTGCCCTGCATTCTTTCAGGTATTTCTATACCGGCATATTCGAGGATGGTAGGCGCAATATCAATATTCAGGACTATGTCAGATATCTCCCTTCCCCTGTTCTTTTCCTTTTCGAGGGGATTGTATATAAAAAGAGGGATCCTGATCGATTCTTCATAGGCAAACCATTTTCCTGCCAGACCATGCTCCCCGAGAAAAAATCCGTTATCACCTGCCATGATGATGATCGTATTATCCTCTATTCCTGCTGTTTTCAATTCTTCTACAATATTACCGACCACATCGTCAACTCCTTTGATGAGCCTGTAATATCCCCTGATGCTCTCCCTGAAAAGTGAGTCGGTTTCAAAACGAATCTTCCACCTGTTCCTTGCTTCATTGTTATTCCGGAACCACGAAGGGAACATTCTCCAGTATTCATCATCAGCTGTAGCCGGACGGGGATAGTCAAGATCTCTGTAATCTTCTGAGAACCTTTTGTTATAAATGAACTGACGGGGATCTCCGTCCTGAACATGAGGGGCCTTGAAACTTACAGAGAGACAAAAGGGTCCGTCATCTCCAAACTCCCCTATAAATTCCTTTATTCGCCCGTCAAGGATGTCAGTATAATGAGTCATTTTGCCTGTTGAGTCATAATTTTCATACATGGGCTGTATCACCCTGTCACAACCCCAGTAATCATATTTCTCCTCAGGCTGTTCCTTTATCCCGACCCCGTACTTCCCGATGAACCCGATCCTGTATCCTGCTTTTTCCTTCAGTAACAGCGGATAGGTATGAGCCACTGCCTGACTGCTCATATCCGTAGTAAAATCATTGATGCCATGGCGCGATGCATACTGTCCGGTAAGGATGCTTGCCCTGCTGGCACATGAAATGGAGGTGGTAACAAAGGCATTCCGGAATACAATGCCCTTTTCAGCCAGCCTGTCAATGTTTGGTGTACTGATATATGAATTGCCTGTATACCCCATTGCATCAAACCGATGGTCGTCGGTAAGAAGAAATATTATATTGGGCAAAGGCTGTTTCTTCTCACATCCTGCCACCATCGGTATAATGGCCAGGGGGAGATACCTGATAAATTCCTTTCTGATCAAACCAATACGTTTTATTTTGTGAAAAAACTTCAATTCCTGATTGCAGTCAGGGGAAAAGCCCTGTGCCCTGTGCTGTTAAAAAACAGCCAGTAAGCTGAATTTTCTAATTCAGCACATCGCTAAACTCAGCTTTTCTTATTTCGGCAGCAGCATCCTCCGGAAGAAGAAAGCCTTCTGCAACCAGGGCTTCAGCTGCTTCCCTTACAGCCTCCACATATCTTTCATGAGTCCTGTATCGTTCCTCGACCGAAAGTCTCGGATCATCCGATTCCCTCCTCTCCTTTCGCGTTTTGATAAAAGGTATGGACATACCATTCAGGGATGAAAGGTCTCCCTTTCCATATCCTTCCCTTCTGAGTGCCCAGCCGGTATATGTCCCAAGAGGTACCCTGATCCCTATCCCCCTTATGCCGGCTATCTCGTTTCCGTCGTAGTCGACCTTCGGAACAAGTGTTGCGTAGGTTTGTTGTGATTTCACCCTGGGAGGTTCTGCCGTGATCACTCCCGTCACATTCCTGAAATCATATTCAGGTCCGTAATCGAGAAGAGGAAGTTCATTTACCTTTCCGTTATACGGGATCCCGGGGATATCGGGCCAGCCGGTTGAAGCCTTGTCAGGCCTTGACAGTGTGCCGGATGCTATTGTAGGATAAGAACTTGCAGGTGGTTCAACATCTTCCATCACCCAACGCTCCAGGGCCACCATCAGGGCTCTGTGATAGGGTGCATAGGGATTACTGTTCTGGGGAAAGCCGCTGATCTGGTCAGCCAGTGATGATGGTGTATGCTGGGTTCCTGAAAAGAGGTAAATCCTGACATTGGCGGGTATCTCGACATCCTTCGTACCGTAGGAATCAGTCGTTGTAAGCGACGCCCTCGACTGCCAGTATTCCGAGGAACTGAGTGTCTGAATTATCTTTGGGCATGTCCCGGTCTCCATGCATTTCTCAAGCATCCCGCCCGTGACACCCGAAATGGGATCGGTGGTTACACCCCACGAGAATGGCGGATCATTTGCGGGGAAAAGATGATCTTCACGCTGCATCCCTCCTCCTCCCGGCCTTCCAAACCTGATATTTAACGATATCCTTCGGGGGCCGATATGGGCATTTACTCCGTCAAAGACCTGCCTGTTTTTTTCATCCTGGTTGAATCCGAGAAACAGAAAAGTCCTGGCAAAATTGCTGCATTGCGACACACCCTGCATTATGGCCTTCCTGACAGGATTAACCACCGGCTCCTGACCAGTCAGCGGACCTGGAAATCCATACCTGTCGGCAGTCTCATACCTCAGGAAGGAAGCAAAGTCGCGGATCGCTGCAAATCCAAGGCCAAGGATCAGCGGATCCTTTGCCGTGTAAACAAGCTCATAGATATAACCCGTCTGGAATCCATCCCTGAGAGAGATGTTCGAAGGGCTCGGATAACCGGGAAAACGTCCTTTATTACAGTCTGAAAAAGCCCATTCGCTGTTTGGTATGGTGTCACGCTTATCCGATTCAAGAATCCTTCGGGTCAGTGCCAGACCGGTGTTGTCGACAGTGATTGTCTCATAGCTGTGATGTGTCAGTCCCGAGAAAAAGCCGCTGCTCAGGTTCAGTGTCACTGCCGGTGAACTGACCTGGAATTCTGCGCGCAGAATACCGCCAACTGATCCACCGTTTATCCCCGCATAGGGAACCCTCATAAGGAGACGGTTATTCCCTTTCAGCACATCTGCCTGCCAGGCGCACCATACATAAATATATCCTCGTTTAAGCAGTGCCGTATCGGGAGGCATGATATTTCCGCGGTTTGGCAGGCTCAGGAAAAGAAGACCATTGCTGCGGGTCATATCAGCAGGTTTCAGAATTACAAAATCCGACACGTATTCGACCATCCCCCTCGAGTTGAAAGGAGCCAGGTTTATGTCCTGTATAAGGCTGTTAATTGGATTCTGCGGATCCACCTCACCGTAGATCTGACCGGAAAGCCTGACATATGATCCGGCATCCCCAAAAAGCCTGCCCTCGTGGTAAGGTTCAGTTTTTGTAACAATGACCCTTGTCACCTCTGCTTCAACATGAACCGTCAGCAAAATCGAAAGGATCATCATTATAAAAAACCGGCAGCCCTTAACGTAAAAATTTCTAATCATCCGCAAGTGGTTTTGGATTCCCATCAGTTTAATAACAAAATTTAAATATAGACAATTCCGACAGAATGAGGATTCCGGCCGGCCTGCACATTTTTCCCTATGTCAGGAAAAGGATTATTTCATATCTTTCCATGCGCAAAAGCAAAACAACAATGTCATCCGGACGAATTGTATCGATCGACATCATGAGAGGGCTGACCCTTCTTATGATGCTTTTTGTTAACGACCTCAACATGGATGTAGCACCTGCATGGCTGGGGCACATGGATGCTGATTTCGACGGGATGGGACTGGCCGACTGGGTTTTCCCGGGATTTCTTTTTATAGCCGGCATGGCAGTGCCTTTCGCTGTCACAAGCAGGATATCAAAGGGACTTACTCAGGCGGAAAATATAAAGCATATTGTTTACCGTACAGTCAGTCTGCTTGTTATTGGCATTCTGATGCTTAACACCTCAAGGGTTGATCCCGGACTCACCGGTATAGGTAAAAATCTGTGGGCCCTGCTCATGTACCTTGCTGTTTTCCTGGTGTGGAACAATTACCGGAGCAAGGATGAAAAGCCTTTCACCGTCACCGGATTCCGTCTTGCAGGCATAGGCCTTCTCATAGTCCTGATATTTAAGTTTAAGTCGGGCCAGCCTGAGAACGACGGCTCGCTGATAACAGGCTGGTGGGGAATCCTCGGGCTGATCGGCTGGGGCTACCTGGCAGCCGGACTTACATATATCATCTTCAGGAATTCGTTGCTTCTGACGTCAGCGGCGGCGGCTCTCTTTCTCGGCCTTAACGTACTGTCGTCTCTCGGACTGACAGCTTTCCTTGATCCCATAAGACCTCTCCTTGGCGTGATCGTCGACGGAAATGTGCCGTTCATCGTCATTTCAGGCATGTTGGTCGGAATATTGGTAAAAAAATCCGCCGATACCGGACACAAACCTCTTATCATTAATCTTGTCATAGCCGGAGTGTTAACCCTGGCTGCAGGTTTCCTTTTGCGAAGCTGGTTCATCCTCTCGAAGATCCAGGCTACACCAAGCTGGGGACTTGTTTGCACAGGTATCAGCATTCTGGTTTTTACAATAATATATATTACTGCCGATGTATTCGGGAAAACCCGGTGGGCTGAGTTTTTCAGGCCGGCAGGTGAGAATTCGCTGACGACTTACCTGGCTCCCGACATACTTTATCACCTCATATGGATGGGAGGATTACCGGTGTTTTTCTACAAGCAATCCCGGTTCCTGCCGTTGGTAATCGGCGGATCCATCATCTGGGCCATATTGATGGTATGGCTTACAGCCTTGCTGAGAAGACTGGGGATAAGCCTGAAATTATAATAACCATCATTATTCCCTGCTCATTGAAAAGGGGTAGGATTCCTCAGTTATTCCCCTGTTTTTTTCGGGACTGCTTTGCATATCGAACTTAAGCTTTCCCCCCGACTGAAGCTCCGAATGTCTGATGTAATTCCTGCCAAGCTGTTTGCCGTTCAGTGAAATGCCGCCCACGTATGCATTTTCGCAGGAATTATCAGGCGCTTCTATGACCAGTAAGTTCCCATCTTCAAAACTGAGTGTGGCTTTTTTGAACAGTGGAGATCCGAACACATATTCATCCGTTCCGGGTGTCACCGGATAGAATCCAAGTGAAGAGAAAACATACCAGGCTGAAGTCTGGCCGTTATCCTCATCGCCGCAATAGCCGTCGGGAAGCCAGTTGTAGAGCTTATCGAGCACCTCTCTGATATGGTATTGTGTCTTCCAGGGTTCGCCGGCATAATTATAAAGGTAGATCATATGCTGAACGGGCTGGTTGCCATGGGCATAATTCCCCATGTTCATTACCTGCATCTCGCGGATCTCGTGGATCACCACGCCGTAGTAGGAATAATCAAATACCGGAGGTACAGAGAATACCGAATCAAGCATCTCTGTGAAACCTTTCTTCCCTCCCATCAGCGTAACCAATCCTTCTATATCCTGGAACACGCTCCATGTGTAGTGCCAGCTGTTGCCTTCGGTGAAGGCATCGCCCCATTTATAGGGGCTGAAGGGCGACTGGAACGTGCCGTCGAGGTTTCGTCCTCTCATCAGCCTGCTTTCCCTGTCGAATACATTCCTGTAATTCATTGCCCTGTTCCGGAACCGGTCAATTTCTTCCTGAGGCCTGCCAAGGGCTTCACCAAGACGGGCTATGCAAAAATCAGCATAGGCGTATTCAAGGGTACGAGCCACGTTCTCGTTTATTCCGGCATCATAGGGCACATATCCCAGTTTGTTGTAATATTCAGCGCCCAGTCTTCCGACCGATGATACCGGTCCGACGCTGTCGGTGTTCTTCAATATCGCCTCATACAGTGTTTCAATGTCATAGCCCCTGATTCCCTTGAGCCAGGAATCAGCTATCAGAGATGCAGAGTTGGATCCGATCATGCAGTCGCGGTGCCCCGGGCTTGCCCATTCGGGAAGCCATCCGCTTTCGAGGTAAGTGTTCACGAGTCCCTGCATTATCTGACTGTTGAGTTCAGGATACATGAGTGTGAGGAATGGGAATTGCGATCTGAAGGTATCCCAGAAGCCGTTGTCGGTAAACATGTAACCGGGGAGTATCTGGCCGTTGTAAGGGCTGTAATGCATAATCTCTCCCTCGGAATTTTTTTCAAAAAACTTCCTCGGAAAAAGAAGCGAACGGTACAGGCACGAATAGAACGTCCTCATCTGGTCGTCGGTTCCGCCTTCGACCCTTATCCTCGAAAGCTCTGAGTTCCAAATATCCTTTGCCCTCCCCTTAACATCCTCAAAAGTCAATCCCCCGGTCTCTGACTCGAGGTTTAACAGAGCCTGTTCCTCGCTGATGAATGATGAAGCAACCCTCAAATTCACCTTTTCACCCTCCGATGTGCTGAATCCCAGAACAGCCCCGACATGGTCACCTTCTTCGGCCAGATCGTTATTATTCAATATATTTCCATTCCAGGTGTGAGTCTCGCGGAAGTCCCTGTCGAACGTTATAACAAAGTAATTACAGAAATTCGACGGCACTCCGCCGTGATTGTTTTTGCACCAGCCGATCACTTTTCGCTCCGAAGGAATAATTTTTACTGAAGAGCCCTTGTTAAAACCGTCAATGATGATCCACGAGGAATCACTCCGGGGATATGTGAACCTGAACATTGCGGCCCGTTCCGTGGGCGTCACTTCAGCTGTCACATCGTAATCGGCCAGGTAGACGCTGTAGTAATAGGGTTTGGCCATCTCCGCCTTGTGTGAAAACCATGAAGCACGGTCGTGCTGGGTAAATTTCAGCTTGCCGGTCACTGCCATAATTGAAAATGCAGCATAATCGTTAATCCACGGGCTCGGCTGATGGGTCTGCTTTATTCCCATGAGTTTAAAATCGTCATAGGTGTAGGCCCAGCCGTTGTTCATTTCGCGAGTGTGGGGAGTCCAGAAATTCATGCCCCATGGCAGGGCAACGGCAGGATAGGTGTTGCCTGTCGAGAGCCTGTATTCGGAATCAGTTCCCATCAGCGGATTAACGAGTTCGACCGGGTCAAATTTCTCCTCAGTTTCTGTAACAGCACATGAGGCAACAACGAACATCAGCAGGACTGCAGTAAAAAGAGCCGCCCTCCCCGGATGTATCCGGGAGATAAGGTTTTTTTCCATATTTATAGTGTGTCAAAAATCTTTGCGCCTGAAGAAATAGTCTCCGTGAAACTTAAGGAAGTTATGGGAGACTTTGTAATCATTATCCAGGTACTTTTCCAGGATGGTCCGCACCCTCTCTTTCCTGTCTCTGTGAGTGTTATGTATCTCAATCTGGATGTAAGCAGGCCTGCATCTCTTAAAGGTTTCCCGGGCTCCTTCAAGCAACTCCATTTCATGTCCTTCAACATCGATCTTTACCAGGTCCATCTTTTCAACGTTCAGTGAGTCGAGGCTCTTAAAGATAAAATCCCCTTCCGCATCGGTCCGGATATTCGTTGTACCAACATTGAGGTTCAGCTCCGACCTCTGGAATGCCGATCCGAACTGCATATCGCACTTTCTTTCCCTGTCGGAAAGGCCGAACTCATTTACCCTCATATTGGGAATATCGTTGAGCCTGATTATATCCTTCATGTACTCGATCATTTTGGGATAAGGCTCAAACGCTTCCGCCCTCAGCCGCGGATTGAACATGGTGATAAAGCTGTAAGTCCCGAAACAGGCTCCGATGTCGAACAGTACAGGGTCCTCAATCTTACGGCTAAGCTCAAGGAAGACCCTAATCTTTTCAGTTTCCCTGACTATCGCCTGCCCGTTCCTGATATTCCCCCTGAAACTGCCTGTTGTGGCGCCTGCAAACCATGGTACCTTAATCGTTTTGCCGAGGTAATCGGCGGTCAGTATCTTCTCATCGGGAGTCATAAAAAAAATTATTGCATGAATATTTTCAAAAAGCCGGCCTGAACAGGACCCGGGCTAAAATTATAAAAAGAAGTGATACATGACAATCCGCTGCGAAGTAAATCGGGATTCGATTTTACGTGCAGTCATTAGCCATAAATAAATACATTTGCATGAGATACAAGCGCGATGATCATCCATATTCATTTTCATTCACACAAAACAGGAGTCACCAGAAGTGTGGAAACCATAATCCCCGTCATGAACCGGTACGCTGAGGCACAGGTATTCGGGTACGGGATCGATTGTCCGAAAATTGGATTCAGGGGCCTTCTTCTTAGCGTTTTTTCGGGCGGGGGAACCATAATTCATACACACCGTAACAATGAGATCCTCTTTGCATTGCTGCTGAGATTACTGGGAGCAAAGTTCAGGCTTGTCTTCACAAGGCATTCAGATACAACACCTTCAGGGTTCACCATCTGGCTCATGAATAAGGCCGACAGTGTCATTAGCCTTAATCCGGGAATGGCAGGGAGTCTCCCATGCATTAATATAATGATCCCACACGGAGTTGACACTGAGCTATTCACTCCAGGAGAAAAGACCGGGATCCGGGGTATTGAGCAGGCTAATCTTGTCACTGTTGTCGGACGGATCAGGCCCTCCAAAGGACAACTTGTGGCAATGAAAGCCATTTCCGGGCTGCTTGAAGCAAACCGTGAATGGGGACTGATGCTTGTCGGGAAGGTGGATAATCCGGCTTATGAAAATGAAATACGAGATGTGGCACGAAAGTATAAGGTTGAAAACCAGGTACATTTCATCCCCGAAACAAATGAAATAGTTAAATTCTACAGGGAAAGCTCGGTTGTTATCATACCCTCCGAATCGGAAGGCTTCTCCCTGGTATGTCTTGAAGCCATGGCATGCGGCCTGGTCACTATTGCCACAGAAACGGCAGGCATCCACAGCAGTGTGATACGTCACGGCAAAAACGGCTTTCTTTTTCCGGTAAACGACGATGCCGCTTTGAACAGTATCCTGGGTGATGTGATTTCGGGACGAACGAAGCCTGATCCCGGGGAGATCCGCAGGACAATTGTTGAAAATTGGAGTGCCGACAACAATGTAAGGGAATTGCTGAAAGTTTACAGCAATATTTGAGAACTCCGGTCAATAGGGATCGACATCAACCGAGATCCTGAGGGAGGAAGCGCTCTTCTCCTTGAACAGCCGTTGAATAGCGCCGGAAATATACATTTTGGCCTGCGATGCCGGTTTTTCCCTTTCGAGTTTTACAAGGATATTTTTAATGTACCACAGCTGGACCTGGGATACAGGCGGAAACTCAGGGCCAAGAATCCGCTTGCCGAACTCTGCTTTCAGGTCGCGGGCCAGGATATCCGAATAACCATTCAGAAGTGCCCTGTCACGGTGTTTTATGCTGATCCTGATCATCCTGCAGAAAGGCGGGTAGTTGAATGCCTTTCTTTCCTCCATCTGGATCCTGAACATATTTTTGTAATCATGATTCAGAACCAGCCTTATCATCCTGTGCCCGGGATCTGAAGTCTGGATAACAACCTTTCCGGGTTTTGTTCTTCTTCCTGCTCGTCCGCTGACCTGTTCCATCAGTTGGAAGCTTCTTTCGTGTGCCCTGAAGTCGGGAAAGTTAAGCAGGTTGTCGGCGTTCAGGATACCCACTACTGTAAGGTTCTCAATGTCGAGTCCCTTTGAGATCATCTGCGTCCCGATAAGTATATCGGTCTGGCCTTCCTCCAGCGATCTGAGTATTCTTTCGAATGAGTTTTTCCCCCTGGTCGTATCCTGATCCATTCTTGCCACCCTTGCTGAGGGGAATACTATCCTGATCTCATCCTCTATCTTTTCGGTACCGAATCCCCGCGTCTGAAGTCCGGGTGAACCACAGTTCCCGCACCGGGAAGGGATTGCAGATGAATACCCGCAATAGTGGCAGACCATCTTTGAGATTCCCTTATGGTATGTAAGGCTTACCGCGCACTGTACGCATTTCGGTATCCAGCCGCACTCTGGGCATTCAAGATAAGGGGAGAATCCTCTCCTGTTCTGAAAAAGAATAACCTGTTCGTTGTTTGCCAGGGCTTCGTCGATTGCCTCCAGAAGCTGAGGAGTGAAATGCGAGACCATCAGCTTCTTCCTGTAGGCCTCGCGCGAGTCGGCCAGGACTATCCCGGGAAGCTTAACTGAGCCGTAGCGCTCCTTCAGTTCCACCAGCCCATATTTCCCGGTCAGGGCATTGTTATAGCTTTCAATTGACGGAGATGCCGATCCAAGAACCGATTTTGCTTCATGCAGTGAGGCGAGGACAACAGCCGAATCGCGGGCATTGTATCTTGGGGCGGGATCGTGCTGCTTGTACGATCCGTCATGCTCTTCATCGACTATTACCAGCCCGAGATTCCTGAAAGGCAGGAACAGGGCTGATCGTGCTCCGATCACCAGATTATACTCCCTGGCATTATTAAGCCCTCCCACCCTGTTCCATATCTCCACCCTTTCAGCATTGCTGAAGCGTGAATGATATACCCCCGTTACCGGACCGAAGTGTTTCTGAAGTCGCTGTATGATTTGTGTCGTCAGGGCGATTTCGGGAAGGAGATAAAGAACCTGCTTCCCCTTTTTGAGCTGTTCATCAATAAGGTGGATATACAGTTCAGTCTTGCCGCTCGAGGTAACCCCATGAATAAGGACAGTGTCCCTTTCAGAGAATATCTTTTGAAGCTCCTTAAGCGCACTGTCCTGTTCAGAAGTGAGTTGTTTCAGTGGTTCGGGTGGTCTTTCAAAATCAACAAGCCTGCCTGTTTCCATCTCAAAGAGATCGAGTATGCCTTTTTTAACAAGTCCTGCGAAACCGCCCGGTGCAGAGCCTGATTCCTTAAGAATAAGATTTTTCCTTACAGGCTGCATGAGTCCTCCCGGCACGTACCCTGCCAGGTCCAGGTAAACAGTCAGTATTCGTAGTTGGGCAGGAGCGCGTGCAAGACTGTCGAGAATTTCATTAAGCCTTTCTTCGGAGAAGTCTTCTGCAAGCTTTACGAAAGTTTCCTCCCTTGGCTTATATTTTTCGGTCACTGGCACCTCTGTAACACCTTCAAGGCACAGGTCGGAAGGCAGGGCAGCTTTCATCACCTCCCCCACAGAACACATATAGTACTCCGATATCCATGACCATAGTCTCAGCTGGATCTCATTAACAACAGGTTCGGGATTGAGGACAGTGAGCAAAGGTCTGATATTCCTGGCCTGTGGAGGAGTATTGTGCAAACAGTTTACAATTCCCGAATAGAGCTTTCTGTTTCCAAGCTGGACAAGAACTCTTGAGCCGCATTGAATGGATCCGTCCAACACATCGGGGATGGAATAGGTGAATGTTCCTTTATAGGCCAGGGGCAAAATAATATCTGCAAAATGATTGTTCATCATCAGCGGTGGAGGCGTACTTATCAGGAAATCAGACCGACTTCAGGAAACTCGACATTACCGTGAGCAGGTGATCCTTCCTGATGGGTTTTATCAGGCAGGCATCGCATCCTGCTTCGAGTATAATATCCTTGTCGTCTTCAAAGATGAAGGCAGTCTGTGCAATTATGGGGATATCCTTACGGATGTTTCTTATCTGCCTGGTTGCCTCAATCCCATTCATTTCAGGCATCTGCATATCAAGAAGGACGACATCGATGTCTGGTGTACTTTTTACCAGTTCAATTGCCTCAGCACCCGACCTTGCAGTCAGTGTTTTGATATGGGTGTCGGAAAGAGTCCTGTTCAGGTAAAGAAGCACATCCTTGTTGTCATCAACGAGAAGGCATGTGCGGCTGCTCCAGTTTACAGGGTTTCCGTGCGATTCGATGCCCGCTGCCTCAAGCCTTGATTTCAGCCGGGTGCTTCCGCCGGCAGGACGGTAGGGAATTGAGAAACTGAACTCCGAACCAACTCCTTTTTCAGACTGAACAAAGATTTTGCCACCCATTCTCTGAACCACCTCCCTGGCAAGTGTCAGACCAACTCCCAACCCCTCAAACGGACGGTGATGGCCGTCGATCTCCTGACGGAATTCTTCAAATATATGGTCGAGATTTTCCGTATTGATCCCTATGCCCGTATCCTTAACCCTGAAAACCAGGTTATCATTCTCTTTTGAATAAGACATCCGAACCGAGCCTTCGAGGGTAAACTTCACGGCATTGTCCATAAGATGGTTTAGCACCCTCTTCAGCCATACCCTGTCGGTGAAAACAAGATCGCCGTTTTCCTCAAGCATGTTCATAACAGTGATCACAATAGGTTTTTCATTCCTCCGGATAATCTTTCTGGCGTCCTCAACAACTTCGCTGACAATGTTGTTAACCGAAGCTTCCTCATAGGTGATCTCTATCTGCGAGCTTTCCAGCCTTGAAAGGTCAATAATATCGCCGATAATCTGAAGAAGTTTTTCGCTGTTATGATTGATATGCTCGATATACTCTTCCTTGACCTCGTCGGTAATATCATTTGCCAGAAGAAGATTGGCAAATCCCACAACGCTGTTCAGGGGAGTGCGGATCTCATGTGAAATATTAGCCAGGAAACTGGATTTCAGCCTGTTGCTTGCCTCTGCTTCCATGTTTGCCTTTAAAAGGTCCTCATGCACCTTCTTGAGGGCGGTAATATCCCTCGATATTGTAAGAGCACCAATTATATCTCCGCTATCATTCTTAACGGTCACCGACTTTGTGGAGAGTGTTATGAAATGTCCGTCCTTGTGTTTCAGCCTCAGCTCGCATTCGAAGAATCCCCTATCAAGAAGAGTTTCAGTTCGTCTTTTTTCATATTCAGTATCCTCGGGATGGAAGAGATCATCGTTTCCCATAGCATTGTACTGTTCCCTGGTCATCCCGATAAGGGAATAGAAAGCAGGATTGGCATACTTCAGGTTACCGTCCCTGTCATAGAAGGAGATACCATCGTCGGCTGACTGGATCAGGCTCTTGTAGAACATTTCGGAATATGAAAATTCGCGTGCGATGTTTTCCTTTTCAAGTGAAAGGTCTTTGTTGGTCTTCTTAAGCTGGGAGTTAATCTCCTCAATCTGCCTGTTTCTGTCCCTCAGTTCCCTGTTGGCCGCCCGGATTCTGGCGGAAAAAACAAGTATCAGAACAACCATTACAGCCATAGCTCCGATAAGAGTCAGAACAAAGGCAAACGTTGATATCGACAGTAACGGTGCTGACCCGGCTGATAATGTCACTGTGCCGGCATATAATAATGAAGGCGAAGCCGCCGCAGCAATTATTATTGCTGAGAACAGGACTATCCGCCGGGGTAAATTAAGTGCAATGCACCTGAAGAACCTTCCCATGAAAAACCACTAGATTAAGACCCAAATTAACTTTCAATCCCCATAAAGGTTCAAATATAGAAATTCGCATTCAACACGTTGTCATTCTAAAGGCAAATTATTGCACAAAATGTGCTAAATTGCGAACAAATGTCATTAACAGATGGAAAAAGACAGGAAAAGTTTTTCCGGCGGCAGGCGCTACAGGAATGATGACATAACGGTATACTGGAAGCCGGATGCGTGTGTTCATGCATCATACTGCTACAGGGAGCTGATAGAGGTGTTTGATCCGGGAAGGAGACCCTGGGTGGACATGTCGGGCGCTTCCACCGAAAGGATCATTGAAGTGGTAAATATGTGTCCTACCGAAGCCCTCACATGGAAATGGAACGATAATGAAAGGAACCTGGAAGTAGGGCTGGAACAGACCAATCATGTCATGTTCAGGAGGCCCGACCTCATGGCTGAGGCGGCTGAGGAACCTGAAGCATGGGAGAAACCGGTTTCTGTAAGGATAATGTACGATGGTCCGATTATCGTCAAGGGTGATTTCATCCTGAAGTACGGAGATAATACAAAGGAAATGAAGGGAGGGCTGATCTCTCTCTGCCGGTGCGGTGCGAGCAACAAGCAACCCTTTTGCGACGGGACACACCGCAAAATTGGTTTTGAAGACATTTAGCAGCCATGGAGGAAAATCAGGAAAAAAAGATTACGACGGTTGTGGAAGTTATTGACGGCGGTCCGCTAATAGTAACAGGGAACATTGTATTTCAGGACATAAAAAGGGATGTTACAGAGCATTCCGGAGAATTGTACCTGTGCCGCTGTGGCCGCTCGTGCAACAAGCCTTATTGTGACGATTCACACAAAAAATGATCTGCCCGGGGAAATCGTTCCACTAATCCGTCAGACTTGCCTAAGAGCTAAGCTGACCGCTTCAGCAGCATCGCCGAATGATATTGCTGAAATAACCGACAGACCCGAATTATCTATTATTTCCTTTGCTTCAGCGGCATTGGTACCCTGCAGCCTGACCACCACAGGAACTTTTATCTCACCGGCCGTCTTGTAAGCTTCGACAACCCCGCTGGCCACCCTGTCGCATCTGACGATTCCGCCGAAAATATTGATCAGAATGGCTTTCACCGCCGGATCTCTGAGGATGATTCTGAAACCTGCCCTTACGGTTTCAGCGCTTGCTCCTCCGCCAACGTCGAGGAAGTTTGCCGGCGAGCCGCCAGAAAGCTTTATTATATCCATGGTTGCCATTGCAAGGCCGGCACCATTAACCATGCAGCCAACATTTCCATCAAGTTTGACATAGTTGAGGTTGCTTAAACCTGCCTCCACCTCGACCGGATCCTCCTCATCGATATCTCTCATCGCTGCCAGGTCGGGATGCCTGAAAAGGGCATTATCATCAAGGACCATCTTGCAGTCGACGGCAAGGATCCTGTTGTCGCTGGTTTTAAGAACAGGATTTATCTCAAGGAGCTGGGCATCGGACCCTGTGAATGCTTCATATATGCCATAGATGAATTTCCTCATGTTCAGGAAAGCTTCTCCGGAAAGGCCAAGGTTAAATGCGATATTTCTCGTCTGAAAAGGCAGTATTCCCATCGAAGGAGAAATTTCCTCACTGAAAATCCGGCCGGGATCCTTTTCTGCCACCTGTTCAATATCCATTCCTCCGTCGGGTGAGTACATCAGCACATACCTTCCGCTATGCCTGTTGAGCAGTATGCTCATATAGAACTCACTGGGTTCAGATTTCCCGGGGTAGTAGACATCGGTGGCAACCAGTACTTTGTTCACCTTTTTCCCGGCAGGTCCTGTCTGCGGTGTAACCAGGGTCATTCCTATCATCTTGCCGGCTATAGTACCTGTTTCTTCTTCCGACCGGGCGATTTTGACTCCTCCCCCCTTTCCCCTGCCGCCGGCATGGATCTGTGCTTTTATCACAAAACACTCCGGATTGAATTTTTTCTTCAGCTGCCTGGCTGCCATCACTGCCTGTTCGGCGGTGTTCGCCACAAATCCTTCCTGGATGTCGACGTTAAATGCCTTCAGGATCGATTTCCCCTGGAACTCATGTATGTTCATCTGCCGTGAATTATTATTCGTTATTCTGGCGCCTCATTGTCCGTGATGGAAATATAGGTAAAAAAAGGATATTTTACCTATTTTAGCCATAAAAAAGGATGCGTAAGCTGCTCAACAAAGAGCTTGGGAGAAAGAGCCTTGCGGACTACAGGAATTCAGGCAAGTCGCCTTTTGTTATGGTTCTCGACAATGTAAGGAGCCATAATAATGTAGGCTCGGTATTCAGAACCGCCGATGCCTTCCTTACCGGTAAGATATTTCTTTGCGGTATCACCCCGCGGCCTCCTCACAGGGATATTCAGAAAACCGCCCTGGGAGCGACCGAATCGGTCGAATGGGAATGGTATGAGAATACTTCGGATGCCTTAAGGAAGCTGAAGGATGAAGGATACCTGATAGTAGGCATTGAACAGGTGGAGGAAGCCGTGGAACTGCAGGATCTCAGAATCGAAAAAGGCCGAAGGTACGCGCTTGTATTCGGTCATGAAGTTAAAGGTGTAAGCCAGGAAGCGCTCGATCTTTGCGATCAGTGTATAATAATTCCCCAGTTCGGGACAAAGCATTCGTTCAATATAGCCGTGAGTGCAGGTATTGTGCTCTGGGAAGCAAACAAAAAGGGCGTTGCAAGCAACGCCCCTCTGTAGTGATCATCAGTAATATTTCTACTGGAACATTCCGGCGAAAGAACTGTCGCTGAAATATTTTGCAAATTCCAGATCGTTTTTCATAGCAGTCCTGAAATCAGAGCTAAGGCTTGAAGCCTCTTTCAGAGCGTTCAGGGCATAAGTTTTGTCATCAAGGCGTGATCCGACGATAGCCTTAAGGTAGGAAGTGAGAGCAGTTTTTGCTTCTCCGGTGAGGCTTTCAAGAGTGGATTTTGCCCTGTTAACATCTCCTTTCAGTATCTGTGCGAGAGCCAGGTTGTTGGAAGCTTCGGTGCCAAAGAAATTGACAGCCTTGTCATATTCACCCTTTGTGATGGCTACGATTCCCAGACCGTATCTTGATTCCGGGGTGGCAGCAGTCATTGAGTTAAAGAGTTCTTCAGCTTTTGCCATGTCGCCTTTCATAATATAGGCGAAAGCGGTGTTGCTCTTTACAACATCATTGTTAGCAATTGCTTTTGCCTTGTCGAGGGCAGCAATAGCATCGTCAGGCTTGCCAAGGCAAAGGGAGGTAACTGCAACGTTGTTATGAGCGCGGATGCACTTCGGATATGCATCGGCAACTGCTTTGTAGAATGCAAGTTTTTCGTTCCTGTCAGTTGTAAGGGCTCCTGCGCGAAGCATTTCCTCGAGGCTCAGAACCTTGGGATCCGATTTCATCTGGGCAAGTATCTGCTCATCGGTGCGGCCGATATTATCAACATTGACCATGAGTTTTGACCTTCTGAGTTTGGGAAGAATGTCAGTCTTAAGGGCTTCAAAAGCAGCTGACATGTTCTTGATCTCCCTTTCGCGGACTTCAGGATCGGAATACATTGAAAGAACCCTGAGGATCAAGTCCTTGTCAGGAATACTTGAATTCTCGACTTCAGTCTTGAAGCCTTCCCAGTCTTCTGCTGTTGTAAGCGAGCTGAAAAAACCTTCAGCCTGGGCAACTTCGATCTTTTTGAATTCATTTTTAAGGACTTTGTCGGCTGAAACGCCTCTTCTGCCTGAGAGCTTTTCGTTCTCATCGAATTTACCGTCGGGAGAAGCGTATGAGCTGACAACAGCTCCCTTAAGCTCCTTGCTGGGATCGGCATTCGCGGTAACAATATAGTCTTTCAGAGCAACAACATCCTCGCCTTTAAGCTCTGAACTGCGGACATTAGCCTGGTTGATAACATAGTTGATGTCGGCTACTTTTGTTTCAGGAACGATCCTGACATACTGATCAGGCATAATGACACCCTTTGCATTTTTCTCTACAAGAGTTGAAGTGGCGATCACGCCATCCGCAAGCTTAAAGGGATCAAAATCGAGGGTTTTTTCGCCCATGCTGGCGTTAGTCCTCAGAATCAGTTCCGACCTTTTCATAGCATCGGTGTAGGGGATGGCTGAAGTGTAGGTAAAATCACCTCCTGAATAGGTGATGACCTTGTTGTTGGCCATGACTTTTTCTCCTTGAAGAACCTGAACTTTATCAAAAGCTGTTTCTCCGCCTGCATAGGTTAGAACCGGAGTGAGGGCAAGAGTAGCTTTCTTGTTGAAATACTTCTCGGGAAATGTACCTTTTATGGTAACATTAACCAGTCCGCCATGAGCTTCAAGTACCTGAGGGGTAACTTCGTACTTTATGTCTCCGGCTTCCTTTTTCATTTTATTCAGACCGGCGCAACTAGATAGAAAGGCAGCTGCGAGGATAAGGATAAAATAGCTTCTGATTTTTTTCATAGTCTAATTTTTATTTGTGTTAACCAACTCGATTTATTCTTCAGAATTTACAAAGAATATCTCTTGATAAATTATCTGCAAAATTATAAAAAATAGTTACAATATTAGAAAAATCATACAAAATGTTCATAATATGACCATATTAAGCCCTTTGCCCCACTGACCGCCGAATATGGTTTCAGTTATTTTTTTGTAATGGTCCTCGTTCTCAACAAAGTCAACATTGTTGACATCGATGATAAGGTATGTAGCCTCAGGATTCTGCCTGAAGAATGAGAAATAGCTCTCCTGTATCTTCTGAAGGTAGTCTGCTGTAATTTGTTTCTCATAATCCCTTCCTCTCCTGGCTATATTCCAAAGCAGTTTTTCAGGTGTCTGATGAAGGTAAACATAGATATCCGGTTTGGGCATCTGACCGTATATAATATAAAAGATCTGCCTGTAAAGGTTATACTCATCACCTCTAAGGGTTGAAGCAGCAAAGACAAGCGATTTCATGAAATAGTAATCTGCCACGGTAAAGGATTTGAACATGTCTCTTGTCCCGAATTCGTCATTGAGTTGCTTATAGCGGCTTGCGAGGAAGGAAAGTTCGAGCGGGAAGGCATATTTATCCGGCTCTTTGTAAAACCTGGGAAGGAAAGGGTTGTCGGCAAACTGTTCCAGCACAAGCCGGGCATTGAATTCATCAGCTATCCTTGTAGCGAGTGAGGTCTTCCCTGCACCTATGTTCCCCTCGATAACAACATAATTGTATCTGACTTCCATCGCTCATGTATGATAAATCAAATATAGGAAACGTGAATGGAAAAATCAACAAACAGAAATGGGTGTTGAAATTCAACACCCACCATTCCATAATACTTATAAGTGTCACTGATTTCTGTGGTCGTCGTGCCTGTGCCTCTCCCCGCTCTCTTCTTTTGGAGGCCGGGGAAGCAGAACCTTGCGGGAAAGCTTTAGTTTACCGGTTTTAGGGTCGATCTCAATCAGCTTGACCTCCAGTTCGTCGCCCACTTTAAGCACTTCGTCGACTGTTTTAATCTTTTTCCAGTCGATTTCCGAGATATGAAGGAGGCCGTCCTTGTTGGGAAGAATTTCGACGAAAGCTCCGAACTGCACAATGGTTTTTACTTTTCCCTTGTACACCTGGCCGACTTCCGGGACAGCTACAATTCTCTTTATCCATTCGAGGGCTGCAGTGATAGCTTCCTTGTTTTCACCAAACACGTTAACATCTCCGTATCCGTTGATTTCTTCCACCACTATTGTTGTTCCTGTTTCACGCTGGATTTCCTGGATCACCTTGCCGCCAGGACCAATAAGAGCGCCGATCATGTCCTTGGGTATGGTCAGCATCTCGATTCTTGGAGCGTGAGGCTTGAGTTCAGGTCTCGGACTTTCAATAGTATTCTTCATGATGTCAAGGATGTGCATCCTTCCTGCACGTGCCTGATCGAGAGCTTTGGTGAGGACCTCGAAAGAGAGCCCCTCAACTTTGATATCCATCTGGGTAGCGGTAATCCCGTCGCGGGTTCCGGTTACCTTGAAATCCATATCGCCCAGGTGGTCTTCATCACCAAGTATATCTGAAAGGATGGCATATTTACCTGATTCGTTATCAGTTATAAGCCCCATCGCTATGCCCGACACCGGTTTTCTGATCTGGATACCTGCATCCATCAGGGCAAGGGTGCCGGCGCAAACGGTCGCCATTGAAGAGGAACCGTTTGATTCGAGAATATCGGAAACCACCCTTACGGTGTACGGATTTTCCGATTCGGGCGGCATCATATTCTTCAGTGCCCTGTGAGCCAGGTTGCCGTGTCCGACTTCCCTGCGGCTGACACCTCTTGCGGGTTTTGCTTCGCCGGTCGAGAAAGGCGGAAAATTATAGTGCAGGGTGAACTTTTCAGTTCCCTTGTTAAGCACATCGTCAATTATCTTCTCATCGAGCTTGGTCCCCAGGGTGACTGTGGTAAGCGACTGGGTTTCACCCCTTGTAAACAGTGCGGAACCATGTGTTGCGGGCAGCGGATCAATCTCGCATACGATAGGTCTTATCTGGTCGGATTTTCTTCCGTCTAAACGGATACCCTCATCGAGCACCAGTCTGCGTGCAGCTTCTCTGACCACCTCGTGGTAATATTTCTTCACAAGATTTTCATTCACTTCATCCTCTTCAGAATACTGTGACAGGAAACCTTCGAGGACTTCGGCGAAAGCATCTTCGCGTTTGTGTTTGTCGGCAACGGCTACTCTTGCTGCCTGGTAGCATTTACCATAGGTCTCGTCCCAGACCTTCTTTTTCAGATCCGGGTCATTCTCTTCATGGCAGTATTCCCGCCTTGGTCCTTTACCTGCTTCTGCAGCAAAGTCCATCTGAGCACGGCACTGGATTTTAATGGCCTGATGCGCTACCCTCAGGGCTTCGATCATGTCTGATTCGGAGACTTCCTTCATTTCTCCCTCAACCATAAGGATATTGTCGAAAGTGGCTCCTACCATCAGATCCATGTCGGCATCCTTCAGTTGGGTAGCTGTCGGATTAACGATAAAACTGCCATTTATTCTTGCCACCCTGACTTCCGACATTGGTCCGTTGAAAGGGATGTCGGAGATTGAAAGGGCTGCCGAAGCTGCCAGACCGGCCAGTGCATCAGGAATTATGTCGATATCGGCAGAGATAAGGTTTATTGTTACAAAAGTTTCAGCATGGTAGTCATCGGGGAAAAGCGGTCTCAATGCCCTGTCGACAAGCCGTGAAATCAGTATCTCGTAATCGGAAGGCCTTGCTTCGCGTTTCAGAAATCCGCCGGGAATGCGTCCCGACGATGCGTATTTTTCCTTATACTCGACCGAGAGAGGCATGAAGTCGGTATCCTCCTTGGCTTCTTTTGCCGAAACAACTGTGGCAAGCAGCATCGTTTTCCCCATCTTTAGCATAACCGCCCCGTCAGCCTGTCTTGCCATTTTCCCGGTCTGGAGGGTTATAATACGCCCATCACCGAGATCAATATTCTTCTCTTTAATGTTAAACATTCTCTTTTTAGTGTTAAGGTGATTGCCGAAATTACAATTAATTCAGGATAATAAGAAAAAAGGCAATTCAGAATTGCCTTTTTCCCTTATTTACGTAATTTCAACGCTTTGACTATTTCCCTGTATCGCTCTATGTCCTTGACCTTAAGATAATCAAGAAGCTTCCTCCTCCTACCCACGAGTTTGATGAGCGCCCTCTGCGTACTGAAATCCTTTTTGTTCTTCTTCAGGTGCTCGGTAAGATGTGATATCCTGTATGAAAACAATGCAATCTGTCCCTCAGCCGTACCTGTATCAATCTCTGATGTTCCAAATGTTTTGAAAAACTCCTGCTTCTTCTCGGTAGTCAAATACATATCTCTAAATAATATATTATTAATCCATAAATAAATTGAGTCTCCAATTTTGGAACGCAAAAATAAGGCTTTTTTATGTAAACTATCAAACAATTGACTACTTTTTTTTGAAGTTCAGCAAATAATTCCTAAAAGTCCAACGACGGCAGGCATTGAATATTGCCCTGTATACTATAATGACGTAAAGTTAGGTCTAAAAGTTGCGTGGATAATTTACGTTAAACGACAATTTATTAACAAATTAACAGATTTTTGAGCAAAATGTTCATTGTTCTGGGAAGTATCTGAATCCGGTGCAAGGTCAAGGCATTCAATTATCCCATGGCATGATCAGGGTTCTAGAGTCAGCTGGCTGTTGTCTTTCAGAAGTCTTCCTGAACTGATCACGCTGCAACCGATCCTGCAATCGAGGCATCGGCGTTTGCGGCAGTAGTTTTCGGTAAGCTGGAGAAGAGCCTGGGTATAAAAAGCTGATTCGGGAATCAGGCCTGCAGATTCCCAGTCGCGGATAATTGAATTCTTCTCCGGATCAATATCTTCAAGAAGATCCAGCGCCCTGTCGCACAGCATTCTTTCATCATGAGTTTTGCCGTACACAAAGATCATCGGTATAACTGCATTTATGAGCATTATGTCAGAAGCCTGATCCCCTGTATGTTTTCCTGATTTTTTGCTTTTCTTTCCGAATATATAGTGCTCATCCCAGTAGGGCGATGCAGAGACTCCGAGCAGTTCTTTCAACTCAGCGGCATCACAGGCTGCCAGTGTCCGGGAAAACAATCCGCCAGCAACTGAAAGTAGAGCTGCAAGCTGAGACAATCTGACCGTGGGAAAGTTTACCGGGCGAAGGCGGCAGAACTTCCATAGCCAGCCGTGTACAGGCCGGAGAGAGTATTTGGAGGAGAGCACCTTATATTCCCTGATAAGGTCGAGATAATATTTGTCCGACATGGCATTTTTGAACAATCCTTCCTCAAGCATTCCGGCGCTTCCGAAAAGCAGGGCTTCAATCTGAAGCCGGTTGTCGGCATGTTTTCTTATTATCTTAAAGGGCAGGGCAGATGCCAGCATTTCGAAAGGCCCGGTATTTACCCTGAACCCGAAATACCGGCTCAGAACCCTGTAGTATGTCTCATCCCAGTCGTTGCCGGTCGCCTCCCAAATCTTCATGATAGCTTCCGACTTTATCTGAAGCCGTTCGATGAGGAGGGAATGGAGCCAGCTTCTCAGATGAAACCTGTCGGTGTGTTCAATCTCCTCACCGCAGGCAATTGCACAGGGATTATTTACAAGATCAATATACCTTGAGTAAAGAAACGGATCGTATCGCATCTCAACGGTAAGAAGCTCTTCGTTCCTGGCATTGTATACCTCGGTGTCCTTCTCTCCAACAATGTGGAGAATTACATTGTCAAATGCATGATCGAGATTGTGCCCGTGGGAATTGAAATGTGACGCCCTTATATGGATCTCGACATTCCCTGCCCATTCGGTCCCTGCTATCAGGATCCTTGCGTTGAAGAAATCGGGGCCTGAATCGCGGTTGTATTCGCCCTGATTAATTACAGTTATCGGATAACCATCTCCGTCGGTGAGAGAAGAGGGTTCATACAGGGAGTATTTCCACAGATAATGCAGGAATTCTTCTTTCATGGCAGCACAAGTTTATAAACAGCGAGAACCTAAAGTTACAAAACTTGCTGCAATGATATATGCAAAACAGAAAAAAGATGAATTTGCCTGCAGGAATCAGGCAGCCTCAGATCAGTTTGTGAGCGTTCAGGTGAGATTCCATTTCCTTTTGGATCTCCCTGGCTTTTTCACCAGCAGTACTGTCGAAGTTTTCAGAGCTGTCGGCAAATATAATTGCTCTTGAAGAGTTGACCAGAAGTCCGCATTTGCCTGTCATCCCATACCTGGCAACATCTCCGAGGCTTCCGCCCTGCGCCCCCACGCCGGGAACCAGAAGGAAATGATCAGGAACAATTTGCCGGATATCTCTCAGCATCTCTGCCCGGGTAGCTCCTGCCACGTACATCAGGTTATTGACTGTTCCCCACCTGCGCGACAGGGTAAGCACCCTTTCATACAGCATCAGTCCGTCTTCGTTGTGATACTGGAAATCGTCGGCACCCCTGTTTGAAGTCAGCACCAGCAGTATGACCCACTTCCCAGGGTATTCGAGAAATGGAGCCACCGAGTCCTCACCCATGTAGGGAGCCACTGTAACGGCATCAAAATCCAATGTTTCGAAGAATGCCCTGGCATACATTTTCGATGTGTTTCCTATATCTCCGCGTTTTGCATCAGCGATGACAAAAATGCCGGGATACCTGGACTTGATGTAATCGAGTGTCCGCTCGAGGGTGAGCCAGCCTTTTGACCCCATCGACTCATAGAAGGCGGTGTTGGGTTTATAGGCCACCGCATACGAATGGGTTGAGTCAATAATTCTTTTATTGAATTCGAGAACCGGGTCTTTAGCCTTCAGAAGTGATGGAGGAATTTTTTCAAGTTCGCTGTCAAGACCGATGCAGAGGAAAGATCTCTTTTCCGAGATTGCCCTGAACAGGCTGTTAAGGTCCATAGCTATAAGGTATTAAATATTGTTCTCCTTCAGTCTTTCGGCGTTTTCCGCCACCTGCAGCTTATCGATGATCTCCCGGATATTACCATCAAGAATATAAGGCAGGTTATACAATGTCAGGTTTATCCTGTGGTCGGTCACCCTTCCCTGTGGATAATTGTATGTCCTGATCTTGGCGGATCTGTCGCCTGTCGAAACCATTGTTTTTCTCTTGTGCGAAACCTCGTCAAGATATTTCTGATATTCAAGATTATATAATCGTGTGCGCAATTCTTTCAGTGCCTTGTCGTAATTCTTCAGCTGTGATTTCTCGTCCTGGCATATCACCACTATTCCGGTGGGAATATGAGTCAGCCTGATTGCGGAATAAGTTGTATTGACCGACTGGCCGCCAGGTCCGGATGAACAATAAGTGTCCTTTCTGATATCTTCATTCCTGATCTCAACGTCGACCTCGTCGGCTTCGGGAAGAACCACCACTGAGGCAGCCGAGGTATGAATCCTGCCCTGGGTCTCGGTTTGTGGCACCCGTTGAACCCTGTGCACTCCTGATTCATACTTGAGTATCCCGTAAACTCCCTCTCCTGATACGCTGAGCACTATTTCCTTGTAGCCGCCTGCCGTACCTTCCGAATAGCTGTTAATTTCGGCTTTCCATCCGTTCTGTTCGAAGAATTTGCTGTACATCCTGAACAGGTCGCCTGCAAAGATGCTTGCCTCATCGCCACCGGTGCCGGCCCGTATCTCCATCACTGCATCCTTATCGTCCTCCGGATCAGCCGGTATCAGAAGGAGTTTTATCTCCTCCTCCATTTCAGGGATGGTTTCAGATAGCTGGTCAACCTCTGCTTTTGCCAGTTCCCTCATCTCTTCATCCTTCTCGGTCGAAAGCAGTTCCCTGGCACTGTCAAGGTTTGAAAGAGCCAGCCTGTATTTTTCCAGAGCGTCCACAACCGGCTGCAGGTCCTTGTATTCCTTGCTAAGCCTTACATACCTGTCCATGTCGGAAAGAACATCGGGCTTTGTCAGAAGCTCTCCAACCTCGATAAAGCGCTGTTTGACACCCTCAAGCTTCTCAAGAATCATGTTTTCCTCCATAGAAGTAACGAATTTTCGGCGTGCAAAGATAATAAAAAACTGTTTCCGGTATTCAGTATTCGAACCGGCCGAATTCAGAAACTATTGTAAGTCTTTTAGTGCCGGAAGCTTCGCAATATCCTATGATCCTTGCCTCAAGATTAAAACCTGAAGCAATCTCGATAATTCTGTCAGCGGTGTCGTGGTCAGTGTAAATTTCAAGCCTGTGTCCCATGTTGAAGACCCTGTACATTTCCTGCCAGGGAGTTCCAGATTGTTCCCTGATTATCCTGAAGAGCGGGGGCACAGGAAACATGTTGTCCTTGATTACATGAAGGCCGTCGGTGAAATGCATTACCTTGGTCTGCCCGCCTCCTGAACAATGTATCATAGCGTGGATCGAGTGTTTCAATTCCCTGAGTATCCTTACTGCTACCGGGGCATATGTACGTGTCGGGGAGAGCACGAGCCGGCCGGCGTCAAGGTTAAGTCCCTCAGGTATGTCGGTCAGTTTCAGGCTTCCGGAATAAACAAGGTCCGGAGGAATTGACGGGTCATGGCTTTCCGGATATTTTTCGGCCAGGTATTTTGAGAACACATCATGTCTGGCGGAGGTGAGCCCGTTGCTTCCCATTCCGCCGTTATATTCCTTTTCCCAGGTGGTCTGGCCGTAAGATGCCAGCCCTACAATAACATCTCCCGGCTTTATATCGCAGGTAATCACATCCTCTCTTTTCATCCGGGCAACCACCGTTGAATCGACCACAATGGATCTGACAAGGTCGCCCAGGTCGGCGGTCTCTCCTCCTGTCGACCAGATGCCCACACCAAGGCTTCTGAGTTCTTCAAGGACCTCCTCCGTTCCATTTATTATCGCCGAGATAACTTCTCCGGGGATCAGGTTCTTATTTCTTCCGATAGTTGATGAAAGAAGTATGTTATCGCAGGCTCCGACACAAAGCAGGTCGTCCGTATTCATTACGACAGCATCCTGGGCAATGCCCTTCCATACTGACATATCTCCCGTCTCTTTCCAATAAATATAGGCCAGTGACGATTTCGTACCGGCCCCGTCGGCATGCATAACATTACAGTAGTCCGGGTCGCCTCCAAGTATATCGGGGACGATTTTGCAGAATGCATTCGGGTATAATCCCCTGTCAATATTTCTTATGGCTGAATGGACGTCCTCCTTTTGTGATGATACGCCCCTTCTTCCGTATTTTGATTCCAGTGTCATCTAGTTGCCGGAACGTAATCAGTCCTGAGCACCCTGAACTCGGTTCTCCTGTTTATCTGGTGGGCGATTTCCTTCTGTTCTTCAGTTGCGAGGGTGTTAATGAATTGTTCGGTAAGTGCTGTACCTTCTCCAAGAAAGTTATTCTGAACAGCAATTGAAGCATCAACCACCTTTGGTGTCGATTCACCATAGCCTTTGGCCGAGAGTCTATCAGGAGCAATTCCCTTGTCGATAAGATACTGTACAACTGACTGGGCTCTTTTCTGCGAAAGATCGAGGTTGTATTCTTCGGTATCACGTGAGTCGGTATGCGACATAAGCTCGATTGTCACGTTGGAATTATCGTTAAGTGTTTCAACCAGTTTATCGAGCGAGACCATAGATTCGGGCCTGAGATCCCACTTTCCGAAATCGTAAAAAATGTTTGGCAGTTCGATCGGTTTGTCAATAGCTGTAAGCGGTATCGTAACCATGAAGTCGCGGCTTTTCTCCTGGTTTTTTGTTGTTTCCCTCTCCTTTCCGTTAAGGTATCCCTGTTTTGAAGCAAGGAAGATATAGTCGACATCCTGTCTGAGGCTGAATTTGAAATCCCCTCCCTGTCCTGTTTCAGCCTGGAGATTTGATCCGTCGCTTGCGATTAGCCTTACCACGGATCCCTGTATCGGCTGACCTGTCTTTTCATCCTTCACAAGTCCGGTAACATTGAATCTCAGAGGAGGCAGTTCGAAGGTATAAAGGTCATCATTACCCCTGCCTTTGCGTGTGGAACTGAAAATTCCCTTTTCAGAGTCATTTTCGAATGAGATGCCGAAGTCGTCGGCAAAACTGTTAACAGGCGATCTCATATTCTGGACCACCCATGAACCGTCAGGCTGGGAAACAGCCTTGAACAGATCGAGCCCTCCCATTCCGATATGTCCGTCGGAAGCAAAATAAAGTGTGCCGTCGCTCCTGATGTATGGAAAAAGCTCGTTGCCCGGAGTATTAATATCGGGTCCCAGGTTCCGGGGCGCAGACCAGGAATCCGAAACATCGTTTCTGGTTACAAAATAAATGTCTTTAAGTCCCGATCCGCCCGGGATATCTGAAACAAAATAAAGAGTAAGTCCGTCGGCTGAAACTGATGGATGAGCTGCAACCAGAGAGTCCGGGAGAATTCCGGTATCTTTCGGATCACTCCATTTGTCGCCCGAGCGTTCGGATACCATTATCACGCAGCCCTTTTTCTCCCGCTTTCCGGCTTCGCAACGGGTGAAGAACACCTGCCGGTAATCAGAGGTAAAACTTGGAGTTCCGTCCTCGGAGTCGCTGTTGAGTCCGTCGACAGGAACCGGTGTGCTCCATTTTGATTTTTTGTCTATTCTGCTTTCGAAAATGTCAGTAAAGCTCTGGCCTGTGGCACCGTGAGTCTTGCTCCCGGCAGCATCATCGCGGGAAGAGGTGAAATAGATCACGCCGAAATCATCCCTGCCGTAAGCCGGACTGAAATCTGAAAATCTGGAATTCAAGTCCTTAAGCTCTTCCACACGGTAAGCATCGGGGTTTCTTTCCCATTCGAGGGCAAGTTCACATGCCCTTATCTGCTGATCGGCCTTCGAATCGGAAGGAGCAACCTGCTTGTATTTCCTGAATTCCTCAATTGCCTGTTGGTACTTGCCGGACTTCTTCAGCGATTCGGCGAGCCAGTACTGGGCTTCGGGCTTTGATGTGGCAGAACGGACGGCAAGCCGGTACCATGTCTCAGCGTTTCTTGGATCATTGGTAAGCCGGTATGCTTCTGCAACCATGTAACCCAGCTCAGTCCTGACTGATTTGTCGGCTTTTTTCGATTTTGAGTAGGCATCCTTGAACTGGTCAATTGCTTCGTAGTACTCCCCGGCATTGAAAGCCTCATAGGCTCTTTCAGCTTTCTTCTTCTGGGCTTGTGAGTCCTGAAGGATAAAAACCGATAATAATAATATGGCCAGTATTAATCGCTTCATGATATCATCCTGATTTAAACTTCAAAAGTAATCATTTTGACAATAAGAAATAAAAGGGGCACCAGGGTCCGGTGTATAAAACAACAAAGGAGCAACAAAAATGATGCCCCTTTGCTTTCCTAACCCTGATCCTCACTAAACTATCTTGTGAACAGCAGTTCCCTGTATTTCGGCAATGGCCAGATCTCGTCATCGACGATAAGCTCAAGCTTGTCGATATGGTACCTTATGCTTTCGAGATAAGGCTTGATACTCTTTTCATAGGCAAGAGCCTTTTTGTATGAGTCTTCTATTACATTGGCTTTTTTTCGCTCTTCCACCATATCAAACACCTGCTTCTTGATATTGAGAATATGGTCTGAGATGATCTGAACAGCTTCCCTTCCTGGTGCGGAAAGCTTCAGGTATTCTTCCTCAGGGAATATTTCCTTCATACCCTTCACATTTTCAATCAGCGACGACATGTATTTGATGCCTGTGGGTACAATGTGGTTTATTGCAAGATCGGCAAGCACTCTCGACTCAATCTGCACCTTCTTGGTGAATTTTTCATATTCAACATCCACGCGGCTCAGAAGTTCTTTTTCGGTGAATACACCTCCTGCGACCAGCACTTCCCTTGATTTGGGTGTCAGATACCTGCTTATTGATTCGGGAACACTTTCAATGGAGGACAGGCCTCTTTTCTTAGCTTCCTTCATCCATTCGGCAGAATAGTTATCACCCTCAAAACGAACCTTTTCCGATTCGATTATAGCTTTCTTAAGAACCTGGAAAATTGCTTCATCCTTGCCTCTTCCTTTTTCTATAAGTGTGTCCACCTCTTTCTTGAATTTCCTGAGCTGAAAAGCTACTGCTGAATTCAATGCGATCATGGCTGCACTGCAGTTTGCAGAAGAACCCACAGCCCTGAATTCAAATTTGTTACCGGTAAATGCAAAGGGCGAAGTACGATTCCTGTCAGTATTGTCGAGAAGAATCTCCGGGATTTTACCTATTCCAAGCTTCAGCTCGGTTTTCTGTTCCGGGCTCATCTTGTTGTCGGATACCTTTTTTGAAATGTCATTCAGCATATTGCTGAGATACGATCCCAGAAATACTGATATGATTGCCGGAGGAGCCTCATGCCCTCCAAGTCTCCACGAATTGGTTTCGTTCATCACTGAGGCTCTGATCAATTCATTGCTTTCATACACTGCCTTAAGCACGGTAACAAGGAAGGTAAGGAACTGCAGGTTAGTCCTCGGATTCTTGCCCGGCGAAAGAAGATTGACTCCCGTGTTTGTAGATAGTGACCAGTTGTTATGCTTACCTGAGCCGTTTATCCCGGCATATGGTTTTTCGTGGAAGAGAGCACGGAATTTGTGCTTTCTTGCGACCCTTTTCATAACATCCATGAGAAGCTGGTTGTGATCAACGGCGAGATTCACTTCCTCAAATATTGGAGCACATTCAAACTGATTGGGTGCCACTTCATTATGCCTTGTTTTTACCGGTATCCCAAGTTTGTGGGCTTCACATTCAAAATCTTTTATAAAGCATGTGACTCTTCTGGGTATCGATCCGAAGTAATGGTCGGCAAGCTGCTGATCCTTTGATGCGGTATGCCCCATAAGGGTTCTTTCGGCCAGCTCAAGATCAGGACGTGCATAATAAAGCGCCTCATCAACAAGGAAATACTCCTGTTCAATTCCAAGCGTCGCTATGACTTTCGTGACATCCTTGTCAAAATACTGGCATATTTCAACTGCTGCCTTATCTAACTCTGAAAGCGATTTCAGAAGAGGAGCCTTGTAGTCAAGAGCTTCCCCTGTATATGATACGAAAATAGTGGGAATACAAAGTGTGTTTCCAACAATGAACATTGGAGAGGAAACATCCCATGCCGTATATCCTCTCGCCTCAAAAGTGTTTCTTATACCACCACTTGGAAAACTTGAGGCATCTGGTTCGGATTGAACCAGTAATGCTCCTGAGAAATTCTCCACCAGATGTCCGTTCTCCCCGAAATCAATGAATGCATCATGTTTTTCTGCTGTCCCGTCGGTAAGAGGATGAAACCAGTGGGTGTAATGTGTAACTCCCCTTTCAAGAGCCCAGGCCTTCAGGCCTATCGCCACCTGATCAGCCTCTTTCAGGGTAAGTGATTTCCCCTCGTTGATTGCACGCTTGATCACCCTGAACGCTTCCGTCGACAGGTAGTGTTCCATCTTGTGCAGGTTGAAAACATCAATCCCAAAATACTTTGAAATGTTGTTTTCAGGAGGTGTGGTTTCGAGAGGGACTCTGCCGAACACTTCCTTTAATGCGCTAAATCTGAGTTCTGCCATATGTCATTTTTTTATATGGCAAAAATATAGCTTTTTTCAAACCATCATCATTTTACTGAAGGTATTTTTGTAAATAGTGCCACTTTTTTCTTGACACCCCCCTTATTTTTTGATATTATTACCATTAAATTTATGTTTTCTCTGTCACACCCCTTGTTTTTTTAAATAGATACAAAAACACTGATCCGATCATTATCTGCATACCGGGTCGGAGAGGCGCCCAAAGAGCGATTTTTCAAAATCAACCGCAACTACCTTATATTCAGGAGTCAGGGTAAATTCATCAGCTATTCCGCTCGTCAGGTAGTTTATTGAAGCTTCGGGGAAATGGAAAGTCGTATAGACAACTCCCGGTTTCACGACATCCGTGATCCTGGCCTTCATGACGGTTTTGCCCCTGGCGGAGATTATACTTACCTGATCACCATCAGAGATCCCTTTCTTTTCGGCATCGGCAGGGTGGATAAACAGGATATCCTCTGTTACCAGCTGGCTGTTTGGAGTCCTGCGCGTCATGGAACCGCTGTTGTAATGCTCAAGTATCCTTCCGGTGGTAAGGATGTAGGGAAATTTTTCCGAATGGGCAAGAAGTTCATCAGTTTCCTCAAATTCCCACACATGAAATTTGCCCTTCCCTCTTTTAAACGACTCTGTGTGAAGGATGAGTGTCTCGCTTCCGTCTTCCTTAACGGGCCACTGTTTGCCGTTATCGCCAAGCTCGTCCCACCTGACTCCTTTAAAGAAAGGAACTATTTCTGAAATTTCCCTGAGGACGACGGCAGGATGGTATTCGTGCTGAGGGAATCCCATCCGGTTCATTATTTCAGTAATAATCTGTCCGTCGGGCTTTGTGCCAGGAAGCGGATCAACAACCCTGTTAACCTTCTGTATCCTTCTTTCACCGTTAGTAAAGGTCCCTTCCTTCTCAAGGAATGATGAAGCCGGAAGGATAACATCTGCTATTCTTGCAGTGTCAGTCATGAACAGTTCCTGCACCACAAGGAATTCAAGGCTCTGCAGGGCATTTCTCACATGGCAGGTATTGGGATCCGTCTGCAGGAGATCCTCTCCTATCACCCACATAGCCTTCAGGTCGCCTTTTTCAGATGCCCTGAACATTTCAGGGATCCTGTATCCTGTTCCCGATGGTACATTTCTGCCATAAAAGTCCGAGTAAAGTTTGCTGACCTCCGGATCGTCGACCGGAAGATAGCCGGCCCCCTGATGCGGCTGTACACCCATATCGGCTGCACCCTGGACATTGTTCTGACCTCTCAGCGGGTTTACTCCCGCACCTTCCTTTCCGATATTGCCGGTCATCATCGCAATGTTGGCAATCAAGGTTATAGCTTTTGTACCCTGCCAGTGCTCCGTCACTCCAAGTCCGTGAAACTCCATGGCAGCATTAGCTGTTGAATATTCTATGGCAGCGGCTCTGACGAGATTGCGGTCGACGCCGCAGACAGCTTCCAGCTCATCAATATTCAGCCTGCGCAGGTGCTCTTCAAATGCCTCCCAGCCTTCTGTTCTGTTCCTAATGAAATTGATATCAATCCTTCCGTGGTCAAGGATAAAACGTGCGAACATGTTAAGAAGGGCTACGTTGGTGCCGGGACGATTCTGAAGATGATATTTTGCAAAGCGGGCCAGCTCGATTCTAAGTGGATCGATCACTATAAGAGGAGTGCCCGACTGAGCAACCGCCCTTATCCTTGCTCCGGTAACCGGGTGAGCTGCCGTGGGATTTGCTCCGATAAGGAGGATGCACCCGGTAAGGTACAGATCATTAATCGAGTTGGTGGCCGCACCGGTCCCGTATGCCCATTGCATACCCATTGCCGTAGGCGCATGACAAACCCTGGAGCAGCCGTCAATATTATTGGTTCCGATCACAGCCCTGATAAATTTCTGCATCAGATAGTTTTCCTCATTTGTACATCGCGCAGAAGAAATCCCGGCTATCGCATCAGGTCCGTACTTGTCCTTTATTTGAGTAAGTTTTTGTACAATATGATCGTACGCTTCATCCCAGGAAGCTACCTCAAATCTGCCATTGCGTTTGACAAGAGGTTTGGTCAGCCTGTCGGGATGTTTATAGAACTCAAAGGCGAAACGTCCCTTCAGGCAGGTGTGTCCTCTGTTTACGGCAGCATCGACCGGGGCCTCGATCCCCCTGACTTCCCCACCAGCAACCTTTACATCAAGGTTGCATCCGACGCCGCAATAGGTGCAGGTTGTCCTGACTACCTTTTCAGCAACTACCGTTTTTGTTCCGAAACGGTCGGAAATGGCAGAGGTTGGACATGTCTGAACGCAGGCGCCGCACGAAACACACCCTGATGATATAAAATCAGTGTCATATCCTTTTATTATCCTGCTCCCGAAACCCCTTCCTGCTATTCCCAGAACATGTTCGCTCTGAAGTTCATCACAAGCCCTCACACACCTGTAGCATTTGATGCACTCGCTCAGATCGGACCAGATATAAGGATGGCTTCTGTCGGGTTGTGCTGCTGATCTTTGCCTGTTTTCGGGGTACCTTACAAGCGGTATTCCTATTGAAGCGATAACTTTCTGAAATTCAGTCGGAAGCCTGCCCTGTTCCGGAAGTATCATTTCCTCCGGATAATCACTCAGTACAAGCTCGATAATATTCCGCCTTAGCTTCTTTATTTTTTCAGTTGAGGGATAAATGTAAAATCCTGCTGAAACAGGGGTATGGCATGAGGCCATAACCCTTGCCGGACCGTCCTTTTTCAGTGCAACCTCCACGGAGCAAACCCTGCATGATCCATAGTTATCAAGGTTGTCTGCCTGGCAGAGGGTTGGGACCAGTTCCCTTCCGCGGTTTCTCCTGATGAAATCAAGGATAGTTTCACCTTCATTTATTTTATAAGGTATATCGTCAATATAGGCTGTCATTTCCATTGCGTGATAATCATTTAAATATTCTGCTCATCTCATCAGGGAAATATTTCATTGCGTTACGTATTGGCAGAGGAAGCCCGCCGCCGAGGGCACAAAGTGATCCGAGCTGCATTGTATCGAGAAGGTCACCGAACAGCTCTCTGTCAATTTTTCTGCCATCCGAAATGGCTGCGGCAAGGAGTTCCTCACCCCTTTTTGCTCCTAACCTGCAGGGGAAGCATTTGCCACACGACTCCCTGGACGTAAATTCAAAAAGGTGCCACAACAGCTCCGGTATACCGAATTCTACCGGGACCGAAACCACTCCGGCATGTCCGAGCAGAAATCCGTTTGCCGAAAACGATTCAAAATCGAGGGTCAGTTTTTCAACCATATCCGAAGGTACTATCCCGCCCAGAGGACCGCCTATCTGGAAGGCTTTTACAGGATATTTCGTACCTCCTCCCATAGCCTCGAATACTTCCCTGAGAGGCGTTCCCATTCTCACTTCATATAGACCCGGCCTGTTGAAACCCCCGTCGAGCGACACCAGCTTTGTTCCGGGGGATTTTTCCGTCCCAAGTGAAGCATAAGCTTCTCCTCCCTCAGTAAGAATATATCTGATGTTTGCAAATGTTTCGACATTGCTCAGAAGCGTTGGTTTTCCGAACAAACCGTATGTTGCCGGGTACGGAGGCCTGGTTCTGACTTCAGGTCTGAGTCCCTCAAGCGAATTTATAAGCGAGGTTTCTTCACCGCAAATATATGCTCCTGCTCCTTCCACAACATGAAATGAAAATTCTTTCTCGCACTTCCAGAGATTTCTGCTGGTTATTCTTTCAGTGGTAAGTTCGCCGACTGCTTTTTTTACTGCTTCCACGGCTTCGGGATATTCACCTCTGATATATAGTATTCCAGTGTCTGCGCCTGTTATCATCCCGGCAGCCATCATTCCGAAAAGAACTGAATGAGGGCGTTCTTCAAGAAGCCACTTATCGGAAAAAGCTCCGGGATCGCCTTCATCGGCATTGCAGATAATGTATTTCCGCGATCCGAAAGCGGAACGGGAAGCCTGCTTCTTGGCTGAAAAGGAGAAACCTGCACCTCCGCGTCCCCTTAATCCCGACCTTTCTATCTGTCCGATAGCGCCTGAAATATCGGAACAGAAGGACCTGAGGACGCTGTAATATTCCTTTAGGTCTCCGGCAGGGCTTAGCAGGGCCGGCTTCGCAGCATTAGTCCCTGTATTTATTTTCACCTCTGCCGCAGGAGCAGTCTCAACCTGAAGCCTCGACAATCCGGATCCATCCCAGGCTATTGTCCTGTGTCCATGCATAAATGCATTGTTTGAATGACAATGGCCCAGGCAGGTAACCGTACCTATCTCATCTTCGCCATAACTTTTCAGAAGCTCCTCTTTCAGCTTCTTATTGCCTCCCGATGTAAGACACGCGGTCCCATCGCAGATGTAGACCTTCTTTTCACTGTGTTCCTTTTTAAGAAAGTCATAGAATGAACTTACCCCCAGAATTGATGAGCTTCCGGTGTGGTATTTTTCACGGATGGCATCCACTGCTTCCCTCTGGATCCCGCCACCTCCGGCACAGGCTCTGATTATTTCTTCAAAGAGACTCTCCCTTAGTCCTTTGCGTTCTGACAAACCTCTGAGATTTCTTGACATATTCACATGGTAAATTATGTACAACCCTAACAATATCCCGATACGGGCGATTTCAACCCGGCAAGAAAATACTGAGCTGCCTGAATGATATTTGACCTATACAAGATATTGAATTATTGTCATTCATGGCACAACATGAGAATTATCACTTTTTCCCATAACTGCCTGACCTGACATCCTGATTGATTGTTTCAGACAAATTGTTAACTCTAAAACCATCGGCGACCATATTATTGTATTCCTGATGATTACAACACGGGAAACAATTTAGGATCTGAACCTGTATTTAAAGGAAATTTGTTATATTTGTCGCCTGATTTAAAAAAGACACATTTTTTACAAAGAATAAATCATTCATGTCAGCACTTCAATTTTTAAGGGAAAAGGCAGGAGTTCTTGTTGCCGTTGTTATTGGCCTTTCATTGTTCATCTTCGTAATAGGTGACTTTTTCAGCGGCGGTACAGGTCAGTCGGCCAAGGCAAGAAAGTATTATGAAATAGGAACGATCGGAGAAGAATCGCTATCCTACCAGGATTTTGAAACGGAAGTGTCGAACCTTGTTGAGATCTACAAGCTTTCGGGCAATACCAGTCTTGATGAATCGACGACGGAATCGATAAGGGAACAGACCTGGCAGAAGATGATCAGGGAAAGGATACTGGACAACCAGTACAAAAAGCTTGGGATCGGAGTAAGCTCCGAGGAAGTGGACGAACTGGTTCTCGGGAACAACCCTCATCCGATTGTTCTTCAGCTTTTCACTGATCAGCAAACCGGCGCCTTTAACAAGTCGGTTCTTGTCAACTTCCTCAAAAACACTGAGGTTGATGAAACAACAAACAAATACTGGCTCTTCTTTGAAAATGAAATTGTAAACGACAGGCTTGGTACAAAATACAATACCCTCGTATCCAAGGGACTGTACGTAACATCGAAGCAGGCTGAATTTGACAGGGATCTTTCAGCATCCACCGTCGATTTCAGCTACATTGTTAAGAACTACTCATCAATCTCCGATTCACTTGTCAAAATAACAGGTGCTGACGTCGAATCATATTACAGCAAGCACAAGGAAAGTTTCAAAAAAACTGCTCTAAGGGACATTGAGTATGTCACCTTCGATGTTGTCCCTTCAGAAGAAGATATTAAGCAGGCAGAGGACTGGATCAATAATGCAAGGAACGAGTTCATGGAGGCTGAGGACCCTGTTCAGTATATAAACCTCACCGCCGATACCAGGCATGTTGGATTTTATGTGCCCATCAGCGAAGTTCCTGTTCAGCTTGCCGATTTTGTGAAAAAAGAGGACAAGACAGAAGTATTTGGTCCCTACAACGAAGACGGTTCCCTTAAGATAGCCCGTCTGCTGGATGCAGCCGACAGACCCGATTCTGTCCATGCGCGTCATATCCTGATTTCAGCCGGGCAAATCCGCAGTGTTGCTGATGCAAAGGAAACAGCCGACAGCCTTTTGAAACTCATAAAATCAGGCACTTCTTTTGCCACGCTTGCTATAACCAACTCAGATGACCAGGGTTCCGCCCAGCTTGGAGGCGACCTTGGATGGTTCCCTGAAGGGATGATGGTGGTCCCCTTCAACAATGCTTGCTTCTCAGGCAAAAAGGGCGATATTGTGACTGTTGAAACCAGCTTTGGCATACATATAATAGAGATCCTGGCCCAGTCAAAAACCTCACGCAAGTATCATTATGGGATAGTCGACAGAAAAATCATCCCCGGGTCAATGACCAACCAGAGGATTTACAGTGAAGCCAGCCAGTTTGCGGGTGCCAGCAGCACTTACGAAAAATTCAACCAGGCAATTACTGAAAAAGGACTGACCAAAAGGATGGCCAATGATATTACTCCCCAGCAGAAAACTCTGCCGGGTCTGGATAATCCACGCGGCCTGGTGATATCACTGTTCCAGACTGAAAAAAACAAAATAGTGCTTGACAACAGCGATCAGGCTGTTTTTGAAGTAGGCGACAAATATATAGTTGCCTATTGCACAAGGGTAACAGAGGAGGGAATCGCGCCGATGAGGGATGTGGAAACTGACATCCGGTTCCAGGTGGCAAAAGCAAAGAAAGCTGAGATATTATCATCTGAATTTGAAAAGAACAGCGGCACCGGCAAGAGTCTTGATGATATTGCTGCTTCGATGGGTCTTTCAGTTCAGGAGGCAACCCAGGTCACTTTCCGATCTTACTCTGTTCCGGGCGCCGGGGTTGAACCTGCCCTTATTGCAGCTGCCGCTGCATCCAAACAGGGAACAGTATCAGGACCTGTCAAGGGAGAGAACGGAGTTTATATGCTCTCCGTCAACAACCTTGCATCAGCCAGCGACCAGGACCTGAACATGCTCAGGGAAAGGCTTACTGCCACCTACCAGATGAGAGGAAGCTACGAAGCCTACGAAGCCCTGAGGAAAGCGGCAAACATAGTAGACAAGAGATACAAATTCTATTAATAGTATAACAGAGACAAATTCTGGAAACAGATTAAACCGGTTTGCTGAAAGAGATTTCGCAAACCGGTTTCATTTTGCTGCGGAGGTTCGTTCTGGTCTCATAATAAGTACTGCAGTATCCGGAATAAGCCTGTTCCTGTTGTATACATAGCTGCCTGCAGAGCTGAAAAGCCTGTATTTGGCAGTGACTTGATCCCTGATACCGGCGGGAGCCGGATCAAGCCTGAGTTTATCATTAATGGTATATACAGAATCGTAGGTGAAGAAGTAATCGTTGTAGATAAATTCCCTCGAATCGCGGTTATCCTGCATGAGAAGAATCTTTTTTCCGCTTCTGAAATTCACGGCAGTATCCAGGCCTCCGGTAATCCAGCTTACATAGTCAGGCTTATTCAGATTATAAACAGAAGAAAGCATTGACCACAATGAGGGAGTTACATCCGTCACGGATACAAGAGATTCAAATTTCGCAGCCTCCCTGAGAAGAGGTGACCAGATAACAAGGGGTACATGATAAAGACTCAGCCGGGAGGCAATTCCAAAATTCGGGATGTAATGATCTCCTGTAATAATAAAAATAGTGTTGTCAAAACCAGGCAGGGTGCTGTATGTTTTAAAAAACTGCCTTAGGGCGTCGTCGGCATAAACGAATGAAGCCAGATGACCGATCACATTATTGTTTTTTATCCTGCGTTCTGTATCAAGCCTGTCATTTATGGCTTGTGCGGAATCAATGTATTTATCCTTGCCCGGGATATCCAGGTCATTATGAGCGGAAAGGGTCACATAGATGTCGAGGCGTGGTGAGGTTCCTTCCGAAGACAGCCATCCGAGCGATTTTCTGAACATAAGGCCGTCGGCATAACCCCAGTCATTGGCAAATTTTTCCCTGTAACCTGATGCTTTGTACTCTTCATACATTGGAGCCAGATGATCAGTGCCCTGTCGCTCCATAAACAACCGTGCATTGTCAAATTCATAATAACCTGCATAAAACATGTTAGTTGCGTAGCCATTGTATCGCAGCAGGCTTACCAGCGATTGGTGGGCAGGCATTTCACCGAACTGAAATCCCGTATTGCCGTTAGGCAGCGAACCCAGAAGGGCAGGCAGGATCCCGAAGCTTCTCATGGCCGATGAAACGCAATTCTCCCAGTAAAGACTGTGAGCTGCCAGTGAATCGAGGAAAGGAGTGAAACTGCCCGACCATGCTTCCGGGCCGCTTATGCCCCGACCAAGACTTTCACAAATAATTATGACTATATCAGGCTTATTCTTACCCGTTAAAAAGAAAGGTGAAAGAACATCCGGAGTATTATCATATCGCAGGAAGGGGAACAGAGTGTCGACAGTTTGCCAGCCGGGGAATTCTGATATAAACTCCTTCAGATTGACAGGATCAGTTTCATGCTTAAGGGTTTGACTATGGTTATAATTAATATCTTCGTAAATGAAATAGAGCGCCCTGTTGATTATAAACCTGTTATCCTGAGTATTGCGTCCGTAAAGCCTGTAGGGGTGGTAGATCATGAAAACCGACATCAGCAGCACCGCTCCGCATGACATGGCAAATATTCTTAAGTTCCTTCCGGCCTCTCTTGCAAGTTTTACCGACAACCACGAGAATAACCATACCAGGAGAATTCCTACTATAATGAAAAACAATACATTACCATAACTGTCCACAGTTGTATAGATCTCTTTGAATGGTCTCATGAAAATCTCTTTGTCAAGAGGCTTTCCGCTGAAGAAGGCATATATTACCAGGATTACCTGAAGCAGCAGGATGGTACCGTAAATAACGGCCGGAATCATGAGGGAGGCATTATAATATCGGTTATTCAGAAGGAGATAGACCGGAATGATGGTGAGGAAGACGCATCCGCACCAGATTATGTCGTTCAGCAGGCAATGGAAGAAAAGCGGAAGGCTTTCCGGGACGCTGAAGAGGGGTGCCAGCAGAAAAAAATCGACACATCGCAGCAGTATGTTTGCTGCAAGATAAACAGATCCGAGAACCAGGTATGGTTGAAAACGATCCAGGACTTTCGTCATAGAGTTTTCCTTTTGATCCAAAAGACTTGATTTTCGCCTTTATGCTGCATGTTTTTCAGCCTGATGTCAGGAAATCATAAGGCTTTTGTACAGGGAGATGAGTCTCATTCTGATCTCATTCTTGTCAAACTGAGTGATAAGCCTTGCTGAGATTTCCTTTCCCCTGGAGTAATATTCATCATTGCTTATCATTAACGAGGTCATTTCAATGAATTCCTGAGTGCTTCCGGCTTTAAGATAGGTATTCTCATAAAGCTCCCTGTACTCAGGGATATCCCTGAAAATAACAGGTATTCCGCTTGCAGCCGCCTCGAGCGGGGCGAGCGGGCAGTTTTCCTGCCATGAAGGAAAAAGCATAAGATCGGCTGCCGAATAAATGCACGGCATATCATCGAGGCTCAGCTGGCCTGTCTTTATTACATTTGGTCCGGCCTTCCTGAACTTCTCATTTATTCTTATCACTCCTTCGGTAAGAGGACCGAACGGTCTGCCTCCGGCCCATACAAATAAGGCTTCAGGCACAGCCTGAGCAACATCGAGGAAGTCTTCAACGCCCTTTCTTTTCTGGATCTGTCCCACTCCAAGAACAACGAACTCATTTTCAGAAATTCCAAGCTTTTTTCTTCCCTCCTTTCTCTTTTCCTCTGTTCTTTTCCAGATTTCCGGATACACCGGATTCCCTATTCTCACGATGCGTGTAACAGCTCCGGTTTCCCTGATTGCCTGTTCTACCATCGGCGATATGGCAATGCAGACATCTGCATATTCATAGACCTTTTTCAATCCCCATTTTACAAAAGGGTAGAGGAATTTCCAGCAGGGAAATGATCCCTTTACGGAGTCAGGTATTACATGAGCGGTAAATACTCTTCTGCCCCTGTAACTGCGGCCCTTCCAGAAATAATAAATAAAGTAAGTATGGCTGTGGAATACATCGCCCTTGCCCTGACCGTTGATCACAACATTGACGTCGCTTTCTTCCTTTAGAAGCCTGACATGGTCTAGAAAAGCTGTATGGATTCCAGTCCCCCGGACGAGGAAGCTGGTTTCGGAGATCACATGAATTTTCATCCGAATATAAAATTTAATTTAAAGGTCGGATGGAACCCACATGATTGAATATTATATACATACGTGTTTATGTATTTATTACATGTGGGTTTCATATGCCCTTTTAGAAGACTCAGCAAAATTATATCAATTTTGCCTGTCGCAGGCACATTTTAAGCAGCTGTTTTTTAATTTTTGCAAAATGTGAACTTCCTGTGCCCCTTGCCCTGTGCCCTGCGCCCTGTGCCCTGAGCCCTGTGCCCTGAGCCCATAGCAACAAAAAAGCCCCTCAGATATCTGAGAGGCTTTTGTTAAAGGTTGGCGACTACCTACTCTCCCGCGATTGCAGTACCATCGG
>CAYSBL010000033.1:0-40123 GCA_964429295.1 uncultured Rikenellaceae bacterium
TATGGTGAAAATCGCAAACAGGCCAACAGCCATCCCAAACTCGATAAACACCGATTTGAGCATTGAACTGATAAAGAACACAGTTATGCCAAGCATGAAAAAGGTGAACAGGAATTTTTCCTTCTTGGTATATCTGAAATAGATCACCCTGATAAGAATTACAAGGAAGGCAAGGTTCAATATAAACCTGAAGAGTATCCCGAGAAAATCAGGATTGCTCAGATTGAAGAAATTGTCGGGCATAAGGCAGAAATTTGGTTAGTAAAATTAAGGTATTTTATTCCAATGAAACAAGCTAATTGGAAAATATGTGCAATAACTTTTTAACGGGTAGAATGATAATCCAGGGAAAGGTTCATTTACTGCTGAAATTCACCTCTTTTACGCAATATGTGAGCCGCAACAGCGTTTAAAGCATATAAAACAAACCCTATTATGAAAGCCAGGAGATCTAATTCGAAGAACACCAAGTTTGTCAGGATTGACAACTCCACCTGGATTGAAACCAACAAATGGATACCTGATGAAGTTGCGAGGTTGCAGTTCCTCCGGAAAATGCAACTTATCAAACCGGGTACTTTCATGGGACAGGTAAAGACAGATGATCTGATCGTAACAGGATGAAATCCTCAAATGCCGGGGATTTTGTAAGGTATCAGGGACCTATTAGTGAGAGGCCCGGCTCCGGACAAGAGAGCCGGGTTTTTTTGTCGGGATATACCTCTCCGAAATAAAACCGGAACCGTTGATACGGCCCGGTCCGTGGGTGGTGGGCGATGACGGGTTCGAACCGCCGACCCTCTGCTTGTAAGGCAGATGCTCTGAACCAGCTGAGCTAATCGCCCTGAAACGGGTGCAAATATAATTCAGATTTTAATCTCTGCAAAAAAATGCTGCCAAAAATAGTACAGTCCTCACCCCTGACTTCTCCCCTGAACCAGAATACCTTTTTTGTTAATAATCCATAGTGAATTTATTAATAACTCATTGTAAATTGTTGAAAACGTGAAAAAAATGATACGAAACAAAGTATCAAATTGCATAAATTCACGTTTATTGTAATGGATGAGATAATCTTAGGTGAAAGGGGAACCTTGTTCATTATGTTAATTGGATTAATTGTCTGATGTAGTAGTAAATGTGTTTATTGTTTCAATTTTCAACCTGGCCTGTATGAAACTGACTGATAGTTTTTACAGAATATATTTTCATGTAAAGTTTAAATCTTATTTGTTGAAGTCCGTCTTCCTGTTGCTTACATCCTTCCTGATGGTAAATGCAGGAAACGGTGCAGTGGTTACAGATTATCAGATTCCTTCCCTTCCTCCGGTTGCCGTTTGCAGAAATATTTCCGTTCAGCTCGGTTCATCCGGAAGTGTTGTTATAACCAGCTCTGATGTGGATAACGGATCACACGATCCGGATGGTTCAATAGTGACAAGATCGGTATTCCCCAATACCTTCAGCTGCTCACAGCTTGGTCCCAATACTGTGGTTCTGACAGTGACCGATGAGGAGGGCCTGTCTGCAACATGCGAGGCTATTGTAACGGTCGAGGACAAGACTCCTCCTGTAATTAATGTAAAACCATTTACCCTTGTACTTGGTCCCGGAGGATCAGGCTCGCTGTCAGCCTCGGATATAGATAACGGTTCATACGATAATTGCGGAGATATAAGCCTTTCGGTCTCGCCAACCTCATTCACCTGCAGCGATCTTGGTGAGCAGACTGTGGTCCTTACCGCTATTGACGCCAACGGTAACTCAGCATCCCGGAATGCAATAATAAGTGTAGAATCTACACTTAATATTACGGGCCTGTACCTTAGCTCCTGCGATATGTCGCCTACACTGGCTCTGTTTGACTCAGATACCGAAGGGGGAGATGGTGATTATTCATATTTTTGGGAAGGTATTGATCCTGGCAGTGAGCCTTTTATGGTGATCATCCCTTTCCCTCCGTCTTTGCAGTTTTCTGGTACGAGCATCGTTGAAACACCTTTCTTCAATAACACTATGCCAAATGGTTACTATGGGATCCGAATGGTGGTAACGGACGGTAATGGCTGCGTAGATTCATCGGAGATTTTTATCAATAAGACAGGCGCAATCTTCAACAACCAGACTTTAAGGCATTCGGAAGCATGCGAGGGGGAAGTCAGAATTTACTCGGTGCATCACAAGGCCGATGCAACTTACAACTGGACAGTGACAAACGGTACAATACTTACCGGCAATCTGGATACAAGCAGAATACAGGTAATGTGGGATCTTGGTGTCGTACAGGGAATTATCAGTACGACAATCAGGGAACCCAACAATCTCTTCCCGGGAAGCCTTTGTGAATCCACCATACTCGATACAATAACTATAACCCCTGTTCCCTCACCCGTGTTTATAAATCCGGCAACCGTCTCCTGCTCCAATTCGGAAATTACCTATACTCTTACTGAATCGTATACCTATCAGAACTGGACTGTCACCGGAGGTGTAATTACTGCAGGAGGGAGCACTTTCGACAATTTCGTCACGGTCAGATGGGGAGATGAAAATGAGGGCACCGTTGAGGTTTCTGTCGGTCATAATTCTTCATGTACAGGTTCAGTGCTGGTTAATGTTTCAATTTCAGATCTCTCAGGACACCTGGTTTCCAGTCAGGATATAAAGTGTAACGGCGGATCTGACGGATCAGCTACTGTAGCCGCTGATTCAGGCACTGGTCAGCCACCATATGCTTATTCACTGGATGGAGGCGCATTTCAACCGGCTGGAGCATTTTCAGGAATATCCCTTGGTAATCATTATATTACAATCAGGGATGCTGCATCTTGTACCTACACCGTCCCTTTCATTGTAAATCAACCTGAACCGCTGACTGCTACGATATCTGATCAAACTGACGTGATTTGTTTCGGAGATAATACAGGATCAGTTTCAGTGACGGCCTCAGGCGGAGTGCCTCCTTATACATATCAGCTGGGCTCGGATCCATTCCAGGACAATGGTACCTTCGGATCACTTGCTGCCGGAATATATAATATTACAATACGTGATGCCAACAGCTGTGAACTTATTATGCCAGTTACAATAAGCCAGCCTGAAGCAGCAGTTACAGGGACTATTTCAACCACTGGCATTGCATGTTACGGAGATAGTAACGGGTCACTGGATCTTTCTGTGGCTGGAGGTACACTCCCGTATACATACTCATGGAATACCGGAGCTGCAACTGAGGATATCTCCGGGTTACCGGCTGGCAGCTATTCCGTTACAATAACCGATTCAAACGGATGCACGGGAGTCGCAAGCGCTTCCCTTACACAACCATCTTCAGCGCTGACCGGAAGTATTGCATCCTTAACAAATGTTTCAGAGTACGGCGGAAACAATGGAAGTGTTACTGTCACCGGTTCAGGAGGAACAGCACCTTATATGTACAGGATTGATGAGGGGGAGTTTCAGCCGGGAGGGACATTCGGATCTCTTACGGCAGGAAATTATACTTTAACGGTCAGGGATGCAGGTATGTGCCTGTTTGATTTGCCGGTAACGATTACCCAGCCCACCCTGCCCCTTACAGCCATCGTAAGGGATCGGCAGAATGTGTCCTGCAACGGCGGAAATGACGGAACTGTTACGGTAGAAGGGTGGGGAGGCAGTCAGCCTTATCTTTACTCCCTGGAAGCAGGACCATTTCAATCCTCAGGAACATTCAGCAATCTTACAGCCGGGCCTTACTCGATTATTGTCAGGGATGCAGCCCTGGATCAGTATGAGGTAGTTTTTGATATTTTTCAGCCCGATCCGCTTACCGTAGCGGTATCCGGAGAAGATATTACATGCTATGGCGGCAATACAGGAAAAGTAACTGCGACCCCATCAGGGGGAACAGGTCCCTATACCTACTGGTGGAACTGTGCTCCTGCCCAGATAACGGCAATTGCCACCGGACTACCGGCAGGTACCTTTACTGTCACGGTCACCGATTCAAATGGCTGCACTGCAACAAACAGTGTTACAATATCGCAGCCGGTTACGGATATGGCAATATCAATTGATCAGGTCAATGTAACCTGTAATGGAGGTACTGACGGAAGCGCCACTGCATCAGTCACAGGCGGACTTGAGCCCTATTCCTTCTCATGGAATACGGTGCCGGAACAGACTAAGGAGAATGTAACAGGACTTGCAGCAGGTACTTACACCATTTCTGTTACCGACAGCTACGGATGCCTTAAATCACGTGAAGTGACAATAACGGAACCCCAGCCGATAACTGTGAATCCCGTTTTAACCCCATGTTCCTGCCCGGATTCTGAAGACGGAGCAATCAACCTAGCAATCTCTGGAGGAAATTCACCTTTCACCGTTTTATGGTCCGACGGTATTACCGGTCAGAACCGGACCGGACTAAAACCCGGTTTATACACTGCAGTAATTACCGATCACAGCGGTTGCGGAGAGGCGGTTACAGCTGAGGTCGAATTCAGTTTTTCCTTCGGCTGCCTTGTAATTCCGCAGGTAATAACTCCCAATAATGACGGTTATAATGATTTATGGCAGATAAGAAATATAGAGCTTTATCCTGATGCTGAGGTCAGGATCTTTAACAGGTGGGGTAAACTGGTATTCAGCACACGAAACCTTGCCGACAATCCATGGAATGCAACTATTGGAGGAAAACCAGTGCCCACGGACTCATACCACTATATCCTGTATCTGAACGATGGCTCAAAGCCGCGGTCAGGAGTGATTAGCGTAATTAGATGAAACAATAAAGATGATTAGGTTCGCAAATATCAGAGGTGCCGCAGCAGTATTAACAGCTGTCTTCCTGACTGCCGGAGTTATCCAGGCACAGCAGGTTCCGATGTACAGTCAGTATATTATGAATGGATTCCTTGTCAATCCTTCATTTGCAGGGAGGGATGGCTATACTTCAGTGAACCTGACAGTAAGGGAGCAATGGACGGGATTGGAACAGTCCCCAAGCACCTATGCTCTGAGCTTCCAGACAAGAATACTGCGCGACAGTTATATATCCAAATCAACCTCCGTAAAGAAAAAACTGATCAGACCCACCAAGGGAGGTCAGGTCGGAGTAGGAGGATATTTATTCAATGATAAAAACGGGATAATGCGCAGGACAGGTGGACAGGCAGCCTACTCTTACAATATTCCTCTCAGTGATTCAAATGAGGAGAATCCAAGGAACCTGGCATTCGGACTTGCCCTGATAGCATACCAGTATTCCATGGATCTGAACGGACTGATTTATGATCAGGATGATCCCTATCTGAATAATTACGACAGAACCGTCTTTATACCTGACTTCAACTTTGGAGTAAGCTATTCGACTTCAAGAATCTATGTAGGGTTTGCAATGACAAACCTTCTGCGCGGTTCAATCAGATTCTCTGACGGGAATAATGATGAAAGCACCGAACTTGGGCATTATTTTCTGACAGGCGGTGTCAAGATCCCGGTTTCATCAAACTGGCTTCTCGAACCCTCTGCTTTTGTTAAATCATCAGACATGCTGTTCAAGGCTATTCAGCTTGATCTTACTTCAAGAATTTACTATAAAAACGATTACTGGGCCGGCCTGTCGTGGCGAACAGAGGATGCCTTGATAGCAATGCTTGGGCTGAGATACGACAGATTCTATTTTGCCTATGCGTATGATTTCACACTTACTGAAATGAGAAGACAGGGCCTGGGAACCCATGAACTGACTTTAGCTGTCAAATTTGGAACCAGCGCCCGAAGGTACAGATGGATTAATTCCTTTTAAGATGATATGCCGCAATAAAGCGGTTGCAATCGTACTGATCCTTGTCAGTCACTGCCATGCATTTTCGCAGGGCAGAGTTGATTCTCTGCATCTTGGGGTGATGTTTTACAATGCCGAAAACTTGTTTGATACGGTAGATGACAGTATCAGGGATGATAAGGAATTCCTGCAGGGCGGAGTGATGAGATGGAACAAAGCAAGGTATAACAACAAACTTAATGCGGTATCCAAAGTAATTATTGCTGCCGGCGCCTGGAATCCGCCGGCAATTGTCGGTTTATGCGAAATTGAGAACAGAAAGGTGCTTGGCGACCTGGTTTACGGGACAGCCTTATCAGCTTTCGGGTATGGTATCGTTCATGAAGAATCACCTGACTCCAGGGGTATAGATGTCTGCTTTATCTATCGCAGGGATCTTGTCACGGTTACAGAACACCGTTTATTGATACCGGAAGATATTAAAAAAGATACATTCCATTCAAGGGGTGTGCTTTATGCCAGATGCGAGATTAACAGTGACACGTTGCATTTGCTTTTGAATCACTGGCCGTCAAGAAGGGGAGGGGTACTCGCCGGTGAGGGATTAAGGGAGCGAATAGCTTTAATGCTGAGGCAGGCCGTGGATTCAATTTGCTCAGTTACGAATGGGAAAGCGAAGATAATAGTCCTTGGCGACTTCAACTGCATTCCTTCAGATCCTCTGATATCGAAACTCACTGCTTCTGGTATTGCTTGCGGGTGTTCCCTGATAAACCTGGCAGACGGTAAGATGAAAGAACCCGCCGGGACCTACAGATATCAGGGGAAATGGGAAATGATAGACCAGATAATTGTATCAAACGGGTTGTTGAACAACAGGAAAGGGCTGAATGCCAGTCCGGAAAATTTCAGGATTTTGAGTCCGGACTTCCTCCTGAAGAATGACTCAAAATATCCAGGGAAGGTTCCTTTTTCAACTTACCGTGGTTACAGTTATCAGGGAGGATTCAGCGACCATCTTCCTGTTATTCTCGACCTTGAACTGTATTAGGCAGACAGTGGCGTCAGTCCGATTTCTATTCCTTTCTTCAGCATAAGCTGTCTCGCCGGTTCATATTCATTCGGTATGATGCCGTCAAGTATAGCGTCCCTTATAGCATTCTTGATAATCCCAACCTCCTTTCCCGGCCTGATGCCGAAAGTTCTTATTATCTCACTCCCGTCGACAGGTGGTTTGAAATTCCGAATGGCATCCTTTTCTTCAATTTCCTTCAGTTTTTGTCTTACCAGTTTGAAATTCTCAAGGTGTCTCTTCTTTGTGGCTTCATTCTTTGATGTGATGTCAGCTTCACAAAGCATCATCAGGTCGTCGATATCATCACCCGCTTCGAACAGAAGCCTTCTTACCGCGGAATCGGTCACAATTTCCTGTGAAAGGGCTATTGGCCGAAGGTGAAGATCCACCAGTTTTCTGACATATTTCATCCTGTCATTCATGGGCAGCTTGAGGCGCCTGAATATTTCAGGGATCATCTTGCCGCCGAGAAACTCGTGACCATGGAACGACCAGCCGGTTTCAGAATCGTATTTCCGGGTTGCAGGTTTTGCAATGTCGTGGAGCAGGGCAGCCCACCTGAGCCAGATATTATCCGATTTCCTGCTAATGTTGTCAAGTACCTTCACAGAGTGCAGGAAATTGTCCTTATGCGCCCTGCCATCCCTTTTTTCCACCCCTTTAAGGCTGTCCAGCTCGGGGAATATTATCTTTAAAAGTCCGGTTTTTTCAAGCATAATGAAACCCCTCGATGGAGTATTGCACATGATGATCTTGTTAAGTTCAACAATGATCCTTTCCTGAGACACTATGCTTATCCTTTCGGCATTTAAGGCAATGCTTGAAAAAGTCTTCTCTTCAATACTGAAGTTGAGCTGCACGGCAAACCTGATAGCCCTCATCATCCGGAGCGGATCATCTGAGAAAGTTATGCCGGGATCAAGGGGCGTTCTGATTATCTTTTCCCGGAGATCACTCATCCCGTTAAAAGGGTCGAGAACATCCCCGAAAGTCTCCTTGTTTAGACTAATGGCAAGTGCATTTATAGTGAAATCCCTCCTTTTCTGATCATCATCGAGGGTGCCCGTTTCAACTACCGGCTTTCTGGAATTGCGATCGTACGATTCCTTCCTGGCCCCGACAAATTCAATATCATAATCTTCGTACCTGAACATTGCGGTTCCAAAGTTTTTGAATACCGAAACTTTAGTGCCCGGAGCCATCTTCCTGGCAGCTTTCCTGGCGATTTCTATACCATTCCCAAGTACAACTATGTCAATATCCTTATCGGGATGATCCCTCTTGAGAAGATGATCTCTCACATAGCCTCCGATAACCCATGCTCTTTTTTTCTCCGCAGTAATTATCTCCGAGAGCAATTTAAAGATATTGTCATTTAGACATATGTTCATATGTATATGTGACAAATTGTTAATTAATCATGACAAAGTTACAATTATTAAGTATTTTTATATAAAATCAGCCATGCTGCATTTTTTGGTATGAAGATTGGTCATTCACCAAGATTAGCTTATTTATGATTATTAACGAAAAACACAAACTCATGTTAGAGCATTTAACCAGGGAGACTTTTCTCAGCAAGGTATTCAACTATGAAGCCAATAAGGAATGGAAATATGAAGGGGATAAACCTTGCATAATAGACTTTTATGCTGACTGGTGCGGACCATGTAAAATGGTGGCCCCTATCCTTGAGGAGCTGGCAAAGGAATATGATGGCAAAATTGACATTTACAAGGTGAATACCGAGGAAGAGCAGGAACTGGCAGCGGTCTTCGGAATAAGAAGCATTCCATCCCTTCTGTTTGTTCCGCTGGAAGGGCAGCCTCAGATGGCAATGGGAGCATTACCAAAAGACACTTTCAAGCAGGCTTTCAAGGATGTTTTGGGAGTCGGCAAAGGGGAATAGAAGAATGTTAATAAATATTGATCACTTTGTTTGAAAATATTGCGTAATGTTTGAAACATTGCTTAATTTTATACGTTATACAATCAAAAGGTAGTAACCACTTTGGTTACATGAGTTTTTTTCATGGATTTAGGTTTAGGGTAGTAAAGAAAATCCCGCGGAGCGCCCGTTCCGCGGGTTTTTTCTTTTCAGGTCAGGCCAGATCCCTGAAGATGTTGTTTATTTCCTCCTCGGTTGTCTTAAGCTTCTTCTGGCATTGCCTGATCAGCTCTGATGCTTTTTTGACCTCCGCAGAAAGCCGGTCGACATCCATTTCACCGGTCTCTATTTCCTTAAGTATCCTTTCAATTTCGTTAACTGCCTGATTAAATGAAAACTCCTTCTTAGTCATCTTAACATTATCTTGATTATTGTTTTTTTTGCATTGCCCGGTTTAATCGTTTTCCTTAAGCTGTTTTCACCACCTTGCTTGAAATTGCTCCGTCGCTGAACCTGGTGTCTATCATATCGTCCTTTCTCAATGTTTTCCCTTTCTTGATTATTTTCCCGTTTATTGACGTGATTGTATATCCTCTTTTGAGAACGTTCACAGGATCAAGCATTTTGAGTGAGTTATTGAATCCGGTCAGCCGGCTGTGAATCACGGCTATGTTATTCCTGGTCATGGCGGCCAGCAATTCCTTTCCGTGTTTCAGAGTAGTACCCTTTTGTGCTATTATCGAATAAGACCCGGAAGAGATCCTCTGTTTTTGGTTTTCCGGAATTGAATTTGCCTTTGCGAGGAAACTCTTTCCAGTTCTGGTCATTTCGATAGCCACTGATGAAAGTTGTTCCCTGATGCCGGAAATCATGATACGGGTTATCGGAGCAAGCCTTAGCATGGCTGTTTCTGTCTTTCTGACTGATTCTTCAAGCATCCTTTTCGCCTGGTCTGATACCGCTGTACTCAGTTCCGAAATAAGGTTCTCTGCATCATTCATCCGCTCAATAAGAAAATCTGCCACTGCAGTAGGGGTTTTGAGCGAGATGTTGGCTACAATGTCGGTAACAGAAAGATCTTTATCATGTCCTATCCCGGTGATAACAGGTATCGGATACTGTGTGATGTAATATGCTATTGCATAGCTGTCGAACCAGCTGAGGTCAGTTTGTGATCCTCCTCCTCTTATAATGACTGTGAGGTCAAATTTATCGATGTGTCCGGCTATTCTTTCAAGCGATTTAATTACACCTGCTTCTGTTTCCTTCCCCTGAACCGGGGTATCAAAAAGGACTGTGTAGAAAACATACCCGAAACTGTTGGATTTCAAATGATTTATGAAATCGGTGAAACCCGCTGCATTACCCGATGATATTATGGCTATTCTCTGTGGGACCAGGGGGATTTCAAGCTCCCTGTTCATTGAAATGACGCCTTCAGCTTCGAGTCTTCTTATTATCTCCTGGCGTCTGATCGCCATATCCCCGATGGTGAATGCCGGGTCGATATCATTAATCACCAGACTGAGGCCGTAGATCTCGTGATATTCGATCTTTACCCTGACCAGGATCTTCATGCCATCTCTGAGCGACTCACCGGTTGAATTCTCAAAAAAGCTTTTAATGAAGCGGTAGTTGCTGTTCCAGATAACAGCCCTTACCCTTGCCCTGATGTTTATATCGCCGGGCTGTTTTTCAACCAGCTCAAGGTAACAGTGTCCGTTAAAGTTCTCCCTGATCTCCGAGATCTCAGCTATCACCCAGTACATGTCAGGAAGAGCCAGGTAAAGAGAATCCTTTATAACCAGCTGAAGTTCACTGAGTGATAGTTTTTCATTCATCGGGGATCGTCGGTCTTGATTATTCTGTGCGTGCTGGCGGCATCCGGAGTTATGATCCTTACAAAATAAATGCCTTTTCCCGTAAATGGCAAATCATCAAGGATAAGGCTTCTGCTAATAAAATCGTTATAAACTCTTTTCATCATGATACTGCCTTTCTGGTCATATATTTCGATAATCAGCTTTCCGGGAATGACCGAAAAAGTGATCTTCACCTCATCACTGAAGGGATTCGGGAATATGGCAATCCCGGTCTCGGGCTTTTTAAGGTATTTGTCCTGCAGTGCTGCAATAGCTTTTTCAATATCCGGTATGCCGAAACCGTAAAGAGAATCCGGTGTAAGATATTTATCGGATGAGGAGCGAAGAGCTGAAATGATCTCCATGTTTGAAGCCTGCGGGACGGCCTGCATTATACCGGCGCATATGCCGCTTATTACCGGACAGGAAAAGGAAGTTCCGTTTGCCATTGACAGGATTTCCGGGCTGACCTGCACCGTTACGCCAACACCCTGTGCCACGATGTCAGGTTTTACCTGCCTGTCGGAGCTCGGTCCGGCCGATGAAAATGCGGCTATGATCCTGTCGCTGCCGACTGCTCCTATGGCCAGCACCGAATCACCGTCTGACGGAGCGATTATTCTCTTCCACGGCCGATTCCTTTCATTGCCTGCGCTGTTGACGACAAGGAGCCCCTTTGATGCGGCTATATCAGCAGCCCTGGTGACAAAGGTCCCGTTACCGTCCATTTCATAGTACTGATAATCCATTGACGGATCATCGAAAGTGCAATAACCCAAAGATGAAGATATTATATCGGCTCCTGAACTGTCGGCAAATTCGGCTGCAGCTGTCCACAGATCCTCCTCAACAGGAAATTCTGACCCGGTGTCTTCGCTTCTGAGAAGAAGATAATCTGCTCCGGGTGCACTTCCTTCCAACGCTTCAGGGATCATTCCGGCAAGTACCGACATGACTGCAGTCCCGTGATCATCGTAGCCATAAACGAAATCAGTGTTATTTACAAAGTCATATGTCCCTTTAATTCCTTTTCTGTTCCTGAGGTGGTCAAGTGAGGGTATGCTGCCGGTATTGGTGAATCCGCCGTCTATTACTGCTATTAACACTCCCTTACCGTTAAATCCGGAATTCTGAACTCTAATGCTGTTGATCATCGACAGGGTATTGTTGTACGGAGGCGAAGTACGGGAAGAATATATATTTTCGTCCTTTAAGCGTGATCCGCCTTTGCTTGCGGGACTCTTAACAATTTTTGCCTCTCTGACGAATGGCAGCCGTGTCAGAATGTCCGTTTCAACACGATCCAAAGACTTGAACAATGCAGTATTCATCCACTTCGAAGTGCAATGCAGGGTAAGTCCCATGGATGAAATATGGTCGATATAGCCTTTCCAGACCGGAATGTCCCTGAAATCAGGCACTTCTATGCCTGCTTTTCTTCTGCGTTCGATTGCTTTTCCGGAGAGGAGGTCTTCAGGCGAAAAGCCGGAGATTTCATTTTCTCCCTTGTCGGTAAAATGGATTCTGTAGAAGTAATTCCAGGGTTTTTCCTGGCTGATGCCTGCCTGACCGGGAAGGGCAAGAAGGATCATTGCAGTAAATAAGAGTCTTAGTCTGGCAGGATCCGCGAATCTCCTTACCATATTTCACCCGTTTTTTCAGGATCGGCTATGATGACTTTGTTTCTTTCAAGTGAATCAATGTATTCTGATTCATAGATATCAATGCTCCGGTTATCAGGAATACCTGCCGCGTACTCGGTTCTGAATTTCTGACTTCCGTCTTTCCGGTAGATTATCCAGAGTCCTTCCCTGAGGTTGTTTTTGTATTGTCCCTTTATTTCAGCCTTGCCATTTTCATGAAAGGCTTCAAAAGCACCGTTTATTAAGCCGTTTTCATAGTAAGTTCTGAGAGTCAGGGTCCCGTCAGGATAGTATTTCAGGCATTCCCCGTGTTTCAGGTCATTTTTGTACATGACCTGTTCAGCCGCTTTCCCGTCGGGATAGTAATTAACCAGCCGGCCGTTTTTCCTGTTACCTTTGTATTCTGCCTCACTGATAAGCAGATCCTTTTCTGTAAAGGAGAAAAAGCGCCATTTACCTTCCTTTAGCTGATTGACATATTTGCCTGATGAGGCCTTAAGGCCGTTGGGGTAGAATAATACTGTTTCAGCTTCTGTCCCGTTGTTGCTGAAGATCATTATTGATTTGAGCGCTCCGTCTTCATAGTATCTTCTGAATTCACCGTCGGGCTTGTCGTTCCTGAATGTGCCTTCATACATCATTTTACCGTTTGGATAATTCTTTATCCATCGTCCCTGTTTTTTACCGTCAGTGTCGCTCCTGTTAATTTCCTGTCCCTGGATAGCTGTTACCAGCATTATAAACAGGAAAACTAAAAAGAATGAAGCTTTACTTTTTCTCATGAAAGGATTTCCTTTGATACCTTGCAAAAGTACAAAAAAAGAGGCTGAAAAGAATTCAGCCTCAAGCAATTTATCATGGATCTGGTCTTATTTGACCTCTTCAAAGTCGACGTCGGTAACTTCGTCATTACCCGACTGGGCCTTCCCGCTTCCCTGTTGTTCGGGACCGGGCTGGGATGTTGCCTGACCTGTGTTCTGGGCGGTCTTGTACATCTCCTCAGAAGCAGCCTGCCAGACATTGTTCAGTTCAGCAAGAGCAGTGTCGATTGCAGCGATATCCTGGGATTTGTGAGCTTCCTTGAGTTTGGCAAGGGCGCTTTCAATACCGGCCTTTTTGTCGGACGGTATTTTATCACCAAATTCCCTGAGTTGTTTTTCGGTAGAGAATATCATGCTGTCTGCACTGTTTATCTTGTCAACCTTTTCCCTTGCCAGGTGGTCGGCTTCGGCATTTGCCTTGGCTTCTTCCCTCATCCTCTTTATTTCATCATCGCTCAGTCCGGATGAAGCTTCGATCCTTATCCGCTGTTCCTTGCCGGTTCCCCTGTCTTTGGCGGCTACATGCAGTATTCCATTGGCATCGATGTCAAATGTGACTTCTATCTGCGGCACTCCCCTGGGGGCCGGTGGTATCCCGTCGAGATGGAAACGTCCGATGGTCTTGTTACCCATTGCCATGGGTCTCTCACCCTGAAGAACGTGTATCTCAACTGAAGGCTGGCTGTCGGCAGCAGTTGTGAAAACTTCGGTCTTTTTTGTAGGAATGGTGGTGTTCGATTCAATAAGTTTTGTCATCACACCGCCCATGGTCTCTATTCCGAGCGACAACGGAGTAACGTCGAGAAGCAGGATATCCTTTACCTCGCCTGTAAGCACTCCGCCCTGGATGGCAGCGCCAACTGCAACAACCTCATCGGGATTCACTCCCTTGGAAGGAGTCTTGCCGAAGAATCTTTCAACAAGCTGCTGGATGGCCGGAATCCTGGTTGATCCCCCGACAAGAAGAACTTCGTCAATTTCTGAAGCCTTGAGGCCTGAATCGGCAAGTGCCTTCTTGCATGGCTCAAGACAGGCCTGTATAAGGCTGTCGCAAAGTTTTTCAAAGTTCGCCCTGGTAAGGGTTTTGACAAGGTGTTTCGGAATTCCGTTAACCGGCATTATATAGGGCAGGTTGATCTCGGTTGAAGTGGTGCTGGAAAGTTCTATCTTGGCTTTTTCGGCAGCTTCCTTCAGCCTCTGAAGAGCCATCGGGTCTTTCCTCAGATCAACACCTTCTTCTCTGATAAACTCTTCAGCCAGCCAGTCAATTATCTTCTGGTCAAAGTCGTCTCCTCCGAGATGTGTGTCGCCATTGGTCGATTTTACTTCGAAAACACCGTCTCCGAGTTCCAGTATTGATATATCGAAAGTACCGCCGCCAAGGTCAAAGACGGCGATCTTGAGATCCTGTGATTTTTTGTCAAGCCCGTAGGCAAGTGAAGCCGCAGTGGGTTCATTGATGATCCTTTTGACGTTCAGACCGGCGATTTCTCCGGCTTCTTTTGTAGCCTGGCGCTGGGAATCGCTGAAATATGCCGGTACTGTGATAACTGCATCGGTGACTTCCTGACCAAGATAATCTTCAGCTGTCTTCTTCATCTTCTGAAGTATCATGGCAGAAATTTCCTGTGGAGAATACAACCTGTTGTCTATCTTTACCCTTGGTGTATTGTTGTCACCCTTTACGACGTTGAAGGTAACGCGCTTGATCTCTGTATTAACCTTGTCATACGTTTCCCCCATGAAGCGCTTGATTGAATATACAGTCTTCTGGGCATTGGTGATGGCCTGACGCTTTGCCGGATCACCCACCTTGCGTTCTCCATTCTCAACAAATGCAACTATTGAAGGCGTAGTTCTTTTACCTTCACTGTTAGGGATCACCACAGGCTCATTCCCTTCCATTACGGCAACGCATGAGTTTGTGGTTCCCAGGTCGATTCCTATTATTTTTCCCATTTTTTGATTTTTAGAAATTTCAATTATTGACTCTCTAAACTGCAATGATTATGCCACAGCCATAACATGGGAAATTCATGAAATTATGGCATTCTCAGAACTGAAGTACCTGACTTAAGTGACAAAAAGGCATGATGATTTCAAAAGGCATGACATGACAAAAACATTTTCCGTCATTCCCTTACTCTGATGTAAATTCGTAGCTTTGTCCCCGGAATCAATTCTTAATAGCCATGTCGGTAAATAAGGTTGTCAGGAAAGTCACCACTCATGTGCTTCAGGAAATGAAGCTCAGCGGCGACAGGATCGCCATGCTCACTGCCTATGATTACTCGATGGCAAGGATCATCGACGAGGCTGAGATCGATGTTATACTTGTTGGCGACTCCGCTTCAAATGTGATGGCAGGTTATGATACCACTCTCCCCATCACCCTCGACAACATGATCTATCATGCGGCATCGGTGGTCAGAGGGGTTAAGAGGGCTCTTGTCGTGGTCGACCTTCCTTTCGGTACTTACCAGGGCAATTCCAAGGAAGCTCTCGCTTCAGCCATCAGGATAATGAAGGAGACCGGGGCCTCTGCTGTTAAGCTCGAAGGCGGTCAGCAGGTTGCCGAATCAATTGACAGGATACTCTCTGCAGGAATCCCTGTAATGGGCCATCTCGGCCTGACACCGCAATCGATCCACAAGTTCGGAACCTATGTTGTCAGGGCAAGAGAGGAGGATGAGGCAAGGCGCCTGATGGAAGACGCAAGGATACTTGAGAAACTGGGTTGCTTCGCCCTGGTGCTGGAAAAGATACCGGCGAAACTTGCGGAAGAGGTCACCCTGACCCTGAAGATACCTGTTATCGGAATAGGAGCAGGACCGGGCACCGACGGGCAGGTTCTCGTTATTCACGATATGCTGGGAATTAACCAGGAGTTCTCTCCCAGGTTTCTGAGAAGATATCACAACCTTCACGATGAGATTCTTAATGCCGTTCAGCATTATGTCAGCGATGTCAGGTCAGGTGATTTTCCCAACGAAAAGGAACAATACTAAAGTACTCTGAATGGTTGACGTATTATTTGAAGATAATCATCTTATAGCTGTACTCAAGAAGCCAGCCGATTTATCGCAGGGCGACCGCACCGGGGATGATGCAATGGATGCGGCGGTAAAGAGCTATATTGCCGCGAAATATAAAAAACCCGGAGCTGTTTTCCTCGGCCTGATTCACCGCCTCGACAGGCCGGCGGGCGGTGTTCTGCTTTTTGCCAGGACCTCCAAGGCCCTTGAACGTATGAATGAGATTTTCAGGACACGCGACGTCAGAAAGACTTACCTTGCCATCGTGGGGGAGAGGCCTCCCAAAGACGAGGATACCCTGACGCATTACCTGAAAAAGAATGAAAAGCAGAACAAGACCTATGTCTATGACACTGAAGTAAGAGGATCAAAGAAAGCAAGTATGACATATCGTCTTGCAGGGAGATCCGAGCGGTTCTTCCTCCTTGAAGTGGAACTCCATACCGGCAGGCATCACCAGATCAGGGCTCAGTTAGCCAGGATCGGTTGCCCGATAAAAGGCGACCTGAAATACGGCTATCCGAGATCAAACGAAGACGGAAGCATCTGCCTGCTTGCCAGAAGGCTTGAATTTGTACATCCTGTAAAAAAGGAGAGTGTGATCATCACAGCTCCGCTTCCGGCCGGGGATGCCTGGAAACTGTTCAGGAATGTGGAGGTATAAAAAAATGAGCCGGATTAATCCCGGCTCATCTTCTTCTGTCATGAAAGCAATAACTCCTGTCTTTGTTCTTTCGTTATCCTTTTGTAGGATACCCTTCTGATCTCAACCATTGCAAAGATAAGCAGCTTCTTTCCAAACAGAGTTAAAATCAGGTTAATAAGAGTTAAGGAAAAGTTAAATCCTGTTATGGATTTGAGTAAAAACTTAAATTTGCGCAATGAGCAAGAATAAATTCATCGGCCTGATTATTATGATGCTGATCTCTATCACCGGGATTATATGGGTGCAGATGATATGGATCAGCAATGCCCTGAGAATCAGACAGGATATTTTCAACAGAGCGGTCTTCGCCAGCCTTAACGATGCGGCTGAGACAATAGAAACAAACCGCAAGATGGATTTCTTCTTCAATTCCCCTGTTACATTTAATCCTGGAAGAGCCGATGTTTCTTCCTACATGAGCGTTGGAAGCTATTCCTCGCAGGATGGGAGAAACTTCAGCTACAGTGTGACCAGGCAGGAGATGACCGGAACCGTCGACTCAACGGGAACAGTCAGATTCAATGAACCTGTCATTACCAGGACAGATACAACTTTTTACCAGGATCCCATTGACACAGAACCGCGGCGTTCATTGCAGGCTTCTCCTCCTGTCAGTTCCAGCGATTTCATCGACCGTGTAAGAAGAAGGGCCAGCGAGTTCCAGACAATGAGCGAACAGATGATAGCCGAGGTTTCCCAGTGGGAAAAAACCATGGAGCTTGACAATAATGAAGTTCAGAGCATTCTCGGCCGTTCGCTTCACTTTTCAAATATCGAGACTCCCTTTGAATTTGCGGTTATAAGGGATGGTATAATCCAGGAAGGGAATTTCAAAAAGGGAAGTAAAAATGAGTTCCTCAAGAGCAGTTATATGGTCCGCCTTTTCCCCGACAATATCATGGGACAGAACCTGATACTGTCGGTCATCTTCCCTGAAAAACGCAACTATGTTCTGGGTTCGATGGCCTGGATTCTCAGCGGTTCGTTGTTGTTTTCCCTTATCATCCTGGCTACTTTTGCCCTCAGCCTCTTCTTCCTAATCAGGCAGAAGAAAATCTCGGAAATGAAATCCGACTTCCTCAACAATATGACGCATGAGTTTAAGACTCCAATTGCTACCATATCTCTTGCTGCAGATACCATTACAAATCCCAAGGTTATCAATGATGAAAACAGTATAAGGCATTTCATCAGCATGATCAAGAAGGAGAACAGCAGGATGAACAAGAAGGTTGAGACAATATTGCAGATTGCATCACTCGACAAGAAAGAGATAGATTTCAGGTTTGAGAATGTGTCGATGCATTCAATCATCTCCAGGGCTGCCGAGACTATTGAGATCCAGGTTCATCAGAAGAACGGTACTCTTTCTCTCCGGTTGAATGCTCCTGAACCGGTTGTCTCAGGCGACCCGGAACACCTGACTAATCTGGTCAATAACCTACTCGATAATGCTCTGAAGTACTCACCAGAAACCCCTGAGATAACTGTCGAGACCTCAAATAATGAAAGAGGAATTATTCTTTCTGTTTCCGACAGGGGAATCGGAATGAGCAAAAGCGTCCAGAGCAAGATCTTTGAAAGATTTTACAGACAGACCAGTGGAAACGTTCATGATGTGAAGGGTTTCGGTCTTGGCCTGAACTATGTCAGGGCTATTGTCGATGCACACAGGGGAACCGTTACAGTAACAAGTGAGCCAGGAAAGGGAAGCAGATTTGATGTATTCCTGCCATATAACAGTGAAAATTGAAAAGAGATGAAATCAGCCCGGATTTTTCTTGTTGAAGATGACCTGAGCTTCGGTTCAGTCCTGAAATCCTACCTCGAGCTTAATGATTTCCAGGTCGACTGGGTTGATGACGGAAAGTATGCCGTTGATCATTTCAGGAAAGGGGCATTTGATATCTGCATTCTCGACGTTATGCTTCCGCACGTGGATGGTTTCACCATCGCCGGTGAAATAAGAAAGATAAACAACCTGGTCCCCATAATATTCCTCACTGCCAAGAAGATGAAGGATGATGTCCTGAAAGGCTACGGGGCTGGCGGGGATGATTATGTGACCAAGCCTTTCGACACCGAGATCCTTCTGGCTAAAATAAAGGCGATATTGACCCGCCGCGATTTTCAGACCGGTACCAGAGATATATTTGAGATCGGAAAATTCGTGTTCAATTCAAGGCTTCGGACACTTACCATCGGTGAGGATGAAAAGAAACTCTCTCCCAAGGAGGCACAGCTTCTCGAGCTTCTGGCACTTAATCCCAATGAGTTGATAAGCAGGGAAATGGCTTTGAAAAAAATATGGGGTTCAGACGATTACTTCACAGCCAGGAGTATGGACGTTTATGTCACCAAGCTAAGAAAATTCCTGTCTGAGGATCCAGGCCTCAATATCAAGAACATTCACGGTGCCGGATTTCAGCTTATAATCAGGGACGATCTTGCCTGAGGCTATTCCTGTTGAACTGAAGGGGAAGCAGCTGGTCAATCCCGTCAATTTCAATGATTTTCTTCTTTCCCGTGAGAAGCATCCTGATACGTCTGCCCCACCTGTTTTCCTCTTCCGCGATTACCTGACGGCAGTTACCGCACGGAGTTACAAATTCTGCACCAGATCCCTGATCAGAAATTGCTGCAATTGCAATTGCAACAGGTCTGTCAGCCGGGAAATTAGTAATTGCGGCAGAAAGTGCCGTTCTTTCGGCACAAATTCCCGACGGGAATGCAGAGTTCTCTACGTTGGCACCCTGAACTATTCTTCCTGATTCGAGCCTTATTGCAGCACCAACCCGGAAAAGGGAGTAGGGAGCATAAGCCGATCTGGCAGCCTCTTCTGAAGCAATGATAAGTTCCTGATCTTCAGGGCTGAGCTCATTGCGATCCTGGTATTCCCTGTAGGAAATGGAGATATTTCTTATTTCTGGCACAACTCTCTTATTATGTATGAATTACAAACATAGCAAAATAATCCTGTCATTGTTCCCGCTTATCTGCACTGCTTTGGATTGTTAACAACTTTACATGCTATCAACAACCCCTGTGCAGTCAGGCAGACTGTGCTCCGGCCATTTTTCATATTTTTGCGGAAATGCAATAAACGTGGCAAGGAATATATACATATTGATGTGTCTGGTTCTGGCTTTGTCAGGTGTGACTTCATGCAGGGTTTCCAGGCCGGTGGTCACTCCGGCTTCTGGCAATGCCCTGCCGGAATTCTATATTAATCAATACCGCGATCTGGCCATCAGCGAAATGAAAAGAACAGGTGTCCCTGCAAGCATTACCCTTGCACAGGGCATGGTTGAGTCGGATTATGGGAGAAGCACGCTGGCAAGAACAGGGAATAATCATTTCGGGATAAAATGCCACAATGGCTGGAAGGGACCGACCATGACAAAACATGACGACCGGAGGAACGAGTGTTTCAGAAAATACAGCAGCCCTCAGGAATCATATTATGATCACTCCGATTTTCTGAGATCCGGATCGCGATACAGCTTTCTCTTCGAGTTGGATCCCCTTGATTACAAGGCCTGGGCACGCGGACTCAAAAAGGCCGGGTATGCAACTAATCCCGACTATGACAACATGCTTATCCGAAAGATAGAAGAGAACAGGCTTTACGACCTCGACAGGGGAATCACTGCCTCTGTTACTCCCGGGCAAAACCTGAAATCCCGGGATGCAGTCACTTCCGGAACTGCAGGGACCAAAGCTCCCGCACCAGCCCAGACCACTTCGGCCACACCGGTTTCTTCTTCGGCTCAGGATGCAGTTACCTTCGGGGATATAATGGCAAAGGTGCCAAGGATAATGGAAAATAACAGGGTGCGATACATTGTTGTCAGGGAAGGGGACACACGTGATAAACTGGAAAAGGAGTTCCAGCTTTTGAAGTGGGAGCTTCCCAGGTTCAATGATCTTGGTGACGATTTTGTACCTCAGCCTGGCCAGACACTTTATCTGGAACCGAAAAAGGATAAGGCAGCAGCCGGAATGGATTTTCATACTGCAGAAACCGGTGAAACGATGCAGATGATCTCGCAGCTTTATGCAGTCAGGCTTAAGAGTCTTCTTGAGATGAACCGTATGATCCAGGGATCGGAACCATCGGCCGGGGATAAAATATGGCTTAGGGAAACGAAGCCGGCGGAATGATATCGGATGACCGGAACCTTTTCCGGTTAATCCTCCTTCAACCGGCAGCAATCGGGTAGCTTTCTATTTTGAATCCTCTCAGGAAATCTTCGGAACTGAGCCTCTTTTTTCCTTCCGCCTGAATGCTGAGAATATTTATAAATCCCCCCTTGCAGGCGATCTTTAAAATGCTTCTGCCATCCGACACAATCTTCCCCGGGCTGAGCTGATGTTCTGCCGTTTCCGGCCGGGCGTCAAAGATCTTGAAAGTTATGTGTTTTGTATCGTTCCGGAAAGCTGATCTGGCGCCGGGGTATGTTGCAAGTCCCCTGATGAAATTATATATCTTACTTGGTTCCCGGTTCCAGTCGACGATGCAGAACTCAGGGAAGATCTTCGGAGCTTTTTTTATTACTTCACCGGGCATCATGAAATCCGACTGAGGTTTTGCTTTTATGAAACCGGTTGCCATTCCTTCGAGTGTTTTGATCACCAGTCTTGCCCCGTGTTTCATTAGCTTGTCGTGCAGGTCAGAAGCTGTTTCAAATGGGAAAACAGGAACTTCCTGACGGAGAAGGATGTTCCCTGTATCTGTCTTATCATCAATAAGAAAGGTTGTCACCCCTGTTGTTGTCTCTCCGTTGATTATGACATGGTTTATCGGGGCAGCTCCCCTGTACTGCGGGAGCAGTGAGGCATGAAGATTAATGGTTCCCATAGTGGGAATTGTCCAGACTTCGCGGGGAAGCATTCTGAAGGCAACGACCACGAAGACATCAGCCTGAAGACGGTGGAGTCTTTCGATGAAGACAGGGCTTCTGAGGTCTTCCGGCTGAAGCACCGGAAGATAGCTGGATTCGGCAAAGAGTTTGACGGCCGACTTTTTAACGGCCAACCCGCGCCCTGCAGGTTTGTCGGGCGAGGTGACAACCGAAAGCACGTTGTATCCGTTCATCAGCAATGAACCAAGAGGTGCAACGGCAAATTCGGGCGTCCCCATATACACCACTCTCAGACTTTTCATAGATTGTATCAGACCTTATATACAGCAAATCTACGAAATAATTCAATCCTTTGCAAAGTGTTTGTAGCAGGTCAGGTTATGTCCCATTTTATTTGCCTTGGTCTCAAGGTAGAATTCATTGTGCTTATTGGCTGGTATTACAAGCGGAATAGTTTCAACTATTTGAATTCCATAGCCTTCCAGCCCTGCTCTCTTTACCGGATTGTTTGAAATGAGCCTTACCTTGCCAAGGCCGAGTTCCCTCATAATACTGGCGCCCACGCCGTAATCCCTTTCATCTTCCCCGAAACCAAGCTTTAGGTTAGCCTGGACTGTATCCATGCCCTCATCCTGGAGCTTGTAAGCCTTAATTTTATTGAAAAGTCCTATTCCCCTGCCTTCCTGGTTCAGATATATCACAACGCCTTTGCCCTCAGCCTCGACCATTTCCATGGCTTTATGGAGCTGAGGCCCGCAATCACACCTCATGGAACCGAAAATATCACCCGTGAAACAGGAGGAGTGGAGCCTGACCATAACCGGCTCGTCCCTTGTCCATTCTCCCTTCACCAGTGCTGCATGCTCCAGTTTATTGCTCTTTTGACGGAAGGCAATAAACTCGAATTCACCATGTTCCGTAGGAAGCTTTACTGCGTCTCCCTTTTCAATAATGGAGTCCCTCTCAAGAGTATATTTGATGAGATCCCTTATGGCTATGATCTTAATATTGAATTTATGTCTCAGTTTCTCAAGATCGGGGAGCCTTGCCATTGTGCCGTCGTCATTCATGATCTCCACAAGCGCTCCGCCGGGTTGCAATCCGGCCATCCTGGTGAGGTCAACAACGGCTTCTGTGTGTCCTGCCCTTCTGAGCACTCCTTTCGACTTTGCCTTTAGAGGGAAAATATGCCCGGGACGCCCAAGGTCTGAAGGCCTGGTTGAAGGATTGACAAGGGCCTTGATGGTCATTGCCCTGTCTTTTGCGGATACCCCAGTAGATGTATCAGGTCCGAGGAGATCAACTGTGACAGTGAACTGTGTCTCATGCAATGAGGTATTGACTCCAACCATAAGGTCCAGCTCCAGCTCTTCGCACCTCTCCTCGGGCAGGGCAACGCAAATCAGTCCGCGGCCATGCTTGGCCATGAAATTTACAATCTCAGGTGTTATGAGTTCAGCCGAACAGATGAAATCACCTTCATTCTCCCTGTCTTCATCATCCACAACTATTATCAGTTTGCCCTGACGGATGTCCTGGATGGCCTCTTCAATCGTGTTAAGCTTGATTTCCATTTTTGTCAGATTTTCTATTTTTCAACGGGAGATCTGCGTCTGGCCCCGATGATAAAAAGCCTGTAAAGGTAATCCTTTATCTTTCTGAAAAACACTAAATAGGTTTCAATATTCATTATTACCGAATCGCTCGACGCCTTATAGGTGAGGAAAATCCCGACCGGAAGAAGTATGTAGGTCGATGCCCACATTCCGGCAGCAGTGCTTACCAGGTTCTCCTCAACCAGCTTTTCACCGGAGAGCGAGATCACGTACCATATTACGAAGAACAGGATTGAAATGACCGCCGGGGTTCCCAGTCCGCCTTTTCTTATGATGGCTCCCAGCGGGGCACCTATGAGGAAGAAGACAAGACAGGCAACTGATAAAGTGAATTTCTTGTTCCAGTTGACTTCAAAACGCTTGATGAACCTGACATCAGTCAGAAGGCTTTCTCCCTGTGTCGAGAGATAGTTGCTGGCACTTTTCAAATTTGCTATCGCCCTCGAAAGCGCGGTCTTCCTTTCAACGACACTTAATGAATCATACAAGGCTTTTGTATTGAAAACGGGCACCATTTTATTCTCCTGCTTGTTCAGAGAGTCAGAAGGTGCATTCTGGTTCCTTTCGGTAAACAGCAATGTACGAGAGAATTCTTTAAAATTCTGATTCACCTTGGTGGTATACCTCTTATTAAGCGAATCGATATCATGAGTGAGCTGGGCAATATTTTTCATGGCCGCATTGGTCTTGAAAAGATCGATCTCCGTCCTTTGAAGATCGAATCCTGACAAGGAAACCACAATAGTCTGTTCCCTGAAAACGTCTTTTCTGAAAGGATGCTTTTTTTCTTCTCCTCCGGGTTCCCTTTCTGGCATTTCGCTGTATGAGTAGCCGTTATACATAACCATCGACATTGCGGTCTCATCTGGCGTAACTCTCATGTATGCAGAGTCGGCATATATCACATCGCTGTTACCCCTGTTATTACGGTGGTCGTAAATGTAGACCCTGTCAAGCCGGTTTGTCTCCGGATCCTTGTCGGTTATCTTGATGCTGAAACCATCAATGTCATTATTGAAAGTGCCGGCCTGAAGGTTGATATCCGGGCGTTTTCTCCTTATATCCTGAAGAAGGGTTCTTGCCTGTCTGTTGGCAAACGGCAGTACGTTGTTGGAAAAGAAGAATGAAACAATGCAGATCACCGAGATCAGTATGACAAGAGGTCTCATGATCCTCCCCAGCGGAATGCCTGAGGACTTGATGGCTGTAAGCTCGCTGTATTCCCCCATGCTCCCGAAAGTCATGAGTGAAGCCAGAAGTATTGCAAGCGGAAGGGCCATCGGTACAAAGGTAAGGGAGAAATGGAAAAGGAGCTCAGCCATAATTTTCAGCTCCAGTCCCTTTCCGGCAAGCTCATCAATGTACATCCACAGAAACTGCAATATCAGTATGATAAGCACAATGAAGAATGTGAGTATGAGCGGACCGATAAATGATTTTAATACGAACTTATCGAGTTTCTTCACTGCCCTTGCTTTTTGATTTGCAAAAGTACAGTTTTTTAACCAAAAAATAACTGAAAATTACGGCAAACCGTCCGTCAGCCTTGATGTCTTTGCCTTACCCTGCCGATCATCAGAAAAGGTACATAAAAAAAGGCATAGAATATGAACCAGAGAACAAAGTTGGGTATTATCAGGATCTTTCTCATCGGCAAAAATGTTGAAATAGTTCCACCTTCTTCCCTATAACAGATTCACGGGTGTTTTATTGCATGCCGGAATAAAAGGAAGGCCGGCATTACATATGTTTGGTAGTTAATCAGTATGTGAATTGTGCTAATTTCCAGAAATGGAATCAGTGAATGCTGCCGGCCCGATCCAAAGATATGAAAAAATGTAACAAATGCAAAGAAGAAGCCGGTAATCCTGCTGTCAATTGAGAGCTGTGGGCCAGCAACGGTTTGATAGCATACTGGAAAACCGGCTCAGTCAAATGTAGTAATAATCTCTTTGTGCTAAATATCTAATATTCAGGTTTTTGACCAATAGGGCCTCCGGTGGGGTGAAAGGTAATTATTTGGATATGAAAGTTCAGTGCGCCCGGTATGAAATCAGGTCCTTAATTCAGGTAAGGGATTCAGCATCGCCACAAACCACATACTATTCAATGCTTCTTATCGTTTTAAAAATACCGGATCGGAACACGCAATCTTAAAATTTTATTCACGATATCGAAAATGCGACAGATATTCAAACGCACCAGAACCCGGATGCTTATTGAGATACTCAGGGATCCTGACAGGAAATCCCTGAAGCAGATACTGTATGACAACCTTAACCTTCTGATCCATTACAGGGAGTTTCCGGTACATTATTTCAGCAGGTATCTGTTCAAGAAGGGAATGACCAACATCAGGGATTATGTTCCCAACCGGATTGCCATGAAGATCGCACCATCGCTTAATGACGGCAGGGTGAAGGATGTCCTGGACAATAAGCTGTACTTCGGGCTGTATTACGGTCAGTTCGGAATCAGTATGCCGGAAATTCTGATGTTTAATCACCGGAATCAGTTTGTTTACCGCAGCAGGCCGCTTACCGTAAATGATGCCTCGGATTTCGCGAAACTTGTTAAAGATGTTTTCAGTGATTATCCTGACCTTGATGGGCTATTTGTAAAAAAAACACATTCCAGTGCCAGCGGCAGGAACATCTATTCTATTCTACGCAGAGACCTGGAATCGGATGGCAGAATTATCAGGGATGTTTTTTCCGGAATTATCAGTTCAGGATTCATTTTCCAGGAAAAGGTCAGGCAGCATCGGGATCTTGAACGGCTTAGTCCTAATTCGCTGAATACCATAAGGTTTGATACTTTTATCGATAGTGCCGGAAAGGTTGAGGTTATTTCCGGTTTCCTTAAAATGAGCACAAATGAGGCCGTTGTTGATAATGTTATTTCCGGAGGATGCGGTGTCGGGATAGAAATGGCATCCGGGCTTTTAAAGAAGAACGGTTACTCCAAGCTGAAGATCAGTGGGGTGGATGTCCTGACTGAACATCCGCTGACGGGTGTCAGGTTTGAGAATTATCCCGTTCCTTTTTTCCATCAGGCAAAGGATCTGGTTATAATGGCAGCTTCATTGATGCCCGATCTCAGGCTGGTCGGCTGGGATGTGGGAATAGGGGAGACGGGCCCTGTTCTTATTGAGGGCAACTCTGATTACGGGATCAACTCAAACGATATGGCATACGGGGGTTACATGTCGAATGAGATTTTCAGGAAGGTGCTTCAGGCTGCTGATAACATAAAGAAATAAATTCATTATTTCTTATAAATACTGACAACGGTGTCTGCGTTGACCGGTTCAATTCCAATACAGGCAATATCCCATTATTTAAAACGATAAGATATTTTATCGTGAATGAAGAATTTGCTGAAATTCTGTTGAAAAGAAAAACGAAATATAAAAAAGGCAGGCAACGCAGAATCGTAAAAAATGAAACAGATCAAAAACGATTCTTACCCATGCTTATTGGTTAACGTCGCCGGCCTGGTTAAAACTATTAATTTAACTTATTAGAAATAAATTTAAGCGTTGATAGTTATAAACATGCTATAAACAAAAAGACCGATTTACAGGACGATTCCTAGTTTAAACTGTTACATGCTTACTTACGATAATATAGTCCGGAAACTTAAAGCAGGTCAGACAGTATACCTGGTCAATGATTTTTATTCAACAGTGATAAAGTGCATCCCGGGAACGACTCATTACAAGGCGAAGCACAAGGGAGGAAAGGAGTACCAGATTGAACGGAGAACCGGCCTTGTATGCGAAACCCTTGAAAATCCAGTCGAGATCACGGAAGAAGAATATAAGGATTATTAAACTCCGCAACGGACAAGGCTGTTAGCGTCTGAAACAAGGCGGTGGGATGCGAGTTGGTTGACCCGGGGTTTGAGGCAGTACTGAGAGGTGCTGCTTTTTTGTGCAAATTAATTACGCCAGACAGATTTCAACTTCACTTTTGCTTCACTATAATAGGAGAAGATTTACAAGTAATTTTGTAGCACATTCAAATTCAATTTGTTATGTTTACCGGTTATCTGGAAAAGCCAGTGCTCTTGACCGCTTTCCGCCAAAGTTAATTAACCACCTCTGGCCATTTGTAATTTGCTGTTATCATGCGTTTTATATTTTTTGGTATAAGCCTGGTCAGATATAGTCAGGGCTTCCGGCTTTTACAGTTACGACCCTGAGATATATTTCAATAAGAAAGCCCTTCACTATCACTAATAAAGGGCTGTCACTATGGAAAGTAAGGCTAAAAGTACAAAACCAGCTTTCTGGGGATGCATCCTATGAAGATGCATCAATTTAAAAATAATGCATTTTTAAAATTTCTATATTGCACATTGTGAATTACTTACAATGAGTATCAATGTCTTTGACAAAAATATAACTGATAACGATGCAGCTTTAAGCTATTAATATATGTCTCTTAAGCAGATAACGAATAACAACAAAATTAATATCTCGGACAAATATTAATAAGTTTAATTAAAAATCAAAGCCATGAAAAGAATCACATTAATTGCAATCTTAATTTCTGGTATATGCGTGAGCGCATTTGCAAGAAAATTTGTTGCTGAAGGAAAAACATATTCAGCTTTTGGAAACTATGCAATAGAAGTTGACGATAATTTTATTTCCGTTAACGGTAAGATGCATAAGCCTTATGTTATTACCTACGAAAATTCGAATTTGGAAATCAGGGTAGCTATAGATATGGACAGGGGTATCAAGACCTATTATGTAATGTCTGATCCCCTTTCTGTTCAATATGTAAGCAACAGGCATTATTTTGGAATTGAGAAACTGAGTAAAGAACTTGATAATGAAGGATTAAGAACTTCAGAAGCTGCTCTTAATATGCAGGAGTATTTCCATCAGAAAGTTATTACCTCAGGAAGAAGCTGGAGGAGGGATAATACTCAGCTAATCGCTGCCTTCTTTCCAATGCTTCTGAACGACCAGGAAACAAGGCTTGCAGTAAAGTAAGGAATTTTAAAACAAAAAAACCCGAAAATCGATGATTTTCGGGCTCATGCTGCTACAAAACTTAAAAGCCCTCCTGTTATCACAGGAAGGCTTTTTGTTGTAGCGAGACCGAGAATTGAACTCGGGACCTCATGATTATGAATCATGCGCTCTAACCAACTGAGCTATCTCGCCTTGTCCACCATAGCTTCAGCGAAGGTGTCACCGTTTTGCGGGTGCAAATATATGTATCAATTGCCAAAATTCCAATATGGTTTTGAATTTTGATAATTTTTGCTATATTGCAGGGTATTAGTTATGAAACTGCTTTAAACTAATGAGAATCAAGTATGAGCTGGAGTACACACTCAACTGTTCTCCAAAGGTGTTGTTCTCCCGCCTGAGCACGCCGGAGGGCCTGGCCGAGTGGTTTGCAGACGATGTGACAATTGACGGAAACCTGTTTACCTTTCACTGGGGAAAATCTGAACATAGTGCAGTTCTTTCAACCGTTCGCGAAAACAAACTGGTCAGATTTGACTGGACCGACGAGACAGACGATAAGGAAACCAACTACTTCGAATTCAGAATAAACGTCCACGACCTTACCGGCGACCTTGCTCTTATAATTACCGATTTTGCTGAACCCGACGAGAAGGAAGATGCAATTTATCTGTGGGATACCCAGATAAACGACTTGAAAAGAGCCCTCGGCATCTGAGCTGAATATCTTATAACTGAAAACATCCTTACTTCTTAATTCCTGATCCTGTCTTTTTCCTTCAGGTAAATTCTAGCAATTTCATCGACTGTTGTCTCGACAGGCGTGAATGACATACCTGTTTTACTGATGATCCTGCTGTTGTCGTAACTGATCTTCGACCACGCTACCTTTACAATCTCCTTAGTCAGAGCCGATCTGCCTCCGGTAACTGCTTCCAGGAGATGAGCCGCAAGCATGGCAGGATACGACAGTACCCGGGGCACTCCTATAACAGGTCCTCTTACATTAAGGCTTTTTGCAATCATCCCGAAGAACCGGCGGTAATCGAGGTTCTCAGAATTAACAATGAACCTTTCACCGGAGATGTCGCTGCCGGTAAGCAGAATCATCGCCTTAACAACATCATTCACATCTACATATCCGTTGGTGCCGTTGGTGTGGAACAGTAATCCTTCATCTATCTTAAGGAAAAAGGAAACCGATCCCCTCTTCCAGTCACCCGGTCCGAGGATAAGTGTCGGATTTACTATCACCGCGTTTAATCCTTCCTCCATGCCTTTCCAGACTTCTCTTTCAGAGAGGTACTTGCTCGTTCCATAGGGGGAGCGATATCCCTTTTCATCCCATCCGTGATCCTCATTCACCATCTCCTCACCATCATAAGCCCCAAGGGCCGCATTTGAGCTCACATGGCAGAGTTTCCTGACTTTATTCTCAAGACAGGCCCTTACTACATTTGCCGTGCCTTTAACATTGTTCTCAATGACCAGGTTCTTATCCTTATTTTCGAATGAAACTGCTGCCGCACAGTGATATACATACTCTGATCCCCTCATGGAAGCAGTCAGTGACTCAGGATTGCCTATGTCCGACTTAACCCATTCCAGCCGGCTGAGGAGTTCGTTTTCATTTCCTCCATAGTAGCCAATGAGTTTCCTGATTATCTCCCTGTTGCTTGTCCTGCGATGTATTGCCCTGACATTTATTCCTTGAGAGATGAGCGCGTAAATAAGATGACTGCCAAGCAATCCTGTTCCGCCTGTTACAAATGCCGGTTTTGTTTGTGATTTCATAAATTGTCAGTTTGCTGGTTACTGGTTACTGGTTGCTGGTTGCTGGTTTTACCGATTACCGATTACCGATTATTTGATTGCTGGTTGCCGGTTTTCCTGATCTTCACCAGGATGTGAATCCCAGTTTTTCAAGTCCTTCCTTTATCTCCGGGCATCCCATGAAAAGCTTCCAGAAGAGCCCCGACCGGTAATTCTCTATCATAACCACCTCGGGACCCTGGTCGATTGCAAGGTACCTTTGAGGAAACCATTCATCCTGTTCGCTGAAGGCATCATAGAATCCAAATTGGCCGAACAGCCTTTCTCCGTAATGGTCGTAGAAATATCTTATAGCATCAAGTGACTGTTCCGGTGTGTATGGTATTGATGAAATGGCAGCAGTAGGGGAGATCACACCCAGGTCGGTGTTCTCACCCGGTGCATGAGCCGAATAACCCTTTACCGAATAACTGGCTGTCAGTCCCCAGCAATCCTTGCTGTAGCCTTTGAAGTTGAGCGGATTTTCAACGCACCAGTTCCAGTTGATGAGGGCATGATGTGTATTGTGCTCCCAGTAGTCGGCATACTTGTCTGCGAGATTTCTCGGATCGAGTCCCAGGAAGGAATAATGTGACCAGAACAGGGGGCCGCCGTACTCAGGCGCGCCGTTATGTTTCAGTTCCAGTGTTAATCCGTACTTGCTTGTTTCTCCGTTTATTCCGCCGCTTCTTGCCCAGCCCTGGTGGTAAGCTTCGGGGCTTACGGGCCAGGTGGGAGAGGATGCGGCGAGCACATACAGGATCAGGCACTCATTATATCCCTCGACAGCAAAGTTCATATCCCAGCCGTAATCTGGGGACCAGTGCCAGTAAATCACATTTTCGCCGCCTTTGGTGAACCAGCTCCATTCCACCTCCCTCCACAGCCTGTCGATATCCTCTGCAAGTGCCTTCTCTGCATCACTGCCATCCCTGAAATACTCCCTGACTGTCAGCAGTCCCTGTATCAGATAGGCAGTTTCGACCAGATCAGCCCCGTTGTCTTTTGTGGAAAACGGCTTCACCTTTCCCGTCTCGCCGTACATCCAGTGCGGCCAGGCTCCGTGAAAACGGTCGGCTTTTTCAAGCCAGTCAACAATTTTCCTTAACTGGAAATATCCCTGCTCCCTTGTTATGAATCCTCTTTCAATTCCTGCAAGAATGGCCATGACCCCGAAACCTGACCCGCCGGAAGTAATTACGTTCATATCATTCTCGGGATATTCCCCGTCAGCATGAAACCGTTCCCTGGCCATCCCGGAAACCGGTTCAGCGCCGTCCCGGAAATATTGAAAAGTCCGGTACTGCACCAGTGTCATCAGTGAATCATCGGAAATACCTGCTGCATTAATATCCTGCACTATCGTCGATTCCTTAGGACACGACCGGGAAAACATGACCAGTAAAACTGTAATCAAGGCTAATGATTTCATGGGATATTATTTTAATTGTTAGGCTTTTATCTGAAGCTAAGATACCAATAAATCCGGTATCTCTCGACATCAGTTCCTTTTATATTCGTCTGCAATGCCTGATGTAAAGGAAATTTACCCGGGGAGCGTTGGCGGGGTTTGTCAAAATAGATTAAATTAGCGGTATCCCATAAATCTGTTTTTTCAGAATAAAAATTTCAAAATTATCAACATATGGAAAATGCAAGAAATGATTCCCGCCGTGATTTTCTAAGGAAGATCGGGATCGGGGGAGCAATGGCTGCCGTTGGTGCGGTTCCTGCTCTTTCGTTTGCTGCTGAAGCGGCTCCGAAGAAAAAATCAAAAGAAGGTACTCAGCTTAATCTTGGTCTGCAGGAGGGTGTAGCTCCCGGTCAGACCCTTACGGAAAAACTTGATTTCATGGAGGCAAACGGTGTATATGGTCTTGAAATCGGGGGAGGGAAGCTGGCCGGCCGCGTGACAGAAATACAGAAAGCCCTGCAGAACAGGAAGATAAAAGTATCAGCCATCTGTGCAGGTTTCCAGGGATGGCTCATTGCCAGTAATGAGGCCGACAGGAAAAAATGCATTGACACTTCTAAGGAGATCCTTGAAGCTGCAGGCGCCCTTGGCTCTTACGGTATGATCCTTGTTCCCGGCTTTAACGGGCAGCAGCCGTCGTTTCCCTATGTGGAAGCACGGGAGATTCTTATAGAACAGCTCAGGGAACTGGGTGAGTTTGCCGTTAAGCATAACACATCGATAATTCTTGAGCCGCTGAACCGAAGGGAAGCCTGGTTCCTGCGCATATTGGCCGATGCGGCATCCATATGCCGCGATGTCGATTCACCCGGAGTCACATGTATGGGTGATTTCTGGCACATGACATGGGAAGAGACCGACGACATGGGAGCCTTCCTTTCAGGTCAGAAATACCTTAACCATGTTCATGTTGCAAGCCGCAAGACAAGGAGGGTCCCCGGAGAAGATGAGGGAGATAATTATATCACTGGATTCAAGGCTCTTAAGATGATCAACTACCAGCATTACGTCAGCTTCGAATGCGGTACAAAAAATGATAAGAATATTGTAGTTCCGGCAGCATTGAAACTACTCCGCGAGCAGTGGGATATGGCATAATTCAGTTATAACATTGTTATAACGCCGTTATAACAATGTTATAACATAAAATACACCTTTTACAAATAATTTTTAACCGATGAAGAAGATATTCCTCCTTTCAGCATTTGTATTTTTTATTATAGCCTGTAGCACGGAACAACCTGTTCCTGATGCGGATATGCCACTTGCCGAGCATCCGCGGCCTGACTTCGAAAGGCTGCCGTGGCTGAACCTTAACGGTTACTGGCAGTTTGCTCCGGATTCCCTGAATGCAGGAGAAAAGGAAAACTGGCAGGACAGGCCTGAGACATTTGCATCAAGGATACTAGTGCCGTTTTCCTGGGCCAGTCCTATGAGCGGGATAGAGCTTCCCAAAGTCAATGTGGGCTGGTATTCGAGGACTTTCAGGACAGGAAGCGATGCAGGCTGGAAGGGCGGAAAGATCTTTTTGATTTTCGGAGCAAGCGATTTTCACACCAGTGTATGGCTGAACGGAGAATATGTGGGGGAACACAGGGGCGGATATGTGCCATTTGAATTCGATATTACACCGTATGCAAAGAAAGGCAGCAACCAGCTGGTTGTCAGGGTTGAGGATGAGGAACTCGACAGCCGTCCATCTGGTAAGCAGTATTACGGCAACGCCAAGGGCATATGGCAGACTGTTTATCTTGAAGCAAGAAAGGATATTCACATATCATCGATCAGATTTACGCCTGATATCGACAAGGCTGAAGTAAAGGCCGATGTCAGTATTTCCTCGCCGGCCCCGGAAGGCGTGGTTTTCAGGCTGAAGGGAAAGGGTAACAACCTCGCATTCGAATCAGGCATAAATGCCGGAGATTCCACTGCCCGTTTCAGGATACCCGTGGGCGAAATGAGATTGTGGAGTCTTGAGGATCCTTTCCTGTACGAGGTTACAGCTTCGCTTTCAAACGGCGGGGAAGCCGATTCCGTAAACACTTATTTCGGCATGAGGAAGATCTCGGCTGTTACAATTCCCGGAAAGGATTTCAAGTATGTTGCTCTTAACAATGAACCGCTATACCTGAGGATGAGCCTCGACCAGAGCTATCATCCGGAAGGATTCTATACCTTCCCGTCGGATGCTTTCATGAAGGATGAGATAATGCGTGCAAAACTTCTGGGATTGAACGGATTAAGAATTCATATCAAGGCGGAGATACCGCGGAAGCTTTACTGGGCCGACAAATACGGGCTTCTGATTATGGAGGATATCCCTAATTACTGGGGAGAACCCACTGCTGAATCGAAAGCCAACTGGGAATACATTGCCGAACGGGAGATTCTGAGGGATTATAATCATCCGTCAATTTTCTCGTGGGTTCTCTTCAATGAGACCTGGGGATTGTTCTCCAGGGACTCAGTTGCTAACCGCCGGTCCTATACCCCGGAAACCCAGGAATGGGTAAGGTCGTGGTATCACAGGGCAAAATCCCTTGATCCCACCAGGCTTGTAGAGGACAATTCTCCCTGCAATCTCGATCATGTGATCACCGACCTCAACACCTGGCATTCCTACAATCCTGCCAGGCAATGGGCCGGACTCCTCGATGAGATAGTAAGCAAAACCTATCCGGGATCTGATTATAATTTCATAGGCGGCAATGTACAGGGTGATGAGCCAATGATGAATTCCGAGTGCGGTGCTGTATGGGGCTACAGCGGCAGCACAGGTGATATAGACATTACATGGGAATACCATATTATGATGAATGAATTCAGGAAGCGTCTGAAGATAGCTGGATTCCTTTTCACCGAGTTTCATGATGTAATAAATGAATGGAACGGCTATTACCGTTTCGACCGCAGCAGGAAGGAATTCGGCCTTGATGAACTCTGTCCGGGTATGACCATGAACGACTTGCACGGTGATCTTTATCTTGTGGCGGGCGATGATTTCTTCAAACGCTACAGGGGAGGCGAGACTATTCGTATGCCATTGGGTGTAAGTTCTGTAACTGATAAGATACCTGCAGACCTTAAAGTTGAATATACCCTTTCAGGATGGGACAGGCTGGGAGATAAATTTGTGGCCCTTAACGGAGAGGTTCCGGCAGAGGCCGAGCCCTTTGGCTATACAGGCCTCGACCCGGTTTCACTTAAACTTCCGGCCGCCGGCTCTGTAATGGTATTTTCCGGAACGCTCAAGGATGGATCGGGCAATGTTCTGGCACGTAATTTCGTGCCTTTTGTAGTCGATGGCATAGATCCTCCCGGCGTTAAGATAGTATCGGTCCCGGCTTCGGAATATTCCGCTGCAGAATGGAGCATAAGGCATCTGGCCACCCAGAAAGGTAAAAAGGTTTGGGGTATGGGTTCCGGCTTTTTCGAATATGAGTTCACCTGGCCGAAAGGCCTTGATACCGCTGGTGTTGAATCGGTTGAATTCCGTGCCGAGCTGGCTTCCCGGTATCCGCAGGAGAAATACCTCGAGGAAGGAGTTGCAGAGGGAATCGGAATGACTGTGGTTACCGACAAGGGCACAACACCAGGATACGGACAGAACAGTTATCCCCAGACTGATGCAAATCCGCATACCGCAAAAGCAATTATTACGGCAAACGGTAATAAGGTCACCGGCGTTACGCTGGAAGATGATCCTGCTGATCACAGGGGGATTCTTTCCTGGATGAACCAGGAGCCGGGATGGGCCTGGGGTAGCCGCGACAGGAGCAAGAGATGGCTGCTTGATGAAGCCGGATCGTATGGTTACCTCGTGAAAGCTCCCCTTGACAGAAAGGATATCAGGAAAGCTGCCGAAGAGGGGAAAATTGTAATCAGGTTACAGGTAAACGAAGTCGGCTCCTTCAGGGGCGGACTTTCAGTATACGGAAAGGAATCGGGACGTTTTCTGCTCGATCCTTCCATAATAATAAAACCCGGGAAATAGATTCCCGGGTTTCCTTCTTTCATTTGTGTAATTATTCCTGATTAAATCACATCAGGATATTCCGCGCGTACTGCACGCATGTTTTGGTTTCCTTTACTGCATTCGACCAGGGTTTGACCTCATATTCGAGTTCAATATCGACATAGATCGGCCACTGGTTCTTTTTCAGCAGCAGCAGCACATCTGCTATCGGAGCTTCGCCCTGTCCCCATACCTGGTTGGTATTTGGCGGATCGGTATTGGGCCCGGTCTTATCTTTGATATGAATGGTGAAGATACGGTCTTTGTATTTCTCAATGATTGTATTCGGGTGAATACCGGTCGATCCGAAGAAATGACCTGCATCGAAGTTCATCATTACGGCAGGGGAAACAGCAAGAAAGGGATCATAGCTGAATCCTTCGGTTGCAAACTGCATATGGTTGTGGAAAACAGCATACATTCCATGTTTCTCAGCTATCGGGCCAAGTTTGTTGACTGCTTCCTCGCCTATCTCTTCGCTTACTCCCTTTGCTCCCATAGCCTTGGCAACCTTGAATGCGTAGTCAATTTCCTCATCCGACCAGCGTGAAGGCGAGAACTTCACAATATGAATGTCGATGCCGGCATCGTCGAAAAGCTTCTTAGCCTCTGCTACCTTTTCCATGTCAACATTGATCCTGAAATTTTTCACATCCTCATTGTATTTGGCTACTGCTGCCTGTTGTTCTTCGGTCAGCTGGGGACGCTGGAATCCGCCGGCAGGTCTCTGAGCCTGTGCCGGGGCTGCCTGCCCTGCAGGTCTTGCTCCTGCGGGTGGAGGAGGAGGGGGAGGAGGAGCCTGGCGCTGGCCGCCGCCACCGCCTCCGAACATCGATCTCATAGGATTCTCAGGTATTCCGAGATACTGTTCGAGATCCGTGCTCATCAGTTCGATTGAATTGATGCCGGATTCCTTGCAATACTTGATAATATTTTCAATTCCCGAAGGCATACTCCGCCAGCTGTAGGTAATTGCCCCTATCTGGACGCCTCCGAATTTTGAATTCGGCTTGTCTGATACTGCCGGAACTTCTTCAGCAATTGTCTTTGTCTTGCAGCCATAAGAAACAGGGATCACGGCAAGAGCAGCAGCAGCGGCTGATGTTCCGAGAAACCTTCTCCTTGAAATGCCATTCTTCATTTCACTTTTGTTTTTCATACGTTATCGGGTTAAGGATTAATCATGTCATAAAATTATATAAAAGTTGTTCACCCCCGAAGCTATTTGTGTTAATAAAGATAAAAATCAAATGATCTGTTGCGGAATTTAATTATTTAAGCTAAATATGGACTGGTAAACCTGAATCCGGAATTTTGTTTTCAAACCCTAATTCTATTCTGCTATGAAACTGAAAACCAGCGTTGTACTCGGTCTTATGATGTTTCTTCAATATTATGTCTGGGGTTCCTGGTATGTTACCATGGGCACTTTCATGACAAATATCCTGGGCTCGACCGGCATTCAGATCGGTGCAGCCTACAGCGCCCTTGCCATTGCAACCATGATTTCACCTTTCTTCGTCGGGATGATCGCCGACAGATATTTTGCCGCCCAGCGTGTGATGGGTATCCTTCATATTGTTGGAGGGGTGCTGCTGTTTCTGGCTTCAAGGGTAACTGCAAATGGTCCTTTCTACTGGGTCATCATGCTCTATTCGTTAGCGTACATGCCTACGATAGCTCTATCTAATAGTGTGGCATTCAGGCAAATGAGTGATCCGGGAAAACAGTTTCCCGTAATTCGCGTTTTTGGGACTATCGGATGGGTCATTTCGGGATTCATGATAGCAATACTGGGAATCGAGCAGACACCCGGAACCTTCTATATGGCCGCAGTAGTATCGGTCGGACTCGGTCTGTTCAGTTTTTTCCTCCCGGATACCCCTCCTCAGGCAAAAACACCTTCAACTGCTAAATCCCTTATGGGAGTTGATGCGTTTGTCCTGTTCAGGGACCGGCCTTATCTCATCTTTTTCATTGCGGCTATTTTCGTTTGCATTCCCCTTTCATTCTATTTCGGTTTTGCCAATCTTTTCCTTAACCAGGCCGGAATGCAGAACGCTGCAGGCAAAATGGTGATGGGTCAGATTTCCGAAGCCCTTTTTATTCTTGCGATTCCATTGCTTTTCAACAGGATAGGAGTTAAGAAAATGCTTCTTATCGGAATGACTGCATGGATCCTCAGATACATATGCTTCGCCTTCGGCAACATGGGTCCGGGCGCCTGGATGCTTTACATGGGAATAATCCTTCACGGAGTGTGCTATGATTTCTTCTTCGTAACAGGATACATGTATACAGAGAAGAAATCAAACGAAAGGATCAAGAATGCAGCACAGGGTTTGTTCACATTTGTCACCTACGGCCTGGGAATGTTCATTGGAACCTGGTTCTCAGGGTTTGTTACCACGCACTACACTATCGATGGTGCATACCAGTGGAGAAGCATCTGGATGGTCCCGGCATACATTGCGGTGGCAGTACTTATATGTTTTATCTTCTTCTTTAAGGAGAAAAAGACAATAGAGGTTGCTAAATGACCTTAGAAAAACATCCGTGCTATGCACAGGATTTCAAGTAACGTTTAACTTTACTGAAAAACCCGGATATGATAGTTACTTGTGTTCATGTTAATGTAAAGCCCGAATCGGTTGATGATTTCATGAAGGCTACCATCATTAATCATAAAGGTACGATAAAGGAACCAGGGAACCTCAGATTCGATGTTCTCAGGAATGCTGATGATCCATGCCGTTTCATGATATACGAAGCTTTTGAATCGGAGGAAGCGGTGGCATTTCATAAGACCACCGGTCACTACCTTGCATGGAGGGATACCGTTAAGGATATGATGGCTGAAACGCGCTATGGTGTCAGGTATGGCGTCATAGAACCGCAGGAGAAGTCGGCATGGTAAGACCTTTCAATTTCACCCGCCTGCCTGAGATCTTTTTCGGGGAGGGGAAGTTAAGTCTTCTTCCAGGATTGATCGGCAAGTTCGGGAAGAAGATAATTCTCGTTACCGGAAAGAGATCTTTCATGGAGTCTGATTCTGCCGGAATCTTACTTGACTCATTCAGCAGGAACGGCATCAGCATAGGAAAGGTTGAAATACCAGGAGAACCTTCTCCCGATGATATTGATTCTGCAGTAAAACTTGCCCCGGATGACGACTTCAATGCTGTGGTGGCTATCGGAGGGGGAAGCGTTATGGATGCCGGTAAGGCAATCTCAGCCATGTATGGGTTCAGCGAATCTGTATCTGAATTTCTTGAAGGCGTCGGGACCAGGTTGCATCCCGGGTCTAAACTTCCTTTTATAGCGGTCCCGACAACATCGGGAACAGGGAGTGAAGCGACGAGCAATGCGGTTTTAAGCAAAGTAGGAAGGGATGGATTCAAAAAGTCCCTCCGTCATCCGGCCTTTGTCCCCGACATTGCCCTTGTCGATCCGGCGCTTACCATAGGTTGTTCTGCTGAGATTACAGCGGCAAGCGGTATGGATTGCTTCACCCAGCTTACAGAGGCTTTCCTTTCCGACCGGGCAAATGAGTTCACCGACGCCCTCGCAGTCGAAGGGATGAGGGCGCTCAGATCCTCTCTCTCAGGAGCATACCACGACGGATCCGGCATTGCGGCAAGAAGCGGGATGTCATTAGCGGCCCTGATGTCGGGAATCTGCCTGGCAAATGCAGGACTCGGGGTTGTGCATGGATTTGCTTCCTCGGTGGGTGGAATGCTCGATATACCTCATGGAGTGGTCTGCGGAACGCTTATGGCCCCTGCAAACAGGATTATTGTAAGGGAACTGCGCTCGGGCAGAGGCAGGCAGGAAGTCCTGGCAAAATATGCCCTGCTGGGTAGGCTTTTTACAGGCAAGGATGGGAAACCGGATGATTGGTACACCGACGGATTTATAGATTTCCTGTATACCCTCAGCGAAGAGCTAAGACTTCCCCGTCTGGGTCATTATGGTCTTGAGCGCAATTTATTAGCGGAGATATGCCGGAATACCGGTCAGAAAAACAATCCGGTCAGGCTTGATGAAACTGAACTTGAAGAGATTCTGACAGAAAGGCTTTGACAAACGAACTTACAACGGTATTAATGCCTCATGCTGAGCTGAGGTTTATCGCCGACGTCCATCTGGGCCGGCTGGCGAGGTATCTGCGCATGTGCGGTTTTGACACTCTTTTCCGTCAGGACTATGACGACAGGGAGATAATTGAACTTTCAGTAAAGGAAGGGAGGATAATACTGACACGCGACAAGGATCTTCTTAAAAGCAGGAAGGTAAGGCATGGTCACCTGGTTCATTCCGATGCTCCTGTGGAACAGATAAGGGAGATCCTCGATGTATGCAGGGCTGCCGGACGGATCAAGCCCTTTACACGATGCATGGAGTGCAACGGTGTAATGGAGCATGTCGGCAAGGAAGAGATCATCGACAGGCTGATGCCCAAAACCAGGGATTACTACGATGATTTCAAACGATGCGGCAACTGCGGCCGGATTTACTGGGAAGGCTCTCACTTCGCAAGGATGAAAA
>CAYSBL010000034.1:0-37449 GCA_964429295.1 uncultured Rikenellaceae bacterium
GCCATTAAAGATATCCGGATAATGTTTAATTTTAGTTGGGATTTTTTATTTCCGGGGAGAGTCAGGCAATAATTACGACTTTTAGAATGATTGCGGGGCAGGGCTGAATTCATTGTGACTGACGAAGCATTGCATTGCCGGTATATAAACAGAAGATGGCTCATTTCCAACAAAAAATCATCCTATGTCTGCACAATATCGTTTTCAGAAAGTCACTCGGTCGAGGATAGCAACCTTTGACATTTTTTCTGTAGGTCTGAAGAAGCATCACATAATTTCAATGCTGGAATTTGATGTTACAGGAAGCCGTGAAAAATTAAGGGATATGAGAAAAAAGGGTACGGCCGTTTCGTTCAATGCATGGCTCATAAAGGTAATAGGCAGTGTGCTGTCGATGCATCCGGAAGCCGCCTCCTTCATGTACAGCAAAAGCAAGCTTATGATTTTCGACGATATCAATATCTCCATGCTGGTTGAAAAGAAAATTAACGATGCTAAAGTCCCTATACCGGTTGTTATTGAGAAAGCAAACGAAAAGACTGCCCTTCAGATCACCCGGGAAATAGAGCAGGCAAAAAGCCAGGAACTGAAAACCGGCGACATAGTATTGAAAAAACAATCAACCCGTTACGAAAGAATGTATTACCATCTGCCGGGATTTCTCAGAAGACTGTTCTGGACAATTCTCCTAAAGAGGCCTGTATCAGCATTCAGAACAATGGGAAATGTTGCCGTCACATCCGTCGGAATGATGGGAAGAATAAACGGCTGGTTCATTCACAGGTCGGTTCATCCGGTTTCATTCGGCATAGGGTCAGTTATCAGGAAACCGGTCGTATATGAAAGTGAGATAAAAATAAGGGAGATACTGAACATGACAATTCTGGTTGACCATGACGTTATCGACGGAGCTCCGATGGTAAGATTCCTGAACGACCTGACCGACTGCATTGAAACAGGAAAATGTATGGAATGACAGGCATGCATGTGACCTTTGTAATCAAAATCAGTAACATATGAAAAAATGTAATCCGCTTTCAATTTTGATCCTTATAACCGGGATCAGTATCCTTCCATCGTGCAGCAGAAAAATGGACCGCCAGAGCCTGGTGTCGCTGATGGAGCAATATCTGGCCGCACTTCCGGAGCATGATGCTTCTGCTTTACCGTTGGCTGAGAGTGTGAAGCTTGTTGAGAACACTGAAGCCATCCCGGTGGGCAAAGGTCTCTGGGAAACAACAACGGGCGGGCCCACTGACTTTAGGATCATTGTTGCCGATCCTGTTTCCGGGGAGGTTGCATTCCTGGGGGTGATCGGAGAAAACAATAAACCGACCATCCTCGGGGCGAGATTGAAAGTTGCTGACGGACTTATAACTGAAATAGATCATCTGGTTATTCATTCAGGCGACCGGCCCTTACATCCGAATATGGAAAAACTCAGGCCTGAATTCCTTGAGCCGGTGGAGATATCAGGCAGAGTTCCCCGTGAGCAAATGATAAAAATAGCCGATTCATACTATGAAGCCATAATTCAGGATAACGGGACCATAGCTCCTTTTGCCGATGATTGCCAGCGAAGGGAAAACGGCAACATAAGTGCTTATTATTACAACCAGACACCCGAGGAGGCTGCAACTGATGATTTCTCGGTTTTCAGAAAGATGACATGCAGCGACCAGCTGAGTACGGGCGTCATGAGCTATATCACCGACATAAACCGGCGCCGTATTCTTGCAGTTGATGAAGAATTGGGACTTGTTTTTGCATTTTCGATATTCGTTCACGACGGGGAGCCGAAAATAATGCAGATCACAGGTGTTCCGGGGATCACGGAAAGGCCAAACAACTATGGCCCATTTGATCTCCCTGCCGCTCATGTATTCAAGATCAGAGACGGAAAGATCGCCAGCATAGAAGCAATAGGCTATATCGCACCTCACGGAGTTAAGAACGGCTGGGAGCAGTGAAAGTATAAAACCACTGAACCATCCAGCTTAAAACTATAAAAATATGAAAAGCCAGAATGAAGAATGCTGTCCGGAATTTGATCCGGCCAAATGGGACAAGCAGACAATTGTATGGGATAACAAGCTGTTCATAAAAGAGTCGCTTGCTACTTTTTTCCACATCCCCTTCCCTCCTTCAATCGGGAAAAAGACGATGAAACTGCACGCTTTGGCACAGAAATCAAATGCAACAATTCCTGATTTAACCGAAGCCCTGATCCTTTTCCGCGATCCTTCTGCCTTCAGATCGGAGATATACTATGCTGTTGACAGGGAAGTGGAGGGAGCAGACAATGCCAGGATATCAGGAACATTTGTTGCGATGGTATTTGACGGGCCCTATAACAGTGTTCCGGTGTTCATAAAGGAGATTGAAAAATACCTTGAGGAGAAGGGGCAAAAGCCAAAGGATTATTATGTCCATTATGCCTATTGTCCAAAATGCGCAAAGAAAACCGGGCATAATTACATGATAATTTTCGCCCGGATTTAGTGGATTAAGACATCATACTAATTGTTTTTCAGCGATATGCGGAAATCCGCACATGGTAGTTTATTGCACAAAACCAGCAAAAAATGCTCCCGCCTCCTTATCTGGTTGTTTTCTCCTGCTTTGACGAATTCTTTTTAACTTCAGCAGTTATTTCGAGGCATTATGAACGAGGAGTCGGTTTTAATTCAGACTGAGCAACACATAAAAAATAAAATGACCGGTGAAGGCTCCGGCCATGACTGGTGGCATGTAAGCCGGGTCATGAAAACCGCCGTACAAATTGCAGAACTGGAGAAGGCGGATCTGTTTACAGTGAAGCTTGCATCGCTTTTGCACGACATTTCTGACTGGAAATTCAATAACGGGGATTTTGAAGCCGGTCCGGCACTTGCCAGGGAATGGCTCGAAAGAATGCAGGTTGAAGAAGGGATCATTTCCCACGTTTGCGGAATAATCAGGGGAATATCATTCAAGGGAGCCGGAGTAGAAACAAAAATGAGCACCCTGGAGGGGATGGTTGTCCAGGATGCCGACAGGCTCGACGCCATAGGAGCAATAGGAATAGCCAGGACTTTTGCGTATGGCGGACACCGGGGACAGGAGATATACAATCCTGATATCGGACCCGAATGGCATGATTCCTTTGAGGAATATCAAAACTGCAAAGGTTCTACCATTAATCACTTCTATGAAAAGCTGCTTCTGCTCAGGGACCTGATGAATACTGAAACTGCAAAAAAAATTGCCGTGGAACGGCACAGGTACATGGAACAGTTCCTCGACAGGTTCTACAAAGAATGGGATGGAAAAGAATAACAGATGAGCATCACTTTCATAACCAACGATCAGTTATACAAGCAAGCCATTGAACCCGTGGCTAAAGCATCCTCATTCGTATGGATAGGCACCGCCGACATAAAGGACCTGCATGTTCACCACAAGGGATCCGTTCAGTCGTTTCTGGCTGTTCTTGATGGTCTGTTAAAAAGGAAAGTTGCCATTCGTCTGCTGCATGCAAAAGAACCAGGACCTGCGTTCAGAAAAAGTTTTGATAAGTATCCCATGCTGTGGGACAGCATGGAAAGGCAGTTATGCCCGAGAGTTCATTTCAAGCATATCATCATCGATGGTAAATTTGCTTATTCCGGCTCAGCAAATCTGACCGGTGCAGGACTGGGTATCAAAAACGCAGATGCCAGAAATTTCGAAGCGGGATTCGTAACAAACGATTTGAAAATCGTTGAATCCATTATGAACCAGTTTGATGAAGTGTGGCTCGGCAGGCACTGCAAGAATTGCAGGCGAAAGCAGTATTGCCAGGATCCGATATTGTAAACCGGCTGCAGTGAGAACCAATATGCAGACAATCAGGAGACATGATACAAGTTAAAAATCTCGAATTCACCTATAAGAAAACTCAGAAGAAGGCCATCCGTGATATGAATTTTGACATTCAGGAAGGTGAGATATTTGGATTCTTAGGCCCGAACGGAGCCGGTAAAACAACTACCCAGAGGCTTATCATCGGTTTGCTTAGAAACTATACAGGGCAGATTGAAATTTTAGGGAAGGAAAGAAATAACTGGGGCAAGGAATTCTACGAGCAAATCGGAGTTGCGTTTGATTTTCCGAATCTTTATCTGAAACTGACCGCGAAGGAAAACCTGCAACTGATCGGAGCATACTACAAGGGTAATGTTACAGATCCTGATAAACTTCTTGACCGAGTAGGATTACTTCCTGACAAGGATACGCGCGTTGAGAGTTTCTCAAAGGGAATGAAGATGAGACTGAATTTTATCCGGTCCATAATGCATAATCCGGGCGTGTTGTTTCTTGATGAACCAACCTCGGGTCTTGACCCGGTAAATGCTCACATCATAAAGGAGATAATTCTGGAACAAAAGTCTGCAGGAAAAACGATCTTTCTGACGACACATAACATGACGGATGCGGAACAGCTTTGCGACAGGGTTGGCTTTATTGTTGACGGGCAGATTGTGATTACGGGATCACCGCAGGATCTTATGATACAATATGGGAAACGCACCCTAAAGGTGAAATACCAGTTTGACGGACAACTTCTTGAGAAAGAATTTGAGATGCATGGCCTTGCTTCAAACAAAGAGTTTATTGAAATCCTTGGGATTAATGATATCAAAACCATTCACAGTTGCGAGGCAACACTCGAGGATATTTTTATCAGGCTTACAGGGAGGAATCTGCTATGAGGCTGCTCAGCGCGTTGAAGGCGGATATCCGTTTTCAGATCAAACAGGGATTCTATCTGGTATATGTCCTTATCACCATCATATATTTGATCATACTTTCGTTTTTACCTGAGGATGTATTATCCCTTACATTACCGCTTGTGGTTTTTTCGGATCCTTCCGTTCTGGGCCTGTTTTTTATCGGAGGGATAATAATGCTGGAGAAAGCGCAGGGGATTTTGTCTGTTCTGGTGGTTTCACCCCTGCGTACAACTGAATACGTACTTTCAAAAGTCATTTCACTGGCCCTTGTTTCGGTCCTGGCGGCTTTTGCCATCACCGGTTTAAGCAATTACAAAAACGTGAACTGGTTATTGCTGTTTTTATCAACGGCACTGACATCAGGAATTTTCACCCTGAGCGGAATTATGATCAATGCGGGATGCCGGACCGTTAACCAGTACATGTTAAAGACCATCCCGTATATGCTGCTTTTCGTACTACCCTGTCTGTCACTGATTGGTTTTCCCGGGTCCTGGGCATTCACGATTGTCCCAAGTGTTGCAGCACTTCGGTTGATGCTGGGCGCTTATGCCGGTATACCCTTTTTTGAAGCATTTGCACTTGTTTTTTATTTAATTGTAATGAATTATTTGTTTCTGCGCCGGACTATACGCGTTTTTGAAAACAGAGTCATTTATCAGGATTAAATTACTATGCTGCAAATCACTCATTTAAAAAACGACCTCAGACAAATCATGCGCGATCCCATCATGTTTGCGATGGTGATTGCCCCCTTGCTGATGATCATTTTGTTTAAACTTCTAATTGTCCTTTTAATTCCATTTCTTCAGAATCGTTTCGGATTTGATCTATCACCCTACCTTGAATATGTACTGGTTTTTGTTGTCATGATGGGCGGAGCACTTCTGGGGATCGTAATGGGATTCATGATGATAGATGAAAGGGACGGAAACATCAGTGAACTGATGTCTGTTACTCCACTGGGGAGAGAAGGGTACCTGTTCAACAGGCTTCTGTTTGCGGCAGTTTCAACCTTTATTTACAGTATCCTGGGTTATTATGTTCTGAGTGTAGTTGAATTATCCCTTATTGCGGTATTGTTTGCAGCCCTTCTGTCATCCAGCTATTCCATAATTATCGGCCTGCTAATCTTCGCGTTTGCAGACGACAAAGTGAAAGGGCTCACCTTTGCCAAGGCAATAAATGCATTAAGCCTGTTTGCTTTTACAGATTTACTTTCTCTAAAATGGCTTACCGCACTGTCATGGCTTTTCCCTCCGTACTGGATCACACAGGTTGTCAGATTTCCTCAATCATTTTTAAACTATGGACTGGCACTTCTGGTTAACCTGGCGTGGCTCGTATTATTAATCATACATTACTGGAAGAGAGAGTCTTAAAGCTTTCGGGAACAAAGGCATTCATGCACTGCCCATTGTCAAAGATCCCTTATCACGGAGCAGAAACCGCAAAAACCATTCATTGTGAATAACTCCTGTGAAAAGAGCCGCGACAGTTGTTCCAATCCCGGTGCAGAAACCGCGACAGCGGTTTAATGTGAATAACCGCCGGTGCAACCGGCGGCCACCCCCCCTTCTATGTAAAATCCTGAAAAGGTTTAATATACCTTGCCGACACAATCCATTTTCGTAACCCGGAACTGATAAGGTTATGTGCTATCCTTATTGCCAACAACATTTAAATGATTCTCATCTGATCGGTTCAAATTTTATGACGAGTCTCGTCACCAATAGATATTTCTCATAACTTTATTGTCATAAACCTGCCACTTATGAAAAAGCCCAGACTTATTATCATCGGAATCTCAGCAGCCCTGATTATTGCAGGTCTGTTTTTCATAGACTACCGGCACTTTTTTTCAAGATCCAACCTGGCAGCTTTCCTCGGGATCCTTGCAATGGTATTCAATATCGTCGGAATGATCTTGTCAAACCGGCATGAAGCAAGGGAAAGCCTAAAGAATAAGGGGACTGCTTGAAAACATACTGATAAAGGCCGTTATCGGGTCTTATCAAATATCAAAGGACTTTTTTTGAAAATTGTTCCCGTTAGGGTTCTCCCCGGTGTTGAAGGTCATAGAAAAGGAAAAATCAGTTCATGTCGTTTTTGCAATTAAAAAGTAACACTAATTAATTTCATACCAGCAACCATGCTTAGATCTGATTTCTGCAAATCATTGCTCACCCCGGGAATAGCCTGCGGTTGTGCAATGGGACTGGGACCAGCCGGTATTCTGGACAAGATTATCCCTTCGGGTAATCCGGTTGAAAATCCAAACGAAACACCGTGCAACGAAAAAATGGAATTTGCCCAAACCTGGGTTAAACGATTCTTTGAAATAGTGGATCAGCAACTTGATGAAGAAACGCGGACCAGGTTAATGCAGTTGAATGGCGCTGCCTGCGCTGCAGGAGCTTACGGTGCGCTCACCGATGACAAACCTGCAACAACCGAAGAAATTGACAAAATTATTTCCGACTGGCAGAAAAACCTGGGAAAGGAAAACATCTACCGCGATGGTGGTACGGTTTATTTCAATTATGTCGGAAACCCGAAAGGGTTGAAAATATCCGACGGATACTGCCTTTGTCCGCTGATAGAAAATAAACCGGAAACCTTAAGCCCGACCTACTGCCAGTGCTCTGTCGGATATGTCGGTTATATGTTTCAAAGGCATATCACCCATAAACCAGTTCAGGTGGAACTGCTGGAATCATTAAGATCCGGCGGGAAAGCCTGCAGGTTCAAGGTCGTTTTGTAGCCTTTGGCTTAACGGATGCATGAATTGATTCAAAATATTAGATTACTCAAAATAAGCACATAATGGAAGAAAAAAATTCACAAATGCTTCTAAGGGACCCCGGTCAGGAGCCCGTAAAAAGCCTGGTAAAAGAAATCTTAAGTGAGCAACTTTACAAGGCTTATGAAGAACTTCTGAAAATAATTCCGGAATTAGGATTGTCGTATGAATGGCGTTATTATAATGACGGCAAGGCATGGCTCTGTAAAATTACCCATAAAAAGAAAACAGTCGCCTGGCTTTCACTCTGGGAAAACGCCTTCAAGACAAGCTTTTACTTCACAGAGAAAACCGGCGCCGGAATAGAAAGCCTGGATATTGACAGCAGAATAAAATCTTCCTTTTTACAGAATAAGGCAATCGGCAAACTAATACCCCTGACTCTCGAAATTGATCATAAAACCAAACTTGAAGATTTCAGAAGAATTGCTGAGTATAAAATTACTTTGAAATAAGAAACAAAAATATTCTTCATAACTCCGTGTTACTCCGCAAATAACTCCGTGTTACCGTGGTTAACCCAGAACAAAAAATTTACCACGGATTCCACGGATTTCACAGATAAAATCACGGATTTTATTATTTGAGACAGTCCGTGAATTGTCCGTGTTCTCCGTGAATCTCCGTGGTTAAAAGTTTAAAACAAGCAACAAACAACAAGTTGACAGGAAAAAATGTATTATGAATTACAGGCGTTTGGCGATGGGGCAGGAAATTTTAATATTCTTTCAATAGGGAAAATTCTTCCAAGGGGGTCATGATCATAAGAATCCTAAATTAATTCAAGAACCATGAAGAAAAATTCCTTATTGTTTGCATCTGCCCTGCTGATTCTGTTGTCAGGTTCATGCTTTTCAAAACTTGATGCCCAGTCACAGGTAAACAGGGATACGGTTATCCTGGCAGCTCATGAAATAATCAATGAGACAACGTATTGCGGACTTGTCACTGTTGATTCCCTTGGACAGCCTCAGATACGCACCATGAATCCCTTTCCCGTAAAGGAGGATTTCGTAATCTGGTTTGCCACTGCAAGAAAAAGCCGGAAAGCAAGGGAAATAAGAAATAATCCAAAAGTCTGTGTTTATTTTGCCAACCACCTGACTGCGAAAGGCTATGTGAACATCAACGGAACAGCAACTGTAATTGACGACAAGGAACTCCTTGTCAGAATGAAGCGCGATTACTGGAATGGCATTCAGGGATGGCAGGAAAATTTCGTGCTCATAAAAATAATCCCGAACTCGCTTGAGATAATCAATTACAAACATTCCCTGAATAATGATCCTATTACCTTAAAAGCGCCGTTCATTACATTTTAAAAGGATAAAAATTTTATTTTTGAGCTCTCAGGCAATGAAGTCTGCCTTTAACCGCTCCTAAAGCTGATGACTTCTACCATAACTTGTAATTATTGTCATTATGGTCAGGTCTATGCTGTTTGCAGGTATGGGAGGGTTTATAGGAACCGTCCTCAGATTTCTGGTTTCGAAGTATTTCCAGGTTCATTTCGATTCGGTATTTCCGTGGGGAACGCTGGTTGTAAATATTGCCGGATGTTTTCTCATAGGAATCTTCCTCGGAATTTTTGAAAAAGGTGTGGTCATGTCGTCGGAATGGCGTCTATTCTTTACAGTCGGCATTTGCGGCGGCTTCACCACTTTTTCTTCCTTTTCAAATGATGCTTTCATGCTTTTGCAGAATAAAGAGATACTGAAATTCTCCTTTTACGCCGGAACAAGCTTTGTGTTCGGTATACTGGCAGTTATAACAGGCAAGAACTTAATCGAAGCTATTTAAGATGGATAACAATAGTCAGATAAGGATACTCCGGATTTATATAAGTTCAACTGACAAATCCGGGAATCAATTGCTGTTTGAAACCCTGGTATTCAAGGCAAAGTCCATGGGTCTTTCAGGTGCAACTGTCTTTAAAGGCATTTTAGGGTATGGTGCCAGTTCAGTGATCCACTCCTACAAATTCTGGGAGGTGACGGATAAAGTCCCGGTTGTTGTGGAAATCATCGACGACGAACAGAAGATCATGTCGTTCTATGACTCAGTAAAGCCCATTCTGGAAACAATGCGATATGGCTGTCTGGCAATTATCGAAAAAGCTGATTTGCTTTTGTACAAACCGGGCGCCACAAAGCATATAATATGATTTCCCGTAACCTCTGGCAATATATCTCAGACGGAGTTTTACCCGGTCTGACAGAATCTTCTCAAGGTATTCAGCGATATCGCCAATAAAACTTAACTTTAACATAAAAATCCAATATTATGGAAAGACTTGCCTTTATCAAAAGCGGTTGCGCCTGCGGCCTTCTTTCGTTGCTGCCCGATGCCGGATTTTCAAAAGAGGCTCTGAACCAGGATCAGACCACAAAGAAGAGCTCCCCTATCGGCATGAGTGAGAAGCAGGTTCAGGAAATCCTGAAATTCATTGATGCCTCTTTTGATGATCCTGTAAGGGAAAAGGTGTTCAACCGGCTTGGCTATGAATGTTTTCACTCCCGTCAGTTGGATAAATGGATCGGTATGTATAAGGGGAACGTCAACGCTTTCCTCAACTGGGTGAATGTGGAGAAGAAATCCGTTTACTGGAAAAGCCTGGAATTCAACGAAGACCGGAGTGCCCTGATATTAACCGGCAATAAAGTCGATAACTGTGCATGTGCTTTTGCCAACTGTCCGGATCCGCCTAAGTCACTGTGCCACCACTGCTGCAGGAATTTCCAGCAGGAATTGTTCGGAATGCTGCTTGGTCAGAAAGTCAGCGTTGAGATCACAAAAGCCTTCCTGCTTGGCGATGACAGCTGCGACACCCTGATACATCTGGTCTGAACAGTAAAGCCGGGATAAGCAGCTTAATATTGAAAAGAAGACTTTGCATAAACTCTTCAGACCCTTGCCTGGCAAGGGTTTGAGAATCATTTTTTAAACCACTGATGAAAGAACTAGAACATCTGTATTTTGAAACCCGGGCATCTTTCCGGAACTGGCTGGAGAAAAATCATGATAATAATCAGGGGATCTGGATGATATACTACAAAAAGCATACGGGCACCGGCTGCATAGAATACCGTGAAGCGCTGGAGGAAGCGCTTTGCTTCGGCTGGATCGACAGTACCCTGAAAAGAATTGATGACGAACGTTATGTGAGAAAATTCACTCCAAGAACCAACACCTCCAACTGGTCGGATGTAAACAGGAAGATTGTACTATCGCTGATTGAAAAAGGCTTAATGACTGAAGCGGGACTAAAGAAAATTGATGTCTGGGTAAAGACCGGCAGGGTTAAATGGGAAACAGGAGCCAAAAAGACCGGTATCAGGGACAGGGAGTTGAAGGTTCCGGAAAGCTTTCTGAAAGCTCTGGCAGAAAATGAACCGGCCCTCATGAATTTCAATAATCTTTCAAAGTCAAACAAGCGGCCCTATGTTTACTGGATTACTTCAGCCAAAAGAGAGGAAACTATCAATAAAAGGCTTAAAGAGGCAATTGAACTATTAAAAGAGAACAAACTACTGGGATTGAAATAGATCCTGAATAAATTCAAAAACAGTGTCTTCAGAAAATACTGATAAAAGCGTTATCACGAGCAGGGATCTCATTAATGATCCCGATTGCTTTTTCATTCCCGGACTCCTGGCCGACGGCAAACCATACTCATTCGGAATGCACACGAATACAGGTATCTCCGGAGGTCCCGGACCGACGGGAACCATCAGGTCCCGTGTTATTGACATCCCAGTTCCCCGAAGCAGGAAGGCGCAGTCATTTCACAGGACAGGGTTCCTTATCAAGGCAGTATTCTTCATTCTTTCAATAACAGTATTTTTTCTTGTGCCGGGTGAAGGAAACAGGTTGTTATTCAGGTTCTTCCTGTCAGTATTAACATTGCTTGCCGGCGGTGCCGTTACGATGGCTTTTTACCTTAACGTAAAAGTAAAATCCCGATTCTTCCATGCAAAACACTATCCTCCTGTAGAAAAGTACAGATCTAAAGGATACATCAGGGGACCACATCCGATGTTCTCAACCACACCGGTAGGGATAATTGCCTGGTTGATAAGGCTTTTATTCTGAACGTCAACGTAGTTAATTACGTAATTAACTACATAACTTATTACTTAACTGATCACTTATTGTGCAGAACATTACTCGTGATTAAATTGTTTAGTGAATAAGCGAATTCACAATCAGTTTAATTTTTCCGCTGCAACTGACGATTAATTGTCTTAATTTGGGAACTCATAAATTACAATAATATAAAGACCGTTAAATATGATTATACAACTCAACTCCGATAAGAACATACAGGTTTCAGCAAAGCTTGAAACATTTGTTTCAGAGAAGATAACCCATGCGCTAAAAAGATTTTCCGGGAAAGTTACCCGTATTGAAGTACATCTTTCCGATCAGAATGCAGGGAAATCAGGCGCTGATGACATGCAATGCCGGATTGAGGCAAGGATGAAGGATTTACAGCCGGTTACGGTCACAGCAAGGAGCAGCACTAAGGAAAAAGCCCTTGGGGAGGCAATCGACAAGATAAAAGCAGCGCTGGATTCCGCCATGGGTAAACTGAGTTCAAAATAGTATCCGGATCCGGAGCAGGATCCAAAGAGGAAAAGCATCACGGGGAGTACTAACCTGCAAAGGTTTCCGGCGCTTAAATGTATTTAAATATCCCATCAATTATCTCCAGGCCGACATTTCTGCCCGTATCTTCATAAAGCAGTTTGGCGGATTCATCGAACAGCTGAAGATGAACTTCCGAATCAATGCTTTCCTTTATCCTTCTCGACATCTCTCCTGAAACAGGAGCCTGAAGGTCGCAGAAGGAATTTTTACTCACCCTGATCTTAAGTCTTCGGGCTTTGTTCTGCAGACTTATCTGAAGGGTTTCTTTATCATTGGTGATCCCTGAAAAGACAGACCCGTTGTAAGTACTGAACAAATAAAACCTGTTGTCGAAATACAGGAATGAGATCAATCCGACAAAGAACCTTCCCATCCATGGTATTTTGGCTATTGAAAGCATGAAGGAAGTACTGTGCCGGGAAAAATTATTGCTCTGCACCCATATCCAGGCTTCCGGGAAAGAGGTGCCCCAGTCCTTCTCTATGTAACCTTTGCCTCCGTCAAAACTAATTATTTTGCCGTTCAGTGTTACGCTGCCTGAAAGATCGTGATTAACCGAAACAACCCCATGATTGCATTCCATAAAAGGAACAAACGAATACCACCCCATAATCCCCGGAGAAAAAAGGCCGGAGGGATATTTCACTGTATTTCTGAAATCAATCCTGCCCTTAAGTACTGAATTCTCAGACCTGACATCAATATTTATTCCTTTTCGGGAAAACACTGATGAACCAACTTCCACTTCAAATTCTCTCTTATCCCATTTGAAATCCTTCAGGTCATATCTGACATAATCTGTAGCACCTGTCGAGCCATCCATTATCTGGATGAATGAATGTGGATCCTTTTTTTCAAGCGAAATGCCGGGTATTATTGTAACAGTATGTGACAGATCAGCTGTCACCTGCTTGAAATACCAGCCCTCAAAGTAGTTTTCCTTTCTGAAATTGCCCTGAAAGACCTCAGGTTTATATATCCGCATATAGCTTATTTATAATTCTTTGAATATAAACAAAATATTTTTTGCAACTTCACAAAAAACATCTTGATGAAGATACTGTTAACCGGGGCGACCGGGTATATTGCACAAAGATTACTGCCGGACCTGCTAAGCAAAGGATGTGAAGTTGTTTGCTGCGTCCGGGATGCAGCGAGGTTTAATAAAGGGAAATACAGGTCAGGAATTCTCTCCGTCATTGAAGCTGATTTTCTGGATCCCTCAACTTTAAGCAATATCCCCGGCGACATTGATGCTGCATACTATCTTATCCATTCCATGTCGACCTCAAGGAGCGATTTCGAAAAGCTCGAGGAGGCATCTGCCGCCAATTTCAGGGATCTGATCAGTTCTACACAGGCGAGGCAGGTTATATATCTGAGCGGAATAGTAAATGAAGAGAGCCTGTCAAAACATCTCTCCAGCCGTAAAAATGTTGAAATGATACTTGGTACGGGTTCCTATTCACTGACAACCCTCCGGGCTGGGATCATTATCGGCTCGGGAAGCGCTTCATTTGAGATCATTCGCGATCTGGTTGAGAAGCTGCCCGTGATGATCGCTCCAAAATGGCTCAATACCCGCTCACAGCCCATTGCAATAAAAAATGTGATTGAGTTCCTTTCTGGAGTCCTTCTCAACGAAAGTACATTCGATGCGAGTTACGATATAGGAGGGCCAGATATCCTGACATACAGGCAGATGCTGCTGGGATTTGCAAAAGTCAGAGGTCTCAGGCGCCGGATCATGACAGTTCCGGTAATGACTCCTAAATTATCATCCTACTGGCTCTATTTTATTACGTCCACCTCATATTCACTCGCCCAAAACCTGGTCGACAGCATGAAAGTTGAGGTAATCTGCAGGGAAAATAACCTGAAGGAAATGCTTTCCATTGAACCAATGAGTTATGAGGAGGCCATAAGGGAGGCTTTCAGCAAGATCGAATTGAACCAGGTTGCGTCAAGCTGGAAGGATTCATTTGCCTCGGGTATTCTGAATTCTGATATTTCAAGGTTTGCAGAAGTGCCTGTCCACGGATGCTATTCTGACAGGAGGGAAACGGAGGTAAAAGACATTGACAAAACGCTGGACCGGATCTGGTCATTGGGCGGAACAACAGGCTGGTATTACGGCAACTGGTTATGGGGACTGAGGGGATTCATTGACAAGCTCTGGGGCGGAGTCGGATTAAGAAGAGGAAGGAAAAATAAGAAAGAGCTCTCCCCCGGTGATGCCCTTGATTTCTGGCGTGTGCTGATAGCCAGCAGGGAAGAAAGAAGGCTGCTTCTGTTTGCGGAAATGAAACTGCCGGGAGAAGCCTGGCTCGAATTCAGGATTGACGACAGGGGCATTCTGCATCAGACTGCAACATTCCGGCCACTTGGCTTATGGGGCAGATTATACTGGTTCAGCGTACTTCCCTTCCATGCTTTTATCTTCAGGGGCCTTATCAGAAACCTTGCCGGCAGCAACCGTCACCATAATAACTCATGTTAGCACCATTTAAGCATCACTCACTAAGCTTCCCGGTCTTTAAGCAGAACATTACACATAAATCTTAAACAATATGCCTTCAATGGACAAATCAAAAGAATTGACAGCAACTGTTAAACTCATTAACGACAAACTGAATTTTGCCGGCACCGTTGATGGATGCAACCCGGTTTCAATTGACTACACTCCCCCACTTGGTGATAACCTGGGGTATACATCACTGGAACTTTTGTTGCTGAGCCTGTCGTCATGTCTGGGAAGCTCCGCGCTTACCTTCCTCAGGAGAATGGGAAAAACCATCCGGGGGTTTGAGGTAAGATCCAAAGGATACAGAAAACCGGAGCATCCGACAGGCTTCTCACTGGTCGAAATGGAAATGGACATAACAGCTGAAAATCTTCAAAAAGCCGAAGTTGACAAGATCATAAAGCTCTCCGAAGAGACTTACTGCCCGGTATGGTCAATGCTTAAAGGCAATGTTACAGTGGAGGTAAAATATAATATCAAATGGAAATAAGGGACTATCTCCTCCGGGAAATTGAAAAGATCGGTACGGTCATAAGGGCCATCCGGCAGAAACTTTTTGGCGGAACCGACGAACTGGCGATTTCAGTCGACAGCCAGGCCGGGGTTCTGAAAGAGATGCTGCTGGAAGAGGCATTCATCGACCTTGATGAACTACTTCAGCTGGATGCTGTGGAGACCGATGAATATCTTGCCACGCACAACGGATTCAATGTTGAGAACATCGAACTGCTGGCACTTACCCTGTCTGATATAGGGCTGAACAGTAAGCCTCCGGGCTCAGTCAGCCTGCTTGAAAAAGCATTGCAGCTCTACGAAATCTGTAACCGGAGAGACAGAACCTTCTCCTTCGAAAGGGAGGCTGCAATGAACCAAATCAGAAATGCTCTTAAGACTGACTGTCCCGGATAGCTTAAACTGTACTAAGCTCAGATCTTCTTTCCGATATAGAACACATAGCCGTAGTAACTCTTGTATTTTGAGTATAATTCGGCTTCATGCCTTTCATTTTCAATGAAGTCGATCACTGTCTGATCGCCTTCATGCTTTCTCAGGAAAGCTTCCTGTGCCTTAACCTGGGGTGCAAAAAAGTTTTCGGCCCAGCACGATTCAGGCAGAATAAAATGAGCGACCGGAACGTATCCCGCATTCTGCATCCTGGCTGTTTGCCCAGGAATAGTATCAATTTCGGGATATGCATCCATCCAGAACTTTTCTATCTCTTCCGGCCTTTCCTCAGTAAACCAGGCTGCTTCAGTTACGGCAATGAAACCTCCCGGCTTCAGGAATCTCTTCCAGTACCGGAGTCCTTTTTCAAAACCGATATTGTAAATAGCTCCCTCCGACCAGATAAGATCGAGCTCCTCATCCTGAAAAGGCAGGTTGTCCATTGAGCCAACTACGCCCTTAACCCTGTTAGCCAGGTCCTGTTTGTCTGCATTGGAATTAAAAATATCGATAAATACCGGAAACAGGTCGATGCCTGTAACTGAACCGGGAGCATGTTTTGCCAGAATCATTGTCTGGCCTCCTGTTCCGCATCCGATATCTGCAATTTTAGATTCCTTCGTAAGATTATCAATAAAGCTCAGGGCTTTAACCGTTACTTCAGGACTTCCCGGTCCCTGGCGTTCGACGCTTGAATAATATTCACATATCAGGTTAAAGTCGAAATCGTGAATGGTTTTATTTTCGTTACTCATGATTGTAAATTTTAATTTCTTGTTGCCGGTACAGTGCAGGGATCCATACACCTGCTCCATATCGCTGATAAATAATATTTTATAAATGATTATCTTTCAGACAGGAATCTGTCTGAAAGCAAAAAAGGATAACCAGAGGCGGATTTTGCCTATGGCTATTTACTATACACGATCCGAATTAAATATTAACATCCAATTTTTTAAGCAGGAGCAAATTTATTATTTTTTTCGAAGTTAAACCTGGCCGGGAGTCTTTTAATTTTGAAACAGAATCACAGCTTCGCAAAGACTTCTGTTATAAACTAAAAACAGAAGAGGTAACTGGTACATCTTCGCGGATGAACTAATAAGGAACATTTACCCATTCCGGATCCTGCGTGATAATGCCTTTCTGTTCCTCAACGGCCTGACGGGGTAACGGCCAGTAATCATGTTTCTCCGGATCATATACAACTCCCCTCATATACGTTCTGAATTCAGAATCCCTGGCTATATAGTCGTTCAGGACCTCATCGTCAATACCCCACCGGCGAAGATCGAAGAACCTGTGTCCTTCGGTCGCAAATTCGAGCCTTATTTCCATTCTCACGGCCTTTCTTGCCTCTTCCTTTCCTGAAAATGCTTCGTGACCTTCAGGATATGGTTCCACCATGTAATTGGCAGCAGGCTTTGTCCAGTCCACAACCGGATTCTGTTCCAGGTTCTCATAGCTTGTGCAAAGTCCCATTACCCGAGTGCTGTTTTTTGCCCTGGTCCTGATCATGTTCACGAGTCCCCTGGCCATTTCAAGATCTCCTTCCTCGACCGCCACCTCTGCCCTCCAGAGAAGAATATTTGCCAGGCGGTACATCCTGTAGTTTTTCCCGTTGTAGAAGTAACCCCTGTTATAATTGTTTAGCTCCTGTTCCGATTTAAGGTGCATATATTTTTTTGTCATGTAGGGACCTCCCCTGAACTGCTCCCTTATCCAGTCGTTTCCGGGATTTATCCCCCACCCCAGGAAATCGACTCCCCTGCGGGCGATTGTCCAGTCTACACGCGGATCAAGGAGGTGATCAGTGGGAACGAAGGTCGCGGAACTGGCAATCCCCTGATCATTGGACAGCGGCTCACGGTCGTCAATGTTTATTACAGGAAGACCTTCTTCTGTCACCTGAAAGGCCTCGAAAAGACATTGTGAAGGCTGAAAGAAACCCCATCCGCCCCAGCTTGCCGGACCTTTCTGAAAAAATGCGGCTCCGGCCGGAAAGACGGAAGAATATGCTGTTGATGTTGTTACTGCCTGAATTTCAAAGATAGACTCCCTGTTGTTTTCGTGAGTCATGTCGTAATTATGGCAGAAATCCGGGGCAAGTTCAAACCGGCCACTGTTTATTATGTCATCAAGGAGAGGCTTTGCCTGGCTGAGTTCATTCTGATACATGTGTGCATGGGCCATTACTGCCTCAGCAGCATATTTATGAAGTCTGCCAGGCTCGTTTGCCGGGGGCGACTCCGGCAGGTTATTGATCGCAAACTGCAGGTCTTCCTCGATCTGATCCCAGGCTGGGTCGTTATTGGGTACTTTCTCAGGTAACAATGGATATAGCTCGGCTTCAGTCCTGATATAGGGTATGTTTTCAAAAACTTTGTTTGCCTGGAAATGGAACCAGGCCCTGAGTAGTTTTGCCTCCGCTTCTATCTGCAAAGCCCTTTGCGGTGGAATTGGATTGTCTCCCTTCTGATTTTCCGACAGGGCCCACAAGGTGCTGTTGGCCCTGGCTACACCGTTATAACAATCTCTCCACCTGTCGGACGGATATGAATGAGAAGGTGTTATCTCATATCTGTCAATCGGCGGGAATGTTGACCATGGTCCGTAGCCGGCGTCGTCCGACGTAACGCTCCCATATGTCCAGTCGGTGCCCAGTGCGCCACCGAACATACTTCTCCCCTTCAGGTATGAATAGGTTCCTGTCAGAATGGCTTCAACGCCGTCGGGAGATGTGATCACTGAACCGGCAGCAGCTCCCGGAGGCTCTTTTGTAAGAAAATCCTCGCTGCATGAAAATAAAAACAGGATCAGCGAAAAAAAAGCTGTAACAGAAAGGTACCTGACCATAGTTTCCCCTTTATTGATTTGTGTTTTGAAACTTGCCCACTCAAAATTACAAAATTGCTTGTACAGATGCCATGGTTAATATAATTTTAGGGACCATATCTGAAAGACGAGAATTGAATTTGATTTTCCGGACTAACATGCTTAAACGGTGTTTACATTTATTGTCTGCATAACGGTTCTGATACTGGGATATATTTTTTATTCCCGGTTCATTGAAAGGATAGAACAGGCTGACGGATCGCGTCAGACTCCTGCCTATAAGCTTAACGACGGTGTTGACTATGTTCCGATGCCCTGGTGGCGTGTTTTTCTTATCCAGTTTCTCAACATTGCCGGCCTCGGGCCGATTTTCGGTGCCATTGCCGGAGCAATGTGGGGGCCGGTTGCATTTCTGTGGATAGTGCTGGGATCGGTATTTGCAGGAGCGGTACACGATTACTTCTCAGGAATGCTTTCGATCAGACATAATGGCCTGAGCATCACTGAGATTGTCGGGATATACCTCGGGAACGGGGTAAAGCAGTTCATGAGGGGCTTCACAGTGGTACTGATGGTCCTTGTTGGAGCAGTATTTATTATGGGACCGGCAAAGATACTTGCAGGAATTACACCCGAATCTCTTACAATGACCTTCTGGGTATGGGTTGTTTTCATCTACTATATCCTGGCCACGATGCTTCCCATAGATAAGATAATCGGGAGGTTTTATCCTCTTTTCGGATTTGCCCTGTTGTTCATGGCTGTGGGTCTTATCTCAGCACTGTTTATTAAAGGATATGACATTCCTGAGCTTACTTTCTCCAACTTCAGAAATTTTCATGTCGACAGTGACAAGTTTCCTGTTTTTCCGATGATGTTCATTACCATTGCCTGCGGAGCCATATCTGGTTTTCATTCGACTCAGTCACCGCTGATGGCAAGGTGCATCACAAATGAAAAACTGGGAAGAAGGGTTTTTTACGGGGCGATGATCACAGAAGGGATTGTTGCCATGATATGGGCAGCAATTGGAATGTCGTTTTATGGAGGAGTGCATGAGCTTAACGAAGTGATGACTGAGCACCAGGGCAATGCCGCCTACCTGGTAAATGAGATCTCCAATTCGCTTCTTGGTAAGTTCGGTGCAATACTGGCTCTTCTCGGAGTGGTGGCGGCGCCAATTACTTCGGGCGATACGGCTTTCAGGAGCGCCCGTCTTATTGTTGCCGACTTTCTGAAATACAAACAGGGACCCATAAAGAACAGGCTTTTCATAAGCATACCTCTTTTTGCAGCAGGATTCCTCCTTACACGCATAAACTTCGATATTATCTGGCGCTACTTTGCCTGGTCGAACCAGACGCTTGCCATGGTTGTTCTCTGGGCTATAACTGTCTACCTCGCCCAAAGCCGGAAGTTGTTCTGGATCACCCTTATACCGGCAGTATTCATGACAGCCGTCACCAGCACCTACCTGCTGTTCGCACCTGAAGGATTCTCTCTTTCAGCTTCCGTATCCTACCCCGCAGGAGTACTGATCGCGTTATCGGCATTGACAGGATTTCTGGTCTGGCAAAGACGGATGACGGATTTGCAGGGAGTAAGGAGTGAGGTGTGAGGAGTGAGGAGTGAGTCGGGAGGCGCTGAGTTGGGGGGCGTTGCGACGAAGGGAAGGAGGCAGAAGTTGGCAGTTGGCAGGAGGCAGTTGGCAGTAATCTGATTACCTGATTTTTACGAAAATTCACGAATTTTTATCGAATAACAATATCTCACTTATTGTTTTACAACAAATACTTTACCTGAAACAATAAGGTTTTTTAAAGACCGAGGACCTAAGAAGTCATGCAAGTCACGCAGGAGGACCATTCGGATGGTTTTTGTTTAATCCTTGCAATTATCCAAGGTTAACTCCGAATAAGTAGCCTGCCAATGCTGTAAATCCCATTGCAGCGGTTCCCCAGAAGGTAATTCTTATAATTGCCTTTTTTATGTTTGATCCGCCTGTTTTAGCTGCCAGGACACCAAGAATGATGAGGAAAACAATGGCGAAAACATACAGTGAATATTCCATATGCTTTAATGGCATAAAGAGTGTAACCAGCAGCGGAAGTATTCCTCCTGCTGCAAAAGATGCACAGGAAGCCAAAGCAGCCTGAACTGGTTTGGCCTGAGATATTTCATTTAACCCAAGTTCATCTCTTAAATGAGCACCAAGGGCATCATGTTCAGTCAATTCTTTCGCAACTCTTAATGCAGTCTCTGCTTTCAGTCCTCTCTTCCGGTAAATTTCTGCCAGACGTTCCAGTTCAACCTCGGGCATCTCTTTTAATTCCTGCATTTCACGGTCAATGTCCGCTTTTTCTATGTCAGTCTGTGAGCTGACCGATACATACTCACCGGCAGCCATTGATAATGCGCCGGCTATCAGACCTGCCACAGTTGCCAGCACAACCGGTTCCCGAAGCTGGCTTGCAGCGGCAACACCTATTGCGAGACTGGCAGTCGATAAAATCCCATCGTTTGCACCAAGTACTGCAGCTCTGAGCCAGTTACTGCGTTGTACAAAGTGCGGAGCCAGATAATCATCAGTTTTGTTTGCCATATAAATCGTTTTTATTTTTATGATAATGCCACGACAATCCGGAAAGCCTTAAAACAATTACAATTTAATCCCTTTACACATTCCCATCCCTGAAGCCCTGGTACCGGGTCTTCGTTTCCAAATGTATCGGTTACCATAATCAAAAACGGATTTTTTTTTACAAGACCCTCCGTGCTTCATCATTTTGCTAAGATAGCCGGAAAGGAAAGTCCCATTCCCGGAGTTCATCAAAAAAAATTAATCCTTCCCGGCATGAACAGAAACAACGGCATGCAGTAATTTTAAAATTTGTAGATTTGACCGTACCAAAAAACAGACTACAATGTCGGGACAAAAGATTTTAACTGCCGGAATTACATTATTGTTTATCCTTACGGGAAATCTGTATGCACAGGATACTGATCCTTTGCCAGTTCAAAAAACAAGTAAAACGAAACTCATCAGAACGAGGGATTTTAAATATGCAGATGTTGGAAATCCTGCAATTGCAGGCACTGTAAAAGCCAATAATGCAGGATTTGACATTACAGCCGGTGGATCAGACATTTGGGGTATAAAGGATGAATTCAGTTTTGTATATATTGAAAAAACAGGGGATTTTGACATTGCAGCAAGAGTTGAGAGCCTTACTTCAACTCATCAGTATACAAAAGCAGGATTAATGGCCCGTGAAGACCTTACACCGGGAAGCAAGCATATATATTTTCAGCTGTTCCCCGATAATATGCCACGGAACAAAAACAATGGCGGCTTTGAGTATCAGTACCGCCAACAAACAGGAGGTGAGATGAAGGCAATTTATCCTGCAAGGTTTGAAGGCACGCCTGATTTTCCGGTTTCGTTTCCGGATACATGGATCAGACTTAAAAGAACCGGAGACAAATTTACCGGATTTTCCAGCACAGATGCTAAAACATGGAAAGAATATGCAAGTTACTCTCTTGAACTGCCTGTAAAAATCTACCTTGGAGCTGCAGTCACATCACATAAATCAGATGAATCTGCAACAGCAAAATTCAGGAATATATGCAACATAATCAGGTAGGACAGGACTATAAAAGAAAGTAACACAACCCTTTCCCCAGTGCCGCTTACCTTACCTGACCCTCCTGGCAGCGTTGCGGTCCATATAACGGCTTCCTGCTTCTTCAACATCAGCATCGGGAACAATGTAGATTTTCGTCCTGTGATCAATTATCACATCTTTCATCTTCGACAGATCAGGCGACTTGACAACTGATGTTTTTGTAATGAACATAATATATGATTTTAATAAAAAGTCCCGTTGGGTTACGGGGAAGGGCCATTGTTTCAAGTTTCATCAGGAAAGTGAGGGACGGAAAGAAACAGCCAAAGAAATGTACTTTCAAATGCATTAAGACATGTGACATTTCAAAAAGCCCTTGTTGCATAATCATTGCACTGGTTAATGCGTTTAAGGGAAATTTTGAGAACGGTTTTGCATTTGCCGGGAGCAAAAGCGTGCTGCTCCTGCCCCCTTGGGGGAATCCCGAACTTTCGGGAGGGAAGGGGGTGTTAAGTGAGAACTGATGCCATTAATTAATTATTAGTCTGTTAACTTTTTTAAAGACGAGACAGAGTTGACCGCTGAAAGCTAAAATAATCCACGAATTTTTATCGAATAACAATATCTCAATTATTGTTTCAGGGCAATTTTTTTACCTGAAACGATATGATTTTTAAGAAGACGGAAGACCGAAGACAGAAGACCGAAGACCATAAGACCTGCACGACCTGCACGACCGTACAATTAACTCCGATGAATACACTGTCGGGCTAGTACATCAAATGCATTTTCTTCTTTTCCCTCCACCCTGCCTGATTTTCATATTCCACAAAATAGATTTTCAGATCTGCCTGATTCTCATACTCGACGAAATAAATCTTTTTCTTTGCCTGGTTGGCATACTCTGTAAAGAACCACTTCCCGTCATTTTCCCCTGCCTGGTTCGCGTACTCCACCTTGTATACTTTTAAATCAGCCTGGTTTTCATACTTGACCACATAGACTTTTACATCAGCCTGATTCGGGTATTCAACACTGTAGACTTTTTGCGCTGCAACAGCAACGGCAAGGCTGAAAAACACCAGCATAATAATTATTCTCATCACTTTATGTTTTTTAGGTTTCAGCACGGTAAAGGTCCGGATTGTCCGGTCCCTTGAGTTATTTTTACTGTTTTATTCTATCTTTCGTTAAGCAAAAAATGATCCAAACAGGATTTATGAACAAATCAATTTAAACCAATGTATCTGCTGATTGTTATCTGGAAAACAAATAAACAAGTTGGCAGTGGGCAGGATGCAGTTGGCAGATGGCAGTAAGCAACAAGCAACCAGCAATACCCAGATGACAAAAAATACCACCAATCAAATGACTTACACCAGGAACAACCTCGACATGTCTTCCTCTCCCTACCTGTTGCAACATTCTGACAATCCTGTCTGGTGGCAGGAGTGGAACAGTGAAGTCACTGACCTGGCCGTCAAGCAGAACAAGCCACTGCTGGTTTCAGTCGGATACTCCACATGTCACTGGTGTCACGTGATGGCTGCAGAAGCCTTTTCTGACAATGAAACAGCCCGTTACCTCAACGAAAATTACATCTGCATCAAGGTCGACCGTGAGCAGAGGCCCGACATAGACCAGTACCTGATGCACTTCATGCAGGCTCAGAGCGGAAGCGGCGGATGGCCTCTCAATGTTTTCCTTACCCCTGATGTCAGGCCTGTTCTTGCTGTAACCTATGTTCCGGCCGAAAGTGATGGAAGCAGGATGTCTTTTAAGGAGATAGCCATACGGGTAAGGGATTACTTAAAATCGGGAACGGAAAGGATCCGGCCGTTCGAAGCCATAGAAAACGATCCTCCGGTTGTCGCCTTAAATTCACTTACCTCAGATATTGAAACTTACCACGACGAGGATTTCGGCGGTTTCGGAACAGGACAAAAATTCCCTCCGCATTCCATTCTTCTTTTCCTGCTATATCGCCTGTCAGCAAAGGATGATGAAACAGTGAAAAGAATAGTAACATCCACCCTCGATGCAATGATGAGGGGCGGATTGAACGATCATCTCCAGGGAGGCATTTTCCGATACTGCGTCGACAGGCAGTGGACCATCCCCCATTTTGAGAAGATGCTGTACGACCAGGCTATGTCGCTTTGGACTTTCTCGCTTGCATACAAAGTGACTGGGAACGGGGAATACAGGAGTATGAGCGAAAAAATACTGAAATGCCTGGATGAGTGTTTTGAGAATAACGGATTATATGTCACGGCCTTCAATGCAGACACCGATCACCATGAAGGAGCCACCTACCTGTGGACCAGGGAAGAAATCCTTAGCCTGCTTGGTGATGAAGACTTTAAAAGATTCACTGAAGCCTATGAGATAAGCGAAAAGGGAAATTTCGAGGGAAAAAATCATCTTGTCAGAAAAAACAACATCCCCCTGTACGATCTGGAAGAAAAGCTGCTGGAAATAAGGAAAAAGAGAAGCCAGCCTTCGGTCGATCACAAGATCCTGAGCGGAATCAATGCCCTTACGGCGATCGCCATGATACAGGCAGCCAGGTTTCTTGATAAATCGGAACCATTGAATAAAGCAGAAAATATTACGAAGAAATTGCTTGAGATTTTCTGGAACGGACAATCCCTTGCTCATTCCTTTTACAACGGCCATCTCCAGGAACAGAGCTTCCTTTCGGATGCCGGAGCAATGCTTACTGCGATAACGATGCTCTTTGAAACCAATGAGGACTGGAGAGAAACCATGGATGATTTTGCAAAATACGTTGAATCCTTCAGGGATAACGACAAATGGATCGAGTCGCGTTCAGAGGATTTCATGACTGTCATGGCATCGATGACCGATCAGCCGATACCCTCAGGGATCAGTCTTGCAGAAACAGGACTTACAAGGTATGCAATGCTGACTGGAAGGGAGATCGGGCCGGTGCAATTCAGGAGGGCGATTCAGTCGGATTTTTTCAATATCAATGCACTTATGCGCAATGACCTGTTTCATCTGTATACCACAAAAAAACCTCTTCCATGGAACAGTCTGCCTGCTAATTCATTGCAAAAAAGAGGTGAACCTGAAACGGATTGTTTCAACAAAATGTGCAGGATGTTGTAGAACCGGGAACAGGAAAACTTCATAATACTGCTTTCAGCCTTTTTTCCTGAGCCAGGTGAGATGGCTGACCACAAACCTGATGTCGCTCCATGAGACCGTGTCGCCCAGAGCTTCTTTTACAGGTCCCATCCTTAGATCATCAGTCCCGTCGAGGTGGCCGGAGATCAGATCGATTTTTTCCTGAGACAGAAATCTTTCAACCGGCAATTCGCCTGTACCCACGTAATATGAAAGATGGTTTTCCACAGTGCCGGTGTTCAGGTTTCGTTCCTCAGCAATCTGTGCCATTGTTCTTCCTTTTCTGAAAAGATCGAAGCTTACCTTTTTAGTGTCTTCCCTTTCCTTCTTTGCCTTTTTCTTCTCAACAACAGGGATATCGGGAGGTTCAATGTTTTCCTCCCTGCAATAAGAAGTAATAATTTCCAGTATCTCCTCACCGTACTGTTCCGATTTCCTTGCTCCCATACCCTTTACCTGCTTAAGGGCACGCATCGACTGAGGCAGTAAATTCACCAGGTTGACCATTGTCTTCTGATGCAATACCATGTAATGAGGAAGGTCCAGCTCGCCGGCCATGTCGTTTCGCCATTCCTTAAGCAGCTTCAGCAAAGCTGGATGCTTTACAACCCCCGATCCGTCCCCGGCCGAAACAGAGCGGCGGGTCCTTCCTTCAGGAATCTCAATTGCCGCCTTTGCCCTTGCTTCCAGATATTTGCCCAAAGCGAAACCATGTTTGACTGCATCGAGGCAGGCAAGCTTCGTCATGCATTCCTTTCGGGTCCGCTCCAAAGCTTCATTCGCTGATTTTCTCACTGTCCTGTTATCTGTTTCAACGTCGATACCGGTCAGTATTTCGCTCAGATCACCTTCAATCCTTTCCGAAAAATACAATGCTGCTTTCTGTATACGCTCCTGCAGAGGAAAGTTAGTCTCAATATCAGGATCGCGTCTCAGAAAAATGTTGATCTGAAGCTGGAACTTTTCTGCAACCTCCACCAGACCGGTCCTGACAAGGGGTATTATGTTTCCAATCTTTTCGTGAGGATTTCCCAGGATGGCTTCACTGTTCTCGCCCAGTATTTTTTTGCAATAACTTAAAGAGTTTACAAGTGAAGCAAAATCGAAGAGTTCTGAAAGAAGCTGCCGTTGATAAGCATTCTTTGACTCATCAAGCTGGTTCCGGTCGGACTGTTTCCGGAGCGGGCTGCTGACGAATTCTGAAACCACGGGATTGTCAACAAGGCTTCGTCCGTTTATTCTGCTGCTCAGGACAAGTCCGTCGAGCGAGCGGCAGCGGCTGAGGGCCACATAAACCTGCCCGTGGGCAAAAGCTGAGCTTGCATCTATAACTGCCCTGTCGAAGGTTAATCCCTGGCTCTTGTGAATGGTTATAGCCCAGGCCAGTTTCAACGGATATTGGGTGAATGTCCCGATTACCGTTTCATCTATCTCCCTCGTCTCTTCATTAAGTGTGTATTTCATGTTCTGCCACTCAGCCTTTTCCACGCTGATATCGCTTTCGTCGCCGGGGCATCTCACAATTATTATGTCGTCCTCGAAAGAAATGACCTTTCCGATTTTGCCATTAAAGAACAGCCTGTCGCCCGACAGGTCATTTTTTATGAACATGACCTGTGCTCCCTCCTTCAGTTCCAGTTCGGTGGCGTTGGGAAATGAAAGCTCAGGGAAATCATCCTTAACATGTGCCTTGAAGGAATGAATTTTACCGGGCAGTTTCTCGAGCTTTGAATCATTAATGGTCTGTGCCTGGTAATTATGGGTTGTAAGAGTGATGTACCCTCCCCGTGAATCAGGATCAAAATCAGGAATATAGCGTTTATTAAGTTCGGTGAGCACCTCCTGGGTCACGTTATTATTGCGTATCCTGTTAAGCAGGTCGATAAATGCCTGGTCGTCCTGCCTGAAAATATGTTTCAGTTCGATGGTTACAAAATCAGTATTGCAGAGGGCCTTACTTTCGAAAAAGAAGAATGACTGATAATACTGGCCGATAAGTTCCCTATCTTCATCCTTTACCACCGGGGCGAGTTGCTGGAGATCGCCGATCATTAGAAGTTGCACTCCGCCAAAGGGGAGATGACGGTTTTTGTATCTCCTCAGAGCCGAGTCTATAGCATCGAGGGTATCGGCGCGTACCATGCTTATCTCATCAATGATAAGCAGATCGAGGCTTTTTATTATGTTGATCTTTTCCCGGCTCATTTTATATCCGGGCGGATCATTGCGTTCTGGTTTACCTGTACTGCTGCTTCCTGCGATGTAAAGAGAAGGAACATACGGGTGAAATGGCAATTGAAAGAAGGAATGGATGGTAACACCACCCGCGTTTATTGCTGCAACGCCTGTCGGTGCGACAACGATCATTCGTTTCGGCGATTTAAGCTTCAGGCTTTTGAGAAAAGTGGTTTTCCCGGTGCCTGCTTTTCCCGTGAGGAAGATACATCGGTTTGTATACTGGACAAAATCAAATGCAAGCTGAAGATCCTTGTCAGTTCCCGTTTCCATGATACCGAATATAAATGATGCAGCGAAAAACTTAATCCAAAGATAATTAATTATTGGCACATTTGAAATATCTGACCGGATTGTCGAAAACTGTCAACGTTTTGCGGATGAAAATATCTGCCGGGAGGGACCACAAATAAATATTTCATAAGTTCCAATAATTAATGTAATTTTTACACTTGAAAATATTTCCTGCCAAATCAATAATTAATAAGATGAAAAAGAAAAGCCATCTGCTGGCAATTCTGGCCCTGGCACTCGTTCTGCCGGTCACCATGATGATGATAATGATGATCGCAGGTACAGGGTGTAATAGTTCTTCCGACAGACCCGAAGGTCCGTGTGATATTTATGCTGCTGCCGGCACTCCCTGTGTTGCAGCTCACAGCAGCACGCGTGCATTGTATGCGTCCTATAAGGGTCCGCTTTACCAGGTTATGCGTCAGTCCGACGGAAAGACCCTTGACATCGGAGTGGCGAGATCAGTTAAAGGCGATCCGGGAGGATATGCCGACGCTGAAGCCCAGGATAAATTCTGCGCAGACACTTATTGCTGGATAACCATTCTTTATGACCAGTCCGGCAAAGGCAACCATCTCACCCAGGCTCCCCGTGGCGGGTTCAGTGGTCCGTCGATGGGCGGGTTCAACAACCTGCCGTTGGCAGACATGGCTCCGGTAACAATTATGGGGCACAAAGTATATGGAATTTTCATAGAGCCCGGGATGGGACTTCGGGATGATGATCCTGTTGGGACGGCCGTTGACGATCAGGCGGAAGGTCAGTACTGGGTAATCAACGGACTTCACTACAACTCAGGGTGCTGCTATGATTACGGCAATGCGGAAATTGACAGCCGCGATGACGGCGACGGCACCATGGAGACCACCTACTATGGTAATGCAACTGCATGGTATCGCGGACAGGCTCCGGGTCCATGGATAATGACCGACCAGGAGAATAACCTTGTAGGTTGTGTTAATCCTTCTCCAAACGATAAATACTGCCCCGATCTTCCAAGCATCACCTGGCGCTTCGTTACAGCAACGGCCGATGGTGAACCTCATCACTGGAGAACAATGGGCGGGGATGCACAGCAGGGCGACCTGAAAATCATGTTCGACGGCACACGCATTATAAATGACAGAAGCAGCTATGATCCGATGCGCAAGCAGGGAGCCATCCTCCTCGGCAATGGCGGCGACAACAGTAACGGTTCCCAGGGTACCTTCTATGAAGGCGCCATGACAGCTCCAGGAACTTTCCCTTCACAGGAAACCAATCAGAAGATCCAGGCTAATATTGTTGCCGCCAGGTATGATGTTCAGCGCCTGAATATTTACCCGGCTGGTGAGGCAGATACCCCTCCCGGACTTCAGACATTTGCTCCCCTGTCATCACAAAAGACATCCGTTTCTTTCATCAATACCACAGGTGTTCCCGTGAACAACCTCAGCCTGAGCATCTCGGTACCGGAAGGCTGGAAATCAGTGGCAACTGATTCTGAGGAATCGACGGTGGCATTCTCCGGCACAATCAGCCCGGGGGAGAGCGTGATCGCAACATTCCTTGTTACCTCCGGACCAAAGATCTTCAATGGCGATATTTCCGGCCAGGCTTCATGGACAACTGAGGGCAACATGAAAGTCAAATCAGAAACAATTGCTCAGAAAGTACGTAATATCAATCCAATAAAGATAAACGAATTCCGGATCAGTGACGGATCGCCAGGCAACCCCACCAACTCCTTTATTGAACTGTATAATGCGGGCGACAGTGAAACTGATATTTCAGGCTGGACTCTGACGCATCACCAGACCCAGATGCCCGTTTTTTCCTCCGTTAAGATTCCGGAGGGAACAAAGCTGGCTGCACGTGGCTTTTACCTGTTGGGGCTTTCTAACTCAGGGCTCGCAGTTCCTGCAAAAAAGGGGGAGACAACAATTTATGTCAGGAGTGCGGAAGGCATGTCAGTCGGTGACGTCATTGAGATAGGCACAGGATCTGCTATTGAAAGCCGTAAGATAACAGGTATAATCACGCCGTCATCACCTGATGCCGCTTCAGCTCCAGTCGGTTTCAGCCGAAGAGAACCTCTTGGTCTGACTACAGTCTGGCAGCCTCTTCCGGATGGTCCTGTCATTGACATCCCGGCAGGTTCGGTGAATATACCTGTAACGAGTGTGGCCGGATTTGAGGTCGGCCAGAAAATGGCCATAGGTTATGGGGCCAGTTATCCTGCAGTTGCACAGGCTGTTGAAAAATACGAGGTTGTGACTATTACAGAAGTAGGTAAGCAGGGCACACAGGCCTGGCTTTCAATGGATGCGAAAGCAGGCGATACAAATATCAAGGTTTCTTCTGTTGAAAATATTTCTGTTGGCGATAAGATAAGACTGGATATCGACAGCGAGGGACACGGGATCGAAACAGTAACTGTTACTGGTGTCGGTACGAGGTCGTCGCGCAGTACATTCAACGGTCCACTCACAGATAAGGATGATCCGGGTACGGGACTTGATCTGGCTGAACCGCTGAAATACGATCATGCATCAAATCTTCCGTTCAGTGCCTGGGGAACAGGAATAAGCTTTGAGCCGGCTACCTCTTTTGTTCACTCGAGCAATGAACCTGTCCTGGCGCTCAGGTACAGTGTCACTCTTGATCAGCCGCTTTCAACAGATCACGATATCGACGACGTGGTAAGGGACGAAAAAGCAATCAATGCAGGTTACCGGGGAACAAAAGTGCCAGACCAGTGGTTTGGAGGTCCGGCTCTTTCGACCGGTGCCGGAAACATGATACTACGTGATGCACAAGGGAATGTAGCTGATGGTCTCAATTATGGCGGACTGGTTGATCCATGGGCTGCAGAAGGTTACCAGGCTGCTTCAGGCGCCGGAGCAAGCGGTTGTTTTGTGCCTTCACCCTCTATGATGAGAGGCTTCAGGATGGGTGCCGGTGCAACCGCAGCACAACCCGACAGAAGTGCAGGCCGCTATCCCGATGGATCAGACAGCGACTTCAATTGCCGCGATTTCCTGCTTCAGAACAGCATAACTATTCTGGCCGGAGCCGATGCAGGTTCCAGGAACATTAAAGTTGCCAGTGTGGCAGACCTGAGCGCTGGTCAGAAAATAATAATCGGTAAAGGTGCTGAAAGCGAAACAGCAATAATCGAATCAGTAGGAACTCCGGGAGGAACAACTGTTGGCACTCCTGCCGGTGCCGGGAAGAAAGTCCTCCTCGTAGCCAGTGTGGAAGGTTTTAATGCAGGACAGACAATTACAGTTGGGAGCGGTAAAAACCTTGAGACCGCCGTAATTGCTGCAGTAGCTCCCGGCCGCCGTCGTTTCGGAGGAATTCCGGGGAATTTGCCTTCAGACACAATCAAAGTAACCGGATCACTGAGATATGGTCATGCTGCAGGTTCCCAGGTATCAGGAAGCGGGATAATCCTTGCCAGTCCTCTGACCATGGCACATGAGGCCGGGACTCAACTGGCAAGCGGTCTTCCCACACCAGGCGAGCCGAATCAATACGTTAGGAAACAATAGCCGGAAAAAGGAAATTATATAACATTCTCAAAAACTCCGCGGCGTTAACGTGCATCGGGAGGCTGCGGGGTTTTTCGTTTCAATGATATTGGCAGAAAATGGTTCCAAGCGAGGATAACAAAGGAATCCCGAAACATTGGCCCTGGTGGAGGCTGACTATGGCAGGATTGATTGTCATTGCATTGATTCTTACCATCATCATGAGCTGGCATTTTATGACAGAAGGGTCGATTGCAGGCTGTGGAGGCGGAAGCCCGTGTGAACAGGTACTCAGCAGCCGGTGGTCAAATATCGGGGGGATCTTGCCTGTCAGCGGTCTGGCAGCCGGTGTTTACCTGGCTATGCTTATTGCTGTTTTTTTCATTGGCCCTTCATCTGAAACACCGGTCAGGAGTATGTCCTGGGGTGTAATGCTGATACTGGCAGGAGCAATTGCCGGGAGCGCCACATGGTTCATGGTTTTGCAGAAATGGATTGTAGGGGATTTTTGTCCCTGGTGCATTGCCACACACACAACCGGCCTTCTATTGGCCGCTCTGATAACCCAGCAGGCTGTCAGGTATTTTAAAGAACAGAATATCAAACCCTTTGCAGTTCTGCCAAGACTCCTTGCCGGTCTGTTGGCTGCCGGATTACTGGTCATATCGCAGGTAATCCTTGCTCCGGAGATTGTTTACAATGCCGGAGAGTCTGAGGAAAACGTAATAGCCATCGATTACCGCAACACACCTGTAATCGGGCCGCCGGATGCCCCGTATGTGGTCACCTTGTTATTTGATTATCAGTGCTCCCATTGTCAGAAATTACATTTCATGCTGGCAGAAGTTGTCAGCAGGTATTCAGGGAAGCTTGCTTTTGCACTTTGTCCTGTTCCTTTGAACCACCGGTGCAATCCCTATGTGCCTGACGGTAATGATGAGTTCATTAATTCATGCGAGCTGGCAGAAACCGGTCTGGCTGTGTGGCTGGCCGACAGGGATGTTTTTCCTGATTTCGAAAACTATATGTTCACCTTTGAATCAGGTAACCACTGGCAGCCGAGAAGCCCTGAAGCAGCCAGGACAAAAGCAGCTGACCTTGTCGGAAAGGAAGAATTTGAAACAGCGCTGGCAGATCCGCGTATTGATTCCTTACTGCAAAGTGCTACCAGTATCTATGGACAAACCCTGCAAAACGGAATGGGCGGAATACCAAAACTGGTCTTTGGTTCAAGATGGGTCATCCCCCGGTTGGACAGCCCGGATGAATTCATTACCATCCTGCAGAACACACTAGGTGTGCCGGGACCCTGACATGCAGGCAGAAATAACAAATGATGAAAACATTCGCCGACAGGATCATTGAGTTCAACAGGAAGGTGGAGTTCCGGGGAATGCTGCCGGAGGGGATAGGCATCATGAATCCCTTCCGCGGCGGGAATGATTATATCCTGAATGTGTCATCCGCCTTCTATAAAAAATACTATGACGACAACAGGACGAGGCGCCTGATCCTCGGCATCAACCCCGGAAGGTTCGGTGCAGGATTAACAGGTGTTCCCTTCACTGATACGAAGAGGCTCACGGCAGAGTGCGGCATAGTCTACTCGGGAAGGCAGACTCATGAACCTTCATCCGTTTTTATCTACGAAGTGATCAAAGGGTATGGTGGTCCTGAAAGGTTTTACGGCGATTTTTACATCAACTCCCTCTCACCGTTGGGTTTCACTCAAAGAAGCAGCGAAGGCCGTGAAAAGAATTACAATTATTATGACCGCCCGGACCTGACAGCAGCAGTATGGGATTTCATCATCTGGAATATAAGGGAGCAGATAGCGATGGGGGTATCGACGGATGTATGCTGGTGCCTGGGCACGGGGAAAAATGAGAAGTTCCTTCGCAAACTGAATGAAGGGCATCACTTCTTCGGGGAAATAGTCGCCCTTGAGCATCCGCGTTTTATCATGCAGTACCGGTCTGCTTACCGTGATGAATACGTGAAAAAGTACCTTGAACAGCTTGGCAGGTAGTTGGTACCCGGAGCCGGTACATACCATAGTTTACGATTGACTTCAGCCAGAGTATTGCAAGTGCAATACCGCCCTTCAGGAGGCTTTAGCCCCACTGGGATTATTACCCCGACGAAAGTTCCGGCAAAACAGACAGGGTATCGCCGTGAACATTTGTCTATATTTGCATGTTATTTGAGAGAATTCAAATTTGAAAAATAACTATGAAAAAAGGAAAATCATTATTACTGCTTAGCATAACTGTTTTGACAGTTGCTCTATTATCAGCCTGCAACCAGAACCAGACAAAAAAAGCCGCTGAACCTGGAATAAAGTATTACAGGAATATCCTATTCAGTGAGACACCGTGGGATATTGAAAGAGGCTCACGTGAGCTGACTCCGGAGGAAGCCGCTAAAGTCAACAGCTATAAATTCGTTTATGACAATGAAGACCGTCTTCTTTCAGTTGAATATGCAAGAGGTGACGAGCTTCTGGGATACGGATCGCTCGGAGGAGCTGCCAGAATAACCTATGAATATTCAGACAGTAAGCAGATCAAACACTATTTTGACGAAAACAATCAGCCAATTGAATCGGCCGGCGTTTTTACAGCAGAATACACGCTTGATGAAAACGGTGTTCGCACAGGACTTAAATTTTTTGACAGGAACGGCCAGCCTGCTGAAAACCGAAACAAGATCAGTTATTATGTATGGAGTATCCTTCCCGATGGTATGCTCCAGGAAAAGAGATATAACCTGGCCGGCGAGGAGACCATAATGAACCCTTTCTGCCCCTTCTATGAACTGCGGTTTACCTATAATAACGATGGTTATGTCACAAGAATGGCCAATTATATGGGAGACACTCTTTACAACTGTACTGCCGAGAACTGCGGCGATATAGGTGTTTCTTACTTTACCTTCGCTCCAAATGAGCATGGCGATGTAGAAGATTTTGCAGTATTCAACGTCACTGGACTTATGTCAAACCTCTACTGGGGATGGTCAAAGCGCGTCAGCAAATACGATGAAAACGGCTATGTACTTGAGACAGTCTATTATGACCAGGACAATGAATTTGTAGGCGGCAAAATGGTACCGGTCACACAATACACTTACGATAAGCACGGAGCTCTCATTGAAACCAGAAACATGGACAAGGACAGGAATATCATTAACAGCCCGGACAATGGTGTTGCCATTACCGAATATAAATATGATGATAAGGGCAACCGTACAGAAACTCTGAGATACAACAAGGACAGGGAGGCTGTAAATATTTAAACTGAAACAGGTACCTGTTATGAAATATAAATCAGGATTTTTTATTCTGTTCATTCCGTTGCTTTCAATTTTAGTTATTAGCTGTAAAAGCGGCGGAACTGAAAAAAATGCAGCCGTGTCGCCTCTCCCCGCCTCACCGGTGATCGGACAGGAAACCAGCCTGCTTCTGAAGGACCTTGAAGAAAACGGTGATTATGTTAACAGCCAGTATTTTCCGAGTCTCATCAAAGCATCAGTAGTGTTCGGGGAACTCGAAAAGAACATTCTGGTTATTGACCTTCGTACAACGGAATCCTACAGAAAAGGTCATATAAAAGGAGCTGTCAGCAAGAATTTCAGTGATATACCCGACTATTTTGAAACCGGTATCAGGCCTTTTGAGTATGACAGGATCATCATGGTCTGTGACGACGGGCAGATATCATCGTACACCACCGCCCTGTTAAGGATGATGGGATACGGCAATGTATTCGCTCTAAGGTGGGGAATGGGCGGATGGAACAGAACCTACGCTCAGGACGGATGGATGAAAGGGGTATCGGGTAAGTATGAAGATCGTCTTGAAACCTTGACAACCGAAGCACCGGCACCGGCTGGAATGCCTGAACTGCTTACCGGTTCGGCGGCAGGAAAGGAGATTGCGGATGCCCGGTTCGGGAAGCTTTTTGAAGAAGGCACGGGAGAGGTTCTTGTAACTGCGGATGAAGTCTTCAGCGATCCGGAAAAATACTTCGTAATAAACCTCGAGAGGAAGGATAAGTATGACGATGGACATATTCCCGGCGCTGTAAGATATAAGCCTGAATCCACCCTGGGTTTTCCCGATGTGATGGCTACCATCCCGTATGATAAGACTGTGGTGATTTACTGCGGCACGGGCCATAATTCAGCTTTCGCAACTGCTTTCCTTCGGCTCTTCGGCTATGACGCAAGGACCCTCAGGTATGGAAACAACAGCTTCATGTATGATAAGATGGTAAGCGAGAGGGCAGCGTTATCATGGCTGCCATTCACTCTCTCAGAATCAAATGATTACCCTGTTGTAAAATAATTTAGGATAATCAGAAATAACAGCCGGCCTGCTGAATTTTCAGGCCGGCTTTTTTATTTCTAATCAGCAGATCCGGCAAGAATATAGAGATCTTTTATCCCCATCTCGCTTAAAATCATCCATACTTTGGCTGCTTCATCAATCTTTTCAGAATATAGAATTACCGGACCCTTGTTCTTACGGATTAGATTTATATAAGGTTTGTCAAGTATCGATCCGGGATCCGTTCTGATGCTGGTGTCTCGGAACCGGCTGATTGAAACCGGTTCATTTCCAAGATCAACAAGGAGCTTATTGCCGTTCATGGCATCCATCTGTACTTCATTTATAATATTTGAGCCTGTTGCAGAAGGGTCCGCCCACTTAACAGCATCATACTTGAAATTCCCGGGACTGATGGTCCTGATCATGACCAGGGTTAAAACCAAAATGAAGACTGCCAGGATAATCCGGTATTGTTTCAGAGATTTCATGATTTGATATCCGATTTAACTATTATTCGCAACCTCCGTCAAGTTTTTTGGCCGAGAATTTTCTTGATTCCAGAAATTGAGCCTTGAGGCTGTCTGGCAGGCTGTTAAGTGTTGTAAACATCTCTCCTGCGCGCCTTCTGGTCTCGAAAAGTGCATTTTCCCGTGCCGTTATTCTTTCACCGGTAAACTTTGTCTCCATTATTGTTTTCATCCATTCTCTTATGCCTCCGTTCATAACAAAAGTGTTATCATAACCCAGGCCTCTTGCGTATACCAGGGCAAAGGATTGTTCTGCATCATTGTCAGAATAGAATATATTCCTTATACCCTCATTACCCAGCCAGACGTCAGGGTCCTTACTTATAAGATCCCTGTAATGAAGGTTGACAGCACCGGGGATTGTCTGTTTCCTGAATTCTTCAGGCGGTCTCAGATCGATGATCTGAATTGTACTATCCTCCCTTACAATGTATTCTGCAACCTGGTCAACGCTCAGGGAGGCTTCTTCGCTCAGAACTTCGGCTAGCAGTTTTCGTGGCTCGCCTGTAAAGGAACGGTTTGAAGTCAGAGGCAGCAACGCCAGTATCATGCTCAGCATTATAAGAAGCAGGGATATTTTTTTTCCGGGTCCCATGGCATGTGTTAAAGTTCACTGGTTATATCAGGTCTGGCAAATTTTTTCTCTGCAAGCTCTGCAATAAGGAACATTACAGCAGCTGCAGAAGTCAGGAGAAGAGTAAATAGTCCCGGGGAAAGGCCGAGCGACTCATTGAGCTTTACCGGTCCCCTGTATCCGGAAGTTGCCATTTTCTCAATAAGAGGGTAGGTTTCGGTAAAAAGAAAGGCGCCGGTAAACCCACCGGCCACAAAGACCATTGCATCAATTTTCCCGATTGAGAGAGCACTGAGTCCGGTTCCGGGACAGAATCCTCCCATTATGAATCCGGCTCCCATTATCACACCTCCGATGATTGAAGAAGTCACATAGAACTCATTTACATATACCTGGTTCAGATTAAGTAATCCAAGATAGCTTAGGAATTGTGAACCGATGAGGGCAACTATTGCCGCCGTGAAGAAAACTTTCAGCACGGTTGTATCGTATCCGTAGAACATCCCTGCCAGCTTCCGGCTTGATGAAAAACCTCCCTGCTCAAGAGCAAATCCGAAAGCAGTTCCGATAAGGAAGGCAGTCAACATATTAAGCCATTCAGGGAACATAAAGTATGATGATAATGGAGCCATAATTAATGTCTTTTAGTCTCTTTAGTCTCTTAGTCTCTTAGTCTCT
>CAYSBL010000035.1:0-34350 GCA_964429295.1 uncultured Rikenellaceae bacterium
CTGGGGCCTGTCTGCCGAAGCGGCAGCGCAGGCAGGGAAACGGGAAAGGGGGTAAATAGGTAAGTAAAAAAAAGCAAGTGGTCAATCCTGTTTCTTAAACTGTGTTTTACCCCCTTCCCAGCCTTCCCCCAAAGGGGAAGGAGCCAATGACGCCGGAGGTAATTTTACCGATGGAGAGAATTCGGAATGTAGCAGAAAGCGAAGCCTTTCCCCCCTGGGGGAAACGGGAAAGGGGGTCAAGGAAAACGAAATGAAGCACATTAATTATGTTTTTAAAGGGTTGTGATGTAATATTCCTGACTTTCTTATAATGATTTTCGACACTAATTAAAATAATTTAAAGTCATGCAAACGCCAAAGTATTTACTCCCTCTTCTGATGATTCTGGCAGCAACTTCCGTTAATGCCCAGAAAGATCAGGATCCCGCTGTCAATCAGTTCGTTGTTGTCGCAAACAACCCGGGTGCGGTGATCAGCAAGGATATCTACGGGCATTTTTCGGAACATCTCGGAAGATGCATCTATGAAGGTCTCTGGGTGGGAACCGACTCAAAGATCCCCAACACCTACGGTATAAGAAATGATGTGCTGTTTGCACTCCGTGAAATAAAGGTGCCGAACCTGCGCTGGCCGGGAGGATGTTTTGCCGATACCTACCACTGGAAGGATGGCATAGGCCCTCAGGAAAAAAGGGCTTCCATAGTGAATACCCACTGGGGAGGCGTAACAGAGGACAATTCATTCGGAACGCATGAATTCATGAAGCTTTGCGAACTTCTCGACTGCGATGCTTACATCAACGGCAATGTTGGCTCGGGTACTGTCAGGGAGATGGCTGAATGGATCGAGTACCTGACTTCCGATTCCGACAGTCCCATGACACGTCTCCGCAAGGAAAACGGACGCGAGGCCCCGTGGAAGGTAAAATACTGGGCTATAGGCAATGAAAACTGGGGCTGCGGGGGAAATATGACCGCCGAATTCTATACGGATGTAATGAGGCAGTTCTCCACATACCTTAACAATTACGGAGGCAACAGGCTTTACAGGGTTGCATGCGGGCCATCAGACTACAATGTTGCATGGACCGAAACGCTCATGAAAGATCCTGCCTCGCGCGGAAGGTTCCAGGGATTATCAATCCACTATTATTCGGTTCCCGACGGTTGGAGCAGGCCCAAGGGTTCATCCACCGAGTTTGATGAGAACGCCTGGTTCAAGACAATGCAGGCCAACCTTCAGATGGATGAGATAATAAGAGGCCATGAGGCAATAATGGACCGTTACGATCCCCGGAAGACCAAAGGACTGGTGGTCGATGAGTGGGGGAACTGGTACGATGTTGAACCAGGCACAAATCCGGGATTCCTTTACCAGCAGAACACACTCAGGGACGCTCTCACGGCAGCTATACACCTTAATATTTTCAATGAACATGCTGAACGGGTTAAGGTGGCAAATCTTGCCCAGATGGTGAACGTGCTGCAGTCGGTTATACTGACAAAGGAGGAGAAAATGGTGCTTACGCCAACTTATCATGTTTTCAGGATGTTCAGGGTCCACCAGGAGGCCAGGCTTCTGAAAAGCGATCTCAAATGTGAGGATTATGCATTCGGCGACAGAAAAATACCGTCAGTATCAGCTTCAGCATCAGTTGACAATGAGGGCAAAATGCATATTTCGCTGGCAAATATGAATCCGAACAAACCGATAGTGCTTACATGCCCGATCATAGGCGACACATACAAAAAGGTAACGGGCGAGGTACTTACGGCCAACACCATTAATGCACATAACACTTTTGAAGCTGCTGATAATGTAAAACCTGCAGCATTTAACGGGCATACTTACAAAAACGGTGTGCTGACAGTTACTTTGCCGGCAAAATCGGTTGTTGTTCTGGAATTAACTAAATAATTGAAGAATTTAACCACGGAGAACACAGAGAAACACAGAGTTAATACATAGGAACATTGTGTTTTTGTACGGGCAATAAACATAAAACTACATAGTAAGCTACGTAGCACACTACATTGAAAACTCCGTGTTACTCCGTGTAACTCCGTGGTAAAACAAAAAATATTTACAATGAAAAAGCCTCTTTGTTACCTCGCTGCAGCGCTGTTAATCCTTTCAGGCGGCTGTAATAAAAACACTGATGCTGACTACCCTATTCGTCCCGTGCCCTTTACATCGGTTAAGCTGACTGATGATTTCTGGGCTCCCAGGATCAAAAAGAATGCCGATGTCACTATCCCGATCGCCTTTTCATATTGCGAGTCATCGGGCAGGGTTAACAACTTTGAGATAGCAGGGGGGCTCGACACCGGTACTTTCCGGACCATTTACCCCTTTGATGATTCAGATGTTTTCAAGATTATTGAAGGTGCAGCCTTTTCGCTTCAGACAAATCCCGATCCAAAGCTGGATGCCTATATCGATACTCTGATCCGGAAGATAGGCCTGGCACAGGAGGAAGACGGCTATCTTTACACTAACCGGACAATTGCCGAAATGCATGGAGGCAAAGGCCTTCATGAATGGGCCAGTCCGAACAGATGGGAACTTGATTCCATACTGAGTCATGAGCTTTATAACCTGGGACATCTTTATGAAGCTGCCGTTGCCCATTATCAGGCGACAGGCAAGCGCTCCCTCCTCGACATTGCGATAAAGTCGGCCGATCTGGTTTACAAGGATTTCGGACACGACAGGGTGAAAGTCTACCCGGGGCATCAGGTCATTGAAATGGGACTGGTCAAGCTTTACAGGGCAACCGGCGACAGAAGGTATCTCGATCTTGCAAAATTCTTCCTGGATATAAGGGGTCCCAATGGCGAAGAATATAACCAGGCCCATAAAAAGGTGGTAGATCAGACCGAAGCGGTAGGGCACTCGGTAAGGGCAACCTACATGTATTCGGGAATGGCCGACATAGCAGCTATTGAAAGGAACAGTGCTTATGTAAATGCCATTACAAAGATCTGGGAAGACATTGTTTACGGCAAGATATATGTTACAGGGGGTATAGGAGCCACTGGCGGCAATGAGGGTTTCGCGGAACCTTATGTCCTTCCGAATATGTCGGCATATTGTGAGACCTGCGCTTCAATAGGAAATATTTTCACCAATCACAGGCTGTTCCTGTTCCACGGCGACGGTAAATACATGGATATTCTGGAAAAGACCCTGTATAATTCAATGCTCTCGGGAGTGTCCCTTTCTGCTGACAGGTTCTTTTATCCGAATCCGCTTGAATCGAACGGCCAGCATGAACGCCAGGCATGGTTCGGATGCGCATGCTGCCCTTCGAATGTTGCAAGGTTCGTTCCTGCCATTCCGGGTTACATCTATGGCGTAACCGGCAAGGAACTGTATGTCAGCCTTTACATTTCAAATGATGCCGATATAGTCCTTGGCAAAAACAAGGTGAAAGTCTCACAGAAGGCCAATTTCCCGTGGGATGGTAATGTAGAGTTAACGGTTGATCCGGAAATGCCTTCGGCCTTTACTATCCTTATGAGAATTCCGGGATGGGCAAGGAATGAAGCAATCCCGGGCGGACTTTACAAATTCGGCGAGGATAACAGTGAACAGTACGCCATAACGGTTAACGGTGAAACAGTGGATCCTGAACTCGTGAACGGATACGCTTTAATTAAGAGAAAGTGGCAAAAGGGAGACAGGATCACCCTTGAGCTTCCGATGCCTGTGAGGACTGTTGTTGCCGATGAGCGTATTAAGGATGATGCAGGCAAGATAGCTGTTCAGAGCGGACCGGTAATGTATTGCGCCGAATGGCCCGACAATGCTGACGGCAAGGTACTTAACCTGGTGATCGACAGGAGCGCCGGTTTCACTGCCGGATTTGAGGAAGGGCTTCTGAACGGTACCGGCGTGATTAAGACTTCAGGTTATCAGACGTTAAGGACCCTCGACGGGAAAGTGGAAACAATGGAGAAGCAGCCCGTGACACTCATTCCCTATGCTCTCTGGAACAACAGGGGACCTGGTCAGATGATGGTATGGCTTCCCGTAAGCACAGAGAGTTCAAAACCGTTGCCGGCTCCGACTGTTGCCTTCAGGAGCAGTGTTACAGGCAACAAGGTAACCAGGGCCCTTTCTGCTCTTAATGATCAGGCTGTTCCTTCAAATTCGAACGACCGTTCCGTGACCTACTATCACTGGTGGCCCGATAACGACCAGTGGGCTTACGTTCAGTATGATTTCGAAAAGACTGAAACCGTTTCAAAGTCACAGGTTTACTGGTTCGATGACGGACCTGACGGCGGCTGCCGGATCCCGGATCAATGGGAACTGCAGTACCTTGCAGGCGGCACATGGAAGCCGGTAAAGGACAAGTCGGGCTATACCGTAACGAAGGATGGCTGGGATTCAGTCGGGTTCGAACCGGTAAGGACATCTGCCGTAAAATTACGTGTGAAGCTTAACAGTGAATTCTCAGCAGGGATTTACGAATGGGTTATTGAGTAACTCCGTGTTACTTGTGTTTATCTCCGTGTTTATCCGTGGTTAATATTCTTTTCACCACAGAGTTCACTGAGGGACACATAGATTAAATCAATCTCATGTTATTCTTTTTTTCTTTTCCTCTCTGTGTTTCTCTGTGTTCTCCGTGGTAAAACTCTTTGGTTAAATTATTCTTGCTATGAATAAGCTCCTTACATTACTGATTTTATTAACATTTTTATTCGGCAGCTGCAGGAAAGACAGTTCATATAAAGCCAGAGACTACTATCTCGACAACCAGCTTGGCAACGATAAAAACCCCGGAACCCTCAGGAAGCCGATCAAAACTATTTCGGAGCTGAATGTCCGCATGGTTTCACAGCCAGGCAACATATACTTTACTGCAGGTCAGACATTTGATGGCACATTACTACTGACCGGAATCCGGGGAACCGATTCCCTTCCGGTCCTTATCAGCTCCCCCGGCAAAGGCAGGGCAACGGTAAATGGCGGAGATTCCGAATCTTTTCGCATAAAAAGTTGCGAAAATATTCGCATCTCAAATCTTGATCTCACCGGCGCAGGCCGCAAGGACGGCAATACGACTAATGGTCTTCAGATGGTAAACTGTGAGAATTGCACCATTGAGGATATGAACGCCTCGGGATTTCAGAAGTCGGGTGTTGATCTGTACAACTGCAGGGATATGAAGGTATTGAGAGTGACGGCGGTTGGCAACGGATTCTGCGGCATCAATCTGATGGGATCTTCACAGGACTCCAGCTCTCGTATTCTTATAAAGGACTGCAGGGCAGAAGACAATGCAGGCGATCCCGCAAGGCTTGATAACCATAGCGGAAACGGGATACTTGCAGGAGTTTCAAGCTATGTCACTATCGACCACTGCACAGCCACAAACAACGGCTGGGACATGCCCCGGCAGGGAAACGGTCCGGTTGGGATTTGGGCATGGATGAGCGATCATGTTACGATTCAGTATTGCATAAGTTACAGGAACCGGACTTCCAGGGGAGGAAAGGACGGCGGCGGCTTTGATCTCGACGGAGGTGTTACACATTCAATCATTCAGTATTGCCTTTCATATGAAAATGAAGGAGCCGGTTATGGTTTGTTCCAGTACCCGGGTGCCTCAGGCTGGTCGGATAACATTATCCGTTACTGCCTGAGCATCAATGATGCGATGACAACAGAAGGATCTGGCAGCTTTTTTATATGGAACGGATCGCGCGAAAGCGGGCAGCTTTCCGGTTGTTATATTTATAACAATGTGGCATACAGCGAGATGGCGCCTGTAATCAGTTACGAGGATGCATCGGAGCATGAGAACTTCCTTTTTTCCAATAACATCTTCATTTCAGGGAAGGAAAATATTACCGGAAGGAACACCGGCAGCAGCTTCACCGGAAATGTGTGGAGCGGTACAGCCGATCCGGTACTGAAAGGTCCCTTTCAGACCGATCTTACTGATCCATACAAACTTGCTGATCTTAAGGGTTTTATGCTTCCGTCAGGGTCGAAGCTGAAAGACACAGGTGTCCCGGTAAATGAAATGTACGGGTTTAGTCCCCCGGAGAAAGATTTTTTCGACAATGTAGTTCCTGTGGGTTCTGCCCCTGACCCGGGGATACACGAAACCGATTGAATATTTAAGGTTCAGAAAAATCAAAAAACGGTCATTATATAAATTCTGTTTGCAAATGAAACACATGATTCCTTTTCGTATCTCAATGATCATCGTATTTCTGGCTGTTCCGCTGTTATCTGTGACAGTCAGTAATTCTCACGCACAGGACCTGTCCGGGAACCTGGCTGTTGTTGCAGCTCCTTCAACATCGGCGCGTTATGGTGGTTCTCCAGTGTTCCTCAATGACGGATTGACTCCGGCCACTACCTACGGCATGAGGTCAGGATCGAACCGGCCGCCTGTCAGGCTTTCAAACCAGTGGATCGAGTATGAATGGAGCCAGCCCGTAACCACTGATGGCATTGCAGTTTTCTGGTGGAATTTCGGGAACAATGTCAGGTTGCCACAGGCCTACAGGGTCACCTGGTGGAACGGAAGTGATTTTGAAGAAGTTAAAAATGCAGATGGTCTGGGACTTGTCAATAACGAATTCAATACAACCACTTTTGATCCGGTAAAGACAACCCGGCTCCGGCTGGAGGTCGATTCGGCCGAAAGGTTCCCGGGTACAATCCTCGAATGGAAGGTATTCCAGGCAGACAACAGTCCCGGCCATCCTCCTGTTGTTGAGGCAGGGCCTGACAGGTCGGTGATGATTGGAGGTAGGTCCTACCTGTCGGGTTCAACCAGATCGGTTACGCCGCTTACAGTGATTTCCTGGACAAAGAAATCCGGACCTGGTACGGTCAATTTTGAAAGACCGCAAGAGGCAGTCAGCCCGGTTACTTTCTCTCAGCCGGGATTGTACGTCCTTTCGATGACGGCAAGGGAGGGTTCTCTTACTTCGGCATCGGACCTTACGGTAAAGGTCACCACTCCGCCGCCTGCCGAGCGTCTGGATGTGGTTTATACCAGAAGGTACAAAATCGACAGCCCTTTGTGGAATTCGAGAGCTAAGGCCCTTATTGTTAACTGGATCCCCTGGTGCATTGATCAGATTGAGAGGGATACTCTTACGCTTGGACCCGGCGGGCTCGACAATTTCATCGAAGCAGCCTTAGCATTGATGGGAGAGTCTCACGGCCGTCACAAGGGTTATGTCTTTTCAAATGCCTGGGTTCACCAGACCATTGAGTCGATGTGCATAGCCCTGATGATCGATCCTCAGGGCGACAGTGAGATACTTGCAGCGCAGGAGAGGATGAGAAGCACACTCGATAAATGGATACCAATCGTACTTGCTGCGCAGGAACCTGACGGTTACCTTCATACCGCCTGGACGCTGCGCGACACTGCCCGCTGGAAATCGAGGTGGGCGCCCCAGACAAGGGGCAACCATGAAGGATATGTCGCCGGTTATTTTATAGAATCGGCCATCAATCACTATACCCTCACCGAAGGGAAGGATCTGAGGCTTTATGATGCAGCCAAAAAATTGGCCGACTGCTGGGTGGCTAACCTTGGTCCGGGAAAGAAGGACTGGTACGACGGGCACCAGGAGATGGAACAGGCTCTTGTGAGGTTCGGCCGCTTTGTCAATGATATTGAAGGCAACGGAAGAGGCGACAGTTATATCAGGCTGGCAAAGTTTCTTCTGGATAACCGTAATAACGGCAGCGAGTACGATCAGAGCCACGTTCCGGTGCAGGAACAGTATGAGGCAGTCGGACATGCTGTCAGGGCTGTATACAGCTATTCTGCCATGGCTGATGTTGCGGCGGAAACAGGAGATACTGACTACCAGAGCGCAGTAATGTCGTTGTGGGACAATATGGTCAACAAAAAATACTATATAACCGGAGGCATCGGGAGCGGTGAAACCTCAGAGGGTTTCGGGCCTGATTATTCTCTCGGGAACAATGCCTACTGCGAGTCGTGCTCCAGCTGCGGCCTTATATTCTTCCAGTACAAGATGAACCTTGCCTACCACCATGCGAAATATGCCGACCTTTACGAGGAGACCATGTATAACGCTCTTCTCGGTTCCATGGACCAAGAAGGGAAACACTTTTATTACGACAATCCGCTTAATTCAGGTCAGTCGCGCTATTCGTGGCATGTATGTCCCTGCTGTGTGGGCAATATCCCCAGAACACTTCTTATGATCCCGACGTGGACCTATGTGAAGGACAGGGATGGCATATATGTAAATATGTTTATCGGCAGTACCATAAAGGTCGAAAAAGTGGCCGGGACGGATGTGGAGCTTGTACAGAAGACCGATTATCCATGGAACGGTAAAGTATCGGTGGTCGTCAATCCGGTTCGAAGGAAAAAATTCACAATGCATATCAGGGTTCCCGACCGGACCACCAGCGATCTGTACAGGTCAAAACCTGAGGTGAAAGGTTTGAAGTACCTGAAACTTAACGGTAAAGACGTTCCCGTCACAATAGAAAACGGCTATGCGGTACTTTCCCGCAAATGGAAGAAAGGCGACAGGATCGACTTTGAACTTCCGATGGAGATCCAGACGGTCACAGCCGACGACAGGATTGTGGCCGACAGGGGCAGGACCGCTCTTCGCTTTGGTCCCCTGGTTTATAATGTGGAAAAGGCCGATCAGCCCGATATTGACAAATATATTGGAACTGGTCCTTTGTCGCTTGAATGGAAAAAAGACCTTCTGGGCGGGATAATGGTTATCAGGGGCACCTGGGCCGACGGTACCCCGTTGGTGGCTGTTCCGAACTATGCAAGGAACAACAGGAACAGGATTAAGTACACATACAAGCCTGAACGGCCGCGGCCCGAGGATGGTTCAATAGTCTGGATTAGGAAAGAAATGTAAAGGTGGAGGGAGGCCATGCCATTACAGCTTGGCCACAAGGAACAAGATCAGGGCGACGATAATAAAGTAGATTATTATCTCGATGGTCTTCAGTGTCCTTTTGTCCATTTCAGTGAAGGTAAATTGATCAGGCCTACGGTTCCGGAGGAACGGATTTATGGTAATTTAAAATTAGATCATTTATCGCGTCATCCTGGGCACTTTTTGTTCAAAGGAAAGTCTTATTTTGTTACAGTAAGATTACCATTTGTGCTTTTCAAGGGGTTCAAATGTTAAGGAGCCCACTTTATGACCTGACATTTGAACAGATTAAGTAAATTTACCGGCACACCGACGGATGCAATGAAATTCAGATGAGGCTCTGCATAAAACTGTCAATATTCCTTCTGTCCTGCCTTGCTCCTTTATTTCCTCTGAACGCGCAGGATATCAGCATGGTTTTCTCCCACGCCGATGTCAACCACGGATTGTCGGACAACTGGGTGAAATGCATTTACCGTGATTCAAGAGGATTCCTCTGGTTTGGGACGAGCAGCGGGCTGAACAGGTTCGACGGCTATAATTTCGAGGTCTTTCGTCACAGGGCTTCAGATTCGACATCCATTGCCGACAATGCAATAAATGTGATTACGGAAGACAGAGAGGGCAACCTCTGGGTCGGAACCAGGAGCGGCATAAGCGTCCTTGACGGCGGGACTTTTGTTTTTTCGGCTGTTAACCTGGTTCCGTCTATGCCCATGGCGTGCCAGGATATTGCCTATATCACCGCCATGGCGAGGGGTGCATCGGGCGACCTGCTGATCGGAACTCATAACGGTTTTTTCCTGTTTAATCATTCAACAAAGTCATTCAGGCACATCATGCCGGATGAGCAATCCTGTTCTTCAGAAATTAACAACATCACCGCCATAGCTCCCGGCAATGACGGAACCTGGTGGATTGGTACAAATAACTGTTTTATTTTCAGGTTCTCGCCGAATTCTAATTCCATTGAGAAGTTCGAGTGCCAGAGGGATACGGATGGAAGTTCAGGTCTCATTTCTTCATTGTTTGAAGATAAGGACAGCAATCTGTGGGTGGGTGACCAGAACGGGCTTTCTCTTTTCAATACAGAAACAAAGAACTGGGATTTCAATTTCCGGAATGCTGCCGGCAGACTGTTCAGAAAGCTTCAGATCACAGGCATCGATCAGGACAGGGATGGGCAGATCTGGGTTTCAACCGACGGGCAGGGGCTTTTTGTCATCAATCCACTGAATTTCTCTCTTGTCAATGTGGTAAACCATCCTTACGTTTCAGGCAGTTTGTCAAGCAACGGCCTCACCTCATTGCTGTGCGACGAAACCGGGATAGTCTGGATAGGAACCTCAAAAAAAGGTGTTGATTTTTACAAGAAGAACATAAGGGAGTTCAGCCTGTACCAGAATTTTCCCGGCGATGAAAACAGTCTGTCGTACAATGATGTGGATTGTCTTGCCGAGGATCACATTGGCAACATCTGGATAGGCACCAACGGGGGAGGGCTCAATTACCTTGACCGCAAAACCAGCAAGTTTACCAGGTTCATCGCAGGGGAACCGCAAAATAACTCGCTGAGCAGTAATAATATAGTATCGTTGTTTGAGGATTCGGAGCATAAGGTCTGGATAGGTACCTACCTGGGAGGGTTGAACTGTTATGATCCCGTAACGGGAAGGTTTACCGTTTACCGGCACAATAATGCCGATTCCCTTTCGATTTCCGACGATCGCATCTGGTCGATCCGTGAGGACAGTAAAAAGAACCTTTGGATTGGTACCCTGACCAACGGTCTGAACCGTTTTGACAGGCTGACCAGAAAATTTACCCGTTTTACCACCCAGAACAGCCCGATATGTTTCAATTACATCAATTCCCTGGAGATCGACAGGGATGATAACCTGTGGATCAGTTCGGCCAACGGGCTCATCTTCTTCAACCCTGAAAAGGGGATGGCTCACTGTTATTTCCATAATCCGGATGACAACACATCCCTGAGTGACAACCAGGTAATTTCGACTTTTACCGACAGCAGGGGATTTTTCTGGGTTTGTACAAGCAACGGACTCAATCTGATGGATCTTCAGTCGGGCAGTTTCAGGGTTTTCACCGAGGCTGACGGGCTTCCTTCCAGTACCGTCCTGAAAATACTGGAAGACGACAGCGGGGATCTCTGGATAAGCACCAAAAATGGCATATCGAGGCTTATGGTGGGCGACGACAGGGATGAAGGCATGGAGTCATTCACATTCAGGAATTACAGCATCAGCGAAGGTCTTCAGGGAAAGGAATTTACCGAAACAGCTGCCCTGAAAACAAGGGACGGGCAATTATGGTTTGGAGGCCCTGACGGGCTCAATGCTTTCTATCCTTCCGGAATTGCAGATGATACGTCAAAATCGGTGGTTGTAATGACCGGACTCAGGATTTTCAACAAAAAGATCAGTTACGGGGAAGTAATAAATAACCGCGTACTGCTTGAAAAACCGTTATTTAATATTGACAGGCTCGTACTGAAATACCGGGAGAATTCCTTTACCATCGACTTTGCTGCCCTTAATTACTTCAATCCAACCGACAATAAATATTCCTATAATCTTGAAGGTTTTGATGATAAATGGATCATAACTGAGGGAGATGAGAATTTTGCCACCTTCTCCAACCTGAATAATGGCAGTTATGTTTTCAGGGTAAGGGCAACCAATCAGGACGGCGTCTGGAACAACGATGCAGCGGAAATAAGGATCCGTGTAATTCCTCCGTACTGGAAAAGCTGGTATGCGTATGTAATCTACACTATACTGATACTGTCGTTGCTTGCCTTTCTTAGGTTCCTGATACTTTACAGGGAGAGGCTGAATATGCGCCTGGAGCAGGAACAAATTGAATCACAGCATCTTCACGAGATTGATTCACTGAAGATAAAGTTTTTTACCAATATCTCCCACGAGTTCAGAACACCGCTCACTCTCATCCTGTCGCCGGTTGAGAAGCTGATTGAGAGGTGGAAGGGATCTCCTGAGGAGAAATATCTCAGGCTCATTCGTCAGAACGGAAGACGTCTTCTGCTCATGGTTAACCAGCTTCTTGACTTCAGAAGAATGGAAGTCCAGGGATTTGGTTTTAATCCTGCCTATGGCGACATTGTATCATTTATTGACGACATTGTTGTTTCATTCGGCGATCTCAGTGAGGAGAAGAAGATCAGTCTGTCCTTCGAACCCGGTGTTGCAGAGCTGTATGTATGGTTCGACCGCGACAAAATAGAAAAGACCATGTTCAACCTTCTGTCCAATGCCTTCAAGTTCACAACCTCGGGAGGGACGGTAAGGGTAGTACTGTCGGCTGGTGAAATTAACGGCAGTAACAGCGGAATGAGGATGGTTGAGATAAAAGTGAGGGACAGCGGTATCGGAATACCTCCGGACAAGGTGGAAAAGATCTTTGATTATTTCTACCAGGTAAGTTATATGAACGATGTTCAGGGAACCGGTCTGGGGCTGGCTCTCGTAAAGGAGTTTGTGCGATTGCACGGAGGAGATGTAAAGGCCGAAAGCGAACCGGGTAAAGGAAGCTGTTTCACGGTGATCCTGCCTCTTAAGACAGTTTCCCCGGGAAATGAGGAGGATGGAACCTTGGAAGAAACGGAGGGAGGGCAGTCGCATCAGGAAGAGACTGAGAAAGAACCTGAGGGGACAATGGAAAGAAGGTGCAGGATCATAATTGCAGAAGACAATGACGACCTCAGATTTTACATGAAGGATAATCTCCGCGGGAAATATGACATTTTTGAAGCTTCCAACGGGGAGGAGGCTCTCTCTCTGATACATAAGGTGGTTCCCGATCTGATAATCAGCGATATCGTAATGCCTGTGATGGACGGTAAGGAACTTTGCAGGAAGGTCAAGTCCGACCACAGGATCTGTCATATACCACTTATTATTATTACTGCACATTCGAGTCAGAAGGAGCAGTTCGAAAGTCTTGAGACGGGGGCTGATGATTTTATTCCAAAGCCATTTAATTTTCAGGTTCTCGAATCAAAGATCAATAATTTCCTGTGTCTGTCGAGGAGCCTCAGACAATCGGGCTTCCGGGAGAGAAATACTGAACCGGCTGCAATAGAAATAGTTCCCCTGGATAAGCAGTTCCTCGGGAAGGCTCACTCGCTTGTTGAAAAGAATATGTCGAATGTGGATTATACAGTTGAGGAGCTGAGCGCCGATCTTGGGATTAGCCGGACACTTTTCTACAAAAAGATACTTACCCTCACAGGGAAGCCACCGCTTGAGTTTATAAGGACCCTCAGGATGAAAAGAGCGGCCCAGTTACTTGAGAAGAGCCAGCTTAATGTGTCGGAAATTGCCTTCAGGGTGGGTTACAATGATCCCAAGTATTTCAGGAAGCATTTCAGGAATGAGTTTGGGGTATTGCCGTCAAGATATGCGGCTAAAGTCAGGGGCAAATGAATAAAAATCATTTGAACCCCTAAACCTGAACATTTAGTCCCGTTCCCCCAAAAAAGTATCCCTTAACTTTGAATGACTCTAAACCTGACTCAGGTCTGCATATACCTGTGTCGAACAAAACTTGTGAGATGTAGTAATTTATCCTAAAACCCAAAACTATGCTTAAAAGAGGTGTTTTAATTGTTTTGTTGCTACTGGCTAATCTGAGCCTCATGGCCCAGCAGACCGTTACCGGTACTGTGAGGGATCAGGGGGGGCAGCCGATGTCGGGAGTGACAATTATGGTGCAGGGTACTACTGTCGGAACCCTATCGGGTGTCGACGGCAAGTACTCATTGCCGGTGCCTGCAGGGGCAACGACCCTGAGGTTTTCATTTATTGGTTTCGGAGATCAGGAGGTGGCTATAGCCGGGAGGACCGTCATTGATGTCACTCTTGAGGAAACCCTGACCGGTCTCGACGAGGTAGTGGTTGTCGGGTATGGTACTCAGAAGAAGAAGCTTGTAACCGGGTCAACTGTCCAGGTTAAGGGCGATGACATTCAGAAACTGAGTACAGTATCGCCGATGACTGCACTTCAGGGACAGACTCCGGGTCTTTCAATCATCAAGAACACGGGGCAGCCCGGTGATGGTTTCAAGGTCAATATCCGCGGAATGGGAACCATTGGTAACTCTCAGCCCCTTTATGTCATTGACGGTGTTCCCGGCGGGAATATCGACAATATGTCGCCTGCCGACATTGAATCGATCGACGTTCTCAAGGATGCTGCTTCTGCTGCCATTTACGGAGCTCGCGGTGCCAATGGTGTGATCCTTGTGACCACGAAGCAGGGTTCGAGGTCGTCGACCGGTGTGAGGGCTAATATTTCTTATGATGGTTCATACGGCTGGCAGAACCTTTACAGAAAGCTTCCGCTGATGAATGCCATGGAATATGCCAATATTGTTGACGAGGCCAGGATAAACAGCGGTCAGCCACGTCTCGATTTCGAATCACTCGTTCCGGACTGGAGCAGGATCGTATCCGGGGCCTGGGAAGGAACCGACTGGCTTGATGAACTGTCGAACAAGAATGCCCCTGTGGTCAACAATGCCATCAACATTACGGGCGGATCAGCTGCCGGTGCCTATTCTCTTGGATTGTCGCACTCAAATCAGGAGGGTATTTTCGGACGTCCGGTCGAATCAAAGTATGAGCGTTATTCATTCCGCCTTAATTCCGATTTCATACTTCTGAGGGACAAGACTGATTCCTTTACCATCCTGAAGGCTGGCGAGACACTCAGGTATGTCAATTCAAACAATCATGGTGTGGGAGTAAGCAACCAGTACTGGAACGACGTGTTCAGTTGTATTGTGTCAAGCCCCTTCCTGCCATTGTATGCAGCTGATGAGACTGACAAGGCATATCCATATCATTATGCAATACCATGGAATCCGCAGGCTTCCAACCCGATTGCACAGATGGTCTATTCAAGGGGACAAAACGAAGGCAAGAACCATAGCCTTAATGCAAGTGTCTTTCTTGAAGTCCAGCCCATAAGGAACCTGGTTTTCAGAAGCTCATTCGGCTATGCATTGTCGGCAGGTTCATACAGGAGCTATACACCCATTTATGACCTCAGCGCCACTTCATTCAACTCTACCGATGATGTTAACCATTCAATTAATGCAGGTTTCCAGTGGTCATGGGAAAACACCCTTAATTATAATTTCAACCTGGGAAGCGACCATGCATTCAATGCCCTGATTGGAACATCGGCTGAAAAATGGGGACTTGGCGAGTCGATCAGCGGATCAAACTCGAACTCCCTGTTCAGCGACCTCAGGCATGCTTACCTGGACAACACCCCTGTAATAGATGTCAACCTTACGAATGTGGGTAGCAGCCCATGGGGTGAAGGAGGAATTCTTTCCTATTTCGGTCGTATCGGCTATACCTTCAGGGACAAATACATGCTGACCGGTATTCTCCGTGCTGATGCTTCTTCCAATTTTGCAGAGGGTCACAGGTGGGGTTATTTCCCGTCAGTGTCTGCCGGCTGGGTTATCTCTGAGGAGGATTTCTTTCAGGGTGCGGGAAATGCCATCAACTTCCTTAAACTTCGTGCAAGCTGGGGTCAGAACGGAAACCAGGCTATCAGCCCCTTCCAGTATCTGGCAACCATTTCCTTCGCCAATGTCAACTATTTCTTCGGACCCGACAAGGCTGTAGTGAGTACAGGCGGTTATCCCGATGTACTTCCCAATCAGGATGTGACATGGGAGACTTCGGAACAGATCAACATTGGTTTTGATGCAAGGCTTCTCAGGAACAGGCTCAGTCTCGAGTTCGACCTTTACAGCAGAACCACATACGACTGGCTGATCAGGCCTTCGATGCTGGCTTCGTACGGGACCGGAGCTCCGTATGTCAACGGAGGTGACGTTTCGAACAAGGGTTTTGAACTCGCCCTTAACTATAACGGTGGCAGGAATGAATTCACATATTCGGCCGGTTTCAACCTTGCATACAATAAGAATGAGGTTAAAAGGATTGCCAACAATGAAGGAATTTTCCACGGACCGGGCAACGTTCTTGGCCAGGGTACAGAGGAGTTGTACCGCGCTCAGGTAGGTTTCCCCATCGGATATTTCTGGGGATACAAGACCCTGGGAGTATTCCAGAATGCAGGTGATATCGAAAACCATACCAATTCGCAGGGTAAGCTCATTCAACCTTCGGCAGAGGCGGGCGACCTTATATTTGATGATACGAACGACGATGGAGTTATTAACTACCTTGACAAGGTATTGATAGGAGATCCCAATCCCGACTTCATTATCGGATTCAATTTCTCAACAGCATGGAAGGGTTTTGACTTCTCACTTCTTGCAAACGGTGCGCTTGGTCAGCAGATCGCGCGCAGCTGGCGCCGCTGGGCTGATTCACCCCTTAACAACTACACAACCGACGTTTTCAACAGGTGGCATGGAGAAGGGTCCTCAAATAAGTATCCGAGGCTTACCTACGGTTCTCATATCAACTGGCAGTATGTTTCAGATATTTTCATAGAGGATGCTGATTATCTGAAGTTGAGCAACGTTACTCTCGGCTACGATTTCAAAAGGCTGTTCAGGACAATGCCTCTTGCACAGGCCAGATTCTTTGTGGCTGTTCAGAACCTCTACACTTTCACCAACTATATGGGTATGGACCCTGAGATCGGCGGCGGAAGCGGTACCGACAGCTGGGCAAAGGGTATAGATATAGGATACTATCCTGCACCGCGTACTGTAATGCTTGGTGCCAGTCTTAAATTCTAAAGGAGGAAGAACATGAAAAAGATATTTATTTTACTGCTGACAGCAGCAATATTTGCAGGGTGTACGGAGAGTTTCCTGGACACTGATCCCCTCACTTCAAAGACCAACACCGACTACTATCAGACGACCACCGACATGGATCAGGCGCTTACGGCGGCTTATGTCACCATGGTGTCGGTACCGAGCGGTTCAATACTGAACGCCTATCCGTTCGTTATTTCAGAGCTGATGTCTGATGAGCGGTTTGGAGGCGGAGGCGACAACGACCTTACACCAAGGGCTATCTGCGACTTCAAGATCGACGGTCAGGATATGTACCTTGGCGCCTGGACCCGTTATTATCGCGGGATCTTCCGGTGCAACATGCTTCTTGAGAATATCGACAAGCCCGACTGGCCGAGCGCTGCTGTCAAAGGCAACGTTGAAGGACAGGCAAGGTTCCTGAGAGCGATGTTCTATTTCGATCTTTCCAGGATGTTTGGTGAGGTTCCTCTCATTCTTGAAACCAAACCCCAGAACCTGCCGAAAGCACCTGCTGCCGAGACGTATGCGCAGATTGCGACCGATCTTAAGGCAGCTATTGAGGCCTTTCCTTCGACCCCATGGGCGATCGCCGAGCTTGGCAGGGCCAATAAATGGTCGGCCGAAGCTCTGATGGCAAGAGTATTCCTTTTCTATACAGGTTATTATGAAACAGCTGATCTTCCAACTGTTGAAGGCGGTTCAATTACAAAGGAACAGGTAGTAACCTGGCTTGATGACTGTATCGGCAACAGCGGCTATCAGCTGATGCCTGAATTCAGAAATCTGTGGCCATATTCAGTGGCCAATGAGGCAAATTCTGACAAGCCGTACAAGTTCACTGTCGACAACGGCCTTTCCTGGTACGGTGAAGAGGGCAACAATAAGGAAACCATGTTCGCCCTTAAGTTCTCGACATTTGCCGACTGGGGTACCAGCATTTATTACAGCAACCAGATGAACCTTTTCTTCGGATGGAGATCCTATTCGTACAAGGGTGCTATGGGAGAAGGCTGGGGCATGGGCACGGTCAACAAGAAACTGTGGGATGCATGGCCGGATAACGATATCCGTAAACGCGGATCGATCTGCAAGGTTGATGATGCTTCGGAAGGTATCGATGAAAGCTACGGACTCGGAACGGATTTCCACGACAAGCAGATGGATGAGACAGGTTACTGGCAGAAGAAGTACAGGCCGATCAACCTTTATAAGGATGATCAGTGGAGTAACTACAGCGTAAGCTTCTATAATGCTACCAGGAACTTCCAGCTCGACAACATGCAGGATATAGTCCTTATCCGTTTTGCCGACGTATTGCTGATGCATTCGGAACTCACGGAAACAGTAAACGGCCTCAACCAGGTTAGGGCCCGTTCAAACGTTGACGTGGAAGATCCCCTTTCGGGTGAAATGGTTCCTTCCCTGCCTCCTCTCACAGCTTATTCACTTGAAGCCCTTAAGAACGAGCGCAGGTTTGAGCTGGCATTCGAAGGAGTAAGGTATTATGACCTCCTCCGATGGGCAGGAAAAAGCAACCTCAGCCAGGTCGAAGCTATCCTGGAAGGCCAGAACGGAGTGGCAACTATAAACAACGGCGTGTGGGGCACCAAGAAAGGTGTTGACTTCCGTCCGGAAACAGGAGGTTTCCTCCAGATTCCCAACCAGGAGATTCAACTCTCGGAAGGCATACTGGTACAGAACCCCGGGTGGGAAACCGGAGTTGCACCGACCTATTCGTTTAGTTCAAAATAACTCTTAAGAAGAAGAATTATGAAAAAGAGAATATTATATCTGCTAACGGCAGTAGTGTTAACGATCGGTGCGTGTACTCCCATTGAGATCCGGGAAGAAGCCGGACCTTTGGTTCCTGCTTCGGATTTCAAGTACACGATCACCAACGACGCTGCAAATGACTATATCCTTTATCTGGACAATCAGACCCCGGAAGTGATGTTCTCGTGGGATTATGCCTGGGGTGTGACCCGGAAGCAGAAGGACACTGTCAGGATGCTGGTCCCGGGAACCTATACCATCAAGATCACAGCTCTTACCGCAGGCGGCATTGTAAACGATGAGAAGACCATAACGGTTACAAAAGCTGATCCGACAGCCTTCCAGGAACCTGAGTGGGAATATCTTTCGAACAAGGCTGCAGGAAAAACCTGGGTATGGGATGACAACCAGGCCGGTCCATGGGGCAACGGAGGCTTCAAGGGATGCTATGCTCCATGCTGGTGGGTCGTAAGCATGGCTGACCTTAACGGACGCGGTGTTGGCTCCGACGAGATGACTTTCGACCTCAACGGAGGACGCAACCTGACACTTAAGGCTGCATCAGTACCCAGTGCTGGTACCATCAAGGGTTCCTTCGACCTTAATTTCACCGTATTCAAGGAGGGATGGGATGTCGGCCAGCTAACGACGACCAACACCACGGTGATTAACGGGATATATGTAAACAACAGTAATGCTGTGGTGGAGAATTTCTACATCCTCAAACTGGATGAGGATGAACTTGTGCTGTCCTCTCCCGAACCCGGAGTGACGGGCGACTGGGGGACAGCCTGGTTCTGGATGTTCAAACCAAAAAGCAAGTAGGGAGAAAAAGGGGCAGTCAGAGGCCCCTTTTTTAATTCTTTACCTTAGTTTTACGAAAAAAACACAAATGAGAAATATTTTTCTCCTGATCATTATTTTGTGTATTCCGGCCTCTGCCTGCACCAAATCTCCCGATTTCGTTGTGGAAGGAAAAGTGCCGGACAGGAATTTTGAGGGATCAAAAGTGTATCTCGTAGCTCTCGATGCCCCGGTGACAAAAAATGTAGATTCTGCTCTTGTCATGGATGGGGCTTTTAAGTTCACGGTACCGGCCGATTCCTTTGATGTGAGGATACTCAGGATACCTGCCAGGTTCCCTGCCATGATCGAAGACCTGGTTGTGGTATGCGAACCCGGAACAGTAACAGTGATTCTGGATTCTGTCAGCAGTGGCGGCGGGACAAGGCTGAACAACCTGCTTCAGCAATGGAAAGAGACAAAGCATTTCACCGATTCACTTCAACGGGAGGCAGGAAGGCAGTTACGGTCGGCGTCAGGAAATCAGACAGTGACCGACAGCCTCAGGCTATTATCCCAGCAGCTTGGCCGTTCGATGCTTTCCGAAAGCATCAGCCTTATGAACGCCAATCTGTTCAATGGCGTGGGGCTTCTTATATACAAAGTATATGTCGATGCATTTCCTTCGGATGTGACGGATTATGTAACGAAAATGACCGGAAGGCTATACCTTGAAAAGGATGCCCAGTTACGGGAGCGATTTGAATGACAGATCTGAAGTATGAGGAGACTGCTTAAGAATTTTTCAGTTGAAAGGATGGCGATGGTTCTGTTCATCTCCGGGCTGATCATGTTCTTCGGCGTTTTTTACCGCCATCATCTGTGGCAAAGGGAGCAGGTTCAACTCCCTGAGCTGACTCTGCGCCATATTATGGAGAGCCTTTCTGTCAATGGAGGTTTCTCAGTCTTTGCCGGTGAGTTTATTACTCAGTTCTTACATATTCCGGTTCTGGGAGCCCTTCTGGTTACAGCCTTGCTCGTCCTGCTTCAGCAGTCAGTAAAGCGGCTGATTGTATCACTCTTCGGTCAGCGGCGGCTGATTTTGCTTTCATGGATACCATCTCTCATATATGCCATTCTGCTTACAGATCAATATTATTATGTTGCGGGGCTTGCGGGTCTGGTAATTGCCGTGACCGGTTCTGCCTGGTATGTCAGGAAGGTACTGAATGATCCTCACCTGAAAAGAATTTCCCGGGGTCTGATCCTGCTGGCTGCCGTCTACTGGCTTGCCGGAGGGGCATTCATGTCATGTGCCTTCGCAATGATCGTATCAGAGGTGATCCTTGCTATTGAAAACCGCGCGACAAGGCCTGTCTCAGTTTCACTGGCCGGCTGCCTCACTTACCTTTCATTTTCAATTGCCCTTCCTGTGATTGCCAGGACCGCAGTTTTAAGCGATACCGTTCTTCAGGCCTGCCTGTCAGAAGCTTATCATGCAGTAAGGATCTTCTTTCCTTTACCACTTATATTGGCATTCGCATCGGCTCCAATTTTGCTGGTGTTATTCCATTTCCTTCCTCCGGTGCTTAATGACAGCCGCGGCAGGAGAGTCGGAGCGTCGGTATTATTTACCATGGCAATTTTGTCGGCCGCCGGGTTGATTTATCTTTCCGATTTTGCCGAAGAAAAAGATATGGCCTATGAGAATTTTATTTATTCGGAGAAATGGGACAGGGTGATATCACTGGCTGAGAAACATCCGCCGGCGGGCAGGGTTCAGAAGGCGGCCCTTAATCTTGCTCTCGGAATGACCGGAAAGCTTTCGTCGGATATGTTTCATTTCAGACAGGATACATCTGCCCTGTTCGTTCCTTATGTGAGGCGGGGCATGACTCCTTTCATTGCAGGAGATGTGCTTTATCATCTTGGACTTGTGAATTTCGCGCAGATGTTTGCAATGGAGACTATCGAGTCGACAGTCGATGCCAGGCTTCCTTCGAGGGCTGTGAGAAGGGTGGCGGAGACATACCTGCTTAACGGCCAGACTGAAATGGCTTCAAAATTCTATAAACTGCTGAGTCATACCCTGTTTTACCGCAGGGAAGCAGAGTGTTTTCAGGGTTTGGCAGACGACACTTTAAAGATCAGTAGTGACCGTCACCTGGCACGGTTAAGATCCCTGATACCCGGCCGCGATTTCTTTTATGATCAGAACAGGCCGGATTATGCCCTTACCAGTCTGGCACTGTCCAATCCTTCCAACAGGATGGCATTCGAGTACCTCATGGCGGAATGTATGCTCAGGAAGGATCTCGACGGCTTTCTGAGGAACATTGGTCTGATGGACCGTTTCGGCTACGATCGTGTGCCCGTTCCATACCAGGAGGCTGTGGCCTACATACTTACAAGAATTAAAGATCCGCCCGAAGGTCTGCTATCTCTCGTCTCAGACGAAGAAGTGGTCGACAGGCTGAAGGAATATGCCTCTGCCTACAATACAGCCGGGACCGACACCCTGAAAATGGAAAGGGAGTTTGGCGATACCTATTGGTTTTACCTTCACTACAGGTGATTATGAGAGCAAGCCTTGTTCCAATGCTTATCCTGGTCCTCGCCCTTTCTGCCTGCAAGGGGAGGCAGCAGCATGAGGTAACTGAAACGGATTCAATCCCGGAAATGTTCCCCGATTATTCGGGAGTGACCATACCGCCTAACATAGCCCCGCTGAATTTCAGGATCACTGGCGGTGCGGACAAGGTGGTAACAACTATTTCAGGGAAAAACGGAAGTTTGAAAATAGTATCGGATGATAACCGGGTGATTATTCCGTCGCGCGGGTGGAGCAGGCTTCTTACCGATAACATCGGGGAGTCTCTCGTGTTTGAACTTACAGTTCTGGCAGATGGCCGCCGGACAAGTTTCAGGCCTTTCAGGGTCAGAATAGCAGAAGAACCGGTCGACAGGTACCTTGTCTACAGGAATCTGATGCCGGGTTTTCAGAACTGGAACCGTATGGGGATCTATCAGCGGGATCTGTCATCCTTTGATGTTGAAACAGTCATCGACAGCCGGCTTCTTCCGGGCACCTGCATGAACTGCCACTCGTTTGCCATGAATGATCCCGGCAACATGGTTCTTCATCTCAGGGAAAGCTATGGAGGGACGATACTTCACAGGAACGGAGTCACCGAAAAAATAAATGCGAGAGCCGGAAAGATGTTTGCTGCAGCAGCATTTCCCTCATGGCACCCTTCGGGCAGGTATATTGCCTTTTCGGTAAACAGGGTCAACCAGATATTTCATGCAACGGGTACCCGAAGGGCAACGGCTCTCGATCTGAAGTCGGATATAGTCCTTTACAATACCGACAGCCATGAAATGAAGATACCTGATCAACTCTCGCGCAGCGACAGGTTTGAAACGTTTCCCTGCTTCTCGCCAGACGGGAAAAGACTTTATTTCTGCAGCGCCGATTCGGTGAGTATGCCTGCAGGATTCGATTCGGTAAGTTATAGTATTTATTCATTAGCCTTCGATGAGGAGAAAGGTGAGTTCGGTACTGAAGCCGATACGCTTGTTTCAGCAGACGCAAGAGGAAAAAGCTGCTCCATTCCGAGAGTGTCTCCGGACGGCAATTTTCTGATGTTCACGGTTTCTGACTACGGGGCTTTCCCGAGCTATAATCCCGAGTCGGATATCCGGATCATTGACCTGGGGAACAGTAACTGTTTTCCTGCCGATTCGCTCAACAGTCCGGATGCCGACAGCTGGCATTCCTGGTCGTCAAACTCACGCTGGGTGGTTGTAAGCAGTCGCAGAATGGATGGTTTGTATTCAAATCTTTATATTGCTTATATTGATGCTGACGGAATTGCCAGGAAACCTTTTTTGCTTCCCCAGAAGGACCCTGGTTTCTATGACAGCTTCCTGTATTCGTTCAACGTACCTGAATTTGCTGTAAAGCCGGTTCAGGTCAGTCCGTATGAGATAGAGAGGCTTGCAAAGCGGACACCCCCGGCGCCGGTTCAGGCTGGAAGCAGTCACTGAGCGAAGAGGCATGAGGGATGAGGCATGAGGCGTGAGGCTAACCAGCAACAAGTAACCAGCAACCAGCAATCAGCAACAAGTAACCAGCAACAAGTAACCAGCAACAAGTAACCAGCACCTAGTAACCAGCAACCAGCAACCAGCAACAAGTAACCAGCAACAAGTAACTAGTATGAAGATCGGAAACAGAAGAAAAACAGAACTGATTGCCGCAGGGGTCTTCTTCGGGGCAGCATTTGTTTTCTTCAGGTTTTTTTACCAGTATCATCTTTATTTCATCGAGCAGCTTCAGATCTTTCTGCTTACTCCGGCGCATTTTCTTTCATATTTTTCAAAGCCGGCTTTTCTGTCATCTTACATTGGGGATTTTTTCACTCAGTTTTACTATTTGTCGGGAGGAGGCCCCATTGTTATTACGTTAACACTGATACTTCTGTGGTTGCTTGTCAGGAGGCTTCTGAACCTCTGGAACGAAAAGGACAACGGGTTTCTGTGGCCTTTGATCCCTTCTGTTTTCAGCTGGATAGCCCTGTGCGATCCGGAGTTTCCGCTTGCAGCAGTCATCGGGCTGATAATTGCTATTGCCTCATTCCTGGTTTTTCGTTCAATCGGACGGGAGACTATCAGGAAGCCGGCAGGAATTCTGATGATCCCTGCTTTGTATGTTGCTGCCGGGAGCGGATATTTTCTGTTCGTAGTCCTTGCCGCCTGGTATGAACTAAAAACTGTCAGGAAGAACCGGGCACTGGTCTTTGCAGCCGTTATGGTTCTGTTTATGGTTTTGGTCCCGCTGTTGATGAGGCAGCTTTACAACATCACATTGCTGCAGTCTTATACCTGGATCGACGAGATCACTCGTCATGTGAGATTCACGAATTATCTTTCGCTGTTGTCGGTTATGGCAACAATCACAGTTTTAGCCATTTCTCCTGCCTGGCCTTTGCGGTTTCGGGGAAAAGATGCTTTTATCTGGGCTGGTCCAGCCGTCATAATTTGCATCCTGACGGCAGGTATTCTTCTGAACGCCGGTTTTACAAGGGAAAAGATACTGAAGCTCGATTACAAGGCGACCGCTAACAGATGGGAGGAGATTTATGAATTATCCCGGAAGTACAGGCTGAGGAACAATATTGCTACATACTACACCAACATGTCGCTGGCTAAACTCGGGCTGATGCCTGAAAAGCTTATGGAGTTTTACCAGCCGGCGGCAACCGGACTTTTCATTCCGGTGAATGCCAATGAGAACTATCTCACAATCACTTTCAGCAACGAGGTGTACTGGCAGTTGGGCGATGTCAACGCGGCACAGCATTCCGCACTGCTGGGGATGATCTTTTCACCCAGGGCGCGCAGTTCGAGGCTGATGAAGCGTCTGGCCGAAATCAACATTGTCAATGGTGAATATGAGGTGGCTGAGAAATATCTCAAAATCCTGGAAAAGACAGTTTTCCATCGGAGATGGGCGGAAGCGCGAAGGGGCTTTCTTTTCAATGAGGAAGCATGCTCCCGTTCGCCATGGATATCTTCGAAGCGATCGGTTATTCCTTCGAAGGATATTCTGAAGGCGGGCAATGAATACAGGAAGACTCTTGAAATGCTTTTAGAGTCAAATCCCTCGAACAGGATGGCTGTCGATTATCTGCTTTGCTACGATCTGCTTATAAGGGACCTTGAAACATTCAGGGCAGATCTGAAGAGGTACCTGCCGGATAATAATCCTGTTTCCCTTTCAAAAGTATACCAGGAGGCCCTGCTGATAGGCATAGTTTCGGGAAAGGAGAGCCGTGAAGACTATAAAAATTATATTTTTGATACTGCCATTCTTAAGAGGATCGCAGATTATACAAGCGAGTATGAGAAGACCGGCGGCGATGGCGGAAAGCTTATTGCAGAATACGGTACCACATACTGGTTCTATTACCATTTTGCTGAACTGAAACAAACTGAATAATGAGATGAAGAGATTATTTATGCCGGCAGTCTGCCTTATGATGATGCATACTGCATTTTCACAGGAATTCACCCTGAACAAGCTTGAATATTTCGAACGCGGAGGAGTCAATGTTATGGCTTTCCAGGATATCTATCCCGAAGGTCATCAGGGAGGAGTGGCCGTAATAATGCATGGTCAGAGGCTGGCCACCAACGGCGACATCAGGCTCGATGAAACGCCCGGACAGTGGCAGCCCATACCAAAGCAGCTCGGGAGAACGGTCGATTCTGTAGCGCACTCGATAACTGCAAAGCTTTCCTATCCCGATCCTGCTATTAACCGCAAGGGCTTCAATCCGATCGAATATCCCGACCTGAACCTTAACTATTCGGTAAAGGTTACAGCCAGGGGAGAATCGGTTGTGGTCACTGTCGATCTCGATACTCCTGTTCCGGAAGAGTTTATAGGCAAGGTGGGGTTCAATATGGAATTGTTCCCGGGTATTCTCTTTGGGAAGACCTGGTTCATGGACAGCCGGTCAGGGATATTCACTCAGCAGGCCAATGGTCCGGCAATGACTGATGCCAGAGGAGAAATTGTTGCGGCTCAGCCCATGGCGACAGGCCGGAAGCTGGTGGTGGCGCCCGAAACCGATCTTTTGAGGATGTCCATTGAATCGAAGACAGGCGACCTTCAGCTTCTCGACGGAAGGTATGTTCACAATAACGGCTGGTTTGTAGTAAGGACGGTTATCCCCGGGGGAGCGACCAAGAATGCAATAGAATGGGTGATCACTCCCAATATGGTTGAGGGATGGAAGAGTTCACCCGTGATCCATGTTTCCCAGATCGGTTATCGCACTGGTCAGGATAAGGTGGCGATTATCGAGATAGACAAGGGTGAAGTTGCTTTCGGAACGCCCGTACTGATGAGGGTTGAGGAAAACGGAACCGCCACTCCCCTGAGTCAGGCCAAAGCCGAATACTGGGGGACCTTCCTGAGATACAAGTATCTGAAATTTGATTTTTCGAAAATAACCCGTGAGGGACTGTATTATGTTAAGTACGGCAATGAACAGTCGCAGCCTTTCAGAATTGCCGATGATGTTTTTGAAAGGAATGTCTGGCAGCCGACCCTCGAGTACTTCCTTCCCGTTCAGATGTGCCACATGAGGGTGAACGAGAAATACCGCGTCTGGCACGGGCTCTGCCACATGGACGATGCAAGGATGGCCCCGACAGACTTCAATCATTTTGACGGTTACATCCAGGGCAGTTCGACACTTACCAGTTACAAATCAGGCGATCATGTACCGGGCCTTAATATCGGAGGATGGCATGATGCAGGTGATTACGACCTCCGGGTAGAATCGCAGAGCGGTGAGGTTTATATTCTTGTTGAAGCTTTGGAAGCATTCGGGATTAACTACGACGAAACCTCAGTCGACCAGCATGCCAGAATTGTGGAGATACACCAGCCCGACGGCAAACCCGACCTGCTTCAGCAGATAGAACACGGGGCTTTGTCGGTGGTCGGCGGCTACCGTAATCTCGGGCGGCTCTACAGGGGGATCATCTGTCCTGAAAAGAGACAGTATGTTATGCTTGGCGACGGTTCAACCATGACCGACGGTCTGATCCACGACAGCAAACTCAAGCCCGGAGAGAAAACGGGTACACATTCCTCACCGGCTGATGACCGCTGGGTGTTCACCGAGAACAATCCTTCGCGCGAGCTTACCACGGCAGCCCATATGGCGGCAGCAGCAAGGGTGCTGAAGGGATTCAACGATACCCTCAGCATGCAATGCCTGGAGCTTGCCAAAGCGATCTTTTCAAGTGATTACCAGATGAATGGAAGAACAATAAATTCGAAGCTGCATCTGGCATCAGAGCTTTTCCTTACCACCGGGGACAGGCAGTACAGGGATTTCCTGACAGATAATAAGGAAGCCGTCATAAAGGGTGTCCGCGAAGTCGGATGGCTCATAGGAAGAGCGCTTCCGGCGATCAACGATCCGGATTTTACTGAAGCTGTGAAGGATGCACTGAAAGGAGTATCGGAAGGAATAATGAAGCAGGCAGCAGAAACACCGTTCGGAGTGCCGTACAGGCCCAATATCTGGGGTGCAGGATGGGACATACAGTCGTTCGGGGTAAGGCAGTACTACCTGCACAAGGCATTCCCCGATGTGTTCCCCGCCGCTCCCGTGTTTAATGCCCTTAACTTCATACTTGGTGTACATCCCGGAACCAATACAGCTTCATTTGCATCGGGAGTGGGAGCGAGGTCTACAATTGTCGCCTATGGAGTCAACAGGGCTGACTGGTCGTATATACCGGGAGGTGTTTCATCGGGAACCGCGCTTATCCGTCCCGATTTTCCTGAACTGCTCGACTTTCCTTATCTGTGGCAGCAGCAGGAGTACGTTATGGGAGGAGGCGCAACGAACTTCATGTTCCTGGTGCTCGCGGCCGATCAGCTGCTTTCGGGAAGACCCCCAACCCCCTAAAGGGGGCTTTAAGAAACAGACATTGAATATTTTGCAATATTTATGAAAAACAAATCCATCAATGATTACGGATTTCAAGTCCCCCATTAGGGGTCCCGAAAGCTTTCGGGATGGGGGTAGAACATTAAGGAGAAGAAATAATAGCCAAAATGATTGCAGGATTTCAAGGCCCCCTTTAGGGGGTTTGGGGGCGAAAAGTCGTTATTCCTTCATATCGATCCTTTTAATCATCGCATTGTCTTCCTGCAGCGACAACAGGATGGCTATGGAGAGTGTGGATTCATTTCCGGAGATCTGTCCCGACTATGTGAACGTGACGATCCCTCCCAACATCGCTCCTCTGAACTTCATGCTGAAGGATGCGGAAAAGATGAATGTCATTCTCGAAGGTAAGGGAGGAACAATCACTATACAGGCGTCGGGGAACAAAGCTGTTATTTCACCGGGAAAATGGAGGGATTTGCTGCAGAAATCCGCAGGCGATTCATTGATTATCAGAGTTTCAGCTCTTGAGGGCGGGACGTGGAAGGAGTACAGGCCTTTCATATGGCATGTGGCTGACGAGGAAATTGATCCCTTTCTTTCATACAGGCTTATTGAACCCGGGTATGAGGTGTGGAGCAGGATTTCGATCAGCGAGCGCGACCTGACCAGGTTCAGGGAAAGGAAGCTTGCCGACAACAATCTCATTGATGATGGCTGCGTAAACTGTCATATCTACTCGCAGCAGGATCCCTCACGTTCATTTTTTCACCTGCGTCATGCCGGGGGAGGGACGATGGTACAACAGGACGGGAAGTTCAGGAAGATAAATACTGCAACCGACAGCACCATTTCGGCTGGAGTTTACGGAAGCTGGCATCCTTCGGGACGATACCTGGCCTTTTCGACGAATGTGATCATCCCTGAGTTTCACTCAATCAGGAATAAGAGGCTTGAGGTTTATGATACCATATCCGACCTGATGGTTCTCGACCTTGGAAGGAACGAAGTCATCACATCCAGGGTAATAGCTGAAAATGGCTCATTCGAAACCTTTCCGGTTTTTTCTGCCGATGGAACCAGGCTGTACTTCTGTTCGGCCCGTGCACTTAAGATGCCGGCTGATTATGATGAGGCCGGGTACAGTCTCTGCTCCGTCGGTTTTGATCCGGCCACGGGCAGTTTCGGGACTATCGTTGACACCCTGATTTCAGCAGACAGGACAGGCAGAACCGTGAGTCATCCGAAGCCATCACCCGATGGAAGATCGCTTATGTTCACATCGTTCGATTACGGTAATTTTCCCGTATGGCATGAAGAAGCCGATGTTCATCTGCTCGATCTTACCACCGGGGTAATAGATACACTTCCGTCGGTCAATTCGCGGCGGTCCGATTCTTACCACAGCTGGTCGTCGGAGGGCAGGTGGTTTGTTTTTGCAAGCAAGAGAGTCGACAATATGTACGGGAGGCCATATTTCGCGCACATCGGAAATGACGGCAGGGCATCAAAGCCCTTTGTCCTTCCGCAGAAGGATCCCGGATTCTATGATTATTTCCTTAAATCATATAATATCCCGGAGCTTTCTAAAGGACCGGCGCCGTTCAAGGCCCGTGATTTGGAAAGGGCTTTCAGGAGGCTGGAGGCTGAGAAGGTAAGGTTTGTGAGGAAATAGGGAAAAAAGGAAATTAGGAAATAAAGAAATAGGGAAATAAGGAAGGGATCAGCAGAGGCCTATTGTCTTTAAAAACATATCGTTTCAGGTAAAGAACTTGTCGTTTCTCATATTAAAAATTATCGTTAATCGATAAAAATTCGTATATATTCTGGCGATACGATTCAAAGAGGATCGATGCCGCTAAGGCAACTGATTTCTTCAGGATATCTTTCCGGGCATATCAGGTTTCATTCCTTTTGTTTAGAAGGCCGGCATGGGGTGCCGGCCTTTTTTTTTTAAGTCTGCCGAAAACCATAGGCATGATGTTCCAGTACGGGACCAACCAGTACAAAGGTTATAAATTTACCTATGACGGACTGAACCGGCTTCGTCAGGGTGATTACGGAAATTATACGACTTCATGGACCAACGTGAACAATTTTGACTTAAGCTCGGTTCAGTATGATGCCAACGGGAACATCACCCTTATGAACTGCAAAAGCAGTTCAGGGGCTGACCGCGAGAACCTGGTTTATTCTTATTCGGGCAGTAACACCGGGAATCAGCTTGTATCGGTAAGCGGGACCTGTAATGGAGTAAGCGGACGGAGCGGCAGTTTTACATACGACAGCAACGGGAATGTCACCAGCGACGGCTTAAGGGGCATAGGTTCCATCAGCTGGTTTGACGAGGTTAATCGTCCGAAGCAGTATTACAAGGATGCTGCCAACAAGGTTGATTACAGCTATGACGCACTTGGCAACAAATGGAGCAAGACATCGGTAATTGCATCAACGACCTCCGCGACACTTTATTACGGGCCGTTTATTTACACCGGAGGAACGCTGACCAGGGTTTTGACCCCTGAAGGATATTATAATCCGGCAACAGGCAACTATTATTACTATCTGAGGGATCATCTGGGAAATAACCGTATCACTTATCATTATTCAGGATCGGCGCCGGTTATTGACCAGGAAGTGGAATACTATCCTTTCGGCTCGATGTTCACGGCGAATAACCTGCAGAATAATTTATACCTTTACAATGGGAAGGAATTAAACAACGAGTTCTTTGATAATTATGATTACGGAGCAAGGTTCTATGACCCCCAAATCGGGAGATTTACCACAATAGATCCGTTAGCTGATAAATTTCCTGCTTTGACTACTTATCAATATGCCAGTAACAATCCTGTTGTTTGTATTGATTTAGATGGGCTTGAGGGATATAAAATAACCACGAAAGAAGTCCAAACCGGTAATATTAATGTAAAATTTATTCTTGATTTTAAAGTTGTAAATGCTTCTTCAGCGTCAAATAGTGATGTAAGAAAGTGGGCTGAATCATCTAAAACCCAAATGGAAACACTATTTAGTGGGTTCGATAAAAACACTAACAAAAATTATTCAACGACTGTTAATCTTAACTTTGATGAAAGCAGTAAACAAGGTGAAGGCTTTGAATTGAAATTTGTTGATAAAGTAAATTATACTGATGATCAAGGAAGAGCTCGAACTGATGCTGATGGATATGCAAATGAAATTGGCAACCCAAATAAAAATGAGTTTCAGGTTCTAATCCCCGGAAAAGCTGCAACAAATTGGTCCGAAAAAATAACGGAGACGACTGCTTCAGATAATGCTGCTCATGAAGTAGGACATGGACTTGGTTTAAGGCATAATAAAGAAAGCGATCCTAAAAATCCTATTAACATTGATTGGGAAAATTTAATGTATTATGGTGGCGAGGGCACTAAAGTAACTATTGATCAATTAAAGATTATTGAAAAAACTGTTCCTGAAAAAGATCCTAATAAAAAATGAATAAAATGACAAAATTTCAAAGCATAATAAGACCTTTTCAGGGAATAATTTTGTTATCTATTTTTATATTGCTATTGTTTTCAGGATGTAAAAATCGAAGCGATAATTATTATCATGTTAAAGTACAGTACTATAAAGGTAAAGCAGATACTTTTATAGATAAGCGAAATGGAATTGTAGCTTTCGAGTTTTTAAATTATTTTAAGAACGATACGCTAGTATTAAATATTAATAATCAGAGATTTATCAAGGAGGTGCTAACTACAGATGAAATAACTGGTAATGCTCTTCTAATTGAAGTAGACTCTTTAAATAACGTTGATGAAGTATCCATTGAACTCAATAGCAAGAATAAAACAGTTATTAAATGTAATAATGAAAATCAACTTTTTGTTGTTACTAAGAAAGATCATAACCTGCTAATCAAAAGTGTAATTTTTCTTCCACCAAATCGATAGCAAAGGTGTATGAAAATATCTTATTAAAACCCGGTTCACTGCCGGGTTTTGTTTTTATAGCGGGGGGGACAGGATTCGAACCCGTGAAACCCGAAATAAGGTTTAACCGATCTTCAATCGGCCGCCTTAAGCCACTCGGCCACCTCCGGTTTTTTTTATAATTTAATCTTGTTTATAGAGGCTGAATATCATAAACCATTGTTATTGAGTAATCCTGAGGATCTCCTAAGTTCCCTAACTTAATGATGGTATTATTTTTCTCTTCTGAAGTATATACTTCATTAACCTCAGCTACTTGGTTGTTTTTTGGGATGGAGAAACACAACCTGCGAACATCCTTTTGGGATAAATAACTTTGCCCATATGAACCTGAAACCACAGGGAACTGTTATAAAGAAAGTCCATACCTTATCATGGACCAGCGTGAACAATTTTGACTTAAGCTCGGTTCAGTATGATGCCAATGGGAACATCACCCTTATGAACTGCAAAAGCAATTCAGGGGCTGACCGCGAGAACCTGGTTTATTCTTATTCGGGAAGTAACACCGGGAATCAGCTTGAATCGGTAAGCGGGACCTGTAATGGAGTAAGCGGACGAAGCGGCAGTTTCACGTACGACAGCAACGGGAATGTCACCAGCGACGGCTTAAGGGGCATAGGTTCCATCAGCTGGTTTGACGAGGTTAATCGTCCGAAGCAGTATTACAAGGATGCTGCCAACAAGGTTGATTACAGCTATGACGCACTTGGCAACAAATGGAGCAAAACATCGGTAATTGCATCAACGACCGCCGCGACACTCTATTACGGGCCGTTTATCTACACCCGCGGGACTCTGACCAGGGTTTTGACCCCTGAAGGATATTATAATCCGGCAACAGGTAATTATTATTACTATCTGAAGGATCATCTGGGAAATAACCGTATCACTTATCACTACTCAGGATCGGCGCCGGTTATTGACCAGGAAGTGGAATATTATCCTTTCGGCTCGATGTTCGCGGCGAATAACCTGCAGAATAATTTATACCTTTACAATGGTAAGGAATTAAACAACGAGTTCTTTGAGAATTATGATTACGGGGCAAGATTTTATGACCCCCAGATAGGGAGATGGCATGTTCCTGATCCTTTAGCTGAATCTTATAGGAGATGGAGTCCATACAACTATGCAGTTAATAATCCAATCAGGTTTATTGATCCGGATGGAATACGGGTTGATGACTATATTTTTAATAAAAAAGGATATTTTGTTCGGAAAGAAGAAAATAATCTTCCAGATAAAATTGTTGTTGAGAATACTCATACAGGAAGTAAAAAAAGTTACGAGCTTAATGATCCAAACAACGATAGTAAAACACTTGATTACTTAACAACTAAATACGGTGATAAAACTCAGCTTTTATTTACTAAGACATCTAAAGATCTGAATAGTTACATTGAAAAATCAGGAGTCAACTCTATTTCTGCTCAAGAGAAACCTTTATCCTACGCATACAAAGAATCCAAAAATCAAGGGGACATGGATAATTGGGCGAAATATCTAGGGCAGGAAATGGTAAATGCTGGAATTTCTAAAACTGACATTAACGCAGATAGGGGCGGATTTTTTGTGCCAAATGGGTCAAATAAGGCTTTCAATGCAATGGATTTCGGCAATGCAGTTTGGGGATTAGAAATGATGCACTTAGGCTTTTCATTAAGTACTGCAAAAGCAGGAGCACACGGACATCAATTACTGATTGAAAAGGCCAGATATAGACGAGGTGGCTTTTTGGATTCACAAGGTGATCAAAATGCGATTACAAGCGGTTATAATACATTTAGTTCAGGCGGTGCAGGTCGTAATTGGTAAAAAAAACTATGCAGATGCGGATATCAGTACCTTTGAGCATAGCAGCAATCCTACTTTTGTCATGTTGTTTAAGAAATAAATCTGCAATAATGACATTGGAGCAATATAGCCAGAAATTGCTTGCTGATAGCGTTAGTTACCAGTATAGGGGTTTTGTTTTTGGGCCCGATAGAAATGAGATTAATTTTACAATAAAGTTCCCTGATTCTATTCAAGTTTTTTACAATCTGGGATCTCAAGGTAAGGTAAGCATCACAAGCATCGATAATACAAAACAAGGTTACGATAGCATTGATATTGTAAAGAAGGTGCAGAGAATAACAACTTTTTTAAGAGATCGCCAGATTTATATAATTGACGGTAAGAAAGAATATATGGAAGTCGTATTTGATCTTAGTGTAATTGGTCAAAGAAAAACTTCGGAGTTTAATAGAGGGGTTTTAGTTTTTTGCTATGAAGATGCAGACACAGTATTAAGAATGGGGAAAATAATCTTTCATAAGCCTATAAAACTTCTTCCTGGAGTTCTTTATTATGAATATAAATAATCAGAAAGTTTAACTTTTTAAGGGAGTTCATAGAAATCAGCTCCGCATTTTTCTTGTTGCTTTCTGATAATAGAAATTAACTTCATCCATTGATAGAAGGTTTTCTTGATTAGGCAGAGCAATCATATCATTAGGGACTCCGGGAGTATGGATTTGCGGAGCATAAAACAATCCATCCTCGCCCTTCATAAATAGTCGACCCTTATAAAGTAGCTATATTGTTGATAACTAATGATATAAGTT
>CAYSBL010000036.1:0-3725 GCA_964429295.1 uncultured Rikenellaceae bacterium
TCGTTTCGAGGTTCGAGGACCGGAAATGGCTCGAACTCGGCGATCGCGGTCTTACTACGCCGGAGGTAACAAGGAAGGCGCTGGAGCTGCAGTTATAACTAGGGGCAGGGCTACAGGGCGTGAGGCATGAGGTGTGAGGTATGAGATATGAGAAGCATGAAAAGAAGAATGGGAGAAGAGGTGAATGGGAGAATGGGAGATAACTCACTGCGACCCTTTTGATGACTCTTGTGTCATGCGTCGTTTTTTCATACCTGCTTCCCTGTCCTTAACAAAATCATATCGTTTTGGGTAAATAAATTATCGTAAAACAATAACCCGCTTATCGATTCACGATAAAAATTCGCGTATTATTATCAAATTATTTAATTTATAACGAGTCGAAGATAGCCATCTCAGGGCTCTTACTCTGCGTAACCTCTGCGCTTTTATCTGCGCAACTCTGCGAGAAATTCTTTTTTCCTCATTACTCACTCCTCACACCTCACCCCTTATTCCCTCAGCCATTCCTCCGGCACAGGTATAACACATATATTCATCGACCTGCCATCCTCCGACAGCATCGCCGACTGGATCTCGATGCGGGTACCGTCGGGACTGAATGTCGGATGCGGATGATCGGAAGCCGTTACCTTGTGCCCGGTTGAAAGCAGGATCATCTCATGCGTCTTCCGGTTGATGAGCCAGATATTGCGCTCAAAGTCGTCACCCACTGCAAAACGGCCGTCGGCCGATCCATTCACATGCCACAACCCGCTTCCTGATAATGTCTGTCCGGCAATGGTCATCTCACGGGTCCGGAGGTTCACTATCCCAAGTCCCGTGGGTTTTTCCCTTGTACCCGAGGGTCCCCACCCCAATTCCTGACCCGGATTGGCAGGATCGGCAGGCTTCTGTTCTCCGGCCTGAGCGGATCCTCCTCCTGCAATTCCAACCGGCCTGTGACCCATGATCGCTATCGCTACCTCATCGCGTGTTATGACGGCTTCATGAGTCACCCATTCGTACTCCGACTCTGGATAAAGCGGCCTTAGCCCCGTTCCGTCCGACATCACCGTCCACGTTCTTTGCGGAGCTTTCCCTCCGGTCTCCCAGCAAAATACTATCTCACCCGGAACCCAGGGATTGGTCTGGATATGTCCGACCTGGAATGGCACGGCAACAACAAAGCCAATCTCCCCGGTCCTAATATTCATCTTCCCGATTCCTGAAGGTCCGGCTCCCATGTTCCTTGGACCGAAATTCGGTTCTATCTTCGTACCGGGCGCTATCTGCCTGTCTGCTTCATCCTTCCCGATCCGGTAATAAACCCACTCCTCATCTGCATCCAGGGCCATGTCGCCGCCGGCGCCAACTTCAGCCGGAATGGTCCCGCATACCCTCTGGTATTCATTTTCCGCCTTTATCTGCCCGGCTTCGCTGTCGGTGAACAGGCGGTCCAGATCGACTTCGACAATCTGTACCGGTCCCGGTTTTCTCTGGCCGGGCTGACGAAGTGTCATCCTCATGAAATAAAGTTTCATTGATTTGGCGGCAAGGGTGAGCATGCCCATATAACCGCCTTCAGAGATCTGCACTATATCGCCCGTCTCCTCATTTACTGCAAGCGTCTCTCCCGGAACCCTGCGTGAACGGAACACAAGCCACTTCCCGTCGGCAGTCCACTGGCGGTGAGTCTGGTAGATCTTTGAATCACCCGATTGAGTGCTCGTCACAAATGTCAGCTGAACACCCGTAACCGGATCGGCCACGACCTTCTTTTCGGCAGGAAAACGGCGGCCGATCTGGGCCCTGGCCGGTGCAGTCAGTAAAAACGTTGAAAAGAGGATGAGGGTGGTAAGTAGTGGTCGCATATATTATTTATTAAGGTCGTGAAGGTTTTTACTCTGCGTAAATCTGCGGTTTTATCTGCGCACCTCTGCGAGAAATTCTTCTTCTTTTATTGCCTCTGCACACCCACCCCTACCCCTCCCGGGAGGGGATCCTGTTTGCGGCTGCCTTTCTTGATCGCATGATCGAACGAGATTATTCACGCCAGCTTTTTATATTTTATCCGTTTCGGCGTTGTGTCTGCAACGCGTTTTTTATAGTTCTCCTCATATTCCGAGTAGTTGCCTTCGAACCATACCACTTTTGAATCACCTTCAAAAGCCAGCATGTGAGTAGTTACCCTGTCAAGGAACCAACGGTCGTGTGAAATGATCACCGCGCAGCCGGCAAAACTCTCCAGACCTTCCTCCAGTGCCCTCAGGGTGTTCACATCAATGTCGTTGGTGGGTTCGTCGAGAAGAAGGACATTGGCACCTGATTTCAGGGTAAGCGCCAGGTGCAGCCGGTTACGCTCGCCTCCCGAAAGCATGGCGCATTTCTTTTCCTGGTCGGCACCGGTGAAGTTAAACCTCGAAACATAGGCTCTTGCGTTTATGAGCCGGTTGCCCACCATAACATCGTTCTGTCCGCCCGAGATGACCTCATATACGGTCTTCGCCGGATCGATCTCAGAATGAGCCTGATCGACATAGCCAAGGACCACAGTGTTGCCTACCTCAAATTCCCCGCTGGTCTGTTTTTCCTGGCCCATGATAAGCCGGAAAAGGGTTGTCTTGCCTGCTCCGTTCGGACCGATGACACCCACGATGCCGTTCGGGGGAAGATTGAATTCCAGATCCTCGAAAAGCAGCTTGTCGCCAAACGATTTGGCCACGCCCTTTGCCCTGATAACCTTGTCACCAAGCCTTGGACCGTTGGGTATAAATATCTCGAGCCTTTCTTCTTTGGCCTTCACATCCTGATTGAGAAGGTTTTCATAAGCGCCAAGACGGGCTTTCGACTTCGAATGCCGCGCCTTGGGAGACATCCTTACCCATTCAAGTTCCCTTTCAAGGATCTTCCTTCTCTTTACATTACCTTTTTCCTCGATTTCAAGCCTTTTGGCCTTTTGTTCGAGCCACGATGAGTAGTTGCCCTTCCACGGGATTCCCTCGCCCCTGTCGAGCTCCAGGATCCATCCTGCAACATTGTCGAGAAAATACCTGTCGTGTGTTATACAAATAACAGTGCCATGATACTGCTTCAGGGTAGTTTCGAGCCACTGCACCGACTCGGCATCGAGGTGGTTGGTGGGTTCATCGAGAAGCAATATATCCGGCTGCTTCAGAAGAAGCCTGCATAAGGCAACCCTTCTCCTTTCACCTCCGGAGAGAATGCTGACATTGGCGCTGCTTTCAGGACACCTGAGTGCATCCATAGCTCGCTCGAGCTTATGATCGATGTTCCATCCGTCGGAATAGTCGATCTTCTCCTGCAGGACTGCCTGGCGGTCCATCAGCTGCTGCATCCGGTCGGGATTGTCATAAACTTCCGGATCTCCGAATTTCGCATTTATCGCTTCATATTCCGAAATGAGATCCATGGTCTCCCTGACTCCCTCCTCAACAACCTCCCTCACTGTCCTTGTGTCATCAAGAAGAGGATCCTGGGGAAGATATCCCACACTGTATCCGGGAAGAAAAGTAACCTCTCCCAGATACTCTTTTTCAACTCCTGCAATGATCTTCATAAGGGTAGACTTCCCGGATCCGTTCAAACCTATTATACCGATCTTGGCACCAAGGAAAAATGAAAGGCTTATATCCTTAAGGACCTGGCGGTGAGGAGGGAAGGTCTTGCCAACCCTGTACATTGAGAAAATGATCTTGTTGTCGTCGGCCATGAAAAATAATTTG
>CAYSBL010000036.1:3825-11714 GCA_964429295.1 uncultured Rikenellaceae bacterium
AAAAAAACAGGGATTTCTCCCTGTTGATAATATATTGATTTAAGAATGTATGATGGCTGCTCAGAAAAGGCACTGTCCCTGCCAGCCGGAGAAAACCATCACTGAATTTCAAATTCAGCCGGCAGCGGTCTGACCTCCATTAAACCTTCTGCTTTCAAACAGCTTGACCGTTTCGTCCTGAAGCAGCACCCAGAGAGAATAAACACCCTTGAGCGTTCCGATCGGGATATTGAGGCATCCTATGGCAGCAACGATCATGACAATGAACCTTGCCCAGGGCTGGTACGAAAGAAGCCCTATTCCCCCGACAAGCCCGAGGGTAGACAAAAAGCCTATGAGCAGGGGAAGACTCGCTGACAAAAAGGTAAGAACCATCGAGGGGATCTCTTCATTGCTGACGAAACCATGTGCAAACCTCAATGCAAAAAAGGTTGCAAGAGCTCCTATGAGACCAAGAAAACCGAAACCGATATGTATCGCTCCGACCACGGTCACATGCTTCTTCATTTTATTATTATCTTCCATGACAGTAATGTTTTAATTCCTTTTGTTTTCAATTCCAGATTAATGACATCCGTTTTGAAAAATAGTTGCATCAAAATACCTAATATTTTTTTATAATTTTCGTTTTTGAATGAAAAGAGGGGCACAATACTTGCATTTATTAATTTTGTAACAAAACCCGTTGTATGAAACGGACAATCATAATAGCCACAACATTCATATTATTTACTATTGCATTCACATCGTGCGAAACGCTGGGATCATGCAAAATCTGCCGTGAAATCACCTACCAGACCGGACGGGGGATCATCAACGAAGGCCCCGAAGCTGAATACTGCGATGCCGAACTGGTTGCAATCGAAACCCAGGCCGATGTCATTATTGGCGACAAACGCTACTACTGGGAGTGCAGGTAATATTTCAATAATCCCTTTGTTTTGACGAACGTCTGTTTTCTTTGACGAAAACCTTTGATAATTGGGTTCGCGGCATTAATTTTGTTTATAAGTTGTTAATAATTGTGCTTACTAAAGAGGCTGGCAATTATAAGTTGTCGTAAATTAGTAACAGTCAAATTCAGTTTTAGATGTCCTTGAACTTCAGCAGCTTAGAGTTAACAGACAAGACTATTGTCATTGTCGAGGATGATGTGCCTTCCATCAGGTACTATGAAACCCTCCTACAAAGTTCAGGAGCTGAAGTGATCAAATTTCGTACAGGAAGGGATTTTATCGATTTTGTGAACACCAGCGACAGGAAAATCGACCTGGTAATAATGGATTTTCTTATTCCGCTGGTAAACGGCATCGACTGCACAAGAGCCTTCAGAAAAACCAGAAAGACTGTTCCGATTCTCATGATCACTGCCTATTCATCGGAACAATCAAAATCAGACGCCTTCATTGCAGGGTGCACAGAATACATCCTGAAACCGGTCTACCCTGAGAATGTCTACGCTCTCCTTGAAAAATACCTCAAACAGGAGGTAAATCAGGCACAGTTCCGTTCCTGACAATCTGATTCAAATATTTTCAATACCCAGGTCGGATTCGCCGTTCTGATGTATTACGCCCCGTATGGGGCGGTATAAATTTCAATTTGCAGGAACCTTCTGTTTGCCAACATATTTGGCATAATATTCCTCAAGCTTCCCGTTGATCTCCTCCCCGATCTCCTTCTGACCGTATTGCTCGCAGAAGGTCGCAGCTTTGGATGTATACTGAATGGCAGACTGTATCTCATATTCGGCAGAGCTCATAACGTATGGATTCTGCTTCAGAAAATAATCGAGCCTTGCAAAATAATAACTGCTCACATCCTTTGCCAGCTGTACAGCCCTGGTAGAATCACCTGCCGTAAAATATCCTTCAATCAGGTCGGTGAAGTATGGATCGTAAGGGAATTTATCAGGAGGAAGCAGCTCCATGCAGCCGTTAAGGACGGTCAGGGCTTTCTCATTCTTGCCTTCGGCTGCAAGTGCCTTCGCCAGCCGGGCATAGACCAGCCTGGCCCTTATTACCATCAGAGTCCTTAAATGATGATAATCGAGGTTGACCTCCGGATCATTGGCTCCGCCCCAGACAAATTTATTCGCAACATTTTCATACAGAATATCAGAATCAATCCTTCCGTACTCCAGCCAGCTCTTTATTTCCGACTTAATTGGAACAAGCCTGTAGGCAAGCCCTTCGAGCTGGAAATACTCTTCAAGCCCCAATGCATCGTCATGATAACCGGTGACATAGTAAATCGGACGCTCCCAGTTGTTGTGCGCCAGGATATCAAGCAGGATCAGCTGGCTCTTCAGTATCGAACTACCCTTCAGCTTGATGTCAATATAAGGAACAATCTTGTCCGCATCCTCAGGTTTTACAGTTCCCGATGCCAGCACCTTCGCCGAATCGACTGGTATCCTGATGGTCCTGGAAGGAATCACGTCAAGTATCTCGGTTGCAGAAAGCTGAACCTTGGTAGCCTTGTTGTCGCTCATTACCCAGTCGATAACCGTGGAGATATTTACCGGATCTGCCGTCTTTTCAACTATAAACACCTGGTTGTTCACCCCGTCATAGTACTTCTGCGGAGGCAGGGTGACAGGCAGGGGGGCCGACTCATATGTGGCCCTCTTCATCTGGTTGATATACCAGTCGGTATTGAGAAGCATAAGATTGCATACCCTGACATCGGTCCTTACTCCCTCAACCTCCTGGGCGTACCATAGCGGGAAAGTGTCGTTGTCGCCGTTGGTCAGAAGAATGGCATTCGGAGCACAGGAGTTAAGGTAATTGAAGGCCACATCGCGGGCAAGGTAACGGCCCGACCGGTCGTGATCGTCCCAGTTCTGAACGGCCATCAGCACCGGCACTACCATGCAGAGGGCACCGGCGGCAGGGGCGGAAACCTTCTCTCCAAGTATGCCAGACAGAGCTTCATACAGGGCAAGTACACCCAGACCGATCCAGATCGCAAAGAAGTAAAAGGATCCGGCATAGGCATAATCCCTCTCCCTTGGCTGGTTGGGATACTGGTTCAGGTAAAAGACTATGGCTGCTCCCGTCATCAGGAACAGGAGAAGCACCACCCACCAGTTCTTAAAATCGCGGTTAAGCTGGTAAAATATGCCGATCAAACCCAGCAATAAAGGAAGCAGGTAATAGACATTCCTCGATGTGTCTTCCTTCATACCCGGAGGCAGATCGGGCGATCCGGTTCGGGGTTCATCGAGAAACCTGAATCCGCTTATCCAGTTCCCGTTGATGGCCCCTCCCGTTCCCTGGGTGTCATTCTGCTTCCCTGCAAAATTCCACATAAAGTACCTTAAGTACATATACCCGAACTGGTAGGAGAACATGAATCTGAGATTTTCACTGAATTTCGGCTTCCGGATGATCTCCTTCTCTCCCGACTGGTTTGTTACCGATACAGGAGTCCCCCTGACTTTTCCCCATTCCCTGTACATCGTCTCGTGATCGGCCTGGTCGCTCCACATCCTGGGGAAAACCGTCAGGAACCTCTCATCATACACCCGCTCGAGATCATATGCGCTTACAACGTATTTCCCATCCTCCAGCACGTATTTCGGTTTTCCGTTGGCATAATCGATCACAGGCGCATTGTAATACTGGCCCCTGAAAAGAGGACGCGATCCATACTGCTCTCTGTTCAGGAAATAAAGCAGGCTGAAAGGATTCTCAGGCTGATTTTCATTCAGGGGTGGATTGGCATTTGCTCTTATCACGATTATGGCATTTGCCGAAAACCCTATCAGAACCACCACCACCGAAGTGAGAACGGTATTTAGGGTTACCCGGTCTTTACCGGCAAGGTACCAGATGAACCATGCTACAGCCCCGAGAACAATTAGATTCAATATCATGGATCCGGATATCACCCAGATTCCGGATAACAGCATCGCCCCTATTGCAAATGCCGCGTTCCTGGTCCTGTCGGATGAGTAAAGGGTTGTTCTGACAGCAAGAAAGAAGAAAACCACAAGCAGGATAAAGTGGAATATCATGCCGCTGTTGGCAGGCATACCCAGTGCATTGACAAAGAACATGTCGAGCCTGGATGAAATTGTGACAAGCCCGGGCATTATCCCGTAAAGCAGAAGTGCAAGCACTATAACCGATACTCCGAGAGAAAAGACAAAGCCTCTCCATGAAAACTCATACTTTCGGAAATAGTAAACCATGACTATTGCAGGTATTGCAAGAAGATTAAGAAGATGAACCCCGATGGAAAGGCCCATCAGGAAAGCGATGAGGATGATCCACCTGTTTGAATACTCCTCATCCGCAACATCCTCCCACATCAGGATTGCCCAGAACACAAGGGCGGTGAAAAACGAAGAGGAAGCATACACCTCACCTTCGACTGCCGAAAACCAGAAAGAATCGGAAAAAGTAAAAGCAAGCGCTCCAACAGCACCGGCGGATATTATTGCAATGGTCTGAGCTGCTCCGGGCTCGCCGTTTTTCCCTGTCAATATCCGCCTTGCAAGATGCGTGATGGTCCAGAACAGAAAAAGTATTGTAAATGCGCTGGCGAGAGCTGACATTGCGTTGACCGTGACTGCTGCCTTCGCCGTGTCGCCAAATGCAAAAAGTGTAAAAAACCTTGCAACAACCATGAACACCGGGTTCCCCGGAGGATGCCCGACCTCGAGCTTGAAGGCCGATGCAATATATTCTCCGCAATCCCACAGGCTGGCCGTCGGCTCAAGGGTTAGAAGGTAAGTGATAAGGGCTGCTGCAAATACCATCCAGCCGGATATCGTTTCTGTCAGCTTAAATTTTTTTCCCATCAGAAAGCTTTGGTTTTTCCTGAAATTCATTCAAATGACCAAGCGGTGAAATTACGAAATTTTTCAGACTATGTCCAAAAGAAGGCGTACCCGCGAATTTTGCTATTTTTGTATAAATTGCCTGATATGAAATTTTGCCGGACGCTGGCTTCCATCATATTCATTTTCTTCACCGGGATCGCATCAGCCCAGTATTACAATACAGGGCAGGATCCCGCCTCCCTGAAATGGCTGCAAATCCTTACCGACCGCTTCACCGTGATATATCCCAAGACCTACGGCGATGCCGGGATTGATTTTGCCCGGTCGCTCGACAAAGCCTGGTCGCAACTCTCCGAAATTTACCCTGTTAAAAAGTTCAGGATACCCGTTATCATTCACAATCATACAACCGGATCGAACGGCTATGTTGCCTGGGCTCCCGACAGAATGGAGATATACCCCACCCCCGAACAAAATTCCATTCCTCTTGATGCAAACACCCAGCTGGCCATCCATGAGCTTACTCACGTAATGCAGATGGAATCGTTAAACACAGGATTTACAAAGGCAATGTCGGTTCTGTCAGGACAACAGTTCACCGGCGTGGTCTCAGCATTACTGCCTCTCTGGCACCTCGAAGGCGATGCGGTCTTTTCAGAATCGGTACTTACAGGCTCCGGACGCGGAAGAACTCCGTCATTTCAGAAACAGCTCAAGGCTATGATGTTAGAAAGGGGAAATGTTTTCTCCTACGACAAATCCGTCAACGGATCATTCAGGGACTATGTCCCCGATCACTACCAGTACGGCTATCAGATGATGGCATGGTCGTACTCTGAATATGACAGACAGATGTGGCGTAAAGCCCTCAACCTGACCGGAAATGCTCCTTTCCTGATTAACCCTGTAAACCTGAGTCTCCGAAAATCAGCTTCTCTTACAAAAAAAAGACTGTTTGACGAGACCTTCGATTCGCTCAGGACAGTATGGACTGCCGACGACCATAAAATATCAGCCATAAACTATCCTGTCCTGAATCCACCGAAAGGAAACAATTTCGTAAACTATCATTCGCCCGTCCAGGCCGGCAAGGATGCCATAATAGCAGTGAAAACTTCACTTTCAGAACCTCCATCATTCGTAATGATAAGGCCCTCTGACAACAGCGAGAAAAAACTTCACATCCCGGGTTATATCAACCCTTATTTCATATCCTTCGGAAACGGGAGGCTTGTGTGGGTAGAGACTCATTCCGACGCCAGATGGGCAAACAGGGAATGGTCGGAAATTATGATAATGGAAGTCGATAGGAATATGGTCCGCAGGCTTACTAAAAAAACCAGGTACATGTCGGCTTCAGTTTCACCCGACGGAGCCCTTGTGGCAGCGGTTGAAAACAGTACCGGCAATGTCAACACACTTAACATCCTCGATGCTGCCAGCGGCGAGATACTTAATTCAATAAAGGCGCCCGGCAATGCCTCGCTCCAGAGGCCCCAGTGGGACGCGACGGGAAGAAATATAACGGTGATCCATCTGAATGAAAAGGGAGAAGGCATCCTCCGCTTCAGCCTTGAAAAAAACAGCTGGCAAACGCTTCTGGAAGCAGGCACCGACGACATTCAGTCTTCATTCCTCAGAAACGATTCACTTTTCTTTGTCAGCTCCATGAGCGGCACAGAGAACATTTACCTGCGTAAATCCGATAATTCTGTGATCCCTCTCACACGGTCGAGGTTCGGCGCAACCGATCTCAGCGTTAACGGCCGGGACATGCTTTTTGCCGACTATACATCTTCCGGAAACAATATCGTAAGTTACGGCATACCCGGGGAACCGGCCGCTGACTCTTCGTCACATTCTCATAATTCCTATCTCATAAACCGGTTTGAACAGCAAAAGCCTCCTGTCGAAAGCGCTTCAGGCAACTCTTATTTCCCTTCACCGTACAGAAAATGGAAGAACCTCTTCAGGTTTCACAGCTGGATGCCATTCTACGCAGATATTGATGAGATCCAGGACGACCTTTCAACAATAACACCGGGATTCACCCTGATGACCCAGAACAACCTCAGCACGCTGATATCAACATTCGGATACGAATACTCCGGCCAGCGGCACAGGTTCCACTCAAAAATCAACTGGATGGGATGGTATCCGGTAGTTGAATCGGGAATCGAATACGGCAATCCCGTCAATGTTGAGAAGTTCAGCCAGGATATTGCCGATCCCGATATCCTTTCTGAAGGATACTCGTGGAACAACAAGATCTATCTGCCCCTGGTGTTCAGGGGAGGAACCTTCACCAGGCAGCTTTACCTGTCAGCTTCTTCCTCGATCAGGAATGACTACATCTACCTGCGTGAAAATGGCAGATATGACAACCTGCAGAACCAGTTGACCGGAAGGGTGTACTTCTCAAACTACAGGCGCCAGGCAATCAGGGATATCTATCCTGCCTGGGCACAGACAATTGATCTGAGTTATTCAGATTATCCCTTCGATGGTGCCATTTACGGTGATATCCTGTCGGGAAAGATTTCATTGAATTTCCCCGGATTAATGAGAAACCATGGCTTCAGGCTGAAGCTGGAGGCCGAGAAACAGAATCCGGAGAAATACATTCTGGGAAACAGAATAGCTTTTGCAAGGGGTTATATCGGAGCCAGAAAACCTGATCTGAATGAATGGTACGACAATATCATCTCACAGGAACTGCTTTCCGGCTCCGTGGATTATTATCTGCCCGTGGCCTATCCTGACTTCAGGCTCGGGGGTATCTTTTACATGACAAGGATCAGATCGGACCTTTTCTACGACCAGTCGGTCGGTAAAGATAATTACATCTTCATTTCAGGTCTTGATGAGGAAGGAAATAGGGTGATTTCGTTTGAAAACCATGATTACAGGGAGAAATTCGAGTCGTTCGGGCTTCAGCTGATGGCCGATTTCTACCTGTTCAGGATCCCTTTCATGATCTCGTCGGGAGTGGAAGCTTCATGGAGGTCTTTTGGCGAAACGCCATACCTTAAAATGCTCTTCGGCATTGACATCTTCGGCATGAATATAGGTAATGGAAAAGGGATCGGCAGATACA
>CAYSBL010000036.1:11814-13500 GCA_964429295.1 uncultured Rikenellaceae bacterium
CCCTGGCCGTTTTCATGATCAGCTCCCAGGCTAAGTCAACATGCTCCGGCGTGACATTCGTCTGGCCGGTGACCATCCGCAGGGTGTAAACTCCGTTTACCCTGGTATGAGTCAGGTAAATCTTCCCCGTGTCATTCAGACTGTGGTTCAATGCTTCATTGATCCTGTTGATCTCATCGTCGCTTTTCCCGGCAGGCTTGTATCTGAAACAGACCACATTCAGTGTGACCGGAGCAAGTATCTGGAAGTCATTCTCACGCATGATCATTTCCGCCAACCGTTTTGCAATCCTGATATGTCCCCGAACCTTGTCGCGAAGTCCTTCAACACCATACATCCTGATCACGCTCCAGAGCTTGAGAGCCCTGAACCTTCGCCCCAGCGGCACTCCCCAGTCGCGGTAATCGTTCACCTCACCCCTGGTTCTTGTCCGGAGATATTCAGGAAGTATCTCGAAAGTCCTGATAAGATATGCCGGGTTTTTAACGAAGTAAGCCGAGCAGTCGAACCCGGTAAACATCCATTTATGAGGATTAAAGACTATTGAATCTATGAATTCCCTGCCATCCAGCATCCACTGGTATTCCGGAAGGATAAGGGCTGTACCTCCCATCGCGGCATCAACATGAAACCATATGCCGTTTTCGGCACATATTCTGCCGATGGGCTTAAGGGGATCAATAGCAGTTGTTCCGGTTGTACCAAGGGTGGCTATGACGCAGCATGGCTTAAGGCCTGCTTTTTTATCATTTTCAACGGCTTCCCTGAGCTTCTGCACATCCATGGTAAAATCCTTCCTGACGGGTATTTTCACCAGGTTCTGCCTCCCGATACCGCTTATTTTTATTGCTTTTTCAATTGAGGAATGAGTTTGCTCAGAGCAATATATCCTTAATCCGGGAAATGCAGCGGCTCCCTCATCATTAATCCTGAAATCGGTAGCTTTCTCTCTGGCCGTAAGAATTGCCGCAAGGGTGGATGTCGAGGCTGAATCCTGGATAACACCCTCAAAAGCCCTTGGAAGCTTAATAAGATCCCTCAGCCAGATCATCATTTTCTCCTCAAGTTCGGCGGCCGAAGGTGATGTTTCCCATATCATGCACTGGGCGCCCAGCGTAGCCATTACCATCTCAGCAAGAATGGAAGGAGCACTGGTATTGGCGGGAAAATAAGCGTAGAAATTAGGGCTCTGCCAGTGGGTTATGCCCGGCATGATTATCTCGTCCATATCCTTCATGAACGATTCAAATGATTCAGGTTTCAGGGGAGGGTCGTCGGGCAGTTTGCTGAATATCTCCCCCGGCTTTACCTGCGATTTGACCGGATACTTTTCAACCTCTTCCATATAACGGGCCATCCAGTCGACCAGTTCATGGGCGTGTTTCCTGAATTCATCGGGAGTCATCAGCGAGGAGTTATTTTACCGATTCGGCCAGCAGGATGATCTTATTGGCCTTCACTTCAATTACACCGCCGTTGATCTCAAATGATGATTCAACATCTGCCATGTCAACTATGATCACCGGTCCGTTCTCAAGAGTTGAAATAATCGGGGCATGGTCTTTCAGTACCTGGAAAGATCCCTTCTTGCCCGGGACCCTTACCGATTTGACCTCCCCGTCATATACTTTTTTGTCAGGAGTGATGATTTCTATCTTCATTTTAAAGAAGTTGCGGGTGGTTACT
>CAYSBL010000036.1:13600-33520 GCA_964429295.1 uncultured Rikenellaceae bacterium
TTTGTCAGGAGTGATGATTTCTATCTTCATTTTAAAGAAGTTGCGGGTGGTTACTTGTTGCTGGTTGCTGGTTACTGGTTGCTGGTTACTGGTTGCAGATCAGATTTACCTAATACCGAATACCGATTACCGATTACCGATTACCGATTACCGGCTTACTGGTTACTTTGACTGGGCGAGAATTTTCTCTCCCTTTTCAATTGCATCCTCGATGGTACCGACCAGCATGAATGCCGATTCCGGATACTGGTCAACTTTCCCTTCGAGAATCATATTAAATCCCTTGATAGTATCCTCGATCGATACAAGCGCTCCCTTAATGCCGGTGAACTGTTCGGCCACATGGAAAGGCTGTGAGAGGAACCTCTGAACCCTTCTTGCCCTGTGAACGACCAGCTTGTCCTCCTCCGATAGTTCATCCATCCCGAGGATGGCAATGATATCCTGCAACTCATTGTATCTCTGAAGTATTTCCTTAACGCGCTGGGCGCAGTTGTAGTGTGCTTCCCCGACAATGTTTGCAGTAAGTATTCTGGATGTCGAATCGAGCGGATCGACAGCAGGATAGATACCGAGCTCGGAGATCTTACGGCTCAGAACTGTTGTGGCATCGAGGTGGGCAAATGTTGTTGCGGGAGCAGGGTCGGTCAGGTCGTCAGCCGGCACATACACTGCCTGAACTGATGTGATGGAACCGTGACGCGTCGATGTGATACGCTCCTGCATAATCCCCATCTCGGTTGAAAGAGTAGGCTGGTAACCAACGGCTGAAGGCATACGGCCCAGAAGAGCTGATACTTCCGATCCGGCCTGGGTGAAACGGAACACGTTGTCCATGAAGAAAAGGATATCCCTTCCCCCGCTTTTCCCGTCGCCATCCCTGAAGTGTTCGGCGACTGAAAGTCCGGAAAGGGCAACCCTTGCCCTTGCTCCGGGAGGCTCGTTCATCTGCCCGAAGACCAGCGCAAGCTTCGATTCCTTCAGCGCTGCATGATCGACTTTTGAAAGATCCCATCCTCCCGATTCCATATTCTTTAGAAAATCCTTCCCGTAGTTTATTACGCCGGCTTCGAGCATCTCGCGCAGAAGATCATTACCTTCCCTGGTCCTTTCTCCAACTCCGGCAAAAACTGATAATCCCGAATATGCCTTGGCTATATTGTTTATAAGCTCGAGAATAACTACCGTTTTTCCGACACCAGCTCCGCCAAACAGACCGATCTTCCCTCCCTTTGAGTAAGGCTCGATAAGGTCGATTACCTTGATCCCGGTATAGAGAACCTCCTTTTCTGTTGAAAGTTCATCATATTGCGGCGGTTTCCTGTGTATAGGATAACCTCCTTTCCTGTCGAGAGTGCCAATCCCGTCAATAGCCTCACCGGTCACATTCATGAGACGACCCTTGATCTGTTCGCCTATAGGCATAGTGATAGGCGCTCCCGTAGCTACCACGTCCATACCCCTGCGCAATCCGTCGGTTGAATCCATCGCAATGGTCCTGACAGTATTTTCCCCGATATGCTGCTGACACTCTACGATAAGGGATGTGCCATCATTCCTTTTGATCTCGAGGGCATCATAAATATCGGGCATCTCAGCACCCTGCCTGTCGAACACCACGTCAACCACCGGGCCGATGATCTGGCTTATTTTCCCAGTATTCTTTGCCATAAATCCGAATTATTATTGTTGTTTAACTATGTTTCTCTTTAAATTCAATTCTTTATTCCATTAACGATCACGCCCGGAAAGCGAGCCCGCCATCTGGACAAGTTCAGTCTTGCGGTCGGCTGCCGTACCGGCCTTTTCAAGAAATCCCATGGCGCTCCTGTGATAGTCTTCCATCAGACTCTCAGCAAAGGTTTTGATCCTGAGCTGGTCGTAAAATTCAGTAACTTCCTTTACCTTCCTTACCGGATCGGTCTCTGCAGCATATAAGTCATGAAGCTTCTTCTTCTGATCCGCCGTAGCAATTTCCATAGCCCTCACATAAAGGAAGGTCTTCTTGCCGGCCATAATATCTCCGCCTGTGGTCTTGCCGAATACTTTCTTATCGCCGTAAGTATCGAGTATATCATCCCTGATCTGGAATGCAAGTCCCAGATTCCTACCGAATTCATACATCAGGTCAGCTTCCCTGTCGTCTGCTCCCCCGAACAAAGCCCCTATCCTTGCCGATGCGGCTATCAGAACAGCTGTCTTAAGCTCTATCATTCTCAGATACTCTGCCCTCGATACTATAGCGGCTTTTTCAAAGTCCATATCAAGCTGCTGACCAACACATACCTCGATGGCAGTCCTGTTGAAGATCCTGAACACTTTCTGCAGCAGGTGGGGCGGACTCTGGAGCAGGCATTCATTGGTCATGAAAGCCATAATGTCGCCCGAGAGTATCGCCTGGTTGACGTTCCATTTGGTATGAACTGTGGCAAATCCCCTTCTGACTGGTGCTTTGTCCATGATGTCATCGTGGACAAGGGTGAAATTGTGAAAGATCTCCAGTCCTGTTACCGGTATGACGGCCTCATCTATCTTGTCGCAGTACATGTTGCATGCCATCAGGGCCAGAACAGGCCTGAGCCGTTTCCCGCCTATGGAAAGGACATACTTAACCGGATCGGTCAGCCTTTCCGACTCATGATTGTAGGCAAGGTTGACAAGCGATGAGTCGATTATTTTCTTAAGTTCCGGTTGAGTATACATATCCCTTTCAGCTATCAGAATTTATTGTCCTATCCTTTCAGCGCCTCTGCCCCGCTGACAACCTCAAGTATCTGGTTTGTGATGGATGCCTGCCTTGCCTTGTTATACTGCAGTGTAAGCTCGCTGATCATGGTCGTGGCATTATCCGTTGCCTTGTGCATTGCCGTCATCCTGGCACCGTTCTCAGCCACATAGGAATCGAGTACAGCCTTGTAGAACTGTATCTTAAGCGACTTGGGGATAAGCTCCCTTATTATCTCCTCCTTGCCTGGTTCATATATGTAATCGGCATTGGCCGAACCCTTAACTTCTTCCTGAACCGACTCTACCGGAAGGAACACTTCCCTTGTAAGCTGCTGAACAGCCGCATTCTTGAAATGATTGTACACCAGCTCCACCCTGTCGTATTCGCCTGTTGTGAAAGCCTCCATCACCTTTTCGGCAACGATAAGGGTACGCTCAAAGGTGAGATCGTTGAGAAGATCATTGAATTCCGCAGCAATCGGGAATTTCTGCTTCCTGAGGTTGTCAAATCCGTTCTTACCTATTGTCAGGAACCTCACATTACCTTTTTTGTACTGGTCGAGGTAATCCTCGGCAACAATCCTTCTGGCTTCCTTTATCACATTTGAATTGAAAGCACCGCACAGTCCGCGATTCGAAGTTACAACCACTATCAGCACATTCTCCGGCGCTCCTTCCCTCGCAAAGATGTTTTCAACCTGCGACTCTGCAAGGCTCTGTGAAAGATTCACAAGAATGTCGTGAAGCTTGTTCGCATAAGGTCTCAGCCTTACGATCTTATCCTGTGCTTTTCTCAGCTTGGCGGCGGATACCATCTTCATGGCAGAAGTTATCTGCCGTGTCGATTTTACAGAGGCTATCCTTACCCGTATTGCTTTTAAATTAGGCATTCAAGATTAAGTTTTTCAGTTTTCCCGGCCGTTTCAGGGTTTGTATTTCTTTACAAGATCCTGAGCGGTCTTCTCCAGGGTGTCAGTAATATTATCATTCAGTACACCTTTCGCGAGTTGGTCGAGCACATCCCTGTGCTTCAGCTCGAGGTATTCGAGGTACTCGTTCTCAAATTCCTTCACCTTGTTGACAGGAACGTCCTTCAGCAGTCCCATCGTCCCGCAGAAAATAATAGCTACCTGCCTTTCAACCGGCATGGGAGCATACTGACCCTGCTTAAGGATCTGAACGTTCTTCGAACCCTTGTTGAGGATTGCAAGTGTAGCTGCATCAAGATCGGACCCGAATTTTGAGAAGGCTTCAAGTTCGCGGTACTGCGCCTGGTCAACCTTCAGGGTTCCTGCAATCTTTTTCATCGACTTGATCTGGGCATTTCCCCCCACTCTCGACACGGATATACCGACGTTGATTGCAGGGCGCACACCCGAGTTGAAGAGGCTTGATTCAAGGAATATCTGGCCGTCGGTGATCGAGATCACGTTCGTGGGAATATATGCAGCCACGTCGCCTGCCTGTGTTTCAATGATGGGAAGAGCCGTAAGTGATCCTCCTCCCTTTACCATATGACGTATCGATTCGGGAAGGTCGTTCATCTGTCTGGCCACATCGTCCGATTCGATTATCTTGGCTGCTCTTTCAAGGAGCCTCGAGTGCAGGTAGAAAACATCGCCCGGGTAAGCTTCACGTCCAGGCGGACGGCGGAGCAGGAGCGAGACTTCGCGGTATGATACGGCCTGCTTCGACAGGTCGTCATAAATAATAAGGGCATCTCGTCCGGTGTCACGAAAGAATTCGCCTATGGCCGCTCCTGCAAAAGGTGCATAAAACTGTGAGGCAGCGGGGTCGGAAGCTGTTGCAAGCACTATAACTGTGTATTCAAGGGCACCGTGTTCCTCCAGAATCTTGGCTATATTCGCCACGGTGGAGCCTTTCTGACCTATTCCCACATATATGCAATATACCGGCTTGCCCTTTTCAAAATTGCTGCGCTGATTAATAATTGTATCGATTGCAATGGCGGTCTTTCCCGTCTGACGGTCGCCGATTATGAGCTCACGCTGTCCCCTTCCGATGGGTATCATCGCGTCGATAGCCTTGATCCCGGTCTGCAGCGGCTGTTTTACAGGCTGACGGAAAATAACGCCCGGTGCTTTCCTTTCGAAGGGCATCTCATACAGTTCACCCTCAACCGGCCCCTTTCCGTCAAGAGGCTGTCCGGTAGGAGTAATAACCCTTCCCAACAAACCTTCCCCGACCTTTATGGAGGCTATCCTCCCCGTACGCTTGACTATATCGCCTTCATTGATCTCCTCTGTAGGCCCGAGAAGAACCGCGCCAATATTGTCCTCTTCAAGGTTTAACACAATCGCCTCAATGCCATTCTCGAACTCGATCAACTCATTCGACTCTGCATTTGACAGTCCGTATATGCGGGCGATGCCATCGCCAACCTCAAGGACAGTACCAACCTCTTCAAGCTCAACGCCGGTCTGAATGCCTTCAAGCTGCTGTCTGAGGATTTTTGAAACTTCTGCTGGTTTAATACTTGCCATATTTTATTGCTTATAATTCCTTAATGCTTAGATACGTCTCTCAAAGGTTCCGGTTACCAGTTCCGATTTGATCTTCCTTAACTTGTTCCTTATGCTTGCATCAACATAATTGTCCTCGACCTTCAGAATGAATCCGCCGATAATCGACTCATCAATGTTTTCCTTCAGATCTACTTTAGTATCCAGCAGTTTTTCAATCATGCCGGAAACCTGCTTCTTAAGCTCAGGATCAATTTTCACCGCCGTGGTAAGAACCGATTCGGTCACTCCCCTGTATTTCTTAGTCTCATGCACAAACACCCTTGCAATGGAAGGAAGATATCGCTCCCTGCCGTTCCTTACCACCAATTCCACAAGCGAAAGGGTAAGAGGATTAATGTCCCTGCCCAGGATACCCTTGAGCGTTTCCGCCTTCTTTACAGGTCTGATCACAGGATTTGTAAGCAGTTCCTTTACTTCAGGCACCGCGCAGATATCGCGGATCAGTACCATATCATGGTTTATCGTGTCGAGAATGTTCCTGTCGAGAGCCGATTGGAAAAGAGCCTTCGAATATCTTACCGAAATTCTGCTTTCGTTCATTATACTCTTATCCTTTTAGTTCTTTTTTAGATTGATATCCTTCAGGTAATGGTCGATAAGCTTTTCCTGTTCTCCCGTCTGCCCGAGTTTTTCTCCAAGAAGCTTCGAGGCTATCTCCACCGACAGGCTGGCTACCTGCTCCCTGATGTCGGCAAGAGCCATGGCCTTTTCCCTTTCAATGCCCGTTCTGGCTTTTTCTACTATCTTTTCGGCTTCCTCGGTGGCTTTTCCCTTTGCTTCGGCTATCATCTTGTCGCGGACCTCCCTGGCTTCTCTCAGGATCGATTCCCGCTCCTCACGGGCTTTCTTCAGGATGGCTTCATTGTCGCTCTGAAGCTTGACCATCTCCTTCCGGGCCTTCTCAGCTGAGGCAAGCGACCCCTTAATCATCTCTTCCCTCTGCTTAACCATGTTAAGAATCGGCTTCCACGCAAATTTCGTCAGAATCAGAAAAAACAGCGTGAATATCACAACAGTCCAGAAAAGTGTCCCGATTGCGGGAGTTGTCAGACTATTACTTACTAAGATCATATAGGTTGTTTTAAATAATTTCAATAAAGAAATCCCGCAACCAACCGTTGAAGGATTTCATTTCGTTTTTAGGCAATAAGAGCAACAACAACGGCAAAGAGGGCAACACCTTCAATAAGAGCTGCCGAAATGATCATTGCCAACTGAATTTTTGTTGCGGCTTCAGGCTGCCGGGCTATAGCTTCCATAGCTGATCCACCGATCCTTCCGATGCCGAGACCAGCTCCGATAACTGCGAGCCCTGCTCCGATTGCTGCCAATGTACCTGTCATAACTTTAACTTTTAATTATAAATAAATGATTAATGATGTCCCTCCTCCACTGCCATTCCTATGAAAAGAGCCGACAACAGAGTAAAAACATATGCCTGCAGGAATGCCACCAGAAGTTCGAGGCAATCCATGAAAATCACGAATAGGATTGAAACGGGAGCCACAGCCAGCGAATCGAAAATGAAGATCAGGGCTACCAGGCTGAGAACGATTATATGGCCGGCCGTAATGTTCGCAAACAATCGGACCATAAGTGCGAACGGCTTTGATACCATACCTATGATCTCGACCGGGATCATTATCGGAAGAAGCCAGAAAGGAACCCCGGGCGCGGCAAAAATGTGCTTCCAGTAGGTTTTGTTGCCGTTCAGCTGGATCATGAAGAAAGTGAAAACAGCCAGAGTCATCGTTATGGCAATGTTGCCTGTGACGTTGGCGCCGAAGGGAGGCGGAAAAGGAATCAGCCCCATCAGATTGTTTATGAGAATGAAGATGAAGACTGAAAGAAGGTAGGGCATGAATTTGCCTGCCTTCTTCTCCCCAATGTTCGGAATTGCAATATCATCCCTGACGAAAAGCACAATTGGTTCCAGAAAGCCCTGTATTCCTTTGGGGTGGCTTATCCCGGTCTTTTTGTATGAACGGGCAAGAGCAAGAAACAGCCAGAGGCCGATCAGAGCAGCTGCCATCATTCCCAGAACCGTCTTGGTGATCGAAAAGTCGAGCGGCATATTCTCCATATCGACCGTACCGTCCGATTTAACTTTTACAATCCTGCCCTCAAGGTCGCCTTCTTCCTCCAGACGGAATCCATTGTATTCATGTCCGTGGGCAAGCTTCTTTGATGAAAAAACATGAAGTCCGCTGCCTTTTGAATAAAGGATCACAGGAAGATGCAGAGCAACATGTTCCCCGTCCTTCTTTGTCATAATATGCCATTCGTGAGCATCCGAAATATGATCAAGAATGAATGAACTGGCATTGAATTCCTCTTCTGCTTCAACGCCGGAGTGCTTTTCCTGCTCCGGGGCGGAATACCCGCATATGGTCAGAAAAATAAACAGAAGTCCCGTAAAATATATCCTTTTCAAATCGATCAAGATTTTATAAAGATTTGGTTTTTAGGGTGTTGAACATAGCAAACGTCGTGAACACCGTGAACGGTAAATATAATATAAAAAACAAATACAATGAGGTGAGAGAGGTTTTTTTGGCAATAAAGAACCACAACAGGGCCAGTACCAGTTCGAGCAGAAGCTTGAGGCTGATGGCAACCAGGATATGCATTGTCCTGCCTGCCTGATCTTTCCTTAAACCCGTGAAAAAAACCAGCAGTATCACAACCGATATGAATGTGAAAGAGAGAACCAGTATGGCCAGATCGCCGGCAGGAACGATCACCCCCGGCAGTTTTCCCAGGAGGAATCCGGTGAAAAAAACTACTGCATCCATTAGCAGCAGCCTGACGAACCACTTTCTGAAATCCTTCAAGATACAGGGTTATTTTTTAATGAAATCCCTGAGGGATGTGTAAATGGCGGCAAAAACGCCCAGAAGCGACAGTACAACAGTAAATACCGGAGTTTCAAGCTCAAGCACCTTGTCGAGTTTTACCCCTCCCCAGGTGGTTACCAGGATGATGGCCATCATCTGAAAAGCCATCCCGGAGTACCGGGCAAAACTGTGCAAACCGTCACTTACCGGTTTTTTCTCCGGATCTTTCTCCTGCTTTTTCTGTTTCTTTTCCGAAGCTGGCTGGCTCATTGTTTTCGCTTTCGCTCATTTTGCAGTTTCCGGTGAATTTTGCTCCCGGTTCAATTGAAAGCTTAAAGGTCAGGATGTCACCCGTTATCCTTGAGTCCGTCTTGAGGGTCAGCAACTGGCTCACACAGATCTTACCGTCAACCGAACCTGACACCTCCGAGTTTTTACAATAGACTTCCCCTTTCACCTTGCCCGTCGGGCCAATTACAACCTTCCCCTTGGTGGTCAGGTTCCCCGAAAGAAATCCGTCGATCCTAATATCCCCGTTCGACTTAACGTCTCCCGTTATTTCGGTACCGTTGCTTATAAGATTTACCGCGCTGTTGTCCGTTTCGTTGAATTTTGCCATTTTTATCAGGATTACACTTACAAACATAATAACTCGCAAATATAAAAACTATTGCGGGTTAAAATAAATTTGGGAAAATAACCTGATCCCTGCGAAAATTTTCCTGAAAAAAATGACCGAAAACCAATGCGCTTTACTCTGGGTCGTAGCCCCATTTCAGATACACCGACCCCCAGGTGAAGCCTCCGCCGAACGCGGCCAGGATCAGTTTGTCGCCTTTTTTTAGCTTTTTCTCATACTCCCACAGGCAGAGGGGAATTGTGGCAGCTGTTGTGTTACCGTAATTCTCGATGTTCACCATTACCTTTTCCGGAGGAAGTCCCATCCTCCTGCCTGTTGCATCTATTATCCTGAGGTTGGCCTGGTGCGGAACCAGCCATGCAATATCCTCGGGTTTAAGCTTGTTCTTTACCATTATTTCTGCTGCAACATTAGCCATATTGACGACAGCAAACTTGAACACGCTCTGACCTTCCTGGTAAACGAAATGCTCACGTGAATCAACGGTTTCATGTGAAGCTGGTTTCATTGATCCTCCCGCCTTCATATGAAGGTATTTACGGCCTGAGCCGTCGGCATGGAATATGTAATCCATTATACCGTAATCTTCCCTGGTGGGTTCGAGCAGGACAGCCCCGGCAGCATCTCCGAAAAGCGTGCAGGTCGTACGGTCGGTGTAATCGGTGATGGATGACATCTTGTCGGCTCCAACTACCACAACTTTTTTGAATTTGCCGGTGGTTACATAAGCAGCAGCCGTCTGAAGGGCAAAAAGAAATCCCGAGCAGGCGGCTCCCAGGTCAAAACTGAAAGCATTTTTTATACCCACCTTGTCGGAAATGATGTTGGCAGTTGCAGGGAAAGCCATATCCGGAGTTATCGTGGCGCAAATAAGCAGATCGACCTCTTCCGCAGAGGTATTTGTCTTTTCAAGCAATCCCCTCACAGCGTGTTCGGCTATATCAGAGGTGCCCAGACCTTCCCCCTTAAGGATCCTCCTTTCCTTTATACCGACTCTCTGCATGATCCATTCGTCGGAAGTGTCGACCATCCTCGAGAGTTCAAAATTTGTCAGCCTGTATTCCGGAACCCATGCATGGATACCGGTTATGACAGCTCTGATTTTCCCCATTTTATTCTCAGATTGCTTCTATGATCCTTTGAGCAAGATTTGCATTTACAACCGCCCGCGTCTGAAGGATCATGTTCATTATTGCCTTCCGCTTCGAAATGCCATGACCTATAACAACGTTGGCATTAATCCCCACGATCGGAGTTCCCCCTATATTCTCGAAATTCAGACGTTCGAAAAACGGGTGGCTGACGTTTATCTTCCTGGATAACATGTAAGTTGCTTCAGCCTGCTTCAACACAATATTTCCAACGAAACCGTCGCAGACGACCACATCCGTAATATCCTCGTGAAAAAGTGAGTGTCCTTCTATGTTGCCGGCAAAATTCAATCCCGGATGCTCCTTCATAAGTTCATAGGCGGCTTTCACTGCAGCAGTGCCTTTTGTCTCCTCATGTCCGATATTCAGGAGACCGACCGTGGGATTTGGTATACCCAGTACACACCGGGCATAAATGCTTCCCAGAATGCCGTACTGAAGAAGAACGTCGGGCTTACTGTCGGGATTAAGCCCGACATCAAGCATGATCGAGTTGCGTCCGTCAACACAGGGCAGCAGTGTGGCAAGGGCAGGCCTGAAAACTCCCGGTATCACATTCACGGTGTAACTTGCTCCCACAAGCATGGCACCGGTATTCCCCGCACTGCAGAAACCATCAAGCTCCCGGTCCTTCAGCATCCTGAAACCGACCGCAATGCTCGAGTCCTTTTTCTGTGAAAAGGACCGCGCAGGATGATCACCCATGCCAATGACCTCTGTCGTGGGAACTATTTTAAGCTGCGTCGACGAAACATTCATCGAGGCAAGCTTTTCGACTATGGCTTTTTCATCACCCACAAGTACAAGGGTGTCATCGGACGAGAGGTGCTCAAGGGAATCCGCCACACCTTCCACTACTGCGTAAGGTGCGTAATCCCCGCCCATGATATCTACGCCGATATTCATAGCTTATAAGGTTTGGTTATCACGCTCAGGCAGTCGCCTTTTTCTCGATGGCAGGCTTGCCTCTGTAGAATCCGCATTCAGGACATACCCTGTGATACTGAACCGAAGAACCGCAGTTGGAACAACTTGCCGTTGTTGGAGCAGTTGCTTTGTAATGAGTCCTGCGCTTATCTCTCCTGGTTTTCGAATGTTTGCGTTTGGGATGTGCCATTTTACTCTTTTTTAATTGTCATTCATTAATTTCCTTAGTTCCTCCCATCCGGGATTTTCTCCTGCCTCATCATCTACAAGATGTTCCCTGAGCTTTCCAAGCATCACGGGATCACATGTGCTGTTCCCGTTCGCATCGTCGGGATGCGTTCTCCGGATAGGAAGCGCAAGATGAATAAATTCATAAAGATACTGCTTCAGATCCAGCTCGTTTTCCTCATGCGGAAGCGTTATAATGTCAGGATCACTATCATCCCTCTCACTGCCATACCTTACCAGCAGCCGGTTGCTGCAGTCGACCGGGTGATCAAACTCACCAAGGCACCTGTCGCAGCAGATCCTTACTATTCCTTTGATCCTGAACCCAATATCAGCGTGAGTTGAGTCTCTGTCAACATCAACAACCGCCTCAAGAAGGCCTTCCTTTATCTCAGATTCCTCAAACAGGTCAAAAAACTCCTTGTCTATCTCAAATTCATACACATAATGCCCCTTCCTGTTCCCTCCGACCGGTATGGTAAAATTACGAGGCATCTCTGTAAAATTTGGTGTGCAAAAATATAAATCCTTCTCCAATTAAAAAAATTATGAACAAAAAAGTAACACCAGGCTTCAGTAAAGAGCATCCGCCGGTAATTTCCCGCCGTTTACCGATTTGTTGTGGCGCCCATATTATTGTTAATGTATTTTTGACTCAGAAAACAACTAAGGCCATGACACACAAGGATCACTTTCCAAAAAGAGACAAGGAACTTCATCCGCAAATAGGATTCGGAATGTTCCTGATAACCCTCGGCCTCGCAATGCTGGTCGCCACAAATGATCTGCTCGGGCTGGGAAGCGTAAGGGAATACTTCACCTGGGAGACCGTACTGGTTTTCATTGGGGTCCTGCTTCTCCTGAACCTCCAGTTCACCGGCGGCCTCGTGCTTGTTGCAATCGGCTCATGGTTCTTTATTGAAAACAGGGATTACGAGATCCCTGAACTAGTCAGAACCATCTACTGGCCGTCACTGATAATTCTTATCGGGATAGCCTTTATTATTTCATCCTTATTTAAAAGAAACAGAAAACAATTATAAGAAATGACTAACGGCAATTATCAATAAATTTAATGATTGCTATTATTTCTACCCCCTTCCCAACCTTCCCCCAGGGGGGAAGGAGACCGCAGCGGTGGATTCGTTTCCCCCTTGGGGGAAATAAGAAAGGGGGTCAATGAGAAAAAAGATACAAACTAAATTATAACTTTATAATCTGCAATAAAATGGAAACAATGGATGACTTCAGGGACGACAGCGGAAAGCTCAAAGAAGACGGTTCAAAAATGCAGTCACGCTTTCATAATGTCAGCAACAGGGTATTGATTGGCGTCATTCTGGTACTTGCCGGGTTCTTCCTGGTGATCAGGAATACCGGAATCATGCCGGATTTCATCGACAATGTTATCTTCAGCTGGCCCATGCTACTTGTTACAATCGGCCTGGTAATGACACTCGGGGCAACTGAAAAAACAGCGGGGATAATCGTAATGGCCGTAGGGGGATTTTTTATGATCCCTCTAATATTCAGGGAAACATTCCACATGTACAACATGTTCTGGCCCTCAATATTCATTATAGTCGGAATAATATTCATAGTATCCCGGAGGGGAAGCTGGAGCCACTCAATTTCGGGCCAGAAAGGCAGCTCCGGAGATGACTTCGTCGACTATGTTTCGGTATTCGGAGGCGGAGAACGGCAGGTTGTCTCCCAGAATTTCAGGGGAGGAAAGATAACGGCAATATTCGGCGGTATTGAACTTGACCTGACACGCGCAGCCCTTGCACCGGGAGTTTCGGAAATCGAAATAGCCTGCGTCTTCGGAGGCGCTACACTGATAGTCCCTGACGACTGGAACGTAACACTCGAAGTCACCCCTGTCCTGGGAGGATTCAGCGATTCTCGCAAACTCCGCGCGGGCAGAACGGTCGATCCGGCCAAACACCTGGTATTAAGAGGTGCAGTGGTATTCGGAGGCGGCGAGGTAAAAAGCTATTGAAACATGCGCTGAATGAAGCATCCTATTCTTAATAACCGGACAAGACTTATTGTATGGTGGCTGGCATGGCTGTTCATAACAGCCGGCCAGCTGCTGCTGTATTATTACGCCTATGGAAGCTTCACAAGGGTGGCAATCCCCGACGGAATCGTATCTCTGATAATATATGCGGGAATAGGCCTCTCGCTGTGGTACCCCTTCAAATTCTTCAATGCCAGCGGCAGTAAAAACCTGCAGGTAATAGGTAACTTCGTTCTCAGCGGTGCTATTTCAGTGACCCTCTGGATCCTTATTAACAAATATCTCATGACAGTCATCCTGCTCCGGGAAAACGATTACCAGGCATACTGGAACGCTACTTTCCCCTACAGGATAGGGACGGGAATCTTCATCTTCGGAATTATTATCCTTGCTTATTACCTTTTCGAAAGCCTTCAGAACCTTTCTGAAAAAAAGGCCCGTGAAGCAAAATTGGAAAGCCTGGTGAAAGAGACTGAACTGAAAATGCTGAGGTCACAGATCAATCCCCACTTCCTTTTCAACAGTCTTAACTCCGTCAGCTCGCTCACTATAACCGATCCGGAAAAGGCAAGGGATATGGTTATAAAACTTTCCGACTTCATGCGATACGCCCTCTCAAAAAAGGACGAACAGCCGGTTTCACTCAGGAGCGAACTTGAGAACCTGCGACTTTACCTCGAAATCGAAAAGGTGCGGTTCGGCGACAGGCTTTCAACCGAGGAAAACATAGAAGAACACTGCCTCGACATAAAGATGCCCGTGATGATCCTCCAGCCGCTTTATGAAAATGCTATAAAGCACGGCGTATACGAAAGCACCGAACGCGTTAACATAACAACATTCGTGAAATGCAGGAACGGCTTCCTCGAAATAGTGATAAGCAATAACTACGATCAGACAGCCACTCCGTCAAAAGGCACAGGAACCGGACTTATGAATGTGTCAAGAAGGCTCGACCTATTCTATGCCAAAAAGGCCTCCCTGAAAACAACAAAGGAAAACGGCATCTATACCGTCACACTTTTTATTCCTGCAGGGGTGTGAATTCAGGGAAATAGAATAAATTTGCCCATATGGAAAAGATCCGGACCGTCATTGTTGAAGACGAAGCCCCTGCAAGGGATATAATTAAACATTATCTCGGCGATCTTGATTATATCGAGATTATAGCCGAATGTTCCGACGGCTTCAGCGGCCTCAAGACTATCTCTGCGCTGAAACCCGACCTTGTCTTTCTCGACATCCAGATGCCAAGGCTCACCGGTATTGAAATGGTGGAAGTGATGACCGAAAAACCTGAAATTATTTTCACCACCGCCTACGACCAGTTTGCAATAAGGGCTTTTGAACTTAACGCCGTCGACTATCTCCTGAAACCTTTCCAGAAAAGAAGGTTCCTTGAAGCAGTCAAGAAAGCCGCCGACAAGATCCAGAGCGGAGCAGCAAACAGGAAACCGGCCAGCGAACTTCTTCAAAAACAGCCTGAAAACTCCCCTCCGGTTAACAGAGTGGTCGTGCGAAAAGGCAACGCCATCAACCTGATCCCCGTCGATCAGATCAAATTCGTCGAAGCTCAGGATGATTATGTGATGATCCACCACATAAACGGGAAAGCGCTCAAGCAGCAGACCATGAAATTCTATGAGGACAACCTCCCAAAATCGGATTTCGTAAGGATCCACCGGTCATATATAGTAAGGGTCGAGGAAATTAAGCGGATCGAACCTTACGGAAAAGACAATCATATTGCCATCCTGCAGTCGGGCGACAAACTGCCGGTCAGCAGAACCGGGTATCAGCAGTTGAGGGAAGATCTGAATTTTTAAGAGGCATGCGGTACGCGGCGCGCGGCATGCGGTCTGCGCAAAACGGATCCCCTCCTCGGAGGGGTAGGGGTGGGTTTCCTCCCGGTCATGCGATCTGAACAATCAGTGCTTAAGACGGTTGCATTTTTTATAATGCGTTATGAGCCCGTATTTTCTAAACCTGAACCTGGGTACGGGATCGTATCCGTGAGTTCCCCCTGGCCTGCACCTAAGAATCCTTCCTGTTGCCATGAGAAACCCCCATACCGGTCCGTGTATTCGCAAAGCATCAAGTGCATACTGCGAACAGGAAGGTACATGCCTGCACGACGGCCTCAGAAACGGCGATATGGCGTGCCTGTAAAAATGGATGGGGAGGGAAAGCAACTTTACGGCTGCCGTTTTCAGAATCTGGTCCATGGGGCAAAGATAGGCAAATGGCACAAGGTAAAAGAACTACGCAAGAAAAATGACGAAGGATCTATGCTGCTTATATTATTGCAGACCTGTTTTCAACAAAATCATGCCATGAAGTAATTTTTATATTTTCGATCGTGTTCGTCTCCTTTCCCAGCCAGATTACAACTTTGTTTATCACCTTTTCAAAGTTCTTTTCAGGGAAGAGAATCAGATTTCTTAAATAGTTCCGACTAAATGTCTGACCAGCTTTGATCTCCAATGCAGTCAGATCCCCTGACTCTCTTTCAATAATACAATCCACTTCGACACCGTTACTCTCACGCCAATAGTATACCGATGGCCTTTTGCCCTGGTGAACCTGTGACTTTATAATTTCGCTTATCACAAGGTTCTCGAACAATGCCCCATATAGGTAATGTGTCGAAAGGGTTGCAGTATCAGATATACGGAGAAGGGAGGAGGCCACACCGGTATCATGGAAATACAACTTGGGTGATTTTATTAACCTTTTATTGAAATTACGATGAAATGGCTGCAGCAGAAATATTATATAACTTGCCTCGAGCAATGAGATCCATGCCCTGGCTGTGTTAACAGAGATACCAGCATCGTTAGCCAGGGAGGAGAGATTAAGGATCTGCCCTGTGCGTCCGGCACACAAGCTTAAAAATCGTGAAAAAGTCTGCAGATTATCAATTGATCTTAAGGTTCTGATATCCCTTTCTATATATGTCTGCAAATATGAAGGGTAAAAATCCTGTGGTGCTATTTTCTGATCGTGTACCCTGGGGTAAAATCCTGAAAGGATCAACTGTGCCGGATCAAGGATGGCATGTCCGCGAAGTTCATGAGTGTCAAAAGGCAGTAAAACATTTACACTGACACGTCCTGCCAGAGACTGACTAATGCGTTCGTTGAACAGAAAGCTCTGGGAACCTGAAAGGATAAACTGACCATTGGATTTCCTTTCATCGGATATAACCTGAATATAACTGAACAATTCGGGAAGGTTCTGAGCCTCATCAAATATTACTTTTCTCCCGGCTGAATTAAGGAATCCCACCGGATCAGCCGAGAACAATTCCCTTGTATCCAGCCTTTCAAGGTTGTAGTATCTGAAATCACCAAAAACATTTCTAAGCAGGGTGGTCTTACCAGACTGACGAGGACCAGTGAGAGAAACCACTGGGAATTTTTCAAGCATCTTTTGAAGATGAGAGCTGATTTGCCTGTCAACAATCATTTTATGTTATTTTGCATTTCAATTGCAAATATACATAGTTTTTCATCATGGCAATTTATAATAATGAATTTTTGGATTGATCAGTGACCGATGACGCCTAATTGGCTGCCATTATTAAATAATGAAGCTGAAAACTCCATGGTGTCGTGATCAGGAAGGCATTCCCTGGTAAATCCGGCCTTGTATTACGGCCGAAACCAACATGACTCATTTTTTGGGAGTTATTGCAATCAGCAGGTGGTTATCATCTTCCTCAAGTGTGGCTGCCAACTTTTCCAGTTCAGCCTTGCGGGCAGGATTCACGACCTCGGCGTTGCGGAAATCATCGCCTGATAAATGAGTTTTCAGCTTCATGGCATCTGTCCATCCATAGATGATCCCGTTACAAATGAATTTCGGTTCTATGTTGATGCCTCCCGAAATATCATCCTTAAGCAGTTCCTTGGCGTCAAAGTAAAAGGTCTGCCTGTTTTCCTTATCAAACATTATCCATTTTGCGCTTTCCTGGTAATAATACCTGAACATAAGGTATTTCTCACTTTCAAGGATTTCGGATATTGCAAGAAAGGCGGCCGCCGGACTGGCTCCCGATTCTGAGGTGGGAGCAGGCACATTGGCAAGGAAATCAGTGGTGATGCTTTTGCCGCCTGTGTTCAGGATCATAAAAGGAACAAATTTGTAATCACTGTCAATGTTATAGATTGTATCATTCAGAAATCCCTTAAGGCTAATTGTTTCACCAAACCTGTTAATGATATTGTCAGAATTGAATCCCATCACCACTCTCGAATTCCTTGTGAATTTGTAGAAATTAGGCCTGATAAAAAGAGTATCACCGTCAGGATTTATACCGACGCACTGGTATTTATTCTCCCCTGTCGATGCTGAGAATGAAAGGAGAATATTATCCTGATCCGGAAAGAAATCTACATAGTTGGGTTGCATTTTAAGGTCAAGCTGTTTTTGCAGATTAAAACCGGTATCGGATTCATTGTAAAAGTTAAGCTTGCCTCTTGTGAGGACAATTACCTGGCTCTTTTCGGGTCTGATGTCATAATCTGACAGATAAGTATATTGTCCCGGGCCTCTACCCTGCTGCTCAAGCTTGTATAGAAATTTACCCGTTTTGTCGAAGCACAGCAGTTCGCGTACAGTGTTGATGTAAAATTTATCATTCCCTTCTTTAAGATTTCCGACGAATCTCATGAAGGCATCCGGATTTGTTTCGAGCGGAATGTACCGGACATCGGATGCGATTTCGGAAATCTTCTTTATTTCAGTACCTGCAGGCGAAAGGACATCGATGGTGCTAAGCTGGGAAGTCTGCCTGCTTTTGCATGAGAAAAGAAGCGCCGCCATGATAAACAAGATCGTGTATTTCATTGTCAGATTAGTTGGTTAGTCAGAATCCCACCAATTTACGACTTAAATGTTAGTTGTACAACTAATTTTGTAAGAATAATTGCGGCGTGAGGTACGCGGTGTGAGGTACGCGGCATGCGGTACGCGGCATGCGGTACGCGACGTGAGGCTCTTTACGAATATTTTCGAAATAATTTGTACGAATATTTTCGTAACGATGTTGCCAGCTTTCCCTGATACAGATCTTCGATGAATTGAAGCCATGAAAAGGGCTTAATAGAAAAGTCATGAATTTGACTTAATGTGAATAACCACCTGTGAAACTGGAGGCAATGGCCGCCCCCTGGTTGTAAAGCCCTGAAAGGGCGTAATATGGTAAGGCTCCGCTTTGCATATTCACACAGGTACCTTACATAACAGACGGTTCCAGGAAAGAATAGTGCACAGGTTATTTCAGATGGACTTTCATCAGTACCGGATTGCTGAACTCAGTAATATTGCTCAAAACCGGGTCCATGCTTCTCAAATACCTGGAAGAACTTTTGGCCTCCGAATGACGTGACTTAAAGTACTTTACAAAATCGATCGCTTCAATTACACTATATAAACAACCATCATAATAAAAGAGATATCCATCTTTATTCATTGGAGGAAAAGGGATTAAATTATCCAGATCATTTTTTAAATAAACCTCCCTGGTTGAAGAAACATAATCATTGTTCCTGAAAATTGACGTTGAATTTGTGTTCTTGTTATATACGGCGAACATCTGCGGGTACTTGTAGGAATTCAAAACCAATAACAGGTAAGATTCCGTTTCAGTGAAAGATTGTACCATGTACCCGGATGGTGGACCTCCCGCCAGGTTAAAAGCGCACTCTCTCCAGGTTTCCCAGTCCAGTTTACTGTCTCCTAAGTTTATTATATATCGGGCCTTCTGTTCAAAATCTTTATTTACTGAAAATATGGTATCACTATATGTTTCCTTGTATAAGATAGTTGAATCTGTTATTTGATAATGGTAATCATAAGGCGAATAAGGAGTTTTCTTTTCCTGAGATTTGCTATAGGTTCTGTAGTTCCTGCATAGGACGCGAATTGAATCGTTTGATAAATCAATACTCGAATAGAGATACTTCGCATGTGGCCTCTGGGTTGTATGAACAAGCAAATTGTTGTTGAAAAATCCAATTGAGTATACCCAGGTTCCGGGATGCCTGATCGACTCTTTCATCGTTTTAAGGTAACCACCATGAAAATCATAGATTTTTACATTACTTAATTTATGATCATAAACAAATACCCTTCCCCCACGCTCATCGACTGCAATGCAATATGCGGCTGCTTCTCCGGGACCGGATCCGATGCTGAACAGTCTGTTTATATAATTGCCTTCATCATCAAATATCAGCACACTTAAATCATTTACAATGAAGAAGCAATCTTCAGTGATCGCAAACTTTCGAAAATATCCCAATAAGGAGCTGTCAGTGGTCTTAAGGGGAATATATTCAACCTTCCTGGCAATTTCCGACAGATTCATAGAATCTTCGACTGCTTCCGACAGATTCAGGTTAATGGTTACCGGAAAATCAATACTTCCCGTAACTGGTTTTTCCGGGCTGGTGCATGAGATAAAACATGATACAAGAATCAAAAACCATCTATTCATTTCGCGAAAACACTGGAGCAAATAAATATAACTACTCAAAATTTCAATCTTGGTATAGTCAACACTGATGAATTATAGCATAATAAATTGATGGTTCATAGAAACACGTTAACTACTAAGATAAGTGTTTTTATCGTTATCGTGGAATTACAATGCATCAAGTAAGACCCACCTGTATTATGCCAAAATATACCTGTTGAATTTCATTTCGATTGTGACATATCTGATAACCCTGATAAGTTCGCGATTAACTTGACTCACCGCTGTTCTAATTAAATATATAAAAATACTACTGATGCGTTAATAAATTATTGATACTAAATAAATTAACTTGTTCTT
>CAYSBL010000037.1:0-32454 GCA_964429295.1 uncultured Rikenellaceae bacterium
ATATGAGTGTAACAGGCAAAAAAGCAATATGCTTTTATTTTCAGGTGCATCAGCCTTTCAGGCTTAAAAGGTACAGGTTCTTTGACCTGGGGCATGACCATTATTACTATGATGATTTCACGAACGAATCGATCATGAGAAAGGTGGCGGATAAATGCTATCTGCCGGCCAACGAGATCATCCTCGACCAGATCGTGAAGAACAAGGGCAAATTCAAGGTGACATTTTCCCTTACAGGTCTGGTAATAAAGCAATTCCAGCTGTATGCCCCGGAGGTGCTGGAATCGTTCAGGAAACTGGCCGAAACGGGAATGGTGGAGTTCCTGGCTGAGACTGAATCTCATTCGCTTGCATCGATCAAGACAAGAAGCGAATTTGAGCATCAGATCAACACACACAGGGAAATGGTAAAGGAGTTCATCGGATACGAGACAACATCATTCAGAAATACCGAACTGATCTATTCCGATCAGATAGGTTCATGGGTCGCAGATATGGGATTCAAATCGATGCTGACTGAGGGAGCAAAGCACGTACTCGGATGGAAAAGTCCAAACTTCCTTTATTGCAACTCAATCAACCCGAGACTGAAAGTGCTGCTGAGAAATTTTGTCCTTAGCGATGATATAGCCTTCAGGTTCTCAAACAGGGCATGGGCCGAATGGCCGCTTACAACAGATAAATATGCCGCATGGCTGGCTAAAATTGCTTCCAAGAGCGAACTGGTGAACATCTTCCTCGACTATGAAACATTCGGTGAACATAATCACGAGGATACCGGAATATTCAGCTTCCTTGAACACCTGCCCTCAACAATCCTTAAGAAGACTTCATATAAGTTCATGACACCAACTGAGGTGGCGGCTTACCTTCAGCCTGTTTCGGCTATAAGCGTTCCCTCACCCATTTCATGGGCCGACGAGGAACGTGATATCACCGCCTGGCATGGTAATGAACTGCAGGTTGCCGCTCTCGAAAAACTCTATAACCTCACCGATAAGGTAAACAGATGCGATGACAACCAGATAAAAAAGGACTGGGAATACCTTCAGGCAAGCGACCATTTCTACTACATGGCAACAAAATTCTTCTCCGACGGGGCCGTCCATGCTTATTTCAATCCCTACGACACTCCCTATGACGCCTTCATGAACTATATGAACGTGCTGAGCGACTTTGAGATCAGACTCAATCGTTTCGTCCCCGACAGGGATACACATTCCGAAGTATCGAAACTTAATGATCTGATCAAGGAGAAGGAATCCATAATCGATCAGCAGGCTGCCCAGATAGACGAACTCAGGAAAAAATCCGGGACTAAAAGGAAGACCGCACCCGCATCCGCACTGTTTTCGGGAGGAAAAACAAAAACGAAAACCCTAAGGAAAAAAATTCCGGCGAAAAAATCCAAAACCAGAAAATCTTCCATGTAAATCCGAGTTATAATCTTTATCCATATCGATTTATAATCTGAACCAATATATTGTATAATGAATGTTGAACTAATTTTTGAGACCAGTTGGGAAGTATGCAACAAGGTCGGAGGTATTCATACTGTAATTTCAACAAAAGCGCTGAACATCGTTAACGAGCTTGGAGATAACTATATTACCATCGGACCGGATGTATGGAGGGAAGATGTAACAAATCCGGAATTCATACCAGATGAATCATTGTTCCCCGAATGGAGGACACTGGCTGCAAATGAAGGCCTGAGAATTAAAACAGGCCGCTGGAACATCGCCGGAAAACCAATTGTCCTGCTGATCGATTTTACCCCTTATTTCGGACAACAGAATGAAATATTTGCCAGGTTCTGGGAAACATACAAGCTCGACAGCATAACCGGACAGTGGGACTATGTTGAACCTGCCCTGTTCGGATATGCCGCCGGGAAGGTGATTGAAAGTTTCACATCGTGCTACCACGAACGTCATAATATTATCGCACAGTTTCATGAATGGATGACCGGGACGGGAATACTGTACCTCGAGAAATCCGCTCCATGGATAGCCACGGCCTTCACCACCCATGCCACCGTTCTCGGACGATCGATAGCCGGTAACAACAGGCCTCTTTACGGGAAACTCAGGGAATATAATTCTGTTCAGATTGCCCGGGAGTTCAATGTGGTTGCAAAACAGTCGCTTGAAAAAATCTCGGCTGCCGAAGCCGATGTTTTTACAACAGTCAGTGAAATAACAGCCAGGGAATGTGCATACTTCCTCGGCAAGAACGTCGACCTGGTAACTCCCAACGGATTTGAGGATTCATTTGTCCCCCCTGCTCATGTATTCGAACAAAAACAGCAGGCAGCCAGGGATAAACTGAAAAGTGTGGCCGAGGCAGTACTGGGATACAAACTCGATGAAAATTGTTTGTTCATTGCAAACAGCGGAAGATATGAATTCCGCAACAAGGGAGTCGATATCCTGCTGGACTCCCTCGGGGAGCTTAACAAGGATGAGAGCCTTGACCGTGAATGCGTGGCATTCATCCTGATGCCGGCTTATCACAAGGGACCGCGCCAGGATCTTATCGACATTCTCTATAATAACGGCCCGTCGAATGGAATAGATCGTTATCTTACTCATTGCCTGCATTATCCATCGAGCGATCCGGTGCTTGGCCGAATCAGTCATAACGGACTCACCAATGAAAAGAAGGAAAAGGTCAAGATAATATTCGCACCTTCTTATCTGAACGGGAACGACGGTATCTTCAACCTTTCATATTATGACCTTCTTATCGGCTTCGATCTGTCGGTGTTCCCTTCATACTATGAACCATGGGGATACACACCGCTCGAAAGCCTTATGTTCTCCATTCCGACTATAACAACATCGCTGTCGGGATTCGGACTCTGGGTGAAGGAATATTTCAGGGACCATGGCAACGGAATAGCAATTATAGAGAGGACCGATGACAATGAAAAAAGTGTCGTTGGCGAGATCAGGGATTTTATCAGGAAATATATAGGCCTTTCGGAAGGAGAGGTCAGGGAAGCAAGGTTCAGGGCCCATGAGATCTCCAGGATAGCCATGTGGGACAACCTCGTTAAACACTATTTTGAGGCCTATGAGAAGGCCCTGGAACAGAGCAGTATGCGCAGGGAGGAGCCGCGGGAATTCACCCAGTTTGTTGAGGCTCCCGGCAGGGAAATACGGAAACCTCACCAGATACCCGTATGGAAAGATATTTATGTCCAGAGCGACGTTCCCGACAAGCTCTCATCACTTAAGGAACTTGCCAGTAACCTGTGGTGGTCATGGAATACCGAAGCCGAATCGCTTTTCAGGAGAATGGATCCCTCTCTCTGGGAAAAGGTTATGCATAATCCCAAGCTTCTTCTTGAAAAGATTGACTATAAACGGCTTCTGGTGCTCGAGGATGACGAGGAGTTTATAGCCGATCTCGAACAGGTAATGAATACTTTCAGAGATTATATTAACAGGCCGGATGATACTGAAAAACCTTCGGTAGCTTACTTCAGCATGGAGTTTGGAATTCATCCCTGCCTCAAGATTTACTCCGGAGGCCTGGGAATCCTTGCGGGCGACTACCTGAAGGAGGCAAGCGATTCCAATGTGAATATCACAGGTATCGGACTTCTCTACCGGTTTGGCTATTTCAAACAGAAGCTCGGACTCAAGGGAGAGCAGCTTACCATATATGAAGCCGAGGAATTCTCACGGCTTCCCATCAATCCTGTAAAGGATTCCGAGGGGAAACACCGGATGGTGCGAATCGTATGGCCGGGCAGAACTGTGAAGATCCGTATCTGGGAAGCAAAAATAGGAAAGGTGCCTCTCTTTCTGCTCGATACTGATTTCGAGGATAACCTGCCCGAAGACCGGTCGATAACCCACTACCTCTATGGAGGAGACCATGAGAACAGGCTGAAACAGGAACTTATCCTTGGAATCGGAGGCATAAGAGCCCTCAATGAGATGGGAATCAAACCAGAGCTGTATCACAGCAATGAAGGTCATTCTGCTTTCATCAGCCTTGAAAGGATCAGGAAACTTATCGAGGAACATCATCTTACTTTTGATCAGGCTATCGAGGCAATACGACCATCAACGCTGTTCACCACCCATACTCCTGTTCCGGCAGGACATGATGCTTTTGAAGAGGATCTGCTCAGGAAATATATTTCACATTATCATACAAGGCTCAATATCACCTGGGATAAGCTGATGGATCTTGGCCGCTGCCCCGGAGATGCCGACAGAAAATTCAACATGAGCTATCTGGCGACACATATGTCGCAGGAGTTGAACGGTGTCAGCAAGCTTCACGGTGAGGTTACCCAGGGTCTCTTCAATAAGTTGTGGCCGGGTTACCTTAAAGAGGAACTCTTTATCGGATATGTAACCAACGGAGTTCACTATCCTACTTGGATCGCTCCCGAATGGCAGGAGGTTTACAGACAGCTTCTTGGAACCGCCAGCTTTGACCAGACTGACAGAGGTCTCTGGGAAAAGCTCTATACCCTTGACGACAGTAAAGTATATGAAGTAAAGACCGCCCTGAAAAAGAAACTCTTCGTAAACATCAGGAAGAGACTTCAATCAGACATGATCGACAAGCATGTCAGTCCCCGCACTCTTCTTAATATCAGCACCCATCTGAATGACAAGGCTCTTACAATAGGATTTGCGCGCAGGTTTGCCACTTATAAAAGGGCTTCTCTTCTTTTCAGGGATATCGACAGGCTGGCACGGATCGTCAATGATCCTGACAGACCGGTACAGTTCATCTATGCCGGAAAAGCTCACCCTCATGACGGAGGAGGCCAGGACCTGATTAAGAGGATAGTTGAGATATCACAGATGCCGCAGTTTACAGGAAAGGTTATCTTCCTTGAAAATTATGACATTGAACTTGCAAAACAGCTTGTCCGGGGTGTCGATATCTGGCTCAATACTCCCACCCGTCCGCTTGAAGCTTCAGGCACCAGCGGGGAAAAGGCTGTAATGAACGGCACCATACATTTCAGCGTTCTCGACGGCTGGTGGGTTGAGGGTTACCGTGCATATGCAGGCTGGGCTCTTCCCAAGAAAAGATCCTTCACTAACCAGGATCTTCAGGATGACATTGATGCAGAAACCATATACAATATGCTGGAATATGAAATCATTCCCGCATATTATAACCTGGATGAAACAGGCGTCCCGGTAGAGTGGATCAGCCATATCAAGAACACTATGGTGAAGATCGCGCCTGAATTCACAATGCGCAGGATGCTTGATGATTATCTCGAAAGGTACTACCTGAAGCTCTGGCCGAGAAGCAAGTATCTTAGCTCCAATGATTTTGAAAAAGCCAAGGAGCTGGCTGACTGGAAGAACACCATGCGGCAGGAATGGGACAATATCGAAGTCCTTAATTACAGCTTCGAACAGCCTCATGAAAATGTATACCATTCCGGACATGATTACAGGGCTGAGATAGCGTTGGATATAAAGAAGATACCAAAGGAAAATGTTGGCGTGGAATTCGTTTTCACCCATCTCAACAAGAACGGGGAATATGAATTTGTTGACAGCCAGGAGTTCAAACTGGTCAGCAGCAAAAACGGGAAATGCCTTTACAGGGCAAACTTGGTGCCTGAAAAAGCCGGTACCTTCTTTTACGGTATAAGAATTTATCCGAAACACAAGGACCTTCCGCATAAGCAGGATTTCTACCTGCTCAGGTGGATCGATTAGATATCGGTAGCCCTCTTTATGGGCTCATTCCTGAGAACGAGTCCGGTTCGTGAAGGCAGATACAGATACAGATAGAAAGGCTGGTCGAGTGTCTGTCTTTGCGTTTTTCTTATTGATGTATAGCTGACATTCCTTCTTAACCGGTCGAATCCGCCGAATTCGGGATCGTCTGTATCCACTACTATCCGGAATTTCCCCTTGACAGGTATGCCGTATTCGGTGAATGACATGTTCGGATGGAAATTGAAAACCAACAGGAACTCCCCTCTTGTGAAGGCAACGACCTTGTCGTAATTGTTTTCATAGATCCTGTTCACATACCTGTCATCAAGAAGCCTGAATTCCCTGTGCAGATTCACCATTGCATTGTCGAATTTCATCAGGAACGAGTATTTCAGGTCTTCATTCATGGCAAGATGCCATTGCCTCCTGGCATACTTGTAACTCCAGTTGTTTCCTTCGCGGGGGAAATCGATCCATTCCGGATGGCCGAACTCATTGCCCATGAAGTTCAGGTAACCGCCCCCTGATGCGCAGAAGGTGATAAGCCTGATCATCTTGTGGAGGGCTATTCCGCGATCGAGGGTCAGGCTGTGATATGATTTTGACATCCCCGTATACATCTCAGCATCAATCATTCTGAATATGAGGGTTTTATCGCCTACGAGAGCCTGGTCGTGAGATTCACAGTAGGATACTATCTTTTCTTCGGGCCGGTGCTGGCTTAACTCATGTATCAGCTGACCCATATCCCAATTCTCATCAGGCGTGTCCTTTACAAGTTTGATCCAGTAGTCGGGTACCCCCATCGAGAGCCTGTAGTCGAAACCAAAGCCTTTTTCGGAACATGGAGCTGCAATGCCGGGCATACCGCTCATCTCCTCGGCTACGGTAAGCGATTCAGGTCTGAACTGATGTATGGTCTTATTGGCAAGATACAGATAAGCCAGGGCATCCTCATCCTGGCCTCCGTCGAAGTAATCCTCATACCTGGTGAAATTCTTCTCGAGGCCGTGGTTGTAGTAGATCATGCTCGTGACGCCATCGAACCTGAAACCGTCGAACTTGTATTCCTCAAGCCAGTACCTGCAGTTGGAAAGAAGAAAATGAAGTACGTTGTCCTTCCCGTAATCAAAGCAAAGTGAATCCCATGCTATGTGGTTCCTCCTTGCCCCGGTGTGAAAATACAACCCGGGTGATCCGTCAAACAGCCCCAGCCCTTCAACAACATTTTTCACTGAATGGGAGTGGACCAGGTCCATTATAACCCTTATTCCCGATTCATGGGCTCTGTCGATAAGTTCCTTCAGCTCTTCGGGCGTTCCGAAACGCGATGAGGCAGCAAAGAAACTTGATACATGGTAGCCGAACGATCCGTAAAAGGGGTGTTCCTGTATTGCCATCAGCTGAATGGTGTTATAACCCGAGCCCGCAATGACCGGAAGAACATTTTCAGTGAATTCACGATAAGTACCAACTTTCTCATGAGGAGTCGACATTCCGATATGAGCCTCATAGATTACAGGAGCGGTTGATACGGGTTTGAAATCCCCTGTCTTCCATTCATATTCTTTTTCAGGGCACCAAACCTGGGCTGAGAAAATCTTCGTGGCATCATCCTGTACCAGCCTGGTTGCATAGGAGGGTATTCTTTCGCCCCCGCCTCCGTCCCAATGAACGGAAAGCTTGTACAGGTCACCGTGTGTTAGCGAGCTGAATGGCAATATTATCTCCCAGTCCCCATACTGGTTTATCCTGTTCATCCTGTAGGCGGACTTTTCCTTCCAGTCGCTGAAAACTCCTGTAAGGAAAATCTTTTCAGCGTTCGGAGCGTATTCCCTGAATACCCAACCGTCGCTGATGCGGTGAAGCCCGTAATAGAAATGCCCCATAGCAAATTCCATAAGCCTGCTGTCACCGGCAAGCTCAGCTTCTTTCGCCAGACATTTTTTTATCCGGCTCTCAATAATTCCACTGAAGGGCTCAAGCCAGGGATCAGACGAGTAAAAACCAACAGGATTCATGGCAGTTAATTATGGGATAGTCTCTATAAAAATACAAAATCTAAATCACTTATTTATCCCGGATTAAAAGGCTTTCTTATTTTTGCCGGGGTATAGATGAATTACTATGATCATTTATGACGGAAACAGTTACCCTTCTCTGATCAGTCCCTTCGTGACGGTCGGGGTTTTTGACGGAGTCCACCTGGGACACAGGGCCCTTCTTGATCAGCTGGTACTGAAAGCATATGATGCCGGCAGAAATTCAATGGTCATCACCTTCAACCCGCATCCGAAACTTGTGCTTCCCGGATCAAAAAGCAAGCTCTCCTTCCTTTCTACTCCTGAAGAGAAAGTTGAGCTTCTTGAAAAATCAGGAATCGATCATCTGCTGATCATGCCATTTACAAGGGAACTTGCCTCCATGGAAGCAGGGCAGTTCATAAGAGAAATTCTTGTCGGCAGGATTGGAGCAGGATTTCTGCTTGTGGGATATGACAACCATTTCGGAAAAGGAAGGGATGCCGGCTTTGAAAGTATAAGCCGCCATGCCAGGCTTCACGGCCTGGATGCCGAACAGGTTCAGGGCGTCAGCGGCCCGGATGGTATTATAAGCTCAACAACAATACGTAATGCCCTTCTTGACGGCAGGCTGGAAACGGCAAATACCTGTCTCGGGTACTCCTATTCCCTGACGGGAACGGTAGTACCGGGAAACAAGCTGGGCCATTCACTTGGATTCCCGACTGCAAACCTGAATCCCCCTATTAATAAACTGGTACCGGCAGACGGAGTATATGCCGTTGAGGTTCATATGGATAATGTTAAATACAAGGGCATGCTCAGCATAGGGATGAACCCGACAGTGAACAGTGACAGGAAGATCAGAACAGTTGAGGTTCATATCTTCGATTTCAGCGGAGACCTTTACGGAAAGAAGGTCAAAGTGGTTTTCAGGTACCGCCTCAGGGACGAAAAAAAGTTTGAAAACCTTGAGCAGCTTGCATCTCAGATGAAACTCGACAGGATTGAGTCATTGAGACTGCTGACATGAACAACCTCATTGATTTTATTGTTAACTTTGCGCCGAATCATAAAAAACCGAATTAATGAACCAGATGGTTACAATTGAAAATTACCGGGTTAAGGATATTTCCCTGGCTGCTTTCGGAAGAAAGGAAATCGAGATTGCTGAAAAGGAGATGCCGGGATTGCTGGCAATAAGGAAGAAGTATTCCTCTCAAAAGCCCCTGAAGGGAGCAAGGATTACAGGCTCGCTTCATATGACAATCCAGACAGCCGTTCTTATCGAGACTCTTGCTGAGCTCGGAGCGGATGTAAGGTGGGCCAGCTGCAACATATTTTCCACACAGGATCATGCTGCGGCAGCTATTGCAGAAAGGGGAATCCCTGTCTTTGCTTTCAAGGGTGAATCATTGGAGGAATACTGGCGTTTTACAGCTCAGGCACTTTCTTTTCCCGGCGGAAAGGGCCCCAACCTGATCGTTGATGACGGCGGTGATGCCTCACTTCTTGTCCATCTGGGATATAAGGCTGAGAATGATCCGGGCATACTCGACGCCAAACCATCAAGCAGGGAAGAGGGGATCATCTTTGAGACACTCAGGGAGATCCGGAAAGAGGATCCGGGCAAATGGCACAGGGCTGTCAGCGAGCTGAAGGGTATTTCGGAGGAAACCACCACCGGGGTTCACCGGTTGTACCAGATGATGGAAAAGGGTGAGCTTCTTGCTCCCTCTATCAATGTGAACGATTCTGTTACCAAATCAAAATTCGACAACCTTTACGGATGCCGCGAATCGCTGGCCGACGGTCTCAAGAGAGCCCTCGATGTAATGATTGCCGGCAAGGTCGTTGTGGTCTGCGGTTACGGCGATGTTGGCAAAGGATGCGCAAAATCAATGAGGGCGTACGGGGCAAGGGTTATCATAACAGAAATCGATCCAATATGCGCCCTTCAGGCCTCAATGGAAGGATTCGAGGTAAAAACGGTTGAGGACTCACTGGCTGAAGGAAATATTTACGTAACGGCAACCGGCAACAGGGACGTAATAACAATCGACCACATGAACAGAATGAAGGATCAGGCAATAGTTTGCAATATAGGGCATTTTGATAATGAGATCCAGGTGGACCTGCTTAACGAAATGAAGGGGACCAGGAGGGTGAACATCAAACCTCAGGTCGACAAGTACGTGTTCGCCGACGGACATGAGATCTTCCTGCTGGCTGAAGGCAGGCTTGTAAACCTGGGTTGTGCAACCGGCCATCCTTCATTCGTGATGAGCAACTCATTCAGCAATCAAACCCTTGCCCAGATTGAGCTCTGGACAAAACCTTATGAGACAGGAGTATACAGACTTCCCAAACATCTCGACGAGGAGGTTGCCAGGCTTCACCTCGATCAGCTGGGAGTAAAACTGACCAGGCTATCAGCGGAGCAGGCCAACTATATCGGAGTTGACCGTAATGGACCCTTCAAGCCCGAACATTACAGGTATTGAGATGAGAGGGAAGCAGGGAGCAGACTACTTACTCCGACCGTTCCAGACTGTTATATAGCGTGAATCTTCAAAGCTCGTAACATAGTTTTTTAAGGGATATTTACCCGGACCTGACAATGGCGTTCCGTATGCGGAAAGCGCATACCTGGTTCCGCAATGAGGGCATTCGGCAAATGTAGCCATGTCGGGAACCACCTTTACACTGAGACCGCTTGACGCAAAATCGTGTGGACAGGTCCTGTCAAAGGCATAATAGTCATCCGGTCCGCTGTAAATGATAATCCCATTGTCATCATAACCGGCAGACCTGAATCCCCAGTTGTTGGTTGAGGCGTCGACCGTATCAGATACCCCGATCACCAGAAGGCTGGAAAACTGAGGGTCCATCAGATCAATGGTGAAATCGACGTAAACATCGGGTATAACGTCATCATTCTCATTGCTGCATGAGGATACGACAAGCAATGCTGACAGGAAGTGGATAAAAAATAACAGCCTCGGATATGCCATAACAGAATTTTACGTTATAAAATAACGGCACAAAATTAACATTAGAGTTTTCAATTGAGCAAATTTGAGGTGTTTTTAAAAAAAACGGCCGGAAAATGGAAATTTTGTCATTCAAAAAACTGTTGTCGGTTTTTTTTATACTCTTCCTGACTATTCAGGTGTCTGACGCACAAAGATACAAAAGAAGCATCCGGAATCCCGAAAGGGAACTATTCGGTAAAAGCCTTAACACCAAACGGGTGAAATACAGGGAATCTCCAAGCGTGGTGAGGGCAAAGAAAAAGCAGGAAGCAAACCAGAAGAAACTAAAGAAAGAGTATGCCGAATTTGTGAAAAGTGAAAGAAAAAGGGCATTTGAAATACAGTCGCCCGAAGTCCGTGAACGAATTGTGGCAAACCGTAAGGAAGCTGACCTGAAATACAGGGAGAAAAAGAAAAAGGTGGCTGCCGAAGAGAAAAAAGCCGGAAGGAAATACAGGTAAAGGTTTGTTTTGAAGAAGGTGCTGGTTGCTTGTTGCTTGTTGCTGGTTACTGGTCGGATCACGCTTTGATGCCCTGCTGCCAACTGCAAACCGGGTGCCATTAACCTGGTAGTGGTTGCCAGTTGATTGATGATGAGGGCAATAAAACATCAGGTGATATTGGAATTATTGGTGGGATAAACTCATAATTCATGGGTAATCAATGAGATATAACAAGCAACCAGCAACCAGCAACCGGCAACCTTAGTTAAATACTTGTTTTATACCTGTTTTAACCTTCTTTTTTTTGGAAATTCTTTGAAGGTTTATTATATTTGTTACTGAAGAGTTCCGGGATTCCCGGGATTCTTCTTGTTTTTTAAATGTAAGATAGGTGATGTCAGATATTGTATACATAACGGAAGAGGGTCTTCATAAGCTCAAAGAGGAGATTGATGAGCTCAGGCTTGTTGAAAGACCGAAAATCTCCAGGATGATCGCCGAAGCGAGGGACAAGGGAGACCTTTCAGAAAATGCAGAATATGCTGCTGCAAAAGAGGCCCAGGGAATGCTTGAGATGAAAATATCACGCCTTGAGGATATTCTTTCGCGTTCAAGGGTAATCGATGAATCAAAAATCGATACTTCAACAGTAAGGATCCTTAACAGGGTGAAGATCAAAAACAGGACCAATAATCATGTTATGGAGTACCAGATAGTTCCGGAAAGCGAGGCTAATCTGAAACTGGGGAAAATTGCAGTCAATTCTCCGATTGCGATGGGACTTATAGGCAAAAAGGTGGGTGAAACTGTCGACATTAAGGTGCCCTCCGGTGTAATACCTTTTGAAATACTTACAATATCCTGAAAAAATTAATGTAGTATGCCAACCATATTCACCAAAATAATCAAAGGCGAGATCCCATGCTACAAGATAGCCGAAGATGACAAATATTTTGCTTTTCTGGATATCAATCCGCTAATGGCCGGTCATACACTGGTGGTTCCGAAAAAGGAAACTGACTATATTTTTGACCTGAGCGACGATGATCTGTCAGGACTGATGCTTTTCTCAAAGAAGGTAGCTCTTGGAATCGAAAAGGCAGTTCCCTGCGCCAGGATTGGAGTAGCTGTTGTGGGCCTCGAAGTGCCCCATACACATATCCACCTGGTACCCATCAACTCCATTTCGGACCTTAACTTCAAAAATCCCAAGTTGAAAATGACACCTGAGGAATTTGAAAAAACAGCACTCAGGATCAGAGAAAAGGTGATAATCTGATTTTGCTCCGGATCCTTTTATCCTTTTATTTCATTTGTTAACTTTACGGGTACAATTCTGCCCGCTGCATGAATTACCTGTACGATCTGTGGGATGACGTCATAAGTCTTCTTTTCCCCAGGCTTTGCCATGGATGCGGCAATCAGCTGCTGAGGAATGAAAAGGTCATTTGTACCGAATGCTATGTACTGATTCCCCGGACCAATTTCCATCTGATGCCTGACAATCCCGTTGAAAAACTCTTTTGGGGCAGATGCTCCGTTGAACGGGCTGCCGCATTTTCATACTATACCCGCGACAGCAGGATAAGAAGGATGATCCACCACCTGAAATACAGTGGAGCCGCTGAAACGGGTATGGAGCTGGGAAGGATTTATGGGAACTCACTTAAAAACTCAGTATTCCTGAATGGGATCGACCTGATGATTCCGGTGCCCCTTCATCCTTCAAAGGTGCGTCAGAGAGGTTATAATCAGAGTGAATTGATCTCACGGGGTATCTCAGAAGCTACCGGCATACCTGTCAATACTGGAATATTGAAAAGGACAACCGTCACTTCCACCCAGACAAGGAAATCCAGATACGAAAGGTGGATCAACGTCAACGACATCTTCAGGGTAAGCGACAAAGCAGGGATCGAAGGAAAGCATATACTGATAGTTGATGATGTAATAACGACCGGATCAACTATCGAGGCATGCGCAGAAGAAATACTGAAAGCGGGAAATACAAAGGTAAGTGTTGCCGCCCTTGCGTTCTCGGTTATATGAGGATCTATTGTTTCTTGATCCTTCGGGGATTCTTGCTGATGAAATCTTTCCAGCTGCTGAAGCTCTTCCCGGCAGCCGGATTGTTAGTCTGAAAGTAATGACACAAGGCTGCTGCAAGACCGTCGGTGGCGTCAAGTTTTACTTCTATCTTATTGAAATTAAGGATCTTCATCAGCATCGATGCGACCTGTTCCTTTGAGGCTGATCCTCTTCCCGTTATCGACATTTTGATCTTTCGTGGTGCATATTCGAAGACCGGTACCGAACGGCTGAGGGCTGCAGCTATTGCTGCACCCTGAGCCCTGCCCAGCTTCAGCATCGACTGCACATTCTTCCCATAGAATGGGGCCTCTATGGCAAGTTCATCGGGATGATACTCCTCGATAATTCCAATGGTGCGTTCAAAAATATGCCTGATTTTAAGGAAATGGTCATCATACTTGGAAAGATCGATCGAACCTATGGTTATCAGTTCTGGTTCGCGGCCCGAAATCCTGATTATTCCATAGCCGGTAATAGTTGTACCGGGGTCAATCCCAAGTATGATCCTTTCCTTTATGGTCTTTTTCACTCTTATTCCTTTTTTTTATTTTTTCGTTTTTTGTTCTGGATCAATATTCCGGCTACTATGAGCAACAGACCTGCAGGAGTCGTTAAATATAGCGGCTCGTGAAGAATGAAATTCACAAATATCAGTGAAAGAAAGGGAGCCAGGTAAACCAGGTTGCTTACCTTGTCGGTCGAGGGGGCAAGCTGAAGGGCCTTAAGCCAGAAGAAAAAGGTGATGCCCATCTCGAAAAAACCTATGTAAATTGCTGATGACCAACCTCTCAGGCTTATGCTTTCCGGCCAGTTGCCGGTTACTGCCATTGTAACAGCCAGATATACGGAAGCGCTCAGGAAATTCAGAAATAGCTTTATTGCCTCGTCTCTCCTGTCACGTACATTCAGAATAAAATAGAGGGCCCAGAATACCGAACTGCCTGTTGCCAGCAACACCCCGGCAGTATCGGCACGGTTGTGGCTGAACAGGTTTCCCTGCGACGATATTACGTACACTCCGAGAAAGGAAATGAAAAGGGCCACGAAACTCCTGGCGGCAATCTTTTGCTTAAGGATGGGCACTGAAAGGAATACAAGGATTATGGGCCATATCATGTTCAGGGGCTGGGCCACCTGGGCTGGAAGCAGTTGATATGCCCGAAGGAGGATAAAATAATATATGAAAGGGTTCATCAGTCCCATAACCGCAGATCTCAGAAGGTCGGAAGGAGAGGATGCCCTGAGAAGACTTGTTTTTTTCTCTGCAATGATTATGCCCAGCAGAGCCAGTGCAGATGTAAAAGATGCTATTGATAGCATGTGGATAATCGGCATCTCACCAAGACATATCTTGAATGCGGTCGGGATTGTAGACCAGAAAAGTATAGCCGTTCCGGCATATATGTACGATAAACGGGTCTTGGTCATTCTTTCCGTCGTGAAGTATTGTTATACATTTACGGACGCTTTAAAATCCGGAAACAGGAAAAGTAAGAATGCCGGTTATCAGTCCATGATGTCGAAACCGGTATAGGGCCTGAGAATTTCAGGAATGATAATTCCCCTGTCAGTCTGATTGTTTTCCAGAAGGGCAGCCACAATCCTTGGCAGAGCGAGGGCGCTGCCGTTAAGGGTATGGACAAGCCTGTTCTGCTTCTCGCCTTTTTCCCTGAAACGGCATTTGAGCCTGTTTGCCTGGAACGACTCGAAATTGGAGACAGAACTCACTTCCAGCCATCTTTTCTGGGCGGCCGACCATACTTCAAAATCGTAGGTCATGGCAGAGGTAAAGGACATGTCGCCTCCGCAAAGTCTCAGGATGCGGTAGGGGAGCTCAAGCTTCGAAACAAGGCTTTCAACATGGTTAACCATCTGGCCGAGGCATTCATATGAGTTATCGGGATGAGCTATCTGAACTATTTCCACCTTGTCGAACTGGTGAAGCCTGTTGAGACCCCTTACATGAGCACCCCACGAACCGGCCTCCCTTCTGAAGCAGGGAGTATAGGCAACATTTTTTACAGGCAGATCCTCTCCGTCGAGGATGACATCCCTGTAAATGTTTGTTACGGGAACCTCGGCCGTGGGGATAAGGTAAAAGTTATCAAGGCTTACGTGATACATCTGACCTTCCTTATCGGGCAGCTGCCCGGTTCCGAAACCTGAATCCTCATTTACGAGTATCGGAGGCATCAGCTCAGTGTATCCTGCTTTTACCGCCTCATCGAGGAAGAAAGAAATAAGCGACCTCTCCAGCCTGGCGCCCTTGCCCTTGTATACCGGAAACCCTGCTCCGGTAAGCTTTATGCCAAGGTCGAAATCAATTATGTCGTACTTCTTTATAAGATCCCAGTGCGACAAAGCGGAATCGGGAAGAACCGGTACAACACCGCCTTCACGGACCTTTACATTATCGTCTGCTCCATAACCGGGCGCAACAAGGCTGTGAGGGAGGTTCGGCAGCTTTATGATCTCGGTCTTCACCTCGTTTTCCAGGGTCGAAAGCTGCTCCGACAGCGACCTGATCTCTTCCTTAAGCGAGTAGGTCTTTTCCTTTGCCTGAGCCGCCTCATCCTTCCTGCCTTCCTTCATCATGCTTCCTATCTCCTTCGATATCCGGTTCATGTCGCCCTGCATCTGGTCGCACCTCGACTGGATTTCACGACGTGTCTGGTCGAGTTCAAGGATTTTAGAGACCGTTTCGCCGGCATCGAAATTCTTTATCCTGAGTCGTTCAATGATGAAGTCCTTGTTTTCCCGGATTAGGTTTATCGTAAGCATTTTGTTGTTGTATTAATAAAAAAAAGCAGGCCGGAAAGCCTGCATCAAAAATATAAAAACTCCCGGGAATGCTTTCCCCTGAGGAAAAGAATTTCGGGAGTCTCGAATTCTTAAGACACTGTTATTCAGAAACCGGTTTTACCGATACGAAAATCTTGTTGTCTTTTTTCTTTCTGAATTCAATCTCGCCATCCTTTAATGCAAAAAGGGTGTGGTCGCGGCCGATACCTACGTTGAGCCCGGCATTATGCTTTGTACCCCTCTGGCGAACAATGATATTGCCTGCTTTGGCCATCTGGCCTCCGAAGAGCTTGACGCCGAGTCGCTTGCTTTCTGAGTCGCGTCCGTTACGTGAACTGCCCGCTCCTTTCTTATGTGCCATAACTATATAATATTTAAATCTTTATAACCTTTTATTCCTTTTTCTTTGAAGTTTTTTTCACAGCAGGTTTCTTTGCTGCTGCCTTTTTTTCCTTCGGTTCTGGTTTCTCAGCCCTGGGTGCGGTCTTTCTGGCTGTCGTCTTCTTTTCCTTAGGCTTTTCCTCTGCAACTGCAACTTCAGGTTCCGGCTCAGCTGCTTTCTTTACTTTTTCCTTTTTGGGAGCTTCTTTTCTTACAATGCTTCCCTTTTCTCCGATGCCTGTTACCTCTATTTCCGAGAAAAACTGGCGGTGCCCGTTCTTAACCCTGTAGCCTTTTTTCCTTTTCTTCTTGAAAACGATAACCTTGTCGCCCTTAACATGATCAAGCACCTTTCCTTCAACAACAAAATTCTCTATTACAGGCTCGCCAACAAGCACCTTGTCGTTGTTTTCAACAAGCAGTACCCTGTCAAATTCAATAATGGCGTCCTTTTCTGCTTCAAGGCGGTGGACAAAAATCCTTTTTCCTTCTTCTACCTTAAATTGCTGACCGGCAATTTCAACGATCGCGTACATCTGTTAAACTTTTTTTAAGTGACTCCGGGTGGCGTGCATGTTATACTTCATGCAACTTTGCCTGGCCAGCCAGGATTATTCAAATTCGGACTGCAAAGATATACAAAATGATTAATCCGTCAATCATGCACTATTAATTTTTATCCCGAATTAAAAGATTCATACTGAATTGCAGCCACAGGCGGGCATTCCTGTTGAAAAAAAGAACATTGCAGGCATTTGTCTTACTGCTTTAATCTTTATATTTGTCTGACACAACCCGGGAGGCATATATTCCTTTGGTTTCTAATTGTTTGATATGAAGAGAGTAAAGCTGAAGGTACTAGGGATTTCCTACAGTCAGACCCAGTCAGGGGCATATGCTCTTATCCTGGTTGAAGAAAATGGTGAACGCAGGGTTCCCATAATAATCGGAGGCTTTGAAGCCCAGGCAATTGTAATAAAACTGGAGAATCTCGATCCGCCACGTCCCCTGACTCATGATCTTTTCAGGAATTTTGCTTCCGAATTTAATATCTCCGTTATCGAGGTGATGATCTACAAGCTGGAGGAAGGTGTCTTCTATTCAAGACTTCTTTGTAACAACGGCGAAAAAGAAATATCAATCGACAGCCGGACTTCGGATGCGGTGGCTCTCGCTCTGCGTTTCGGATGCCCGATATATATTACCGAAGAGATCCTTGAAAAGGCTGGCATCACGGTAACACCGGCAGAATCCGGGCCCGAAACTGAAAATGATTCCGATACCCTTTTTGAATCTGAGGGTTCAAATTATGATACCTATTCCGACGAGGAACTTTACAAGATGATCGATGAAGCTGTCAAAACCGAAGACTATGAAAAGGCTGCTTCAATCAGGGACGAAATCGAGAAGCGAAAGAAAAAGACCAGGTAGCCGCCTGCGCTTCATCCATTGTTTAAATGTATATTCAACTAAAAATAAATATCATGAAGAAAAGTTTGCTAGTTATTGCATTGCTTGTTATTGCATCGGGACTGACGTGGTCAAAGGATTACAAGGTTGCATCTCCCGACGGTAAGATAGTAGTGACCGTTTCCGTCGGAACCGAAATAAACTGGTCCGCTTCCTATGACAGTAAGCAGGTCATTTCATCAGCCACGACGGGTATGGTCCTGGGTGATGGACGTACACTCGGTCAGAATGAAAGGCTGAGAAGGGCAATGCCGGGTTCGGTCAGCCAGGTACTTGAACCTGTTGTTGCATACAAGAGATCGAAATCACCGGATAACGGCAATACGCTTCTGCTCTCGTTCAGATCGGGATTCTCAATACAGTTCAGGGCTTACAACGACGGAGTTGCCTACAGGTATGAAACAGCTCTGAAAGATGAAATTGTGGTAAAGAATGAGATTACTGATCTCCGGTTCCCGGAAGGCTCTACGGCATGGTATCCGCTCGAGGAAAGATTCATGTCGCATAACGAAAGGGTGTTCATCCCTGCATCGCTGGATACAATAGCAAATAAACATCTGGCAAGCCTTCCCGCCCTTTTCAAGGCAAACGGTGTAAACGTGCTTTTCACCGAAGCTGACATTGAAGACTATCCGGGGATGTGGATAAGAGGCGCCGGACCAGGAATCATTACAGGGGTGCAGCCAGGATACCCTGATGCGGAAAGACTTTTCTCCGACCGGAATTTTTATGTTACTGAAACAAAGGATTATATTGCTAAAACCAAAGGTACCAGGACTTTCCCATGGAGGGTGTTCATTATCGCGGGAAACGACGGCCAGCTTGTTGAAAGCGATATGGTGTTCAGGCTTGGAGCTCCAAACAGAGTAGAAGATACCGGATGGATAAAACCGGGGAAAGTGGCCTGGGACTGGTGGAATGCCTGCAATATTTACGGAGTAGATTTCAAATCGGGAATCAACAATGATACCTATAAATATTATATTGATTTTGCTTCAAGGAACGGGATTGAATATATCGTCCTCGATGAGGGATGGTACAAAATAGGCGGATCAGTGCTTGAATCAATACCGGAGATAGATGTACCCTTGCTTTGCGAATATGCAGCCGGGAAAAATGTAGGGGTGATCCTCTGGGTAGTCTGGAAAACCTTCTGGGATGATCTTGATGAGGCTGTTGCCCTTTATGAAAAGTGGGGGGTGAAAGGTGTCAAGGTCGATTTCATGCAGAGGGACGACCAGAAAATAGTGAATTTCTATTATGAGGCAGCCCGCAAAACGGCAGAACACAAGCTCCTGATCGATTTCCACGGAGCGTATAAGCCTGACGGCCTTCAGAGAACCTATCCCAATGCGCTTACAAGGGAAGGAGTACGGGGTATGGAAAACTCAAAATGGGAAAGTACAATCACCCCTGAACACAATGTTATACTTCCATTCACACGAATGGTGGCTGGGCCGATGGATTATACTCCGGGAGCAATGGTCAATATGGACAGGGCCAACTTCAATCCGCTATTCACACGACCGGCCAGCCAGGGAACAAGAGTTCACCAGATGGCATTGTATGTTGTTTTTGAAAGCCCTCTTCAGATGCTTTCCGACAGTCCTTCAAACTATATGAAGGAACAGGAATGTACCGACTTCATTGTAAAAGTACCCGTTGTGTGGGATGATATTAAGGTCCTGGATGCAAAAACCGGTGACTACCTCCTCCTTGCCCGCCGCTCAGGCAACGAGTGGTTTGTGGGAGGCCTGACCGACTGGAATCCCCGTCAGCTCGATCTCGATCTTTCTTTCCTGCCTGCCGGCGATTATGAAATGGATATATTTCAGGATGGGATCAACGCTGACAAACATGCCCAGGATTACAAGCATGTTGCAAAGAGTGTAAGATCGGGCGATAAATTGAAAGTCACACTTGCTCCCGGAGGCGGATGGGTGGCACGTATATCACCAAAATAGTTGTCAGAAGAAAGCCTATGAAGCAATACCTCGATCTCCTCGATCATGTACTTAAGAACGGTACGAGGAAGGCCGACAGAACGGGAACGGGAACACTTAGCGTTTTCGGGTACCAGATGAGGTTCAACCTCAGTGACGGATTTCCGGTTATGACTACAAAGAAGCTTCATCTGAAATCCATTATGCATGAGCTTCTCTGGTTCATCTCGGGCAGTACCAATACAGCTTATCTTAAGGAGAACGGCGTAAAAATCTGGGATGAATGGGCTGATGCCGACGGAAACCTCGGACCAATTTATGGGTACCAGTGGCGTTCATGGCCCTCGGCAGGAGGCCGGAATATCGACCAGCTTGCAAATGTAATAAGGTCAATAAAGGATAATCCCGATTCGCGCCGGCATATAGTCAGCGCCTGGAACCCAGGAGAGATAGAAAAGATGGCCCTGCCCCCATGCCATATTCTTTTCCAGTTCTATGTGGCCGACGGCCAGCTGTCGTGCCAGCTCTACCAGAGAAGTTGTGACATTTTCCTGGGGGTTCCGTTCAATATCGCCTCCTATGCGCTTCTTACACTTATGATTGCACAGGTAACTTCCCTTAAGCCGGGCGAATTTATCCACACACTTGGCGATGCACACATTTATCTGAATCATGTCGACCAGGTAAAGCTGCAACTAACCAGGGAACCTTACCCTCTTCCCATAATGAAACTGAACCCGGCCGTGACCGACATTGACCATTTCAGGTACGAGGATTTTGAACTGTCAGGTTATACGGCCCACCCCCATATAAAGGGTGATATTTCCGTTTGAAGAAAATATTATGATATCAATAATTGCAGCAGTATCCGACGACTGGGGAATAGGAAGGGAGAACGAACTTCTGTGGCATATACCCGAAGACCTTAAGAGGTTTAAGGAACTAACCATGGGCAAGTGCGTTATTATGGGCAGGAGAACCTGGGAATCGCTGCCAAAAAAACCTCTTCCGGGACGTTATAACATTGTTATAACGGATGTTCCGGGTGAATGCATCGATTGTACAATGACAGCATATTCAATAGAGGATGCTGTTTCCAAATGTGACTCCGGACAGGAGATCTTCGTGATCGGAGGTGGAAGTATTTACAGGCAGTTCATGCCGGTTGCCGACAGGTTATATATAACTCATGTCCACCGGAATGCTGATGCCGATGTGTGGTTCCCGCGAATCGACAGGCGCAGGTGGAAAGTGGTTGACAGCCGGGAATGCATATCCACGGATGAAAAGGCGTTACCCTATACCTATGTGATTTATGAGAGGAAAAAAGACCGCAGGGCCTTATGATGCCCTGAGAACCTTCATGTCGATCCTCTCAAGCTTGCGAACCGCATAGTCGGTGGTAATGACAAGCTCTTTGGTCCCGGCAGAAGGCGACTCGAACATTGCATCAAGCATTATGGCTTCGCATATCGATCTCAGTCCGCGTGCGCCAAGCTTGAATTCAATTGCCTTGTCGACAATGAAATCGAGAACTCCTTTTCCGAAGGTAAGGTCGATCCCGTCCATCTTAAAAAGCTTGATGTATTGTTTGACAAGTGCATTTTTTGGCTCGGTAAGGATAGCCCTTAACGCATCCCTGTCAAGGGGATTCAGGTGAGTAAGTACCGGCAGTCTTCCGATGATCTCTGGGATAAGCCCGTATGCTCTGAGGTCCTGGGGAGCAATGTACTGCAAAAGGTTGTCCTTGTCGATCCTGTCCCTGTGCTTGGAGGCCCCGTATCCAACAACCTGGGTATTCAGCCTCTGGGCTATTTTCCTTTCAATGCCTTCGAAGGCCCCGCCGCATATGAAAAGTATATTCCTGGTATCGACAGGTATCATTTTCTGCTCGGGGTGCTTCCTTCCGCCCTGGGGGGGCACGTTTACTACTGATCCTTCGAGTAGCTTGAGCAGACCCTGCTGAACACCTTCGCCCGATACGTCCCTGGTAATTGACGGATTGTCTCCTTTACGGGCTATTTTATCTATCTCATCAATGAATACGATTCCCTTTTCAGCAGCCTTTACATCATAATCGGCATTCTGGAGAAGACGGGTAAGAAGGCTTTCAATGTCTTCGCCCACATACCCTGCTTCGGTAAGTACCGTTGCATCGACAATGGTAAAGGGAACATGAAGCATCTTCGCAACCGTTCTTGCAAGCAGGGTTTTACCTGTTCCGGTTTCACCGACAAGAATGATATTCGATTTTTCAATCTCAATGTCTTCAGCGTCGGGCTTCTGCATCAACCTCTTGTAATGGTTGTAGACAGCTACCGAAATTATTTTTTTGGCCATGTCCTGGCCGATCACATACTGGTCGAGAAAATGTTTTATTTCAGCAGGTTTCAGAAGATTTACAGTGTCGAAGCTGAAGCTTTTTTTTGTGCCCAGTTCCTCATTCATAATACCGTAAGCCTGCTCAATGCAATGGTCACAGATATGACCTTCCAGACCGGCTATAAGTATGCTGACCTCTTTTTTTGTCCTGCCGCAAAATGAACACTTATCCATTATTTCTGATGATAGCTTTTCTGAAGAATTTCATCAATCATTCCGTATTCTTTTGCCTCGGCGGATGTCATCCAGTGATCCCTGTCAGAGTCTTTTTCAACTTTATCGAGAGGATTGCCGGTATGATTGGCTATTATCTCATACAGTTCCTTCTTGAGTTTTAAGATCTCTCTTGCCTGGATCTCTATGTCGGAAGCCTGTCCTTCAAATCCGCCCATTGGCTGGTGTATCATTATCCTGGAGTGTTTCAGTGCCGATCTCTTGCCTTTTGTTCCGGCTGTGAGAAGAACGGCTCCCATTGACGCCGCCATACCGGTGCAAATGGTTGCAACATCGGCTGTTATATATTGCATGGTATCATAAATACCAAGTCCGGCGCTGACTGATCCTCCCGGTGTATTAAAATATATCTGGATGTCTTTTCCCGGATCGACTGAATCGAGATAGAGCAGCTGGGCCTGTATTATGTTAGCCACATAATCATCAATCGGAAGTCCGAGAAAGATGATCCTGTCCATCATAAGACGCGAAAACACGTCCATTGAGGCAACGTTCAGCTGGCGCTCTTCTATGATCGTCGGGGATATATAGCTGTTGGAGGTTACTGAAGCATATTTGTGCAGGGTAGTGCTGCTTATTCCGCGCCTGCTTCCTGCAAATTTTCCAAAATCATCGGATATGTTCATGGTATAAGTCTTTTTGTTAAAAACCCAAAGTTACGAAAATTATTGCAGTTCAATGTAACGCATTGATTACGATTCAAAAAGCTTATTGAACTCGGCAGTGGTCACCGTTTTGGTTTCGAGCTTGACCAAAGCCTTCAGAGACTGAATAACTTTTTCCTCAACTATCTTGTCGGCAATACGCTTTGCATCTTCCTCTCTCTTAAGCGTTTCATTGGCATAATTTGCAACCTGCTCGTCGGTGGCATAGAATAGCCCGTACTGCCTGAATTGCTGCCTGGTAATGTTTTCGGCTTCCTTCTGAAGTTCCTCTGCAGTAATTTTTATCTCATTGTCCCTGGCGATCTTGTTTCGGACAAGCTGCCACCTGAGATCCTGTGCGAAGTTGCCGAATTCCTTTTCAATCTGTTCATCAGTGTTGTTCTCATTGACTTTCAGAAGCCACCTTTTCAGGAAATCCTCCGGCAATTCGAATTCCGATTTCTCGATCGCAAGCTTCCTCAGATCCATCGACAGCTTGTACTCGCTTTCATTGCGCAGGGTGGCGGCAATTTCCTCATCTATCCGGTTACGAAACTCTTCCTCCGATTTAACTGCTCCCTCTCCGTATACACGATCAAAAAGCTCCTGATCGAGTTCGGCTTTCCTGAAACGGGTTATTTCATTTATTGTAAACATGAAGTTGCCGTCAGTTTTTTCTATCTCTTCCTTTTTCCTCTTGAGAAGTCCTGCAATCTCATAATCGTTCGGGAAAGCCTTTCTAAGGTTAAAAATGATTGTATCACTTTCCTTCCTGCCGATGAATTGCTTCTGTATTTTCTTGTCCTTTACGAGCTCCACCGAGAGGGTGGTATCGTCGGCAAATAAACCGTCGGGCGTTGGATTATTATTTTCATCGAGAACTTCTATCCTTCCCTTGAGGACGTCCTTTTCTTCAGAAGCATCCGCTTTCTCAAAACGACCATAACGCCTTGTATAATTATCAAGATAGTCATTTTTCATTTTATCGTCGGCTTCTATCTCATACAGTGTTACCTTGTTCTTCTTGCTGAGCTTGGTCTCGAATACCGGGGCAAGACCCAGGTCGAAAGAAAAGGTAAATGATTCCTGCGTGTCGAAATCAATATTCTCGCTGTCATCAGGACGGGCCAGGGGATCTCCGAGTATCTCTATCTTTTCATCAGTAAGATATTTCTGGATGTTTTCTGTGACAATCTTGTTGATCTCGTCAATCTGAACGGCCCTGCCATACATTTTCTTTATAAGTCCGAAAGGCACCATTCCCGGGCGAAATCCCTTGATATTGGCCTTCTTGCGGTAATCTCTCAGTACCTTTTCAACGTTGCCTTCATAATCGTTCTTTTCAACCTCGACTTTCAGGATGGCATTCAGATTGTCAGTGTTCTCCCTGGTGATGTTCATTTTAATTTGTTTATTGAATATTTAAAAAAACCGCCGGAACGCTTTTCTGATGACCGTTACGTGCGGTGTATTCTGGTGCGGATGAAGGGACTCGAACCCCCACGTCATTAAGACACAAGATCCTAAGTCTTGCTCGGCTACCAATTACGACACATCCGCGGAAAAATCCCCGCAAAATTAGACAAAATAATTGTTATTGCAAAGGGTTGGTGTTACTTGCGGAGTTCGAAGTTCTTGCCAAGGTAAACTTTTCTTACATGTTCATCCTCAGCAAGCTGGGCAGAGGTGCCCGACATGAGGATGCGGCCCTCGAAAAGAAGGTAGGCACGATCGGTTATGGCAAGAGTCTCATGAACGTTGTGATCGGTGATGACTATCCCTATATTCTTATCCTTCAGCCTGGATACTATTTCCTGGATATCTTCCACGGCAATCGGATCGACTCCTGCAAAAGGCTCGTCGAGCAGGATGAATTTTGGCTTAAGGGAGAGAGCCCTGGCGATTTCGGTACGTCTTCTTTCACCCCCGGATAGCTGGATACCCTTGCTTTTCCTTATTTTCTGCAGTCCGAATTCATTGAGCAGGGTTTCGAGCCGGTCTGCCTGTTCAGGCTTTGAAAGCCCCGACATCTCAAGAACTGCTTTGATATTGTCCTCGACCGACAGGTTCCTGAAAACTGACGGCTCCTGCGCAAGATAACCTATGCCTTTGCGGGCCCTCTTGTAAACAGGAAGCGTTGTGATGTTTTCTCCTTCAAGATAAATGCTTCCTTCCCGGGGCCTTATCAGTCCTACAATCATGTAAAAGGATGTTGTCTTGCCGGCGCCGTTGGGACCAAGCAGACCGACAATCTCACCCTGCTCCACCTCGATCGATACATGGTCGACAACCGTACGGGTGCGGTATTTTTTTACAAGGTTATCAGTGTAGAGCTTCATCAAGTGATGGTATTAGGCTAATGTCAGGAAGCATTCTCATCCATGAATTCCTTGTGCTTCATCTCTTTTTGCTTCACCACACGTTTGGAGATGGTTATTCCTACTTCATAAAGTATCAGAAGCGGAATACACACCAGCATCTGTGAAAATACATCCGGAGGAGTTATTATCGCCGCCACGACAACAATGATAAGGATAGCGTGCTTCCTGTATTTCTTGAGAAAATCAGGGGTGATCAGCCCTACCTTCGTAAGGAAAAAAGTGATCACAGGAAGCTCAAAGATCAGGCCTGTGGCAAGACAGATGGAGGTTATAGTCCCGATATAGGAACGTATGTTGATCTGGTTTACTACTTCAGGACTTACCTCGTAAGTTGTGAGGAAGTGGATCGACAGTGGTGCAAGGGCAAAATACCCGAAAAGGACACCCATAAAGAAAAGCATCGATGTAACAAATACACCGCCCTTGGCTACCTGCTGCTCATTGTTGTGAAGTGCCGGCCTGAAAAACTTCCAGAATTCATAAAGCACATAGGGGAAAGCCAGTATTAGTCCGGCCACCAGTGCCACTGTAATGTGGGTTGTGATCTGCCCTGCCATCTTGATGCTGATCAGGAGTGCAGGATCTGTATTTATGCACAAGGCATTTATATGAACGATCTCACCAAGCCGGCACAGAACCCGGTTGGTGAAAAACTCAGGACTCCTTGGAGCAAGTATGATCTTGTCAAATATCACGTTCTTGAACATGAAGGCAATGATCATCAGCACAAATATGGCAATGACAGATCTGATAATATGCCACCTCAATTCCTCAAGATGCTCGAGAAACGACATCTCTCCCTCGGGATTCCTGCTTTTCTTGTTTTCCGTGGCCATTTTACTTCCGGAGTTGTTTTGAATTTACAGGCTGTAAAGATGATAAATCTTATTTTGCAAAACAATACCAAAGAAATTATGTAAATACAGGGAGAAGGGATTTGATTTTTTTCATTTTTATTAAATATGTGTTAAATATTCGCTTTGATTAATAAAATATTTAACTTTATATAAACTAGAGAGTGCATGACTTCAGGAAGGAATGATAATCAGAGGAGAGGTGTAAGATGACTAATGATGCAACAATACATGATTATTTAAAGAGGTACTTTGGATTTGATACTTTCAAGGGGACTCAGGAACCAATCATAAAGAATATCCTTAACGGCCGCGATACTTTTGTGCTGATGCCCACCGGAGGCGGGAAATCGCTTTGCTACCAGCTCCCGGCAGTGATGAAATCCGGAACTGCCATTGTTATTTCGCCGCTGATAGCGCTTATGAAAAACCAGGTCGATGCCATGAGGAATTTCAGCACCGACGACGAGGTTGCCCACTTCCTCAATTCATCCCTTACCAAAATGGAAAGCACAAGGGTTAAGAAAGATGTTCTTACAGGAAAGACAAAACTGCTTTATGTGGCTCCCGAATCGCTGACAAAAGAAGAAAATATTGATTTTCTGAAAAATATAGAAATCTCATTCTACGCAATCGACGAAGCCCACTGTATCTCGGAGTGGGGCCATGATTTCCGCCCTGAATACCGCAGGATAAGACCAATAATTGATACCATAGGAAGGTCGCCCATCATCGCCCTCACGGCCACAGCCACACCTAAGGTACAGCACGATATCCAGAAAAACCTCGGGATACTGGAGGCCGGTGTTTACAAGTCATCGTTCAACAGGCCTAACCTCTATTATGAGGTGCGGTCGAAGCAGGATGTTGCAAAGGAGATAATCAAATACATTAAAAACAACCCGGGGAAATCGGGAATCATCTATTGCCTGAGCAGGAAAAAGGTGGAAGAGCTGGCTGAAACACTGAAGGTAAACGGAATTAAGGCCCTTCCATATCATGCCGGGATGGATTCAGCCACACGAACAGCCAACCAGGATAAATTCCTGATGGAAGAAGCCGATATCATTGTTGCCACCATCGCTTTCGGGATGGGGATCGATAAGCCCGATGTCAGATTCGTTATCCATTATGATATTCCCAAAAGCCTCGAAGGATACTACCAGGAAACCGGAAGGGCAGGCCGCGACGGGGGAGAAGGAAACTGTATCGCCTATTACAGTTACAGCGATATTCTCAAACTCGAGAAGTTTATGCAGGGGAAACCCATCGCCGAACAGGAAATAGGGAAGCAGCTGCTCCTGGAGACAGTTTCCTATGCCGAGTCTTCGGTATGCAGACGCAAACTCCTGCTCCACTATTTCGGTGAGGAATATCCGTCGGAGAACTGTGAAGCCTGCGACAACTGCCTCCACCCGAAAGCCCAGTTCGAGGGAAGCGAAGCCGTTGTAAATGTTCTGGAAACAGTGCTTGCCGTAAAGGAAAAATTCAAGGCCGACCATATTGCAAATATCCTGGCCGGAAAAGTTAATTCGGCCATAAAATCATACAAGCATCATAAGCTTGAGATGTTCGGAGCTGGTGAGGAAAAGGACGAGAAATACTGGAACATGGTGATCAGACAGGCCCTTATTGCCAAGCTTCTAGCAAAGGATATTGAGAACTACGGGTTGCTGAAGGTTACCGACAAGGGAATGCAATTCCTTGAGAAACCATATTCCTTTATGCTGGCCGAAGACCACGACTATGCCGATACCAGCGAGGAGGAAAATGCCTTCGGAGCCAAAACCGCGGCAGTCGACGAAGAACTTTTCAGCATCCTCAAGGACCTCCGCAAGAAGATCTCAAAATTGAAAAACGTTCCTCCATTTGTGATCTTTCAGGATCCTTCGCTCGAGGATATGGCAATCCAGTACCCGGTGAATCTTGACGAACTTCAGAATATATCGGGAGTCGGAACCGGCAAGGCCCAGAGGTATGGAAAGGAATTCGTCGAGATCATAAAGAAATACGTGGAGGAGAAAGAGATAATCCGTCCCCTGGATATGGTGGTGAAGTCAGTGGTGAACAAATCGGGGATCAAGGTTTACATTATCCAGAGCATCGACATGAAAAGGCCGCTGGAAGATATCGCTGAGGCAAAGGGACTGGAAATGAATGAGCTGATCTCGGAGATAGAAGCCATTGTGAATTACGGGACAAGGATCAACCTCGACTATTATATTAATATGGTGATTGACGAGGAACGCCAGCATGATATCTATTCTTATTTCAGGGAGGAAGCCCAGTCCGACTCGCTTGAAGAGGCAATTGCAGAACTTGGCAGTGAGTTTGAGGAGGAGGAGATAAGGCTGATGAGGATCAAATTCCTGTCGGAAATGGGTAACTAACCTGCCCATGAAGACCTTCGGAACGAGAAGGGAATAACAGAAAGGACATAAAGGGGATACAAGAGCTGCGATGGTATAAACCACCGCATTAGCTTACTTTTGCCATATCTTGAAGCAGTATTGTGGAGTATAAGGAAATCGGGAATGGATTTTAAAAAGATAAAAACCCCGAACACAGGAAACAGTGCCGGATAAAAAAATCCGCTGGTGAACAGAATAAACTGGGACAGAATTGTAACAAATGTTACAATTGCAAGCAGCCGGGTATATTGATCACTGTAATATCCGGCTTTGGATATCCACCTCCCCCTCTGCCGGAGAAATGAAACAAGATCTTCAGAACCCGGGGTTTCCGCTGTCGCATCAGCCGACTCAAGCCACCTGATGGCGCCTGCATTTTCCGCCTTCAGGCTGTGAAGAAGAAAAATGTCATCTCCCGATGCGATCTCATCGTGCAGCCGGCCTTCATTCCTTAACCAGGTTTCCTTTGACATTCCCAGATTGGCGCCGTTGCACATAACCGGATTGCCAAGAGCTGCGGTTCCGGCGGTGATGCCCTGAAGGCTCAGAAACTCAAGCTCCTGAAACCTGTTGAAGAAACCCCGGCCTGCTTTGATAATTACCGGATTGACCGACATAGAAGGATGATCCTCCTCAACAAAGGCAGCTATGGTCTTGAGCCATTTCCGGCCAAACCTGCAATCAGCGTCGGTGGTCACCAGAAATTCTCCCAGCGAAGCTTCAATTCCTGTCCTTAAAGCCTGCTTTTTCCCCTTTCCGCGGTTACCCAGAACCCTGATATTCCTCAAACCTTCAAATGACCGCGCCACTTCAGAGGTGGAGTCGACTGAGTTGTCGTCGACAATTATTACTTCAAAAAGATCCTGATCATATTCCTGGGCCAGAAGATCAGAAAGAAGACCGGGCAGGCTTCTTTCTTCATTGCGGCAGGCAACAATCACTGAAATGCTTAGCCGGGATTCCCTTCCGCCGGTGAAAGGTGTTATGACTTTCAAGGCTTTCCATATACTTATAATATGGTACAGGTAAGGGATCAGGATTATCAGGAAAAGCCAGTGCATCGTTCACTTACTAAAAAGCGTGTTCCTTTCTCCGGGCAGGGTTATCCTGTTAAGAATAACCCCGGAATCTCCCCGGAGTTGTTATTTATATTCATCCCAGCTCTTTATTTTCAGGTCTTCCCCGCTCAGCCTGCAGAAGGCAAGGATAAAGGCGCTGGCAAGCCTTGCGTTTGTAAGCAGCGGCACATTGAAGTCGACTGCATTGCGCCTTATGGAGTAATCGTTGTTAAGCTCTGTGGCTGAAAGATCCTTGGGTATGTTGACCACCAGGTCGACTTCCCTTGTCCTTATAAGTTCTATGGTGTTCGGCGATTTGTCCTCGTCGGGCCAGTAAGCAACTTCCGCCTCGATTCCTGCATTCCTGAGGAATTCACAAGTCCCCCGTGTCGCATAAAGCTTGTGACCCTTTTCACGGAGAGCCCTGGCGCTGTTGATCAGTTCAACTTTCGACCGCGCCGGCCCCGTTGAAAGCAAAATGCTTTTTTGAGGAACCCTGTAGCCCACCGAAAACATGGCCTTCAGTATTGCCTCGTAGAAACCCTCGCCAATGCAGCCTACTTCTCCTGTTGAAGCCATATCGACTCCCAGGACCGGGTCGGCCTTGGCCAGACGTGAAAAACTGAACTGAGGCGCCTTAACACCTACATAATCAAGTTCAAAAACCGATTTGTGCGGCTTTTCGACCTGTATCCCCAGCATCACTTTAGTAGCCAGTTCAATAAGGTTGGTGCGAAGAACTTTCGAGACGAAAGGCATACTGCGGCTGGCCCTCAGGTTACACTCGATAACCTTAATGTCGTTGTCCCTTGCAAGGAACTGGATGTTAAAAGGTCCTGTTATGTTAAGCTCCTTCGATATCTGCCTGGTGATGCGTTTGATCCTCCTTACGGTCTCGAAGTATATTTTCTGTGCGGGAAACACCATGGTGGCATCACCCGAATGCACCCCGGCAAACTCCACATGCTCGCTTATCGCATAAGCCATTAACTCCCCTTCACGCGCCACCGCGTCTATTTCAATTTCCTTTGCATTCTCGATGAATTCTGAAACAACAACGGGATATTGTTTGGATACCCGTGTCGCCAGGTCGAGATAATGGATGAGCTCATTCTTGTTTGAGACTACGTTCATGGCAGCCCCCGAAAGGACGTATGAGGGCCTTATAAGTACGGGAAATCCTATCCTGTCGATAAACTCTATTATGTCGTCAGTCGAAGTAAGTTCCTTCCAGCGTGGCTGATCGACGGAAAGCATGTCGCACATTGAGGAGAACAGGTGACGGTTTTCAGCCCTGTCGATGGAAAGCGGAGAAGTGCCCGGAACCGGTATTTTCAATTCATGAAGACGCATAGCCAGGTTGTTTGGGATCTGTCCGCCCATTGAGACTATAACTCCCCTGGGAGCTTCAAGATCAACAATGTCGAGAACCCTTTCAAAGGTGAGTTCGTCGAAGTAGAGCCTGTCGCATGTGTCATAATCCGTGCTTACAGTCTCCGGATTGTAATTGATCATCACCGATCTCAGACCCTCTTTTCTGATAGTGGCTGCAGCATTCACGGAACACCAGTCGAACTCCACGCTCGAACCTATGCGGTAGGCGCCCGAACCAAGGACGATGATTGATTTACCATCCCTGTCAAATGAAATATCGTGTTCACAGCCGGAATATGTAAGGTAAAGATAATTGGTAAGCGCCGGATACTCGGCAGCCAGGGTGTCGATCTGCTTAACGAACGGAACAATGCCCAGCTTTTTCCGGTGATCACGTACCTTAAGAAGATCGTCGTTGATATCGGAGGAACGCGATTTCATGACATGCCGTGCTATCTGAAAGTCGCTGAATCCGTAAATCTTTGATTGTAAAATCAGTTCCGGCGGCAGCGACTCAAGGGAATCGTAGGTGCATAGTTCATTTTTTACCGAAATTATGTTTTTCAGCTTAAACAGGAACCACAGGTCGATCTTTGTGAGCTCATGGATCCTTTCCACCGGGACACCCTTTTCAAGAGCCTCGGCTATTACAAAAATCCTCATGTCGGTCGGCTCTGCAAGCTCCTTTTCCAGGTCACCGAATCCCAGCTTCAGGTTGCCTGTGAACCCGTGCATACCCTGGCCTATCATCCTCAGAGCTTTCTGGATGACCTCTTCAAATGTTCTTCCTATGGCCATCACCTCGCCGACGCTTTTCATGCTGCTTCCGATGTGATGTGAAACACCCTTGAATTTGTTGAGGTCCCATCGGGGTACCTTGCATACAATATAATCGAGGGCCGGTTCGAAGCAGGCGCTTGTGCATCCCGTGACGCTGTTTTTCAGCTCATGCAGGCCATAACCCAGACCAAGTTTTGCCGCAATGAAGGCCAGGGGATAACCGGTGGCCTTCGAAGCAAGTGCGCTCGATCTCGAAAGACGGGCATTTACTTCTATAACCCTGTAATCCTCCGACTCGGGCGAAAGTGCATACTGGACATTACACTCGCCTACTATTCCGATGTGACGTATGATTTTTATCGAGAGCTCCCTCAGTTTGTGAAACTCGCTGTTGGTAAGAGTCTGTGAAGGAGCGACAACAATACTTTCGCCG
>CAYSBL010000038.1:0-7693 GCA_964429295.1 uncultured Rikenellaceae bacterium
CTGGATGCCTGTCCAGGAGAAAGGTTCCTGGCTTGGAGAAGGTGATAATCACACATTCATGAATATGCTGGGAAACGGACTCCGGGCATACGAGGATGCAACCTGGGGAGGCTGGGGCGGACGCAGTCTGGCCGTTCCGGATAACAGCAAGCCCTACCCTGAATTCTTTCCGGCTGCCCAGCGCGATTTCGCTGCCCGTCTGCTCTGGTCGGTGACTCCTAAATTTGCGAATGCAAATCATGCACCGGTTGTAACAATCGAAGGTCCACGCAATGTCCTTGCTTCTCCAGGCGAAACGATCCGGCTAAATGCGAATGTTGCCGATCCCGACGGTAACGAGGTTTCTGTAAAATGGTGGCAGTTCCCCGTGGGAACCGGTCAAGGCCAGGCTGCTATTAAGGATGAGAATACCAGACGAGCCAGAATCCAGGTTCCCAAAGACGCTGCCCCCGGACAAACGATTCATATCATTGTTGAAGTAACTGACGACGGCACTCCGGCTCTAACTAGCTATCAGCGGGTGATTATTTCCATCAGGGACAGGTAACAGAATATCCTGAAGGTGTGTCGGCCACCCTTTGCCGGATTATTTTTCCGGCACACAGTTTGCAGCTGTTTTAATACCTATTTACCTAAACATCCCCTGATATGAAGAAGCTGCATATAACCGGACATGCAACCTCAGTAACAGGCATATCCCTGATATACCTGTTGATTCAAGGTTGTTCAATCACAAACAGGATCTATACCGACAACGATGTTGTAACATCTTCAAAAAGGTTCGAACTCAGATATGCCTTCAAAGATTTTGACCGCAGATCTCCCCTCTTCTATTTCACCCAGTCCCTCATCAAAGAGATCAATCATGAAAACGATGTCACCTACACAGCCTATGATGTTCTATCCCTGTCACCCTCCAGCTTCAGACTGGATGAAAGGGCAGTATTTATTATTGACAATGAAGTATATCCAATGTCACTTGAGCGAATGGAACTTGAAAATGCAAGAGACATTTCCGAGACCACTTCCAACATCCTGACCTCCGATTCCACAACCGTATCTGTGATCACCGGCTATTCTGAGACCGAAAGGAAAATAACAAGGCTAAGCTACAGGATCCCTGCTGCCACCATGGAAAAGATAAGATCATCAGATAATCTGATTCTTCGCTACTACTCCGGACCCAGTATGATCACGGTCAAACCCAGAAATAAAAGTATCAGAAAGCTGAAACAACTGATTGACATGACGTGACAAAGATGTTGGACCGGGAAGGGAAGGCATTACCATCAGGCCGTAACGTTATCCATCTCCTTCACCCTCTGTCGTGATTGAACCTCCCAGCCTTTTGTTTTGTTATACAAAAGATTTCAAATCAGTTTCAGGCCATGACCAATCGCTTAAGTAAAACAATAGGTTACACCCTTTTCATTATCTGTAGTATGGCGTTTCTTTCTGTACTGGTTGTTCCGCTGCTGGGATTTAGCGCTAAACAGATAGCAGGGATTACCGTCGTATTGATTATCATCGGAGAGGTGACATTTTATGTGAGCCTGATCTTCCTTGGCAAAGGATTCTACAGTAAGATAAAAAACATGCTGAAGTTCAGAAAAAAAGAAGCGGCCGGAGAATAGGGAGATATTGGCAGCCGGCTGGCCGGGCATCAAACAACAATGGTCTGAATATTCCCTTGCAGATTGAGAATTCATCAATATATTGCATATTTACAATAATTGCATCGGCTTAACGGCTTAACGGCTTTAAGCCTTTGCGGCTATTCGCTGACAGCTTTTAAAAAATGACAAAAATGACCCTGAAAGATTTCGGATATAATGAACTCATTGAGAAATTGAAGCTTGAAAATGCTCCTGCCGGATTTGAAATCGGCCGGGTGATTGCAGAACACAAGGAAAGATATATTGTCGTAACTGAAGACGGCGAATCGGAAGCTGAGATCACAGGAAATCTCAGATTCTCGGCACAAAGCCGTGAGGACTTTCCAGCAGTTGGCGACTGGGTCGCCATGACCACCTATGATTCGGATTTTTCAATCATCCATAAAATTTTGCCCAGGTCTTCCGTCATATCACGGCAGGCGGTCGGCAGGCCCGGGGAGATACAGGTGATCGCCGCAAATATAGATTATGCCCTGCTGGTCCAGGCTGTTGACAGGGATTTCAACATCAACCGGCTTGAAAGATACCTCACAATCTGTCATTCATCCAAAGTAAATCCGGTTATTGTCCTTACGAAAACAGATCTGATAACTCCGGAGTTACTGGCTGAAATAAAAGCCCGGATCCTGCAACGGATAAAGAACATTCCTGTTCTTGCCATCAGTAATGAAACACAGAACGGCTATGATGAATTAAGGCTGATCATCAAAAAAGGCAAGACATATTGCATGCTTGGTTCCTCGGGAGTGGGGAAATCCACCCTGCTGAATAACCTCTCCGGAAAACACTTGATGCGGACAGCTTCACTAAGCCATAGCACAAACAAGGGCCGTCATGTTACAAGTCACCGGGAACTGATAGTTATGGATAATGGAGGGATTCTTATTGACAACCCGGGGATGAGGGAAGTGGGGATAGCTGATGCCTCTGACGGACTTGAAACCACATTCGATATAATCTTTACACTTGCCCAGGGATGCAAATTCAAGGACTGCACCCACACGACCGAAACAGGATGCGCTGTTCTTGAAGCTGTTGAAAATGACGAACTCGACAACGGTCTTCTTGAAAATTTCCATAAAATGCAAAGGGAGAAGTCCTTCTTCGAAACTTCGGTCACCGAAAGAAAAAGGAAAGAAAAGATCCTTGGTAAAGTACTGAAGGATTATCAGAAAAAGAATGTGAAGGGTAAAAACCAGGTGGACTGACTTAAGTCCCCTGCTTCCCGGACGTCTGGTCAATGTGCACATCGTTCTGACTGTTGCCTTCCGGAAGGCATTGGGCATGGGGAATGGGGCCGTGAACCAGACGGATCCCCTCCGAGGAGGGGTAGGGGTGGGTTTTGGGAAGACAAAGTGCGAGGCGTGGGGCATGGGGCATGGGGCAGGGGGCATGGGGCAGGGGCATGAGGCAAGGGGCATTAGGCCGGTAGCCAGGCTCTGAAAGCGCTTCGTGAACGACCACCAGCCATGAAGTGGCTGAATATGAATAACCTCCAGTGAAACCGGAGGTAAAAGCCCCCTTCTGATGAAGAACCCTGAAAGGGTTCAACAAAATCATACGAAAAATTATCGACTAACAATAAGCTGGATATTGTTAGTCGATAATTTTTTTACCCAAAACGATATGATTTTTAAATCAGAGATGTTGACTCAAGCCTGAAGTTTGTCACCCTTACAATGTTTAAAAGGTTCCGTCTGGGGACACCTCCATTGTTTTGAAACAAATAAGGGTTTGTAGTGTTTAAATATTTAAAAAATCTTATTATTGATTTCTTATACTTGAAGTATATCTTTATAATACATAATCCCACCATGGCAGAATTAAAAACAAAGCAGCACGATGCGGACGTAACTGAATTCATCAACTCCTTCGCCGGCACCGAACAGAAAAGGAAAGACAGCTTCGAGCTTCTGAAGCTGATGGAAGATATCACAGGTTTTAAACCACTTATGTGGGGCCCCTCCATAATCGGATTCGGAAGCTACCATTACAAATCGGAAAGAAGCAGCCAGGAAGGCGACTGGTTCCTGGTCGGATTTTCTCCCCGGAAAGCAGCCATATCATTGTATGTATTCACCGGGGCTGAAGAACATGAACACCTTCTTCAGGACCTTGGAAAATTCAAAATGGGAAAAGCCTGCATCTATGTCAAAAAACTTTCAGACATAAATCAGGATGCTCTCAAAAAACTTATTCTGACAACAGTTGATTACCTGAAATCAAAATATAAAAACTGAAAAGATGGACAAGGCAACCCAGACAATGATCGACAACCTTCACAGGAATACTGGCAAAACACTCGAAGAGTGGATCGCCATCGTCAGGAAGGAGAATAAGGCAAAACACGGCGAAGTAATCAGTTTTCTAAAGGAAATCCACGGCCTCACTCATGGCTTTGCAAACCTTATAGCACACAAGGCAAAGGGGTCCGACGCCGGGTCGGCAGAAAACAAGGATGACCTTGTTGAAAAGCAGTACAAAGGGAAGGAACACCTCAAACCTTTATACGATACCCTGATGAGTGAGATCCTGAAGTTAGGCAGCGACATTGAAATCGCTCCCAAAAACAGCTATGTCAGCCTCAGAAGAAAGAAACAGTTTGCTATTCTGCAGCCGGCTACCAAAACCCGTTTCGAAATAGGATTGAACATGAAAGGGCAGGAACCAAAAGGAAAGCTGGAGGCAATAACCACCCCGAATGCAATGTGTTCCCACAGGATTAATGTAAGCAGCCTGAGCGATATCGACAAGGAAATCCTGAACTGGATCAGGACCGCATACGAGAAAGCCGGATAGATACATATGCAGACATACACCCCAACTTTAATACGTCCAAAGGATGAACGATAACACAGTTAATAAAAAAGATGTTACCAAAAGGATGACGAAGGTGGTCTTTTTATTGCTTCTTACTGCTGCCATTCTTTTTGCCGCTGCAGGAAATCCCCGCTGGATCTGGGGATGGATCTATATATTCATTTACATCCTGTATATTGTTGTTAATGGTTTTTTGCTGCCAAAGGAACTTATAGCCGAACGGGGCAAAAAAAAGTCGAATGTCAAGGGATGGGACAAAACACTGAACGGCATCAATTCTGTTTTTGCACTCTCATCACTGGCGGTGGCAGGACTGGATGAACGATTCTCCTGGACAGGCGGACTCAACACCGGCCTCCACATACTGGGAATGATCCTGTTTATAGGCGGCTCCTTCCTGTTCACATGGTCGATGGTTTCAAATACTTTTTTTTCCACGATGGTAAGGATCCAGGATGAAAGGGGACATAAGGTTGCTTCAGGCGGACCTTACAAATTTGTACGTCATCCAGGCTATACGGGATTCATCCTGACTTCCTTCGGAGTGCCCCTTATCCTTGGATCACTCTGGGCGCTTATCCCGGCTGCAGCAACAGCTGTCACTTTCGTGGTAAGAACAGCCCTCGAGGACAGAACCCTGCTTGCCGAACTTGACGGCTACAGGGAATTTTCTGTAAAAACACGCTACAGGCTGATTCCAGGTATCTGGTAGTAAAAGTCATTCCCCCGGAGCTTTATTCGTATCTTTAACAAATAACCTGTTCTTACGACTATGCTGAAAATTGCCTTAAAACCAGCTATTTCCGCCCTTGCGGCTGTTCTTTCAACACTTCTTACGGCCCAGACCGGCCGGATCGAAGCCTGGGTGACCCTCCCCGACCGTTCGGCGCTGTTTGAGAAACAGACCGAAACCATTTCCTTTTCAGACAGGAACAGAGGCCGCGGGGGAACTCCCATTGTAGTCGATGACGGATACCGGATGCAGACCATCGACGGTTTCGGATTCGCTCTCACCGGCGGCAGCGCAGAATTGCTAATGAAAATGAATCCGGCTGAACGTTCAAAAATAATCCGTGAAGCCTTTGCAACTGACGGCAACAACATAGGGGTAAGCTACCTGCGGCTGACAATAGGCGCATCGGACCTTAACAGCTTCGTTTTTTCCTACAACGACCTGAAAGAGGGTGAAACGGACTTTGAACTGGAGAAATTCACACTGGCACAGGATCTTAACGATGTGATCCCGGTTATGAAGGAGATCCTGTCCGTCAATCCGGAGATTAAGATAATGAGCTCCCCCTGGTCGGCTCCTGCATGGATGAAGACAAACAATAATGTAAGGGGAGGACAGCTTAAAAAGGACTGTTATGCAGTTTATGCCCTGTATTTTGTAAAATACATTCAGGCTATGAAGGAACAGGGCATAACTATTGATGCAATAACCATCCAGAACGAACCGCTTAATTCACGTAACACCCCCAGCATGTACTGGTTCGAGAATGAACAGGCCGATTTCATAAAGAACCATCTCGGCCCGGCATTCAAAAAAGCAGGTCTTCTTACCAGAATAGTCCTTTTCGACCATAATCTCGACCGGCCCGATTATCCCCTGGCCCTGCTTGCCGATCCTGAAGTGGCCAGATATGCAGATGGTTCGGGATTTCACCATTATGCCGGCGACTTCGGAGCAATGAGCCTGGTCCGCCTTGCCAGACCCGACAAAAATATCTACTTCACCGAACAGATGGTGGTTGAAACACCCGGGAGCCCGGTGATCGACATATCAGGACAGGTGAAAAGGCTCATAATCGGAGCATCCAGGAACTGGAGCAGGAACGTTATACTCTGGAACCTTGCTGCTGATCCGCTGAACGATCCACATACCGACAACGGAGGATGCTCAATGTGCCAGGGGGCAATTACTCTCGACGGAAATAAAGTGAATAGAAACATCGCCTGGTACACCATAGCCCACGCTTCGAAGTTCGTAAGGCCGGGCTCGGTGAGAATAGCATCGACCACAAGGGGCGACAAAACTGTGTCTCTTTATGAGGATGAACAACGACCGGGAGCTTTCCGTGCCGCTGTTGTCGAAAACACAAATGTACTTCCGAATGCAGCTTTCCTTACCCCCGACGGAAGTATTGTTATGATTGTGGTCAATGACACCTTTTCGACAAATTCGTTCACCATCCAGCACAAAGGTCTGTTTGCCACCGTCAGCCTGCCTCCGGGAGCAACCGGAACCTACAGATGGCAAAAGTAATCAGTCCTTTACACAGCGTACCGAAAGAGCAGCCTGTTTTTTGTTTGTGATTATAAATAAATCCCCTGCTTCACAGCAAACTGTGAAACATTTTGCTGAAGTTTTGCTTTTCTCATCGGCCATCCACCAGGTAGCCATATATCCCATCAGATCAAATTTCCCGTTCAGGTAACTGCCTGCAGGAAGAGCAGTGAACCCGCTCGAATTGGTTGCCTTGCTGTTTGGACGCGTCCAGTGAGCTATCCCCTTTTCCTTCATCTTTCCTCCTGCCACATCTCCTCCGCCAAGCTTATTCATAAGGGTCAGCACCTCGGCTTCAACCGGCAGATGCCATCCGTCAGGACACGCCTTCAGGGCAGTCTCCCAGTCATAAAGCTTCCCGTAAACTTCACAGTATGAAGGATCATTATTGTAACACCAGCAGCCCGATGGTGCATCAAAATTGAGATTTTCCGACATCCAGACAGTGCCCCCTATCTCAACAACTCCTATTGATTGTCCGTCGCGGCCGTCGCTGATGAACTTACTGGTTTCCGTATAGGCCAGATTCTGCGAATACAAAGCTCCCGCCGACATTAGTAATGCGGAAACATAACAGAAAAGATTCCTGATAATGAAAAGTAAAGATTTTACTGCCATTTTGACTTGCTTTTGATTTAACTAACACTGATTAATGCGTTAATATATTGAATTATAGTATTATATGATTGTACAGGATGGCTCTTTTTGACATTTGTAAAGTATGGAGTGACGGAGATATTTTTTTTTGTGACAAAACCATATGGCTGAATATCAGCCAAAGCAGAAAACTCACTGTTTTCCGGGGGCTTTTGCCTGTAGCTTTGCCCGGGGACTGAAGTCCCGGAAATAAGAAGGGGGAAGCCTCTAACCGTCAGCTGAAGCTGACGGTAACAAGAAGAAGCCCTTAACC
>CAYSBL010000038.1:7793-31527 GCA_964429295.1 uncultured Rikenellaceae bacterium
CAGATGAAGCTGAAGGTAACAAAAAGAAGCCCTTAACCACCAGATGAAGCTGAAGGTAACAAGAAGAAGCAATATTGACTCTTCCTGCTATTTCGGATTGCCTGTTAAAAGATTAATAATCTGTTACTTCGATTTCCGTTACCGTTGGCTGAAGCCAATGGTGGGGAACAACACCCCCGCTTTCCGGGGACTTTTGTCCGGGATATGTTGATTGTTCTGAATTGTGTATCTTTGAAAAGAGGCTGAACCTTTCGACCGTAAATGCAGACAAGTATCTGAACCACCGGAAGACAGCCTTTAACTTTATCCACATTTAACTATGACAGAAAAGAAAAACGAGGAATTCTTCAAGGTCAAGGGTGAAGAACTGCTGGAGAAAATCAAGGAGATAATCCGGGAAGGAAATGCAAGAAAAATTATCATCAAAAACGAGAAGGATGTGTCTATCATTGAGTTCCCTCTTACAATAGGAGCAGTAGGAATTCTTCTTGCACCTGTTTTCGCAGCTGTGGGAGCAATAGCAGCCCTGGTTACCGATTGCACTATTGTAGTGGAAAAAAGAGATGAGGATGAAGAAAATCTAACCCGCTGAAAGTTCACCTGTCAGCCCATTTCTTGAATTCCGCCACCCTCTCGCGGCTCACCACAAAAAGCTCACTCTCTTCAAGACCTCTCATGGTAAGCTGAAGCCTGCTCGAGGAATAGCTGTACATTAGTGTCACCGAATCGATATTCACTATACATTCCCTGTTTATCCTGAAGAATTTGCGCGGATCGAGCATCTCCTGAAGCTGTTCGAGCGAATAATCAATACCATAATCCCTTCCTCCCGCATCCGCAAGGAATACGCTCCTTTCACTTATATGGAAATGGCTGATATCGGAAGTAACTATCGATTTGAACTTATCCCCGATCCTGATCAGAAACCTTGATTTGTAACGGTTCCTGAATTCGCTGATCAGGTCATGAAAGTCCCTCCTGAAAGGATCTTTCCTGTCATAATAAAGCTTACGGAATTTCCCGAGGGCTGAAGCTAACGCCTGCTCTTCCACCGGCTTCAGAAGATAATCAACGCTGTTGACTTTGAATGCCCTGAGTGTGTATTCGTCGTATGCGGTCGTGAAAATGACCGGAACATCCACGCTGATAGTCTCGAATATCTCGAAACAAAGACCGTCACCAAGCTGAATGTCCATCAGGACAAGATCAGGAACCGGATTATCCTGAAGCCGGTTGACGGCTTCCTCCACCGTCTCAGCGACTCCGGAGACTCTGATAGCGGGATCAATTTTCTTCAGGATCTTTGAAAGCCGTACCGAGGCCGGCATTTCATCTTCAACGATCAGGACATTCATTTCAGTAATGGCATTTTAACAGTGAAATATTCATTCGTTTCCTCGATGGCAAGCTGCCGTCCTGAAATAAGACTTATCCTCTCTCCAAGATTCTTCAGCCCTATCCCTGTCGACTTAACCTGGCTTGCTTTTCTCTGAAGATTGTTCCTTACCACCAGGTTACTGTCTTCAAAGAAAACCGAGATGTTAAGCGGTTTTTCGCGGATTGCGGAATTATGCTTGATTGCATTCTCGAGCAGTATGAGAAGAGAAACAGGCAGTATCTGAAAACTGTCGGCTCCCGTATAATCGATGTTCAGGGTGATTTTTTCCTCATCCCTTACCCGGTGAAGGTCGAAATACCTGTTTATCAGTTCCAGTTCCTTCTGGATCGGCACCATCTCCTTCTTTCCGTTTTCAAGTATATACCTGTACACCGTTGCAAGGTTCCCAACAAACTGATCAGCACTGGCCGGATCGGTCTGGATAAGCGAAGAAACGGTGTTCAGGCTGTTAAAAAGGAAATGAGGGTTCACCTGGCTCCTGAGAGTTTCATTCTGAAATACAAGATTCTCCTCTCTCAGCTTCTGCTCTCTTTTCAGTGCATCCTGCCACTGAATTAAAATGAAGATCAAAGCACCAATCGACAATCCCCCAAGAATAGCCCTGAACCAGCCGCTGAACTCGTATTCAAAAAACTCACTTACAGCAATCCCCGGACCATAACCTCTGAGATACCCGATTATAATCCAGCAAAGAAGCATCAAGACCAGTGCGGCAACAAAACACAGAGTAATAAAAAGCAGGAACCTGACCAGCATGGTCCGCATGAAATCCTTTCCCGATAGCGAAGGCTGATAATCCTTTCCTTTAAATATTATTCTTGCAGTGAAAATGAATACTTCGAGCTGCAGAAAACCGACAAGGAAGAAAATAAGAACTTCTCTCAGGGGCAATGTATTTTCGTTCTTCACAAGTGTAAATACCACTGAAAGTGCCGCTATCACTGCATAAATGATGTGCGAAAGTGGTCTGCCCTGATCAAGGAAATCATTAAATGTCAGCTTTTTCATAATGACAAATTTAAGAAGATATCACTTTAAGTTTTAAATCGGGACGTTCATTTTACAGGTTCGAGCCAAAGTTCCCTGACGGTTTTGATAAGCATTTTCTGAGGCATCCCGCTGATTTCGATTTCCTGCATAACCCCTCCGTACATCAAAGCCTTCTCAATATTCCTGGTTTTAAGCGAAACCCAGGTTGTACCCCAGTACTGCTCGGTGCCCTTTGATTTGAACATTTCCATTGAAAGATTAAGAAGATTGTCGATGGCATTGAAATCGATAACGGCGCATAACTCTCCTTCAATTGTAGTTATGCCCTTCCAGCATATAGTGATCACATTATGGTTATAGGTTCCTATCTCGGCCATGTTGAATTCACCGTTGATTTGTCTAACCACATAAGGTACATTCAGTTCAAGGGAATCCCAGAACATCCAGGCATAGGTCTCAAAGGTAATCATATCCCATACCAGGTTCCTGGCCAGAACATTGTCAGGGGTTGCGGGGAAACTTTTGAAAGCCCCGGCCGACAGCATATCATCGGTTGGGCCGTAGCTGAAATTTTCCATGTATTCCTGTCTGATCCCGGCCGGGAATTCGCCATCGTAACTGTCCGAGTGTGAAATGACCGCATTGTTCCAGGTCATATGACCGTCGCTGAAGCCCCTGGTATATTCGCCGGTTATCCTGGTCTTGTTTGTAAAGTTACCCAAGAGATCCCGGTTTATGTGAATTGTGGTCATCCGGTATTTGCGGAGGACATTTTCCGTTTTAATCTTCGGAAGGGAGGTGAGATAGGTATTAACGAATTTCTTTTCGTCCTGCCCGTAACTTTTCAATGGCAGAAATAAACCAAGGATAACCAGAGTCGCTGTGATAAGAGTAAAGATGTGCTTTTTCATCGCTTTAATTTTTACTGTTTTACATTAATTTCAGGTCAAAGTAAACCCATAATCGCGCGCAATAAAAATAAAAGGTGCAGAGCAGTCATATCCTGCTGCGGAACGGGGAAAAAACGTGACTGAACCGGAAACGGGCCATATAAGCGGCTGCAGATCTAATCCGGCCTTCGGTCCGTGAGGTCCCCTTCCCCCCTGGGGAAAGGCTGGGGAAGGAGGGAAAACAACAAGTATGAATCTTTAATCTTTTACACTTTTTAATTTCAACAACCAACTTACACCCTTTATCATTCAAAATCTTACTTACCCCCTTTCTTATTTCCCCCAGGGGGGAAATGATTCTTCCATTGAAGGCTTCTGCAATTTTAGAGGATTTCTGGTAAATGAAAATAATTATAATGTTTTCAGGATCCTGCAGGGGTGAAAAGCATGGACCTCTGCTCCTTTTTGTTTATAATATGTTGAAATTCGAATTTCTTCCCACCTTTTGCAGAAGTCTGCAGGCTCCTTCCCCCCTGGGGGAAGGCTGGGGAAGGGGGTAAACAATAAAGGGGGAATCCCGATGACTATCGGGAGGTAAGGAGGTAAAACAAGCAAGAGTGGTCGGAATTGCGTAAACAAAACAGGTGAAGGCCGGTCAGGGGGAAAAACTAAGAGAAATTGATAATTTTATTCATCATCGCCGGGAAGCCTTTAGAATATTACTCTTTCATAAGGAGAACCTTTTGCCGCAAACAGGTGCTTAAAAGCATTGGATTTAGGTAAAATTATGAGAACTTTGGCCGTTGAAAAAAAAGACCGGATGTCCCACGACAGACATTACAAACTTGTAAGCGGATTGAAGCCGGGAAGGATTGCTCTGCCAGTCATAATAGGCCTTGCGGTTGTCGGATGGTTTATAGTAAAAGAGATCGACACAGATGCCATGAGCCATATCAGGTTCACATGGAATTCGGTCTTCTGGCTGTTTGTAGCCTGGATGTGCATGGCCGGAAGAGATCTCGGATACATGATCCGGATACGGATACTTTCGGAAAAGGATCTTACATGGAGGCAGGCATTCAGGGTTATCATGCTGTGGGAATTCACTTCAGCCCTTACTCCTTCAACAGTGGGAGGAACAGCCCTTGCTGTCGTCTTCATTCACAAGGAGGGTATTTCGGTAGGTCGCAGCACTTCTATTGTTCTTGCCACTTCATTCCTCGATGAGCTCTATTTCGTGATCATGTTCCCGGTGATCCTGCTCCTTGTGGGCGGTGATGTCCTTTTCACCACATCGCTTCAGGGAACCGGAATCGCCCTGCTTAATAACCTCGTATTAGTGGCAGTGGCAGGATATGTCATAATACTGGCATGGGTCCTCCTTGTAGGCTACGGCCTTTTCATTAATCCGGTAACCATAAAGAACATCATAATCTGGTTTTTCAGGCTTCCTTTTCTGAAAAGATGGCATGAAGCAGCAGTTAAAGCCGGGGACGACATCGTCGAAAGCTCACATGAGCTTAAAATGAAACCATTTTTCTTCTGGGTCAAAGCCTTTACTGCTACTTTCCTGTCATGGACTTCAAGGTATTGGGTGGTGAATGCCATCCTGGTTGCATTTTTCGTTGCAAAGGACCACATGCTCATATTCGCCCGTCAGCTGGTGACCTGGATCATGATGATAATAAGTCCGACTCCCGGAGGAAGCGGCTTTGCTGAACTGATCCTTGGAAGATTCATCTCCGACGCAATAGAGGCAGACACAGCAATTGTGGGAAGCCTCGCCCTTGCAGTCGCAATAATCTGGAGGATTATAAGTTATTATCCTTACCTGATCATCGGTGCTTCAATTGTTCCCGGCTGGATACAGAAGAAGTTCGTCAGACAGGCCAAAAGGCAGTAGTTGTTCGAAGCTGAAACATGAGCGAGGAGATCCTTAAGGCATTAATGGAATTATTTGCGCTTGTCGTAAGACAGGATGGCGGATTTCTTGAGAAAGAACGTGAGTATGTCGCCGGCTTTCTTGAAAAACAGCTGAGTTCCAACCTGATGATCAGATACCTCCTCCTGTTTGATGAGTTTATAGGCCCTTCAATACCCGGAGAGGAGATCCCGGGCAACGATTTCCCCTCAGCTCAGGATTCAGTCAAGATTCTCAATATCTGCAGGCAGATCAACAGGACCCTCAACAGAGGTCAGAAAACGATCGTGATGATCCGCCTGTATGAGCTTGTCAATTCAAGCAGGAAATTCACTCCGCGAAAGCTGAAGGTAATAGCTACAGTAGCCGAGGTGTTCAAAATACTTCCCGGTGAACTGAAATCGATAGAGGAGTTCGTAGTTTGCAATGAACCTGAAAAAATCCGGGATTCACACATTCTGGTGCTCCAACCCGGCAAAACAGTCTGTGAACTGTGCAACAAAATGCATGAAGGATACTCCGATACCATCATCCTGTTCCTCAGGATCCCCAGTGTCGACCTTTACTTTATCAGGTATTCCGCCAGTGAACAATTACTGTTGAACGGAGTTCCGGTCGTATCGCAGGTGATCCATTCCTTTCCCAAAGGAAGCTCGTTGCGCCTTCCAAACAGACAGGCCTTCTACTACAGCGACATCAGTTCAAAATTCCTTTCGGAAACGATCACCCAGAAGATTTCCTTCATCGTAAACAAGATAAGCTACAGACCGAACAAAAAGCACCGCACCCTGGTAAATGTTACTCTCTCGGCTGAACAGGGAAACCTGATTGGCATTCTGGGAGCAAGCGGCTCGGGAAAGACTACCTTACTGAACCTCATGAGCGGGATCCTTGAGCCTTCGTCAGGAACAGTTACCATTAACAGCCTCGATATTGTGAAGGACAGGGAGAAACTCGAGGGGGTGATGGGGCTGGTTCCCCAGGATGACCTTCTGATAGAGGAACTTACAGTATTTGAAAACCTTTATTATGCCGCTTGCCAGTGCTTCGGAGGAATGGATGAGGACAGTATTGTCAGAATCGTGGAAAAAACCCTGGGTTCACTGGGCCTTGCCGACAAAAAGGATCTTAAAGTGGGCAGCCCCCTGAACAAGGTAATATCAGGCGGGCAACGCAAAAGGCTTAACATCGCCCTTGAACTGGTCCGGGAACCTTCGGTGCTTTTCCTCGATGAACCGACATCGGGACTTTCATCAAAAGATTCGGAGAACATTATTGACCTCCTGAGGGAACTGACACTTAAGGGAAAACTGATTTTCACGGTCATCCATCAGCCTTCTTCCGATATATTTAAAATGTTCGACAAGGTTGCGATACTTGACCAGGGCGGGTACCTTGTATACTTCGGCAATCCGGTTGAATCAGTTATCCATTTCAAAACACTCGCCTATCAGATAAATGCTTCCCAGGGAGAATGTCCTTCATGCGGAAGTGTAAATCCGGAAACCATTTTCAAGATAATTGAAACGCAGGTGGTCGATGAGTATGGAAATTACACCGAAAAGCGAAAAGTCAAACCAAAACAATGGGCCGACAGGTACAAGATCCTGAACACTGCCGAACCAGTAAGGGAGGTAAAGGAGACCCCCGAAAAGAACCTGGCCAAACCAGGCCTGCTGCGGCAGTATTTCATTTATATGGCAAGGGATCTTAAAAGCAAAATATCAAACATTCAGTATGTTCTCCTGACTTTACTGGAAGCCCCGGTTCTGGCCTTCATCCTTGCCTTCATCATCCGGTATATACCTGACCCTGACTCTGATGCATATCATTTCTCCGGCAATGAGAACATTCCGGTCTACATATTCATGAGTATCATTGTGGCAGTATTCCTTGGTCTTACCATCAGCGCGGAAGAGATCTTCCGCGACCGTAATATCCTTAGGAGGGAGAGGTTCCTGAATCTCAGCCGAAACAGCTACCTGCTTTCGAAAGTAACAATCCTGATGGGAATCTCGGCCATCCAGTCGCTTCTCTTTGTGCTTGTGGCAAATCCCATTCTCGGAATAAAAGGAATGTCCTTTACATACTGGCTCGCCCTGTTTGCATCCGCCTTTACCGCCAATATGATAGGATTGATAATATCAGCTTCATTCAACTCTGTTATTACAATTTACATCGTTATTCCATTATTACTTATACCGATGATGGTTCTGAGCGGAGCAATGTTCTCTTTCGACAAGCTTAACCGTACCATAACGCGGCCCGGCAAAGTGCCGCTGATTGCTGAGTTCATGCCCACACGCTGGTCATATGAAGCCCTGATGGTAAGCCAGTTCAGGGACAACCGGTACAGTTCGCTTGTATATACTCCCGGTGGTGAAACATACTACTCACTTCAGAAAAAGATCAGCCAGGCCGACTTCAACACTGTTCACAGGATCCCGGAACTCTCGGCTTTACTGAGGAATGCAGCGGAGACTAACAACAAAGCCGGAAAAAACCAAAAGACTGAAAATGATCTGGCATTGATAAGGAATGAGCTGCACCTTATTACATCATCATCAGATGCCATTGAATTTGAAGGCATTAACGCCCTTTATCCGGATAAATTCAACACGGATGTGTCCGATGCCCTTATGGAGTACCTCAGAAAGCTTACAGCCTGCTTCAACAACAAGGTAATTGAATACCAAAGGATAAAGGATGAATTCGTCAGCCTCAACAGGGACAGGCTGAAAAAACTTGAAAAAGACTATTACAACTACAAGCTTGAGGAAATTGTAACCAGGTATTATGATCCCGACAAGATACTAAGATTCAGAAACTCCCTTATTCAGAACACTGATCCGGTTTATCTCGATCCTCCTGACCAGGGGTTCCTGAATTTCAGAACCCATTTCTTTGCCCCTTCAAAGCATATCTTCGGAAAAAGGGTCGATACGTACCTGTTCAATGTAATCCTGCTCTTTTTAAGCTCCTTTGTACTTTATCTGATTTTATATTATGACCTTTTGTCGTTTACTGTAAAATTTATTTCCAGATTCAGAACGGCAAAATAGGATTGAAATGACAAGTGAATGTGTTTTTTTATATTTTTGTAATAACCAATAGTTTATCCTTAATGAGAGGAAGAGCGTTTTTTCTGTTCATCGTGTTAGTAATGTCACTTTCTGCATGCCATAACAGCACGAAAAAATCCGATGAATTCAGGCTTGCAGGCTCTGAAACCATGTATGAGGCCATAGTACCTGATGATGAATTCAATCCGGATATCTCAGTTAGTTTTTCATCGCCTATTGAAATAGCTAACCTGCTGCAGATTCTGGGTGTGCCCTTTTCTCAGGGGTATCTGGCTTCCTCGCTTGAGGCCACCGATCAGGCTTCGAGCTTCGATAAGGCCCTTGCACTGGGCATCCTGGGTGCCGACCTCGGCTACCTGAACATCTATGAAAAGACAGGAAATTCAATAGAGGTCCTTTCGTCGATCAGGAAACTTGCCGAAGGACTGAATGTGGGGCAGTATTTCGATTTCGAGACGATCAAGAGGCTTTCGCTCAGTAAATCAAATCTCGATTCCCTGCTTTTCCTCTCGATCGACTCCTACAATAAAATTGACAGGTATCTGACAGAAAACAATCGCGGCCAGCTGTCAGCCCTGATTATCATCGGCGCCTGGATTGAAGCCCAATACTTTGCCACACAGGTAATAAGGGAACATCCCGACGATCTTTTAAGAGACCGCATAGGTGAACAGAAGCATTTTCTGCACGACCTCATCAGGATGGCAGAACCATATTGCAGCCTCGACAGGCAGTTTACCATTCTTTGCGGCCAGCTGAAGGATATCTCGGAAAAATACGACGCCGTGAATATCTCCTATACCAGGGGCGAACCGGTCAGCGCTCCGAAGGACGGAGGACTCGTGGTAACACAGACTGAAACAAGCAAAGTGGAAATGACCGATGAACAACTCAAAGTCATTATCGACATTACTGAAGAAATTAGAAATAGACTGATTCTAAATTAAAAGAATGAAAAGATATATCCTTGGATTGCTGTTGTTGCTGCCTGCTTTCTCACTTCTGTTTTCGCAGGCTCCCTATGATCCCCTGGTCAGCAAATGCCTTCAGAGCACCGGGCCAAATGCTAAATACCTGAAAGACTTCAGGGTCCAGCTGGGAGAAAGCTCAACCGGAGGGACCTTCAGATACAAAGCCAATCTGTCGTTATGGAAAAATACAAAGTACCGGTTCACACTTTGTACGTCCGACAATTCAAAAGGACAGCTGATAATCACCATTAAGGACGAAAACAATAATAACGTGGCATCTTCGGTCGACACCAGCAACGGGACAGTATATCCCTATATCGACCTGATCTGCAATAAAAGCGGTGTTTACCAGGTATGGTTTGACTTCACAGAAGGTCATTCCGGATCGGGCGTCGGAATCGTATCAATGATACCGTAAACTACATGAAGAAATAAAGAGCCTGGGCGGTGGCGGCTAAAAGGAACAGGACAACCATCATGATCCCCGGGATGCGCCTTGACCTTGAAAAAACAAAATAGTGCGTAATAATATAACAGGGAGGGATAATCAACAGCCAATGGATCTCACCTGATACTGAACCTGAAAAAACAGCCATCCCCAGAGCAATAAAAAAAGTCCAGAAGAGCAGTATAAAGGTTTTTCTCGATTTTATCTTCTTCATATTGAGCGCCGGCACAAGCTGGGCGACAGCAATCATGATCAGAATTCCCGCTGTCAGAATAAGGGCCATTTTCATCTTTGTAACCTCATAACCGGCCTCCCTGCCGGACAGGTTCCATGATACTGCTGAAAGCTGATCGTGCAAATTCTCTCCTGCAACATACATGATGCCGTATACGATGAATAAGGGAGTGGCAAGACCGAGAACCGATATAATAATCTCCTTCAGGGTCACTGACCTGAGAATGACAATCCCGGCCACCAGAAGAAGCCCCATCCAGATAAGCGGCGCATAGAAAAGACTTCCGGTGCCGATAAGTATACCTGCATCAAAAAACGAGTATGCCGTACCATGAACTTTATATGATTCCACTATGCTCCTGATCCCCAGAATCAGAAATACGGCACCAGGAAGAACCGGGCTGAGAACCTGAAACTCGGGGAAAATTGCTGTCAGCAGGGTAAAGACTACAGCCGGAAGAAAGGTCCGCTCACTTATAAAGAAAGCGCTGGTGTTGAAATTAACAAGCAGGTAGGCAACAAGAAGAACCAGAAGAAATGCCACAAATACACTGAAAAAGGCATTGAAATCAGTCAAAGACAAAAGAATCCCGAAAAGGGGCATTGGCTTTTCATCAAATCCCAGTGCAGAGGGAGGTTCCGGATGTAAAAATGTTCCGAGCCAGGTCAGTAAAAGAAGGACCACTATCAGGATCATTACATCCGGACCCGTCTGCCTGAATTTTCTTAGAAGCATATAATATCAAAGGTCAAATCCAATATCCTTCCTGTAATATAAATTCCTGAATGAAATTGATGCAGCATTACCGTATGAAGCTTCCAGGGCAGCCTTCATGGTTTCCCCGCGACAGCTGACTGCAATGACACGTCCTCCGGATGTAATTATCCTGCCGTCAGAGATTTTTGTTCCCGAATGAAATACCATGCAGTCGTCCCTGCCCTCAAGGCCGGTTATCTCGAAACCTTTCTCGTACGAACCAGGATAACCGCCGGAAACCATCATCACGGTTGTAACACAGCTTTCGTCAATTTCGAGCGGCCTCCTGTCAAGATCTCCCTTTGCAACTCCTTCGAGAAGCTCAAAAAGATCCGACTTTATCCTCGGTATCACCACCTCACTCTCCGGATCGCCCAGACGGGCATTGTATTCAATTACATAAGGATCACCATCCACATTCATAAGCCCGAAGAAAATGAATCCCTTGTAATTAATACCTTCCTCCCTCAGGCCATGTACCGTAGGAACGATTATCCTGTTCTTAACCTTTTCCATGAAATCCTTTCCGGCAAACGGAACAGGCGACACGGCACCCATGCCTCCGGTGTTCAGACCGGTATCCCCCTCTCCCACTCTCTTGTAATCCTTCGCTTCAGGAAGAAGCTTCCATGACCTGCCGTCGGTGACAATGAAAACTGATAACTCTATCCCATTAAGGAATTGCTCAATTACAACCTTTTCCCCGGCATCTCCGAATTTCCCGCTTATCACCGCATTCACTTCCTCAATGGCCTCATCAAAGGTTCTGCAGATTATTACCCCCTTTCCTGCAGCAAGCCCGTCGGCCTTGATAACATAGGGAGGAGTGAAAGTATTAAGGAAAGCCCCTGCTTCTCCTGCATTGTTCCTGTCGAAGGTCCTGTATGCAGCCGTCGGTATCTTATTCCTGACAAGAAAGGCCTTTGCGAAATCCTTGCTGCCTTCAAGCCGTGCTGCCGATTTTACGGGACCTATAACGGGGATATCAACAAGACATTCCTCTTTCAGAAAATAATCATGTATGCCTGCCACAAGCGGCGCTTCCGGACCCACGACAACCATCCCGATTTCATGGGCAATGACGGCTGTCTTAACCGCATCGAAATCCTCCGGATCAATCCGGAGATTAGTCCCGATCGAATGAGTGCCGGCATTACCGGGCGCTATGAAGATCCTGCTGACCTTCCTGCTTTGAGAAAGCTTCCAGGCAATGGCATGTTCCCTGCCTCCTGACCCCAGAATTAGTATGTTCATCTGAAAATAATTATAGGCTGTTCAAAAGTAATATTTAGTAACAATAAATAAAACCCGGCAGGACTCTAATTGTCCTGAAAGATTCCGGCCGTGAACCAGTAGCCTTCTGAAAGGGCATACCCTATGAACTCATCGAGAAAGGACAGAACTGAAGATGAAGCCGTATCGTGCAAGACTATTACCGATCCCGGCCTGATCCTCCTCTTCAGGATCTCAAACACCCTGGTCCCTGAAAGTCTGCTGTCAAAATCCCATGGCATAAGGTCCCAGAAGACAATCCTGTAACCCTTCGACAACTCCCTGTACTGACGTGGTCTTATCCGGCCGTAGGGAGGACGAAGAAGGATGCGGGATGTAAAGGGGGCCCCTTTTTCAAAATTCCTGACGTAAGCCTGTGTGTTGGTCTTCCAACCGTCGAGGTGGCGGTATCCGTGATTACCAACCACGTGACCTTCTGATCTTATGCGGTTTACCAGCTTGTGATGGAATTCGGCATTGCCGCCGCGGCAGAAGAAAACTGCCTTTACATTGCGGGCCGAGAGGATATCCAGCACTGCCGGAGTAGTATCGGGATCGGGACCGTCGTCAAAGGTGAGGCACAATACTTTTTCATCTGTCCTGAACCTGAAAACAGCCCGGGGATAGAACAGCTTCAGAAGGAAAAAAGGTCTGCTTAACCTCATCGGATTTTACCTTCCCGAATATAGAACACTGTAGTACCTGTTTATATCAGATGACATCGAAGCCTCAAGCTCCTCCATCCTGAGGTCAATGGCCAGATTGTTTATGTCGAGCAGAGCCTGCATATTGATCCCTATCGGATAATCCATTCCGAATTGCCTCGAGGGATCCATTGCAACTGCATAATCGAGGTATTCCTTTGCATATTTGACCACATCCTTTATGATCCTGTCACCTTCTTCGGTATGGCCGGCCCTGAAAAAAACTTCGGCAAGCGAGATGGTAAAATAATCGCAGGGAAGCTTCTCCTCCGGAACAAAAGCGAGCCCCCTCCTCGCAGCTTCCACAGCCCTGACAGTATCGCCGGCTGCCAGGAGGGATTTTCCCAGGCTGCCGAAAATCCGCCTGTAGTTGCTGAACATCCGCTTGTTTGTCTCATCAAGATAGACATCAGGATCATCGGCATTACCCCACCTGTACTTGTTCATCATGTTGTCGTACATGACATGAGGATCGACCATGCCAAATTCACCATCTTCTGCCTTGTCGGTGGTTATGGGAACAACACGGTAGGTTATGCCTTCCTGCACAAAATACCTGTCCAGTCCCTTATACTGGCTCGAAGGAACAGTGGTTGATATATATATGGGCCTTTCCCATTGCGAAGTGGCAATAAGATCCATCATGGCCAGGTCGCCCTTGAAAGCATAGTCCTCAGTGTATTCCCATATCATTGGAGAAACAATCCTGCCGGCGAAATATTCCTTTACCGTGCCGTTCGCAACTACCCTTGCCGAATCGACTTTTATTGCAAACTTGCCGGCCGGCAGGTAGTTCATGTAATCGCCCCTTCCGCTGACATCTATCTTGTATTTCCTGTCATCCTGCCCTGCAAATTCTACTATTTGTTCTATTTCGACCGGTTTGTCAATCCTGTTGCTGACAGGAAGCTGATCCCTCACCCCGTCGAGGTACTTCCCGCGTGCAAGTGTCATCGGCATTGGATCAGAATCAAAAGCCTTCTGCCTCATCATATCTATATACCATCCCGCCTGGAAATAACTGAGGTTAGCAACACGGACATCAGGACGTACCTGCTCCACATCCTGAACATACCAGACGGGGAAGGAGTCGTTGTCGCCATATGTGAAGAGGATGCTGTTGGGGGCGCACGACAGCAAATAGTTGGCACCAATGTCACGCGCTGTGTACCGGCCCGACCGGTCGTGATCGTCCCAGTTCTGAGCAGCCATGAGAAGAGGCACCGCACAAAAAAGAACTATGAATGTCACCGCTGCTGAAAGCCTTTTGCCGGCAAGTCTTCTGATATACTCGTGAACAAACATGAATCCAAGACCTATCCAGATCGAAAAGGCGTAAAAGGATCCGGCATATGCATAATCCCGCTCCCTTGGCTGATTGGGATACTGGTTCAGATAGAAGATAATTGCCAGCCCGGTCATTATGAAAAATGACAGCACCAGCCAGAAATCCGTCCTTTCCCTCCTGTACTGCCAAACTGCTCCGGCTATGCCGAGAAGCAGAGGAAGGAAAAAATACACATTCCTTCCTTCATTGCCCTGTAGATCGGAGGGAACAGTATCCAGATCGCCCAGACGGGCCTCATCAACGAATTTAATGCCGCTTACCCAGTTACCGTGAAGCGGATTGCCATTACCCTGACTGTCATTCTGCCGGCCGGCAAAATTCCACATGAAATATCTCAGGTACATGTAACCTACCTGGTATCTGAAGAAATACCGGAGATTCTCTCCGAATGTCGGACAGATGATAACCTCCTTGTCGGAACCCGATGACACAGTGTACCTCCGGCCCTTGATCTTTCCCCAGTACTTGTAAGCTGCTTCATGATCGGCTTCAGAACTGTACATCCTCGGGAAAACAGTCATAAACTCTTTATTGTATTCATATTCAGGCCTGTAGTAGGGTTGATACTTTCCGTCAACCTTGTTGTACCCGGCTACTATCCTTTTAACATCCACAATCGGAGCACTGTAATAATGTCCGTAAAGTTTTGGGGTCTTTCCGTACTGCTCCATGTTGATATAGTAGGAAAGCGAGAATATGTCGGATGGATTATTCTGGTTCATGGGCGGCCTGGCCGACGATCTGATCATAATCATGGCATAGGATGAATACCCTATCATGATGACAGCCAGAATTGTCATCACGTAGTTCAGAATTACCCTGCCCGATTTCAGGGAATATCTGATACCGGCAACCAGGGAGGCTCCAAGCACTGCAAGGAACACAATAAGCCCTGTGTTGTACGGCAGACCTATGACATTTACGAAGAACAGTTCGAACCACCCGGCTGCCTTCGGCACACCAGGTATAATCACAAAAACCATAAGATACAAGGTCACAACAGAAAGAAGCAGAGTCTTGATTATCCCCCCTTTGCTTACTTCATACTTGCGGAAATAGTAAATAAAGAAAAGGACCGGGATCACAAGCAGATTCAGCCTGTGAATTCCAAGGCCCAAACCCATTATGTAGGCAATCAGGATGATCCATCTTCCTGAACGCGGTTCGTCTGCCTCTTCTTCCCATTTCAGCATCGCCCAGAATACCAGTCCGGTAACCAGCGATGACAGAGCATAAAGCTCTCCCTCAACAGCCGAGAACCAGAATGTATCGGAGAAGGTGTAAGCAAGAGCGCCAATGACTCCGCTGCCAATTATTGAAGGGATGTGTCCTGAGGCTGCTTCATTGGTCCAGCCATAAACTTTTCTGACCAGATGAGTGATTGTCCAGTAAAGGAACATAATGGCAAAGCCGCTGCTGACTGCCGACAGCGCATTCATCATTAATGCAACTTTTGATGTATCGCCAAGAGCAAAGAGGGAGGCAATGCGGCCTATCATCAGGAAGAGCGGAGCCCCGGGCGGATGACCTACCTGAAGCCTGAACGATGAGAGAATGAATTCGCCGCAATCCCAGAAGCTCACAGTAGGTTCCAGTGTAAACGTGTATACGGCCGTTGAAATGACGAAAAGAACCCAGCCGGTTATCCTGTCAAGCCGGCGGAAATCGCCCCATATGGAATCCATAATGATGGTTTTGTTTCTTAACAGGAACAAAGAACGCAAAAAAATATCACTTGAGCATAATCCCTGTCCTATTTAACTCCATTTTAACTTGAGACTTATTTTGTTACATTTGCCGTACTGATCAAGTTCCGATGAGATACAAATGGATATTTGCATTCATCCTGTGGATTGCCGCCGTTAACTCACCGGCCCAGGAAAGCAATGCCTTGACGTTGAAGGAAGGTGATCTGTTTCTGAATTTCAGGAATATCAGCTTTGTACGCAACAACGAGTATTCAAATCCGGTAACCGAAGGCTATACCCTGATCGGCTGGTTCATTCAGCCTGAACTGGTATACCGCCCCGTAAATAAAACGGAGCTCCGCCTCGGGGCCCACCTTCTTAGCTATTCGGGAACAAACAGGTTTTCGGTCGCCAAACCGGTATTCTCAACAACATGGTTCTTTTCAGACCGCACCCTTTTCACAATCGGATCACTTCAGGGATCCGACAGCCACATGATGCTCGATCCACATTTCAGCAGGGAAAGGACCTACACCAACTATTCCGAGGACGGACTGCAACTGGTGACCAGGGGCAACAGGATATTCAGCGATACATGGATCAGCTGGGAAAACTACATTTTCAGGGGCGACAATGAAAGAGAGATATTCACAGCCGGCGAATCGTTCCGGTACACCCCGGCCGGAGTATCATCCACGATAAGTTTATCATTCCCGGCACAGGTTATGTTCAGGCATTACGGCGGACAGATAAGCAACTATCCCGAACCTGTCGAGACTTTCCTGAATCTTTCGGCCGGAGCAAAAGCGGTGCTGATGATAAACCAGGAGAAGAACCTGTCGGCCGGACTGGAAGCACACGGATTCTATGGAAGCTCAGTGAGGGAAAATGCTTCCTCAGGAATTGACAACGGTCACGCGTTCTGGCTTAAAGCTGTTGGCACATTCACAAAAGCCGCGATCGAAGCGGGATACTGGACCTCGAAAGATTATTATGCGCCTGACGGCAATTTTATTTTCGGATCGGTCTCCGATCATCTCAGCAATTTCGTGCTTTCGCCACGAAACCTGATCACAGGCTCCTTAAGCTTCAGGAGTACCCCTCTGGGCCCGCTGGAGTTTTATTTCAGCCTCGAGGGCTGGTACGATACTGACCTGAGGAGGTTTGACAATGCCGTTACCCTTCACCTGCGGATCGATGAAATGGTTAAACTGGTTACTGTGAAAAGACAGTGACCGGGAACCGGGAACCGGTATTCGGTATTCGGTATTCGGTATTCGGTAATCGGTATCGGTATTCGGTATTCGGAACTCAGTAAGTCGCTGTCTTGTGCCCTGTGCTCTTTGCTCCCTGCCATTAACCAGCAACCAGTAACCAGCAACAAGCAACCAGCCAACCTGAAACTTGTAACTTGTAACCATCAACCTATCTCCTCCTTTCCCCTGTCTGATCAGTGTAAAACCTCCATGGTACATTTTTCCAGTATTCCCCGGCATAGTCAATTCCGATTCTTGGACCGGTGAGGTATTCCGGCCTCAATCCGCCATCCTCTATCCAGATTCTTTCTGAAGTGGCAAGGTCCTCGCCGTAGAATGACCGGTCGATGCCCAGAAGCCTGGCCACCCTGCCGGGACCGGTACAACTGTCTAGTGCCCTGATAAGTACGGCCTGCGGATCATTTTCCTTCCCGGTCACTACATTGAGCATCCAGTACATACCGTAAACAAAATAGACATAAAGCCTTCCACCTTCCTGGAACATCACGTCGGTTCTCGGGGTACGTCCCCTGCTTGCATGACAGGCCTTGTCGCCTGTTCCCCGGTATGCCTCCGTTTCGGTTATTGTGAATCTATTAACAATGCTGTCAGCCGTCTTTATTGCAAGGGTCTTTCCAAGAAGACCGGGAGCGACCTCAAGCACATCGCCCGTGTAAAAGTCGCGTCCCATTTTCAGTATTTCCGGACGGGAAACATTTTCATATCTGCTTTTCATTGAAGGCATACGCAAATTTAATCTTGCTTTGACTGTAAGCAAAAATTCTGTTCAATATTCTTTTTTATTAGGAAATATGTCGTATTTTTGCAGTCCCAAAATAAGGGGTTTTTGTGTTATTTTCAAGTGTTTCAATTATAAAACAGATTAAAAGTGAACACCTTAAGTTACAAAACTGTTTCAGCGAATAAGGAGACCGTTAACAAGGAGTGGGTGATTGTTGACGCTGAAGGAGCGGCTCTCGGACGTCTGGCAACCGTGGTTGCAGCAACCCTCAGGGGGAAGCATAAGACAAACTTTACGCCTCATGTTGATTGCGGCGACAATGTTATTGTAATCAACGCTGAAAAAGTAACTCTTTCAGGCAACAAGTGGGACGATAAGGAATATGTCCGTCATACCGGATATCCGGGAGGACAGAGGATCACCACCGCAAAGGAAATGCTAAGGAAAAGCCCCATCAGACTTGTGGAAGAGGCTGTAAAGGGAATGCTCCCTAAAAACAGGCTTGGAAGTGCTTTGTACAGGAACATGCATGTATATGTCGGTCCCGAGCATCCGCACGAAGCCCAGAAGCCCAAAAAACTTGAATTATAATACACTAAGGAACAAATATGGAGCCAGTAAACGCACTTGGAAGAAGAAAAGCAGCCGTTGCCAGAGTTATATTAAGTGATGGCAAGGGAAAAATTACGGTAAACGACAGGGATTATAAGGAGTACTTCGGCGCCGAGACATTGCAGTTTGTGGTTACACAGCCGCTCGTTGTCCTCAATGCCGCCGATAAATATGACATCAACGTCAATCTCGACGGAGGCGGAGTGAAAGGACAGGCTGAAGCTCTCAGGCTTGGAATAACCAGGGCTCTGATAAAACTGGATGCCGAAAACAAAACCGTACTCAAGGCAAACGGATTCGTGACACGCGATCCCCGCGAGGTCGAAAGAAAGAAGCCGGGCCAGCCTAAAGCACGCAGAAGATTCCAGTTCAGCAAACGCTAAGACTTATCTTATCAATCAAATAGATGCAGGTTTAGTATCTAAATTGCAGAGACTCCCGTATAGTGCGGGACTACCCTGTGATTGATCAAACAGAATGTAAACTTAAAAACAAGAAAATGCCAAGAACAAATTTCCAGGAACTTCTCGACGCAGGAGTTCATTTCGGACATCTCAAGAGAAAATGGAACCCCGCAATGGCTCCCTATATTTTCATGGAGCGCAACGGGATCCATATCATCGATCTCGAAAAGACAGTAGTAAAAATCGATGAGGCTGCCTCAGCCATGAAACAGATTGCCCGTTCGGGTAAGAAAATCCTCTTTGTGGCAACAAAGAAACAGGCCAAGGAGATAGTCTCCGAAAGAGTGAAAAAGGTTAACATGCCTTACGTTACAGAACGCTGGCCGGGTGGTATGCTTACCAACTTCCCCACTATCCGCAAGGCTGTGAAGAAAATGGGAAATATCGACAAAATGGCTACCGACGGAACATTCTCGAACCTCTCAAAACGCGAGAAGCTTCAGGTTACCCGCCAGAGAGCCAAACTTGAAAAGAACCTGGGAAGCATAGTTGACCTTACCCGCCTGCCCTCAGCACTCTTCATTGTTGACGTTTGCAAGGAACGCATCGCAGTAAGGGAAGCTAAAAGACTCGGCATACCTGTTTTTGCCATGGTTGATACAAACTCTGATCCATCGGATATAGAATTCCCCATCCCCGCAAACGACGATGCATCGAAATCAATCTCCCTTATCGTCGGTCTTCTTTGCGACGCTATAGAGGAAGGCCTGAACGAAAGGAAACTCGAGAAAGACAAGGAACCGGCACAGAAAGACAGGAAAGTCATGAGGAAAGACCTTGAAACAAAGGATCTGCCCGATTCAGTGATAGAAGCACTTGTCGGAGAAGAGGAAGAAGAAGCGGAAGCCGATGAGGAAGAATTCACCGAGGAAGATGATGAAACCGCCGCCGAAGCGGAGGAGAGTGAAGAATAACGGTTCAGTTTTAATTATTTAAGAAAACAACAAAATGGCTAACATAAGTTCTGCAGATGTTGCAAGGCTGAGGAAAATGACCCTGGCCGGTATGATGGACTGCAAAAAAGCTCTTGAAGAATCGAACGGCGATTTCGAAAAGGCTGTTGAAATAATAAGGAAAAAGGGACAGGCTGTGGCCAGCAAGCGGGCCGACAGGGATGCTACCGAGGGAGTCGTTCTGGCAAAAACTAGCGCCGATTCCTCAATGGGTGCACTGATAGTCCTTAACAGTGAAACCGACTTTGTTGCAAAGAACAACGATTTCATAGCACTCGCCGGAAAAATACTTGACCTCGCGATCGCAAAAAAACCAGCAGATCTCGAAGCCCTCAAATCGCTGCCTCTGGAGAATTCAACAGCAGGAGGTAAGGTAACCGAATACATGGGGATTATCGGCGAGAAGCTTGAACTGGCATACTATGAGAAGATAGAAGCTCCTTTCGTACAGGCCTACATACACCCCGGTAACAAGCTGGCATCCCTTGCTGGTTTTTCAAAGGCCGGCATTGATGAACAGGTTTACAAGGATGTGGTAATGCAGATAGCCGCTATGAACCCTGTTGCCATCGACAAGGATGATGTCCCTGCAAAAGCAATCGAGCAGGAACTGGAGATCGGCAGGGAACAGGCAAGGCGGGAAGGCAAACCCGAGGAGATGCTCGAAAGGATTGCTCAGGGAAAACTTGCAAAATTCTACAAGGAAAGCACTCTTCTCAACCAGGAATTCATCAAAGACAATAAAATGAACATCAGGCAGTACCTTGAGTCAGTCGATAAGCAGTTGAAAATTACTGCTTTCAGACGCTACAACCTCAACCAGTAAATGTAAGTTCATAATTCAATACCAGAGTGGCGCCGACTGGCGCCATTTTTTTTGCTATATTCGTCTCCGGCCGGATGCCAGAATTCGGGCTTCCAATTGATCCCATCAACCTTTGTACACAATGAAATACACCAGGATCCTACTAAAACTCAGCGGCGAGTCGCTGGCAGGCGATGACGGACAGGGAATCAGCAGCAGCGTCCTCGGGGAATATGCCCTGCAGGTTACCGAAATAGCCCGGCTGGGATGTGAGGTTGCCATCGTGATCGGCGGAGGCAATATTTTCAGGGGGCTCAGCGGAACCGAAAACGGCATCGACCGGGTAAAGGGCGATCAGATGGGAATGCTTGCAACCGTAATAAACAGCCTTGCACTCGAAAGCGAAATCCGGAAAAAAGGAGCAAAAGCAAAAGTCTTTACAGCCATACGCATGGAGCCCGTTGGCGAACTTTACTCAAGGGATAAGGTGACAGATGAGCTGTCAAAAGGAACAATATGCATATTGTCCGGAGGAACAGGCAATCCTTTCTTCACTACCGACACCGCAGCCGCCCTGAGAGCTGTCGAAACAGGCGCCGAAATACTGCTCAAGGGCACCCGTGTCGACGGTGTATATACCGATGATCCGGAAAAAAATCCGGACGCAATCAGATTTGAAAACCTGACTTTCGCCGAAGCCATAGACAGGCAGCTTAAAGTAATGGATTCTACTGCCTTTACAATGTGCCGCGAAAACAACATGCCGGTCATAGTATTCGACATGAACGGGAAGGGCAACCTGAAGAAGGTGGTCATGGGAATCAAAACCGGAACCCTTGTAAGCAATTGATTGAGTTGGTTCAATAAAATTATTTTTTATTACTTTTGATCTTGATATGCTTTTAAGAAAAACCGGCAGGCATTTTGAAAGGACGGACGTACAACCAAATCAAAACAACTAGCTGTACTATGAATGAAGAAGTCGAACTGATAATGGAAGAAACCTCTGAAAGGATGCAGAAGGCGCTTGAACATCTTGAGAATGAACTGGCCCATTTGCGTGCCGGACGTGCTACTCCTGTCCTCCTCGATGGAATAACAGTTGATTATTATGGTGTAAACTCTCCCCTGAACCAGGTTTCGAACATCAATACACCCGATGCCAAAACCCTGCTTATTCAGGCCTGGGAAAAAAACATGCTCGGTGTTATCGAAAAAGCAATTATGGCAGCCAACATCGGCCTCACACCAATAAATAACGGTGAGGTGATCAGGATCAACATCCCTCCGCTTACCGAGGAAAGACGGCACCAACTGGTCAAACAGGTAAGGAACGAGGGTGAGGTTGCCAGGATCAGTATCCGCAATGCCCGTAAATGGGGCCTGGATGAACTGAAAAGAATGCTGAAGGAAGGCCTCCCTGAGGATACCGAAGAAAATGCTGCAGAAAATATCCAGGAATTGGTAAGGGACTTTACGGCGAAAGTCGACAAGGTGATGGCTGTTAAGGAAAAGGAAGTCATGACCGTGTAATTCCCATCCTGCCAGTTCACATTTTTTCTCCGGAAACTTGCCCGACCTGTCCGGAAAGCCATCCAACACTGCAATATTCAGTTTGCTGAGCTTATTTTTTCCCAACTGCGAAATAAAACCTGACTCTTGTTTGTCTAATAAGTGAATTGAATTAATGAATCGGGAGCTCAAGGTTATGTGTAACCTCTAAAATCAAATTTTTTCTAAATGAGAAGAACAATTATTATCACCGGTATCGTGGCAGGACTGATCGTCGTTGCAATGCTCATCTTCAACAGGATAGGAAAGAGTAAGGAAAATGCAGCCAATTATGCCGTTGCTGTAAAAGGCCCTTTTGAAATTTCAGTTTCAAACGCAGGAGAACTTGTTGCCGAAAAATCGGTCGATATCATGGGCCCGGATGTCATGCAGGCCATGCAGCAGGGCTCACAGCGCGGCGGCAGCGGAAGAGGCGGACCAGGCGGAATGCGGATCAGCAGCTTTAAAATCCAGGACATTGTCGCAGAGGGAACCGAGGTGAAGGAAGGTGATTATATTGCCCAGATTGATAAGACCGAATATGATAATTCGCTCAAAACAGCACTGGAAAATATGAATACCCTTCAGGCAAACCTTGAAATGGCAGTACTCGACACGGCCGTGATGCTGACAAACCTGAGAGATGCAATCAGAAACCAGACCATTGCAGTTGAAGAAGCTGAAATTACCCTGCAGGAATCAAAATATGAACCTCCTGCCACCATCCGCCAGGCTGAAATCAACCTTAACAAACAGATCAGGGCACTAGAGCAGAGAAAGAAAAACTACCAACTCCAGAAAGCAAAAGCCCTGACCAATATCAGGGATAAGAAAAGACTTCGCGATGAAGGACAGGAACTGGTGAACACCCTCCAGACTTTCCTTGCACAGTTTACCGTGAGAGCTCCATCACCAGGCATGGTCATCTACAAGGAAGAATTCAACGGTTCAAAAAGAAAAGCCGGTTCTAACGTCAATCCTTTCGACAGGGTTATAGCCACACTGCCCGACCTGACATCAATGATCTCTACAACCTATGTCAGCGAGATAGAGGTCAACAAGGTAAAGCCCGGCCAGAAGGTAACAATAACCATAGATGCCCTTCCGGGGAAAATATTTACCGGGACGGTGACAAACGTCGCCAATATTGGCGAACAACTTGAAAATTCAGAATCCAAGATGTTCGAGGTCACTGTAAAAGTTGACGGCAACAACCCCGAGCTGAGACCTGCGATGACAACTTACAATAAGATCCTGATCAAAAATTTCGACGATGTTATATCCATTCCCACTGAATGCGTTCATGCCGATGCCGACGGTGTGCCTTACGTTTATAAAAAGAACAAGACAAAGCAGATAGTCGTGCTGGGTGAAATGAACGAGAAAAACATCATAATCAGGGAAGGTGTTGACCCGGGTTGCAATGTTTACGTCATCACTCCCGATGATGTATCAAGATTCCGCCTGGTGGGAAAAGAACTGATCGCAAAATCGGAATAACGGGAAAAGAAGTGTGAGTGTGAGAGTGAGTATTGAGGAAAAAGAGTGAGAGTGTTCGTTCGAGCTACTCGCTCTCACAGTAATGTGTTAAGAAAGTGTGAGTGTGAGTGTGAGTATTGAGGAAAAAGAGATGAGAGTGCTCGCTC
>CAYSBL010000039.1:0-8744 GCA_964429295.1 uncultured Rikenellaceae bacterium
ACTTTTTTCTTCCATTTTACACTTTTTTGTGTAAACCTATTTCAGGACAAGACATGAAAAAGAACGAGAGTGCTCGCTCTCGCTCTCACTCTCGCTCTTTTTCATGTGGGCCCAGCTGGGATCGAACCAGCGACCCCCTGATTATGAGTCAGGTGCTCTAACCATCTGAGCTATGGGCCCGATTCTGTTGCTTGTTGCTGGTTGCGAGTTGCTTGTTAAAAACCACAAAATCAGCATTATATTTCTTTTAACCAGTAACCCGTAACCAGCAACCAGTAACAATTTCTTCCGGACTGCAATATTAATAATTTGTTGTCAATTATCAAATACCAAAACAAAACCACCTGTAACTCACTTCCTCACCCATAACTGCAACAAAATTCATAAAGACAATCATTAATCACAAGTGCGAAAGAAACATTTCTTTGATTAACTTTATTGAGAATCCGGCACACTCCATTATTTCAATATTTTAAGATCATGATTCCTGTTCCATCCAAAGAATAAGCTACATGTTAAAACTGATTCTAAGGCTTTCACTGACACTGATCATTTTCCAATCATGCGCAGACAAGGCACCTGAAATGGTTGTTTTCAAGGCTGCTTCTGCAAACGGCAACCTTGTAAACGAAGGATATAACCGGTGCATCCGCTATGTTAATGACTGGATGAATTACGCCGACACGATAACGGGACTGATCCCGAGAAACATAAACGAAAGCCGCGACTACTGGAACGCGTGGGATGCAGCAGCAGACAACTATCCCTTCATGGTGCTGACTTCATCACTGACAATGCCTGAATTTTTCCAAAAACGTGCTATTGAAATACTTCAAACAGAGGAAAAACTTACTTCACGGATCGGAAAACTGCCGGATACTTACTCATTCTCAAAACAGGGATTCAGAAATGATATCATTGATACCAGCCAGTTGATATTCGGCTCTGCCGAGTATATGAAAGACGGTCTCATACCTCTAACCGAATGGCTGGGAGATAGTCCCTGGAGTAAAAGAATGCTGGGGATCCTCGATGATCTTAAGGGCCTGACCACCGTAGTTAAGGAATTGCCCGGCTCATTTTACGGAGGAAGCGCAGTGGCTGAAGTTAACGGGGATCTCCTTCAGGTCCTGTCGCGCATGTACTGGTTCACCGGAAAGAGGGAATACCTTGATTGGGCTTCAGAAATAGCAGATTATTATCTTAATGCTACCAATCTTCCGACAAACGTCAATGGGAAAATAAGAATTCGCGATCATGGCTGTGAGATAATTTCAGGCCTTTGCGAAGCATACCTTGCTGCTTCATATTCATGGCCTGAGAAAAGAAAAGAATGGAAGCCTTATATTCATTCAATGCTCGACAGAATTCTTGAAACAGGACGGAATCCAGACGGACTTTTCTATAATGAGATCAATCCGGTGACAGGAGAAATTATTTCAGACGGTATAGCCGATACTTTCGGATACACATTGAATGCATATTACTTTGTGTATCAACTCGATTCCGTCCCGGCTTACAGGGAAGCAGTTCTGAAGGGTCTTGAGTCACTGAACTCAGAATATGTCAGTTACGACTGGGAAAGAGCAAGCGCCGATGGTTATGCCGACGCAATAGAGGGAGCCCTCAACCTCTATAACCGCGAACAACTGACTTCAGTAAAAGACTGGATCGACTCCCAGATAAAGGTCATGTGGGATATGCAAAAACCTTCAGGAATAATTGAAGGCTGGCATGGCGACGGGAACTTTGCCCGTACAACCATTATGTACTGCCTGTGGAAAACGCAGGGACTAACCGCTGAAGAATGGAATGAGAATCTGAAACTCGGGGCTGAATATAAAGACGGAGTTCTTTACGCCGCAATCAGCTGTTCTACGGAATGGTCGGGGAAAATCAGATTCGACATACCCCGCTGGCGAGATAAAATGCATATGCCGGCAGATTATCCCCGGATAAATCAGTTTCAGCAATGGTTCACCGTTGAAGCCGGGAAAAACTACGAAGTCACCTTCCATCCATCAGGGAAGAGAAGGAAATTTTCGGGTCAGCAACTTATTAACGGGCTTCCGGTTAAAATAAAACAGCAGGAAGAAGTTTTCCTTATTGTAAAAGAACTGTGACCATGTTCTCAGGATACCCTGTGAAGTTAACATTATGATTTACCGGAATATTCAGGGATAGATACCCAACCTCTTCCTGATCCTGCACACCTGACTTTATTCCATATACGGATACCTGAAATCCGTCGCCGGAATAAACGTCTCTTTTACAGTTCTCGGACTAACCCACCTGAGCAGGTTCAGATGACTTCCGGCCTTGTCGTTGGTTCCTGAAGCCCTTGAACCTCCAAAAGGCTGCTGACCAACCATAGCCCCTGTTGGCTTGTCGTTGTAGTAGAAATTGCCTGCTGCATACCGCAAAACCCGGCATGCTTTTGTCATGGCATACCTGTCGCGGCTGAAGATAGCTCCCGTCAGTCCGTAAGGCGATGTCTCATCGCACAGCTTGAGAGTCTCCTCGAACTTATCATCTTCATAAACATATACGGTCATAACCGGACCAAAGATCTCCTCCTCCATCGTGATGAAGTGCGGATCCTTTGAGACTATCACCGTGGGTTCGATGAAATATCCCTTTGACTTGTCACCCTTCCCGCCTGCGATGATCTCAGCGCTCTCCGACGCCCCGGCCTTGCCGATATATGACATTATTTTGTCGAATGAAGGTTCATCGATCACAGCATTCACGAAATTGTTCAGGTCGGTGACATTGCCTGTCCTGATCTCTGAGAGCATCCTGAGAATATGATCCTTCGTCGCGCTCCAGATCGATTGCGGTATGTAGGCCCTTGAGGCTGCCGAACACTTCTGACCCTGGTATTCAAAAGCGCCCCTGACTAACGCTGTGACAAGTGCAGGTATATCAGCCGAACTGTGTGCAAAGATGAAATCCTTGCCCCCCGTCTCGCCGACTATCCTTGGATATGATTTGTATACATGAAGATTATCCGAAATTTGTTTCCACAGCGTGTTAAATGTTGAATTCGATCCTGTGAAATGGATACCTCCCATATCCTTGTGCTTCATCACAACACTGCTGATAAGGGATCCTGAACCCGGGACGAAGTTGACAATACCCGCCGGCAGACCGGCCTCTTCCAGTATCTTCATCAGGTAATAATTCGACAGCAGAGCTGTCGTTGCCGGTTTCCAAACAGTGGTATTACCCATCAGAATAACACTGGTATTGAGGTTCATTGCAATTGCAGTGAAATTGAACGGAGTTATGGTATATACAAATCCCTCAAGCGGCCTGTATTCGAGTCTGTTGATGGTTTCGCCCTGCGATTTGGGCTGCTCCATGTATATAAGCGAAGCAAAATAGTTGTTGAACCTGAGATAGTCAATGACCTCGCATGCCGCATCGATCTCAGCCTGAAACGCATTCTTTCCCTGCCCGAGCATTGTTGCCGCATTCAGCCTGTACCTGTATTTTTTCGATATCAGCTCTGCAGCCTTCGCCATTATGGCGGCCCGTTCCATCCAGGAAAGTGTCATCCAGTTTTCTTTGGCTTCAAGAGCTGCATCAATAGCCATTCTCACCTCCTTTTCCGTAGCCATATGATATGTTGCCAGCACCTGATTATGATCGGCAGGATTGACGATAGTTCCTGTCTTTCCGGTTCTGATCTCCTTCCCTCCTATTATCAGCGGGATCTCGACAACCCGGCTGCCCTGATCCGCAAGTTCCCTTTCAAGAAGTTCCCTCTCCCTGCTCCCGGGAAGATAATCCAATACCGGTTCATTTGCCGGTTCTTTAAAATTGAAAATAGCGTTGTTCATATGAATTGTTGTATAGTTTTGTGTTGCTGGTTCCGTGTTGCTTGTTACTTGTTGCTGGTTACTGGTTACAAGTTTCAGATATTCAGTCATTTCAGGGATAATCAACCCATTACCGAATACTGAATACTGATTACCGATTACCGATTACCGAATACTTCACGCTTTCCTGCCCTTCATCCCAAACCTTTCCCATCAGACCTAACAATCTGATACGGCAAATTGTTTCCTTCCGCATCAGGCTTCATCAAACCAAATGCAATCTAAATGCGGTGATCCCGATAAACTATGATAAATGTCCTGATGCTCAGTTCAGGCTTTTCAGGTTGTCGAGGGCACCAGGGACGGCCTGGAGTATACCTGCTACAATTGAACATGTTTCAAGGTCCGGACAGTCGCCGCAGGTTTTAAAACCTTTTGCGACTGCACAGTTCCTTATTCCGCACTCAAGGCAATGACTGAATTTCGGACCATCTTCCCTGCAACCTGTGCAGTTTATCATTTCCCAGGTAATACCCGGGGCATTGAACTCCGTGCGCCATTTTTCAGCGGTGATTTTTCGCAATTCATCACTGTTTTCAATTGTTGCCTTCCGTGCATCACATGAAGCACAATTAATTCCGCAGCAGGCAATAAGTTTTTCCATAGACTTTAACTTCGCTTAGTAAGTTTTTTCTGTTATTCACTGTTTAAAAATAATTCAACCAACCAGATATCAGGAGGTATTTTATGCTTTTCTTAACTTGCTAACCATGAACTAAAGATACAAAATGTCTCAAATTATTACTCCCTTGAAAGTGTCCTGACAGGATTAATGTGTGCTGCCCTGACGGAGAGCACACTTGTGGTGATAAATGCTATAGTAAGTGTTATCAAAAGTGAAAGGATAAATGGTATTATCGTGGACAATACAAATGGTGATATACCGAAATCCATACGGTAAGCAAAACCCTGCATCCAGTGATCCATCAGATAATATGCAACAGGCCATGAAAAAAGGTTTGAGATGAGTACAAGAACAAGAAAATCCCTGTTAAGAAGCCAGACAACCTGATCAGCGCGGGCTCCCATTATTTTCCTCAGGCTTGTTTCTTTTGAACGTTGTTCAGTAACATATGAAGTAAGGCCCAACAATCCCAGACAAGCTATGAATATCGTCATCAGCGAAAATATGTTGAACAATGTGTTCAGCTTGTTTTCAGCGATGTACATTTCCGCCAGCTTATCTGCAAAAAAGAAATAGTTGAAGGGAAGAGTACTTCCCATCTGAGTATGTATTTCTTTTATCCTTTCGATTGTTGCCGTAATATTGGTGTTGGCTATTCTGACATAAAAGTATGTGTTCGGATTACTGCTGATAACAAAAATGAATGGCTCAATTGCATTATGAATGGAGGTAAAATGAAAATCCTTCACCACTCCTATCACTACCCCATCTCTCTGAACGGCTCCCGTTGTGGGATTGACGCCAAACCTGATCCTCCTGCCAAGTGGATTATCACCCCAGCCGAAAGCTTTGACAGCTGCTTCATTTACAATAAATGCCTGGGTCAGATCTGAGCTCCTCGATCTGTCAAAATTCCTCCCCTCAAGCAATTTCATCTGCATTACATCGATGAACTCGTGATCGACAATGGAAAAGCTTGTTGCCAGCTCAACCATGCTGCTGTCCTTTTCGATATAAAAAACAACTTTACTTGCCATTAACGGAGGTACAAGCGCTGCTGATGAAACCCCTTTAACATCCGGAAGTTTTGTCAATTCTTCCTTAAAGGTCTGTAACTTATTATTAATAAATGCAGTATCTCTTATTGGTATGATCATTAAATTATCCTTATTCAGACCAAGATCCTTATTCCTGATATATCTTTGCTGACCCGAGATTATCATAGTACCTATGATAAGTATCCCGGAAATCGCAAACTGAAAAATCACGAGGATTTTTCTCAGCAGACCTTTTCCCTGCCTCGGATTAACATTGCTTTTAAGCACCTCAACTGGTGAAAATGATGAAAGAAAGAAGGCCGGGTAGCTGCCGGAAATAAGACCCACTATGAGAGTGATAAGCAAGATCAGGCCAAGAGTGCCTGGCCTGAAAAGGCTCCCTATTCTTAATGCTTTATCGGTAAGGGCGTTGAATGAGGGCAGAATTAAAACCGCAGCTATCAGGGCCAGTATTAATGCCAGAATAACAAGCACCATCGATTCACTGATAAATTGCCTGATGAGCGTTGCACGGCTTGCACCAATCACTTTACGCATTCCAACTTCCTTCGATCGGTTTGTCGATCGGGCTGTAGCCATATTCATATAATTGAGAGAGGCAATCAGAAGCATAAAGACTCCCACGAGCGAGAAAATAATGATATAATTAACGTTGCCGACAGGAAGGTCAAATTCAAGCTTAGAGCTGAAATGGACCTTGTCGATCCTGGTTGCCCGGAGTTGAAAAGTGGCATTTATCTGTTTGCCCAGAGAGCTCATGTATTTGTCATAAAAACCCGGAAATTTTGCCAGAAGATCCTCAATCCTTGAATTATCATCAAGAAGAATGTATGCGAAAACTGAAATATTCCAGAATGAAGGGGCGCTTCTGGAATTGAAACGGTCGACACCTGCAAGCTCAACAGCAGTAGCCATTGATAAAAGACAATCAAAACGAAGATGAGAATTGGAAGGGATATCTTCAATGACCGCTGTAACCCGGCAATTACCAAAGTTACTGGTTATGAGAACCTCACCAATGGGATTTTCCTTTCCAAAATATTTCGATGCAAAGCTTTCTGTAATAACGATTGTATTGGGTTCATTCAGTGCATTCTCGGGAGATCCAAGAATAAAATTATAATCAAAGACCTTAAAAACAGTAGAATCTGCAAAATACAACCTGTCCTCAAAGAATTTGAGATCCTTGTACTCGAAAAGGATATCAGTAATCCCAAATCCTGCAAACCTGGCAATTTCTTTGATTTCAGGATACTCATCCTTCAATGCCGGAGCCATGGGGACTGGGACAAGAGCAGCCAATGTGGGCTTTCCGGATATGCTGAAATCACTTTCAAGCCTGTATATCCTGTTATAATTTCTGTTATGCTTGTCAAACGTCAGTTCTTCCTTAACATATAACAATATCAGAATTGCACAGGTGATACCTATTGCAGGACCGAAAATATTCAGGATAGAATAGAATTTATTCTTTTTGAGACTCCTGTAGGCTGAAATAAAATAATTCTTAAGCATTGCATTCAGGATTGGTTAACAGGATTCCAAACAACCTCAATTTATGAAATAGAATTCTTTTGGCATTATATTGATTTACAAATGGTTCGATATACTTTACGAAATGTCTGTTTCAGGCAATATAATGGTTACCATTGATCTCAAAACCAAAAGTCCTAGAATTGTATTTGATTTACTTCAACTATATCTAATTCTGTTATGTAACTGTCCGGTTGTTAATTAGAACAAATTGTTGTTATACTGGCAGTTATTAAACAAATCAGGTAATTAACCAATTTTCATATTCACCGGATCCCAGTGTATTATCTTCTTCTCAAAATAGCTGTCGTTGCAGGCCAGCGTCGGAGCTGCAGCACGGAATCCAAATTCCGGACCTTCCACGAGAGTAGAAGTACCGCGGACTCCCCCGAAGAAATTTTTAAAGTGCTCCAGGTGCTCGTCGAATCCTTGAGGAGCAGCGTATTTCACTCCCGGTTTGACAGGTCTCTTTCTTTCTTCTGCAGTGTACTTCTGTTCATACTGCCTCATAAGCTCTTTCTGCATAGCCTCGGGGTAGGTGTGGAATGAATCCCATCCTCCTATTCCGGGAGCTTTTGCCATGATGCTGTTGGAAAGAGCGAATCCGCCGTCGAGCATTTCCATCACCCCTTCGCTGCCGACAAACCTGGTGATGCCCCTGTCGCCCTGACCGCTTACGAAATTAACCCTTAGCATCACCTGGAACTCCGGATGTTCCTTTGTTTCGGGATAATGCATAATACCGACCATTACATCCGGCACATCGCGGCCATCCTTCCAGTAGCAGAGCTGGCCGGATGCAAAGATAGTGTCCGGGCCGACGGAATCGGTGAGAAGATGAATTCCCGACAGGAGGTGAACGAAAAGGTCGCCGGCGACACCGGTGCCGAAATCGCGATAGTTCCTCCACCAGAAGAATTTCTTCGGATCCCACGACATTTTATTCATGCCTTCGACATAGCGGTCCCAGTCGACAGTCTGAGGCGATCCGTCAACAGGCATTGTATACTGCCATGCACCGAGGGCGTCCTGCCTGTCGAATGAAGCCTCTATGCAGTTAAGTTGTCCGATTGCCCCCGATTTGTAGAGCTCTTTTGCCTTTGCATAAACAATGCTGCTTACCCGCTGACTTCCCACCTGCATCGGCTTACCGGTTTTACGCCAGGTTTCAATTACAGGCAGGCCCTGACTGATCTTATGTACCATCGGCTTTTCGCAATAGACTGCCTTTCCGCTGTTCATGGCGTCGATTGAGATCCTGGAGTGCCAGTGGTCGCTTGTTGCAACAATCACCGCATCAATATCATTCCTTCCAAGAAGCTCACGGTAGTCGCGGGTTGTGTGAACCTGCTTCCCGTACTTTTCCTTTACCCTGGCCAGCCTGCCGTCGTAAAGGTCGCATGCTGCAACCAGTTCAACGCCCGGCACCTTCAGGGCTGTGTCGGTGTCGGCATGTCCCATGATGCCCATCCCAATGGTGGCAATCCTGATTTTGTCGTTCTGACTGATCTTCGGCGACCAGGGAATTTCAACCGTTCGTGTATCATCAATAGCCAGTGTCTTAAAAGTTCCGGCGGCCAGAAGAAGGGAGGATCCTCCGACCTGCCTTATGAATTTTCTGCGGGATGATTTTGTTGTCATGGG
>CAYSBL010000039.1:8844-30747 GCA_964429295.1 uncultured Rikenellaceae bacterium
AGGATCCTCCGACCTGCCTTATGAATTTTCTGCGGGATGATTTTGTTGTCATGGGTTTGGATTTGTATAAAGTTCTTTACTTAAGTTTTTGCTATTCTGGTTACTCTCTGTAAAGATACAACTCACCCAGAAATTAGAACCTTAGAAAGTATTTAAAAAACATATTGTTTTGGGTAATATATTTGTCGAATAACAATAACCGGATTATCGTTTTACGATAAAAATTCGTGAGAAAAATTTCCCGCAGATTTACGCAGAGAAAAACCTACGCCTATAATACATAATACATAAATGACAGACCAAGTCGTCCTTTCGCCTATCTTTGCACAAAAACCCCTGACTGCCAATTGAGCACAGGCCTTACATACCGTTATATTCTCATTCCAGTAATACTGGTACAGCTGTTTGCCGGGTGCGAAAGGGATAATGATGTCATTCCGGATCCGGAAAAAGAGGCTTTCAACTTCATCGTAACGGAATCGCAGCGTGAATACATAAATGCCAGCAGGGGTGAACAGTATGAAATAACCGATCCGGTACCTGTCCTTGAATATGCAGGAGAGGAATACACTATCGACCGATTTGAGATCAGGGGCGACAATACCCTCAACTTTGAAAGGAAAGGCTTTGGACTGAATATGGACAGGAAGCTGACCTTACCCCTCCCCGACGGCTCCGGAACGCGGAAATACGAGGAATTCAAGCTGCTGGCGATGGTTTATGACTACACCTACATAGAAAACAGTGTCGCAATCGGTTTCTTCAGGGAAGCAGGTCTCTGGCCCGTGCTGAACTTTTTTACCGAAGTAAGGCTGAACGGCCGCACACAGGGCCTTTACCATTTCATTGAGGATCCTTTTGAATATTTCATTGAACGGGAAAATTCGTCTTTTGTAATACGCCGCGGATACGACCACGTGATAAAGGCAAGCTCAGCCAGCCCGCTGAAGGAAGCGGAAACCGATATATACAAATCAAGGTTCAGAAAGATTTACAACAACCTGCCGCTCTGGTCCGGAAAGCAGCTTTACGATACGCTTTCGGATTATCTCGACCTTGATCAATACTTTACAAAAATTGCCGTCGATTTGCTTGTAAAGAACGGCGATTACACCGATGAGGTTATTTTTTATACAAAGAATTCGGGCGGAAAAGAGGTTTTCGGCGTGTTTCCCTGGGACCTTGACGACATATTCTCGGATCAGCCCCATGAGATAGGCAATCCATGGGGTACGGGCACTGTTCTGGGTATTAGGGAATACTATAGTATGGAAGATATATATGCCGATGTAGGGGAAAAGCTTCTCTTTTCAATAGAGGATGACCTCGATTATAGGATTGCCTCCGATGATTTTATCTACGGTAAATACCTTGAAACGCTCCAAACCGTTATTAAAAAGATTGATGCTTCAGTTATTGATCGTGTTTTTGATTATACATACGACCACATCGGACCATTTTATGAGGTGGATTCAATAATCGGACAATCGGTTTATGATGAAGCGGAGACAAGCTATGCCCTCTTCACGGCAAACCTTGAAGAGAAGAGGCAGATGATAAAGGAAAGAAGGGAATGGATAGCGGGAGAGCTCAGGAAAACCAAAGGCGAAAACAAATGAGACCGGGATACCTGATCATGCTGATAATGATTTTGTATTTCCCCGCCGGTTGTTCCGAAAAAGAAGATCCGGCAGAGATTGAACTTCCCGACGGATGCATAAGCCTTTTCGAACTTGAAAGCAGGCACGATTATTATCTTCCATTTGCCATAGTAAACGACAGCAGCATTGTCAGGAAAGTATTCCTGAACGGCAAGGAGATCAATCTTTCTTCCGGACGCTTCACGGAGTTTAACGAAACCGGTTTTTACGAACTTACAGTTATCTACAACGATCCCCAAAGACCTAACGACACCTTTCTTTTTACAACGAAAACTCAGGAAAGGGAGAATTCTGAATGGGGAATCAGGGAATGGATTCCTGAGCCATTTGAACCGGTTTTACTTGGTACGGAGGATATTGAGATCATCTGCCCGCGAAGGTTTACAGGCAATATTGGCCTTCCCTTTATTTTCAGGATAAGTGAATCCGGAGTCCTGAAGGAATCATATTGCGAAGGGAAATGCCTTTCAACCGGAGATGTTTTCAACATAAAGATGGGCGTCGGTTCGGTTTTCATCCCTTCGGAATCGCTGACGGGAAACACCGGTTTCAGGATAGGAGGCAGGAGCATCGGGGCTTCGCTCACTGAAGTTCCTCAGCCTGACGGTGAGCTGACAGGTATAATCGACACCCCTGTCGAAATTGCGGCCAACAGCGTTGTCAGGATTACTGGCAGTCTCGAGATCTCCGGCGGCGGATCGCTTACGGTACACGAAGGGGTTCTGATTATCATCGGCGAAGCGCTTGACATAAACATCAGCGGTCCGGTGGTTATCCGGGGAACCCGGGATAATCCGGTTTACCTTACATCGGAGGGAAAGGATAAATCCTGGGGAGGTTTCATCACCCGCAGCGCCGGGGGTACAATCTGGGCCGAATACACTATTTTCTCCCGGAGCGGATATCACGATTCCGAAGGATACAACTGGGGTCACTCCGGAAGGCAGGCCCTGTTTTACACGGAAAACAGCACTCTCGATCTGAATCATTGTTTCATTACGGATCATATCGGACAGGTTTTCTACCCTCAGAATTCAACATTGAATCTTAATGACATACATGTGCAGAGGGTCCAGACCGGGGGTCAGATCAACAATTCGCAACTCTACCTGAACAATTCGGTATTCACTGATTTCCCTGATGACTCATATGTCTACGCCGACGGGGACAACGATGCTTTGTATCTGAATGCATCCGATGCCGTGATAGAAAACACCCTCTTCATGTTTGCTAAAGATGACGGCCTTGATTCAGGCATGGAGGAAGGTGGTACAATTACAGTTACCAACTGCAGGTTTGAAGCCTGTTTTCATGAAGGAGCGGCTCTCTCAAGCGGTGGAAATACTGTTAAGAACCATAATTTCACGGAATGTGTTTTCATAAACTGCGGACAGGGACTTGAACTTGGATTCAGTTCACCCAATCACACCGTAATGGCAGATAAATGTCTTTTTCTTTACAACGGAGTAGGTATCCGTTACGGAGACAATTACAACTGGTCGGAGGTAAACGGAAAAATGAATATAAAAAATTCATTTTCACTTCATAACGACAGGGATGTATGGAACATGGTCAGGAAGATATGGAGCCCCAGACTTCAGAATCTCACATTTGAAAACACAAGGGTGTCGAAGCCCTCTGACCAGTATCCTGACCTTAAGACATACAGTGAATAGTCATCCGGCCTCAGATTATTGCTTGTTTTCCCTTACAAGTATCTTGTCTATCCTGTTGCCGTCGATATCGACAATTTCGATTGTGTATTTATTGAAAGTAAATTTATCCCCAACCTGCGGGACCTTGTCAATATGATCAAGGACAAATCCTGCGACAGTTGCATATTCGATATTTTCCAGATCCGTAATGTAATCGTCGAAAACCCCGTCGAGAATCTCAACAGGGGCATCGCCGCTGATAAGGTATGATTTATCGTCGCGTACAAAAATATCCGGTTCGTGCTGTTCATCGATGTCAGGCATCTCCCCTATCAGGTTTTCAAGGATGTCGTGGAGAGTTATGATACCCTCGAGAGTCCCGTATTCATTAACAACCACGCAGCAGTCGATCTTGTCGTTCCTGAACCTGTCGAGCACCTTTGGCGCATCGGCGCTCTCGGGGATGATTGGCGGCTGCATCATCAGTTTCCGGATCTCCGGATGCTTCGAAGGGGTACTGGCTGACAGGAATTCCTTGACATAAAGTATGCCCTGATAATTGTCGAGATTTTCGCGGCAGCAAACCAGCCTGCTGTGCCTGGCGTTAAGAACGGCATTACGAAGAGTTTCCGGAGGAAGGTTGAGATCGATCCATTCAATATCCATCCTGTGAGTCATCAGGTGTTTGGCTTTCTTGCCTGAAAAGTAGAATACCTTCTGGTGGATCATATCCTGGCCTTTGCCGATAATACCTTCCAGCGAGGCTCTTTTAAGTATCTGCCTGATCTCCTTTTCAGTCAGGTGCCCTGAATGTTTGCGGATGCCGAGAACCTTGTTTATAAATGCCGTGGAATAAGAAAGCACCCTTACAACCGGATAGAACAGGATGCTGAACCAGTGAACAAAAGGGGCAACCCTGACAGCTATTTTTTCAGGATTGCTGAGTGCTATGGTTTTAGGGACCAGTTCTCCTATCACTATTGAAAAATAAGTTATAACGATAACGGTGAGGGCCAGGGAGATCTCCTGCGCGGAATTATGGGTGATTGCAACCTTCTGAAAAAAAGGAGTAATGTCATCGGCAACACTTACCCCGCCGTAAACTCCGGTTACAATTCCTATCAGGGTTATGCCTACCTGAATTGAAGAAAGAAAATTCTCCGAATTGCCGAGAAGCTTCAGTGCGGTTGCCGCACCTTTTCTGCCTTCGCCTTTCATTTGTTCAAGCCTCGGTTTACTGCTTGAAATGATTGCGATCTCCGAAAGGGAAAACAATCCGTTCAGAAGTATCAGTAATGTTATTACAATTATTTCCATTAGGTTACAGCGGCTATTTTTGCCGGAATCCGTTTTTGTTCAATAACTAGAATGTAAAGATATTGCATTTTGCGCTTCCTTTGCCAACTCATTTAAGTCTGCCGGTATTTGTGCAAAAAAAATCCACTGATACCATGTTCCGGATCAGTGGATTGAGTTTTCAGGGCAGTGTACCGTATCAGAACCTTGTATTCTGAATCAGGTACTTAATGCGATCGTTCAGGATAATCTATTCGGAGGCTTTGGGTCGGAAAAGATCCCTGACATTGATCCCGACAGCAACTTCATGATTATTGTAAACATTGAGCTCAACAGAAGTTGCCATATTAAAGTTATAGGCAAAGCTAATTCCCCTGGCAATCTTGCCGCCAAGTCCAAAGCCGAATATTGAAGGATCCCTGAAAGAAAGGCCAGCCCAGAGGTTATCCTGGTAGATTACCCTGGCTGCGATTCCGGCCTGATTCCTGATATATCTGCCGCCCCTTAAATATATCAGGGGATTAACGGCCCACCTTTCATCGAACCTGTAAAGATATGCTGCATGAACCTGGTAATTGGCAAGAGGCTTATAGGTCACATCAGCATCACTGTACTTTGCATCTCCGAAATTAAGATTGGCAAACATTATCCCTGCTTCCAGGTCCCTGAAAAGATAAACGGCAGAAAAGTCGGACATGAATTTCAGTTTGGACGTTATATCATCCCTGATCATAACCGGATCGAGGCTATACTTCGGATCATTGTAATAATCAGTGAAATTGATAGTGTTATTATAAATCCCTGCCGAAAGGGCAAGAAGAACCTTGTGTTCACCCGATACTTTTAGGTTATAGGAATAAGTTCCCATAAGATAAAGCTGGTTATAAATGCCGGCCTTATCATATATAAGTTTCCCTCCATAGGCTGCGTTGGCCATTATCATATCGCTGTATGAGAGGCGAAGGGTTTTGGGTCCTCCTTCAATTCCGCTCCAGTCGCTCCTGTATCCGGCAACTAGATTGCCGGGATCGGAGTGCCCTGCATAGGATGGTGAAAGAGAATACTTATCCAGGAAATAGTTCTCGGAAAGGGGCATCTGCTGGGCAGCAAGAAACACCGGAACAAGAACAAATGCTATTGATACAAATATCTGTTTCATAAATTGTTTTCTCATGTTATCTGACTATATTTACAGTTCCGGTGATCGTTTCCGGCTTTTCAGTCTTAATAATGAAATAATAGGCTGCCGGCGGCAGGTTCACGCCATCAGATGTTCCGTCCCATTCATTGTGATAATCGGGAGAGGAAAAAACAAGCTTGCCCCATCGGTTATAAACCCTTACACTGCACCTCCCGTATGATTCGAGCTCAGGGATCTCCCACAGATCATTGAATCCGTCATTATTGGGAGTGAACAGGTACATAATATTCCTGTGGGTAGAAATGACTTCAACGGTAATGGTTGCTTCCGCTTCCATATAATTGTCATCACCCGGCTGGTATGCCCTGATAACAGTATTGCCCCTTGAGACACCCTTTAGTGTTGTTCCGGTCACCTCAGCAATACCGCGATCAGCGCTTTCAAAGCTTACGGCAAGTCCGGAAGAAGATGTTGCCCCAAGTTCAAAAGTTTCATTTACAAGTATGCTTTCCGGATAAAGCGTAAATGAGATAGTCTGGGGAATCCTGGTAATTGTCAGAACACCGGGAATATAAACAAGGTCATAGTTATCGTCTTCACCGGCAATGATATTTATATCATACTCACCGACAGGAGACTCAGCAATTGCATCTGTGGAAGCGGCCGGTAAAACATCGAGCACCGACTGGTCATCGTCATAGACAAAACCAGAAAAGGAAATGGTAAGCTCCGGATTTTGAGTAAGATATGTCCTTGTTTTGTCTTCTGCTGTTACACTGAGCTGTGCTTTTGTCACCATAAGTGTCACAGTTACATTGTCAGCCGGATTGAAATTGCCGTCACCTGGCTGTGAAGCAGTAATATCAACTGTTCCGGCTCCCCTGAGAATTATCATCCTGTCAGCTATCTGAACTATTTCTTCATTTCCGCTGCTATATGTAACCGGCAGTCCTGAGGAGGCTGTTGCTCCGGGACTGAATGGCATATTACCGTAAACTACAGGAGCAATAGTACTGAAAGCAATGGTCTGGTCTGCTTTGTTGACAATAAGTATTCTGCTGACGCTTTCCGCTGCTTCATAGTTCTCATCACCTTCCTGGATTGCTGTTATTTCGACTGTTCCGGCTCCTGTTATCTGCAGGAAGCTGCCCGAAACCGTAACAATCGAATTGTTGCTGCTTAGATAGACAACATCAAGTCCCGAAGAGGCGGTTGCTCCCGGATTAAAATCCTGGTCACCATAAGTATGCGGTTCAGGTTGTCCGAAAGTAATTGTCTGGGGGGCTTTTCTGACCACGAGGGTCTGAGTTTGAGACACGGCTTCATTGTAATTTGTATTGCCCGGCTGTATGGCAGTAATTACAACTGTTCCGGCACCGGTAATCTGAATAAGGTTCCCGTCAATGATAGCCACAGACGGATTGCTGCTTGAATAAATAACGTTCAGACCTGACGATGAAACTGCTCCGGGATTAAAAGGTGAGTCTCCGAATACATATTCAGGCAAAGCGTTAAAAGTAATTGTCTGGTCAGCTTTGATCACGTCAAGGGTTTGCTGAACCTCATCGGCGGCATTGTAATTGACATTTCCGGGCTGGGTTGCGGTAATCACTGTGCTTCCGGCACCTGTCACGTGGATCATGTTGCCGGTTATTACAGCCACTTCAGGATTGCTGCTTGAATACGAAATTGTCAGACCTGAGGTTGAAACAGCCGCCGGACTAAAATCGGGAGCGCCAAAAGCTACGGGTGAAAGTGCACCGAAAATAATTGTCTGACCGGCTTTGGCAACAATAAGAGTCTGCTGTTCGTCAACTGCTGATTCATAATTGTCATTCCCGGCCTGAGAGGCTGTGATCAGGGCAGTGCCTGCGCCTGTTATCACTATTGTTTCTCCCGAAATGACAGCAACTGATGCATTGCTGCTTGAATAAGTAACCGGAAGTCCGGAGGTGGATGTTGCAGCGGGGATTAAGTCTGCTCCTCCGTAAGTTGCCTGCGGAAGAGTCGGGAATGAAATTACCTGTGAAGCTTTGAGCACAACAAGTCCCTGTGCTGCCTGAGGTGCAGCATTATAATTATTATTACCAGGCTGCGACGCTGTTATTACTGCATTTCCTGCTCCGGTGATATACAAAATGTTGTCCGTGACTGTTGCGACAAGTGGATTACTGCTGGAGTAAACAACACTCAGGCCTGATGATGCAGTTGCTGTAAGAATAACGGCATCATCGCCGTAAACATGGTCGGGTATTGCGTTGAAAGTGATCATCTGGTCGGCTTTTCTGACAGTCAGTTGTTGCTGAACAACAGGAGCCGCGTCAAAATCTTCATTCCCCTCCTGGGTTGCGGATATGACAGTGGTTCCTGCTCCCGTGATATGGATCACATTTCCTGAAATAACAGCCACTGAAGGATCTGATGATAAATATGTAACGGGAAGTGACGAACTGGAGGTTGCCGCCGGGTCAATGTCAGGATCGCCATAAGTGACTTCAGGAAGGGCGTTGAACGTGATGGTCTGGCTTCCTTTGTTAACCGTAAGCAGCTGGCTCACCTGTGCCGCGGCATTGTAATTCTCATTACCTTCCTGGGAGGCAGTGATGAAAGCAGTACCTGCAGAAACGGGATGAACGAGATTTCCTGTTATTGTTGCAACAGAAGGATTGCTGCTTGTATATGTTACCGCCAGTCCTGAAGACGCTGTTGCTCCCGGGTTAAAATCAGCATCGCTTACCAGTTTTGCCGTCAGGGGACTGAAAGTAATGGTCTGGTCAGCTTTTGAAACCGTAAGCACCGAAGTAACGTTGTTTGCAGGATTATAAAGATTATTGCCATCCTGGGATGCTGTTATTACAGCTGTTCCCGCTCCGGTAATATGAATATTTGTACCTGTAACGACCGCGACAGAAGGATTATCGCTTGAATATGCAACTGCAAGCCCTGAAGAACTCGTTGCCCCTGGACTGAAATCGGCATCTCCGAATGTTTTTGAAGGCAAAGCGGGAAATGTAATATTCTGACTGGCCTTGTTAACTGTAAGAGTCCTGATATATCTGGCAGGGGCGTATGTGCCGTTACCAACCTGCTGAGCCATAATCAGACTTGTTCCGGTGGAATTGGCAGTCAGTGTTGCACCTGATATCAAACCAACTGTCGTATTTGAACTTGTGTAAGATACCGGCAGACCGCTGGAAGCTGTTGCGCTCAGAGTGACCGGAGCATCTCCATATGTCATTACAGGTAATTCCGGAAATGAAATTGTCTGTATCAGGAAACTGACGGGCTGATCGACAAACGAAGGCAGCAACCCTCCTGCTTCGGAAGTAACATCTCCCTGGGTATATGATATCAATACAGTTTCTGAGCCAGTTAGCGGGACAGCAAGGGTAATGACTATCGAATAAGGATCGCCTGGTTTAAGTGAAACCGAACTGATCGTTACAGGAGATCCGTTTACTTTAACAATGAATTGAGATTCCTTGCCTGTCGGATCAGTCATAGGTTTGTCAAACTGAATCTCGATATTTCCGCTTCTTGCTGCCAGAATAAAATTCGGAACTCCTGGTGGATTGATATTTACAGTAATGGTTGAAGCTGGCGAATCACCCGTGTTGTCATGTATGTAGAAATTAAAGTTACCTGCCCCGTTTCCGGTTCCGCCGTCAGCAATGTATATCACATTGAGACCAGGGTCGGTTATCTGTGCTGGCACAGTTGTTATTTCTGCACCGGGCAATCCGGAATTGTACTGGTAAAGAGATCCCTCTGCAGGCAATGATGTTACAAATGCGGTTTTAGCGCCGGCATCTCCGCCGGTGTACTGCATGCGGATGGTTCTTTCCTCATTCTGTTCCATCCAGACAGTTTGGGGTACACCAGCAAGAGGAGGATTCGCACTGGTTGTGAACCGGTTTATTTCTGACCAGGTAGTTCCCGTTGAATTCGATGCAAATACCGCCCAGTAATAAGTGGAATTCATATTCAGGCCTGTTATTTCGTAGGATGTATTCGCACCGGCAGAATAGTCAGTTGAACTGCTTATGTCCGAATTTGCCGATATCTTAAGAAGATAGTTACTTGCATTGCTTGCGGCAGTCCATTGAAAAGTCTGCGTTGAACCAATAACAGCATTCTGAGCAGGACTTACCAGCCCTGGTATGCCTGGTTCCGGCAAGGTCATATTCTTTGTCAGATAAACACCGTCATAGGTTGCCGAGCTGTTAACAGTATAGGTCGAACCTGACCTTGAAAAGAGAATTGCCTGTTCCGATTCAGCTGCGGTCGAAACATGGTAGGCATACTGAACGCCTGCGCTGCCTGATGCATTTTCAAGGCCGATTGTTGCGGAAGAACCATGTGCTCTGGCTGATGTATTGTCAATTATTGAACGGTACTGAATCTGGACATTGTTGGATCCTTCATACAAAATCACCGAAAAAGTTCCCATTAATACAGGACTGGCATAAAACCCCATATTAGTCCACTGTATAACACATTTCCTGTTGGGAGCTGCTCCGATAGTTGTATAAAGTATTTTACCTGAAGGATCGATAACAATATCATCCCAGAAGGCAGCTATGTAATTATTCGGAGAACTGCCCGATGGGATAGGATCCTCCGTATAATCGTTCGATCCTGAGCCAAACATTACAAGACCGTTCGAGGTCACATAAAACTGGCTGTAATTGTTGCCGTAAAAGTTAAAATTAAAACCGATGTTAAATGGTCCCCATGACCGGTCGTCATAATATCCTTCATAAACGACATTACCCAGATAAGTTGTTTCGGGGGGCTGGGCAACTGTGAGGCTTCCTGATAGAATAAGGAATAATGAGATTAAAAATGAATTTTTCATAAAGTCAGGTTTCATGGTTTATTATTCCACCAGTACTTTTCTGTCAATAAAAGAACTGATGCTGTTAACTACAGAGACGCCTTCGGGTACAGAAGCAAGATTCCCGGAATGAATAATAACAACAGCATCCTTTTTAAGGTATTCTTTCCATTCCGCAAAATCAGAAGAGAATTCCTGCACATTATCCGGGATAATATTTATTTCATCAAATATTACAGATCCCGGCTTGGTAAGGAGATACAAATGAATTTCATCATAGGATGCTTTTTTGATCTCCGCCGTTACCAGCTGCAACGGATTCTCCTTATCAGGCAGAATAAGTACTTTAGCACCTGGATTCCTGCTTGCAATCTCAGTGCTTTCACCTCCCACCAGGGCATCGACAACCATCAGTTTGTTTATCTGCCCCCTGACAATCATAGAAGAGCAACAAAAAAACAGGCAGATCAGTATGCCTGTTTTCAAAGAATAATACATCGGCCTCATAATTATTAAGTTAATAAATAGACTTACAAAACAGTTCGTGCAAAAAGCAGCTGTCAGCCACTTTTGTCCGGAACCAGCAATGTTTACAGCATTTTAAGTATTGCGACTTGTCAAAGCTTTTATCAGAAAAAAAACAGCAATGTGATAGAATTATTATATCACACCGCTGTTTAATTAACAATTTTTAACAAATTTCACCCTTTAAGGCAGGCACCAGGAGGATGAATCATACAAGGAGATGTATTCTATTCTTTCGTAAAGCCGTTATTCCGAAGCCAGGCAAGACATAAACTTGGCCAGGCTGATTCGGTTCCTCTTCCTTCAGCAAGTCCGTATCCGTGTCCGCCCTTCTGAAATATGTGAAGCTCCGTTGGAATTTTGTATTTCTGCAAACCCATGTAGTAATTTATGCTGTTCTTAACCGGAACAGCGTTATCGTCAGAGGAGTGGACAAGAAATGCGGGAGGTGTATCGGCAGTTATCTGTTTTTCGTTTGAAAAACGGAAGACATTCTTCTCTGTCGGATCAAGTCCGATCAGATTGTTTCTCGTTCCCCTGTGGGTAAAAGTGGTATCCATCGTAATGACAGGGTAGATGAGCAGTGAGAAATCAGGCCTGGCGCTCACATTGTCCTTCACCTCGTACACCTTGTCGGCATAATGGGTAGAGATAGTGGATGCAAGGTGTCCTCCGGCTGAGAAACCTATAACTCCTACCTTTTTAGGATCGATTTTCCATGCTGCAGCATTCCTCCGGATCATCCTCATTGCTTCCTGGGCATCCTGCAGGGGACCAACTGTTTTATCAACCATGATCCTGTCGGACGGTAGCCTGTATTTCAGGATGATCCCGGCTATTCCGTTATCATTGAGCCATTTGGCAATGGCATTCCCCTCGTGGTCGAAAGCAAGAGTTCCGTAGCCTCCGCCCGGACAAATAAGAACTGCAGCACCATTGGCTATGGCAGGATCGGGAAGACTTACAGTGAGATCAGGTGTAACAACGTTGTTTGCGCGTGTCACCCTGCCGTCAGTGGTAATTATATTCTCGACATAGGCCGGATCATTTTTTGATCCGGGAATACCGTCGGGCCATAATTTCAGGATCTTGGGCTGCGCAATGAGATTGATGGTCAGTAATCCGGCCAGGATTATTGCCACTATTTTTCTGGTGTTCATGTTTATTCTTTCCATGGGACTCTGGGTGATTTATAATAGTTAATATCCATTTCCTCGAAAAACCTCGCATGTTCTGCAAGACGGAATTTGTATTCATCCCAGTTCCTCAGGGAAGCCGGGGTCCACCCAATTTCAGCAACACCCGGGAGTCTGGGGAACATCAGGTACTCAATATCATCGAGCTTTGTAATTGTTTCGGCCCACATTGGGGCTTCGATGCCTATAATATTTTCCTTTGTCACTCCGGGAATATAGGTTGCAGGATCCCAGTTATAGTTGTCATCAACTTCAATATATGCAGCCCAGTGAAGACCGATGGGTGTGGTTTTATCATATTGCATGTCGATATAGGTCTTTTTGGCAGGTGCCATAAGGACTTTTGCGCCCTGTGCAACTGCCTTTAAGGCGTTCTCCTCGCTTGCCCAGACCTGTGCAACTGAACCGGGTTCCAAAGTCGAAAGAGCTATCTCGTCCCAGCCTACAACCCGCTTTCCGTATCTGGCAACAATATCCTGGACCCTGTTTATGAAGGGAATGTAATCCTCTAATTTTGTTGAATGAGATTCATCGCCTCCTATATGAAAGAACGGACCCGGTGTCAATGCTGAAATTTCCCTCACAACATCATCGATGAATGTGTAGGTAATCTCTTTTTTTGTGCAGAGTGAGCTGAATCCCACTTCGGTTCCGGTGTACAGGTCGGGGGCTTTGCCGTCGCAGTTTAGCTCGGGATAGGATGAAAGGGCAGCATTAGTGTGCCCTGGCATATCGATTTCCGGAACTATTGTTATGTATCGGTCGGCAGCGAATTTAACAATATCGGAATACTGCTCCTGGGTATAGAAACCACCTTTTCCTCCTCCCACCTGGGTGCTGCCTCCGTGTATGGTGAGATTTGGCCATGACTTGATCTCGATTCTCCATCCCTGGTCGTCGGAAAGGTGAAGATGAAATGTATTGATCTTATAGAAAGCCAGGTATTCAATAACCTGTTTTACATCTTCAACGCTGAAAAAATGGCGGGAGACATCGAGCATCATGCTCCTGTAGGAGTATTCAGGATAGTCTGTAATCGTACCAGTTGATATATTAAATACTCCCGGCTTATTCGAAATGGTATCTTCTGATATGATCTGCCGGAGAGTTTGAATTCCCCTGAAAATCCCGGCCGGCTTACCTGCTGCCAGTGAAACCATCTGGTTCGTGATCCCTAGTTCATAGCCTTCTTCACCAAATTTCCCGTCAGGATCAGCTAAGGTTAAATGAATGCTGTGAGATCCTGGATTATCTGCAGGGGTGTTTACTTTCACTTCATAACCGGCAAGATGGCTGAGCTTATCAGAAAGATAATTACCCAGTCTGGCCATTTCATCATTATTACTGTCGACAAAAATGACAGTTTTTTTATTCAGTTTGAAACGATCCCCTGTCGCAGTTATCGAAACAGGTTTTGGGATAATGCTCTCCCTGGCAAGATCTGTAGGTGTTTTAGGTTTACATGACATAGGAATAATCATCATTACTGCAAAAAATAATGCCGGAATTATCAGATTGTTTTTCATGTTTTTCATGTTATTTATTTATTGGATTATCTGCCCTCCTGTTGAATTCCTCCTGCAATTCTTCTATTGTGTAATTGCTCTTCAGATACTTAATCAGCGTTGCAAGCTGTCCTGCTTCGCTGTCGAGCAGTAGTTCCCCGAGTCGTTTATCAGGTACAGCCACGTCGCTTGCATAATGATTGGGATAGTCGGCATACCACCATATTCCCGTATAGCCGAAAGGCAACTTGTCGAGCTTGCCCTGAGTCAGGCCCGATTGTGATTTTATGGCATCCTGGTCTACCAGGTCAGGCCTTATTACAGACATCATTGAAGTTTCTTCCTCTCCCGCGTGTCCGTCTATTTTTGCTTTTTTCAATGACTTTATTTCGGGGCCGGCAACAGGATCATTGCCATCCCTGAAAAGCACAACTATATAATCTTTGCGGCTTGCAAGCTGCGACTGACAGAAATACTGAAGAAAACTTGTGTTACCCCCGTGTCCGTTTTTTAATATTATCTTCTTTAAACCATTCCTGGATAGTTCTTCACAGGTTTCCTCGAGCATTTTCCATAAAAGCTCATTACTGTAGGCAACTGTACCGGGTTGGTGCCTTGCTTCATAGATCTGTCCAGCAAAATAGGGTGGAAAAACAACAGCATATTCCTTCTGGGCTGCCCTGAATGCCGTTTCCCTCGATTCAAACATATCGGTGCCAAGAGGAAGGTGGGGCCCGTGTTTTTCAATGACACCCATCGGTATAACACAAACACCTCCGGCAAGGGCAACAGCATCGCTGAAGCGGGGTGATGTGATCTCCTCCCATTTATATGGCAATGAAGCCTGACCTGGCTGTTGTGACATGACAACGATGGCAGGTATTAATAACATGAATAGAATAAGTAATTTTTTCATAAATATTGATTTTGTATAATTAAATAATCAGGAATTTATATGCGCAAGCCTGTAGGGCCTTATATCGATTTTCTGCCATACCCCGCCCGTAATATATGGCTCATCCCTGAGACTTTCGTCGAGAGCCTGCCTGTCAGGAAATTCGTAGACTATCATCGACCCGATCATAGTCTGGTTGTCATCGAGGATGGCTCCTCCAAGAAGGAAATTTCCTTTCTTCTTCAGTACAGCTATCTTTTCGAGGTGTTCCGGACGTACTTTCATACGTCTTTCGATGGCGCCGGGATCGGTTCCGTCAAAGGCAACAAGAAGAAACTGCATAATTATATGGTTTTAAATGACCGTGCCTTCAAAATTAATCATTAATCCTAAATACGGCTGAGGAAGCCGGCACTAAAATAATCATTGACTATATTTGCACAGCAGAGCTAAACGATGGAAAAGAAAAAATACAGGACAGGTGTTGTTTTGAGCGGAGGCGGAGCACGGGGTTTTGCGCATCTCGGTGTTCTTCAGGCCCTCAACGATGCAGGGATCTTCCCGGATGTTGTTTCGGGAACGAGTGCGGGAGCTCTTGTAGGCGTTCTCTATGCCGACGGCCACACCCCGGAAGAGATTCTGCAGATAATGAATTCATCAAGCATGCTTCATTATGTAAGACCGACAGTTCCCCGTGAAGGACTGCTTCAGATCTCCGGTATAGAACGGATCCTCCTGGAAAACCTTAAAGCCTCAAAATTCGAGGAACTGAGCATACCACTCTATGTTACCGCGACAGACCTCAACAACGGCCAGGCCAGATATTTTTCAAAGGGAGAGCTTCTCAGGCCTGTAATTGCTTCGGCAAGTATTCCAGTTCTCTTCAAGCCTGTAATTATTGACGATATACACTATGTCGACGGCGGTGTTATGGACAATCTGCCGGTCAGACCCATTGAGGATAACTGCAGTTTCATAATAGGCTCATTTGTCAATCCGGCAGGCTATGAAAAGACTGTAACAAGCATGGTTCAGATAGCCGAGCGTGCCTTCATGCTTAACATGGCCAAGGAAGTAGACCTGAAGGCATCGAGGTTTGACCTCTTCATTGCTCCCGACGAGCTCAGGAAATATAAGATACTTGATCCGCAGAAAGCAATTGAGGTCTACAACATCGGCTACAGGGAAACCAAAAAGGTGCTTGAAGAACCGGAGATGAATAAGTATATAAGAGAAAAACTTGGGCTTTAAGGCATAAAGGCATCAGGGCGTCAACGGAAAGAAGTTGGCAGTTGGCAGAATGCAGTCGGCAGAAATAATGTATTATGTATAATGGGCGATAGGCGATGTGCCGCGTACCGCACGCCGCTAAAAATATCCTGTTCCGTCCCAGCAGTGGGTGCAGAGCTTCTCCTTGGGCAGTCCGATCGCCTCGACAAGATCATCAAGCCGCTGGTACATAAGGCTGTCGAGATCTAACATTTCAGCTATCTTGTCAACCATCCTTGCATACTTTTCCGAATCGGGATCGGAGTATTCCTTCAGATCGGTTGTATCGCCCTCAAGTTCGAAAATGGCTTTTCTTCCGGCCAGTTCCATCGGTGTACGCGACTGGGAGAAATTAAGAAACATGCACGGGTAAAGAAGCGGCGGGCAGGCTATACGCATATGGACTTTTGCCGCTCCCGACTTTCTGAGGTCTGCGGTATTATCCTTCAGCTGGGTTCCCCTTACGATGCTGTCGTCGAGAAACACCATTTTCTTTCCTTCGATGACCTCCCTGTTGGGGATAAGCTTCATTTTGGCCACAAGGTCCCTCTGTTCCTGGCGCTGGGGCATAAAACTCCTCGGCCAGGTTGGAGTGTATTTTGCATAGGCTCTTTTATACGGTATTCTCTTTTCGTTGCTGTATCCCATTGCATGACCGACTCCGGAATCGGGGATACCGCAGGCGAAATCAACCTCAACATTGTCCCGGCGGGCAAGGGAAGCCCCGCATCTCAGACGGCATTCATCAACATTTATTCCTTCGTAGTATGAAGGAGGATATCCGTAGTAAACCCAGAGGAATGCACAAATCTGCAGCTGTTTGCCCGGTTCCCTCAGCCTGGTGTATCCTTCTTCATTTATATGAACGATTTCGCCCGGTCCGAGGAAGTATTCGGTTTCATAACCCGTATTCGGAAATGAACAGGTTTCAACAGCAACGGCATAACCGTCATCATTGCGTCCTATTACCACCGGAGTTCTTCCGAGCTTGTCCCTTGCAGCAATAATCCCTGTTTCGGTCAGAATAAGCAGTGAACACGATCCGGTTATATTCTCAAACACATTCTCTATTCCCTCGACAAAGTTATCCTTCTCGCAGATGAGATTTGCCACAACTTCAGTAGGGTTGATGTTCCCTTCAAAATTCTCGGTGAAATGGTTCCGTTTCTGAAGAAATTTCTCCTCAAGCTCTTCAAGGTTAAGAACCCGGCTGACCGTGACTATTGCGAACCTTCCGAGATGTGAATTGAATAGTATGGGCTGCGGATCAGTATCGCTGATGATCCCCATTCCGGAATTTCCGGAAAACTCACCCAGGTCTTCCTCAAACTTGTTCCTGAAATATGCGTTTTCAATACTGTGTATCGAGCGGCGGAATCCTTTTCCCGGCACAATGAATACCATTCCCGCCCTCCTTGTGCCGAGATGGGAATGATAGTCGGTACCGTAAAATACATCTGAAACGCAGTCTTTTCTGGAGACAACACCGAAAAATCCACTCATATATTTGATAATTAATTACTTATAGATATAGAATTCAGTGGTAAAATTAATCATTGGAATGGATTTTTATAATTATTTCAATGATATTATTATTTTTGCAATATTATTTATTCAAATACAGGTAAATAAATGACAGACACAAACACTTTCACCCCGGTAGAACAGCCACAGAAAAAGAGTGCCCCTATAGCAATGATCTTTACGACGGTTATCCTTGCGGCGGCTCTTATTTTTCTGGTTGTTATGTATTTCGACCAGAAGAACAAGATGGTTGAAATAGAGACGGTCCTGACCCAGGAAAAAGACTCTCTGGCCAATGAGCTGAGGCTTATGGTCCATGGGTATGACACTCTTAAGACGGATAACGACACTCTTATGGCGAATCTGCAGAGGGAAAGGGATAGAATCGTCCAGTTGTTGTCGATAAACGCTTCCAATGTTCAGCTTCTGAAGAAATACAAGGCTGAAATAGGTACAATGCGTGAGATCATGAAGGGTTATATTGTACAGATTGACTCCCTTAATACGATCAATCAGCAGCTGATGGCCGAGAATATTGGTTTCAAGCAGCAGATAACCGAAGTTCAGAACACGAATGTAGAGCTTACAAAGGCCAAGGAGGAGCTGACGTCAAAAGTCAGTGTGGCTTCTGTGATCCAGGCCAAGGATATAAATGCCGTGACACTTAACAAGAAAAGAAAGGAAACCACCAGGATTGCAAATATCGACAAGCTCCGGATCTGCTTCACATTGAGGGAAAATCCGATAGCAGCAGCAGGCGAAAAGGAAGTGTTCATGAGGATCATCAGACCCGATTCACTGGTGATAACCACAAGCCCCGACAACCTGTTCGACTTTAACGGCGACAAGCTTGTTTATTCGGCAAGCCGCCTGGTCGACTATATGAATCAGGATATTGAAATGTGCATTTTCCTTGATAACACCGGCGATTTTATAGAAGGTACCTACAGCGTGGAGCTTTATCTTGAGAATAACATAATCGGCCGGACAACCTTTGCCATGTCAAGGAGATAATCACCTGCCGGCAGGAAGCATCAGCTCGGAGATAATATTGTCAGATATCATTTTACCCTGGTTCGTAAGGACCAGGGTTTGTTTTTCCTGTTTCATAAGGCCGTAATCTATAAACTTGCCCGACAGGTTTTTTATATAATCATAGCCTTCCTTGTCAAATACCTCCTCTACATAATCAAGACTGATGCCCCACATTGTACGGAGCGAGGTCATAATGTATTCATTGAACCTTGTCTTTCTGTCAAGTTCCTCCTTATCAAAAAGCAGTGAACCGGAATCGACTGCTTTAATGTATTTCTTTACATCCCTGATGTTCCACTGCCTCGAATAGCCGTTGAAAGAATGCGCCGACGGGCCAAGCCCCAGATAACTGACCTGTTTCCAGTAATTAGAATTATGGATTGACAGAAATCCGGGCAGGCCGAAATTTGATATTTCATATTGAATGAATCCGGCTGCCTCAGCTTTTTCGATCAGGAGCTGAAATTGTGAAGTGCTTTCATCCTCATCAATTTCAGAAAGAACTCCTTTTTCCTTCATTTTGCCCAGCATGGTCCCGGCCTCAATTGTAAGATGGTAGGCCGACAGGTGCTTTATATCGTATGAAAAACTTATGTCAAGGTTTGAGGCCCATTCGGAAGTCTTCATTCCCGGGATACCGTAAATAAGATCGATGGTAACATTTTTGTAACCGGCAGCAAAAATTCTGTCCAGCGCAATTGCCGCTGCGGATGCCGTATGACGTCTGTTCATGAATTTAAGATCCTGGTCCCTCCATGACTGAATACCAATGCTGATCCTGTTAACAATTGTCTTTTTCAGTCCGCCAAGGAATTCGTCGCTGATGTCATCCGGATTAACTTCAATTGTGACCTCCGGAATCTCATCAATCCTGAAATTTTCTGTTATGTTGTCGAGAATACTTTTAATCTCAACGGGGGTAAGTACTGAGGGTGTACCGCCACCAATATAAATCGTTGATACGGATTGGCTGCCAAGGTAATCCCTCCGAAGTTTTGCTTCACGGTTCAGGGCATCAATATATTGTTTATTGTCCGATTCCGTTACAATGTGGTAGAAATCACAATATGAACAAAGCTTTTTACAGAAAGGGATGTGGATGTAGATGCCGGCCATTTTAATCGGATGAAACCCATATGTGTCAAATACACAAACACAAATTAATACAATTTTAATAACATTTGGGTTCCATCAGGTACTTAAATTCAAAATTAAATACTGATGAAACATTTAAATTATAAAGCAAATATCATTCTATTGTCTAATTTTGATCCAAACTGTCAAAATGATAAGGAAGAACAAATTTTCGATATTAATTTCTATTATAATCCTGTATCTGAGCCTTGCCAATGCAAGCACTTTTGAAAAAGCCGGGTTATTCGATATAAGATATCTCGATAAATTCGTGCATTTCGGTCTTTATTTCCTGTTCATGGGTGTGATCATTCTTGAGCACCGCCGGCTTTTTTCCAATACCCGGCAGATCATAATAGTGGCTCTGATCCCTGTTTTATTCGGCTCCATGATTGAATTGGCCCAGTCGGGAATCACCGAAACGCGAAAAGCAGATATACTCGATATAATGTTCAACACTGCCGGCACGGCCACGGCGGTTTGCATCTGGCTTTTTTACGAGCCTTACTATAAAAGGAAAAATTCAGATCAGGACGTTGTCTGATTCATCTGCAGCCCTTGCCAGATCGGCAATTGTTTTACTTCTGAAAAGGGTGTCAATTTCAGTACGGATTCCGGAAAAGCCATCATGTACGGGACAGGACCTTCGGTTCTTTTTAAGATCAGCACAGGTGCCATCGTGAATCAGGCATTTTCTGAAAAGATCATCCCCGTCAATAATCTTCACAATATCGAGCATTGTAATTGATTCAGGTTTCTTCTTCAATGCGAATCCGCCGTTGGGTCCTTTTACTGAAGCAAGAATTTTGTTTTTAGCCAGCTGTTGAAGGATCTTTGCAAGAAATGGCGAAGGAAGTCCAAGATCCTTAGAAATTTCCTTTATTCCAATATTTTCTTTGGTATGCCTGCTTGCCAGGTAAACAACAGCCCTGATCCCGTATTTGCATGAATTTGAAAGCATTTCAATACATTTTTAAAGGGATCTTGTCAATTCTTCTTTTGTGCCTTCCTCCGTCAAAATCCGTATCAAGGAATTCCCTGACAATAAGAAAGGCTTCCGATTCATTTATAAACCTTGCAGGCAGGGCGCATATATTGGCATCATTATGCTTTCTTGCAAGCCTGGCAATCTCCTCGTTCCAGCATATTGCGCTTCTGATGCCCTGATGCTTGTTGACTGTCATATTTATACCGTTTCCGGTTCCGCAGATTGAAATTCCGAGCTCGCATTCACCGTTTGCCACAGCAAGTGCAAGAGGATGTCCAAAGTCGGGATAATCATCGGTTTCTTCGTACTTGTGACTTCCTAAATCCCTGACATCTATACTGTTCTTCATGAGTAAGCTGATTATCTTTTCTTTCAGATAATACCCTGCATGATCGGAAGCAATAGCAATTTTCCTGGATTTCACCTTATTCTGTTTAATTGTGTCAAAAGCACCAAATTAACATATTTGAAATCATAAAAGAAAATAATATGATTTTATCTTTTGAATTATTGTGCACTTACATGGGCTGATTCATTTCTTATAGTCCGGCCTCAAAACTAATTTTATCCCCCAACCCCACTGAAGATCCATTATTCGTACCAGCTAATTACTCCCCGATACCCTGAATATTGATTGATGTTACCTGTTGATTCTACCCCCCACCCCCCCTAAAGGGTGGGGAGTAGACCCAACTAGCAGGAAAGTCGTTCAGTGACCTCTCCTGGGGAGCTGGGGGGCAAATCCGACCGGCAGGAAAGTATACCGGTATTGACAACCGCAGAGGAGCTGCGAGTAAACTTAACCGGAACCGGGGCATATTCAACCAGAAAGATCATCACCTGTTAACAACCCCTTCCATTCCCGTTTCTTATTTTTGATAACATCACAGTTATTAACCGGCAACAGTTAATTTCATCTGTTGCCGAAATCTTTTAAGAAGTTTTTATGAGATTAACAGGATATGTAAACTTTTAATGAACATCAAAACTTATATTTTTGTTCAACAACAGGGAATGAAAAACAATACTGAACAATTGTTAATATTTCATTTAATTTGCTCATAATCAAAAATGGTATATTTTTTGAGTTGTTGAAAACATGTTCGCAGGATAATTATTTCAAAAAATAAAAGACTTTGGCATTTTTTATTTTAACACAATTAACAGCCTATCATTAAAATCATAAATAAAAAAATTTCTATAGTTAATAATAATAAAAATATCAGGGTGATAAAATGACAG
>CAYSBL010000040.1:0-6752 GCA_964429295.1 uncultured Rikenellaceae bacterium
AGCGAAAGCCCGATCAGGGCTTCCCGGGGCCTCGTAATAATCGTATTGATGAAAAGTCCGGCGCAAAACAGAACAAATAAAGCCGGTATTACGGGGTAACCCCAGGCTTTGTAAGGCCGGTGGGTATCCGGCATCCTGCGGCGCAGTATGAAGACTCCGGCGGCCATAGCACCATAAAAAATGTAATCTGCAAAGATGAGCATGTCGGTAAGCTGATCAAAATTGCCTGACAACACCAGGACCGATGCCCATATACCCTGCCAGAGCAATGAGTTGCCCGGTACATTATTGCTGTTAAGCTTCCCGATGCCTGCAAAGAAAAGTTTCTCCCGCGACATCGCGTAATAGGGCCTGGAGCCGGTCAGGATACTTGCGTTCAGGCAGCCCAGGGTTGATACCAGGATGAGCAATGATATGAAAAGAATACCTCCCGGTCCGCTAAAACTTCTTACCATTTCAATAGCTGCAACCTGATTGCCTGCCTCATGCACAAGTACAAGATCGGAAACAGACATGACAGCGAGGTAGGAATAATTTACCAGCAGATAGATAATTGTTATCCCAAGAACACCAATGACAATCCCTTTGGGAATATTTCGCCTGGCATCTTTTATTTCCCCTCCGATAAATCCTGCCGAAACCCATCCCTGATATGCCCAGAAGGCAGCCAGCATTGCTGACATGAACGAAGACATGGTAACCGATCCTCCTTTCAGGCTTCGGAGATCAATAATTTCTGAAGGGCTACGGGAAGAGTTGATCAGACCCAGTACCACGATCACTGCCAGACCTGCACAGACAAGGAAGAACAGAACTTTATTGACCCGGGCGCCGCTTTTCAGTCCCGACATGTTGAGAAACGTCAGTGTCATAATAATCAGAATGGCAGTAAGCTTTATTCCGAAATCACGGAAGGGGAAGAAAATACCTCCAATATTTGCATTTTGCCAGTCGGAAAATACTTCAGGCAGAGGGACGATACTGTTGAGAGACTGAATAAAGACATATGCCAGCGATGCAATGGTTGCTGTCTGGATGACCGTAAAGAGAGACCAGCCGTACAGAAAGGAGAAGAAACGGTTGTAGATTTTTTTCAGATAGACAAACTCTCCTCCTGTGTCAGCCAGCATGCCGGCCAGCTCGGCATTGCTCAGGGCACCGAAAAGAGTTATCACACCGGCGGCGGCCCATGCTATAAGTATCCAGGCCGACGATTGCAAACCATCAGCCATGGGTGCAATTTTTTTGTAAACCCCCGAGCCAATGATGTTGGCAAAGACGAATATTATGACATAACCCAGTCCGAGTGTTCCGGATAGACTTCGCTGATTATTCATTGGCACCGGTCATTCCGATAGTTTGAAGGACCAAATTAAGAAATAAAACCAGATTTATGATTCCTGATCATACGACCAATGGTTCTTACTCCTGAAAGGGATAAGAGAGAAGTGTTTCAGTTTGTATTTTTCCAGGTGTAAGCATGGGGCCAGCTTGCAGTGGCTGAGGGGATGGATGTATGACATGCCCTGCATCCAATTTCTTTTTCCGGATTGGAACTACCGTGGACTTCAGCAAACTCCTCAGGATCGTTTTCTCCTCTCGACGAATCATGGCATACGCCACAGCTTCCGATGGTTTTGATTTTTGATGTAAAACCCTGATATTGTTTTGACTGATAATTGTCGGATGTTTCGCGTGAGGGATACATTGCATGAGGGCTTCCGTGACATGCACTGCAATACATGCTTCCGTGGCCCTGTGAATTACGGTATAATGCCGATCCTGTACTTACTCCTGTGACGCCATCGTGGCAGGAAGCACATTCCGGTTCTGACGCCCATGGTATCCTTCCGGCAGCAATTGTGGCGGCAACATTTGCCATATCTCCATGGCAATTTATGCAATTGCCGTTATCCGAAGTGTGAGCAAGGCTCCTGTTGCATCTGGTTGTTGCCCCGGGATGACAATCATAGCATGATGCACCCCTTGATGAATGTGAAGAATGCAGAACCTGCGATAAATACTTCTGTGGTCCGGTATTAATGCCAAGCGCAGGGCTCGGATGGCATGATGCGCATAGAACCGGTTTACTGGCTGTGGCTGTGAGTGTCGTACCATGCTCTGAGTCGTGCTCTGACAGGATATCGTCAAAGGCAAAGGTTCCATGACATCTTGCACAGTTTATCTCATCCGAAGTCGGGACGGTGGCTTTTGTCTCAGCAAGTATTTTGCCCGCCCCGTCCTTTACAGTTATTTCGGCAACCTGATAAGGATTCCAGATATTATTATCATTGACAGGCACAACAGGAATCCCTTCGGCAATAAAAAAATTCCCTGATGTTTCCATAGCTCCTGATAAACCCTTTCCTTTCAGACCAATATCGTGAGCAGGGGTGGCCCCAAAGAGCTTATTTGCATTATCCCAGAATCCCCCGTATAACCTCTTGTTGTAAGATGAGGTGTTGCCTGTCAGCTTGTACTCTACAGTGATCCCTGTGGTAATGACCTCAGGGGGCGAACCCCTTTTGACAACCTGCACCATTACATTGTTGTACGGAGGAAGGATAACCAGTTTGTCGTAATCGGGATTCAGGCAATGCATCCCAAGATCGTTCCAGGCAAAAACCGAATAAGCCCCGTTTGTATCAGTCGATCCGTTATCCGTTTTAGTGCAGGAAGATAATCCGGCTGTTAAAACCGTCAGCATGAATAGAAATCCTGTAGGTTTTTTCATAGGACTGAAGTTTTGTTAATTAACAATCAATATGATGAACCGGACGACTTAAGATAAGCTGTTAATACTTCCAATATTGAATTCCGGATATTAAATTAAATTAATCTCCTGGAAATAAACGGAGGAAGGGGCAGTATAATTAGATTTTCATAGATGATATTAAGCATAAACCAGAATCATCTTCTGAAACTGGTTTAACTATGACATGGTGTTTTGCCGATCCCGCAATTTTAAATAACTTTGCCGGCTCTCAATCACTTAAGAAAATCGCAGACTATAAATGTTATTTGACAAACTAAACCTGATCCCGGAACTGCTGGAATCACTTGAATATATGGGTTTCAGCGAAACCACCCCCATTCAGGAAAAAGCCATCCCGGTCATCATGGGCGGCTGGGACCTGATTGCCGCCGCACAGACAGGTACAGGCAAAACTGCTGCTTTTCTGCTGCCTGTGATGAATGACATCTGCAAAAATCGTCCCGACCATACCCACACACTGATCCTGGTTCCTACCCGTGAACTGGCCATTCAGATCGACCAGCAGATCGCTGGCATAGCATATACATTGGGCATTACATCCATCGCTGTTTACGGCGGCGGTGACGGCAGCGGCTGGGAACAGGAAAAGATCGCTCTTTCAAAGGGAGCCGACATGATCGTGGCTACCCCCGGTAGACTGATCTCGCATCTTACCCAGGGTTATGTCAGATTTGACAGAATAGAAATGCTGGTGCTTGATGAAGCCGACCGTATGCTCGACATAGGATTCCATGACGATATTATGAAGATAATTTCACATATTCCTTCCAACCGTCAGACTCTCATGTTCAGCGCGACCATTCCACCGAGGATAAGGGCTCTCTCGAGGAAGATAATGAAAAATCCGGTGGAAATATCTCTTGAAATGGCAAAGCCTGCCGATGGTGTCATTCAGAGCGTGTATCATCTTGATGAAAGCCAGAAATTACCTCTTATCAGAATATTGTTGAAAGAAAATCCGGACCACCAGAGCATCCTGATATTCACATCCACAAAGAGAAAAGTAAATGATATCGTGAAAGGTCTGCGGTCTGATAGTTACCTGGTTGAGGGTATTTCATCGGCACTGGAACAGAATGAAAGGGAAGAGATACTGATCAGGTTCAGCTCAAGGCAAAGCCGGGTCCTGGTGGCAACTGATGTTCTGAGCAGGGGGATAGATATAAAGGACATCAATATGGTAATAAATTTTGACGCCCCGTCAGATGCGGAAGACTATGTGCATCGTGTAGGACGCACCGCACGTGCCGAAAAAACCGGTCTTGCGGTAACCCTTCTTACCGGACCGGACATGAACAAAATGAAGAGCATTGAGAAACTTATCGGTTATAAAGTAAGTGTTGTCAGCCTTCCTGATTCTGTAGCCGGTGCAAACATAAAAAACCGGGGAACAAGGAACTCAGTGTCAGGTTCCGCAGGGGAAAAACCAAAAAACAGAAAGTATCAGAAACACAGGAACCGGGGCAAATGGAACAAAACCAGCCCTGACAGGAAATTCATTAATAAAACCTGAACCGGTTTTTTAGCGGATTTAAGCCATTATTTGACATCCCTGAACGGGCAAAAGAACACCTGTAGAAAAAGAAAGGATACGGGATTACAATCTCCCATTTTTAAGGAATTTCTTTGACATCCTGTCATCAGGATATCTGGAAGAAAAACCGGTCCAGTATTCTGCGATGGAGCTTTTTATCTCTTTGCGGAGGATCCAGAGACCAATAAGGTTGGGTACAGCCATAAAAGCAATTGTGATGTAGGAAAGCGACCATATCAGCGTTGTATCGGCAAAGGACGCAATAAAGAAAGCAACTACGAAAAATATCCTGTAATAGATCACAAATCCGGGCCCGACAAGGTAGGTGAGCGCCCTGTCGCCATAATATGACCATGATATTGCCGTAGAAAATGCAAAAAGAAGCAATCCTATTGATACTATATATCTTCCCCACTTGCCAAGAATGCTTCTCTCAAAAGCCACTGTCGTAAGAGGCGCACTGTGCATAAGAGATTTACCGGTGACTGTTAATGAAGCGGATGAAGGCTGCCACTTGCCTTCAGTTATACTTATTTTCCCGGTGAACGGTATCTTGTTATCATAGAATGTAAAGTCCTCGGCAATCGATCGTGAGCAAATGAGAGTGACAGGCGTGACCATCCTGCCTTCATCTATTTCCAGGTCTCCGTTGAATAATGGGAGAGATTTTCCTTTTGTGATAAAACCGGCAACCATCTTTTTCTCATCCGGATCATTCTCATCATAAACCCGGTTCAGGAATATCATGTCGGCATTCTGGAACTGGTTTTCTATCTTTTCAGTCCAGACCCCGGAGGAAAGAATTACCAGTCCGGTGAGCATGCATATTATGATCGTATCAATAAATGGTTCGAGGATAGCGACCATTCCCTCTGATATGGGTTCAGGTGCTCTCGCGGCTGAATGTGCTATAGGTGCTGAACCCTGTCCCGATTCATTTGAAAAAAGTCCCCTGTTTACACCCCTGTTAATGGCAAATGCCACCGTAGCTCCCATAAATCCTCCTGCAGCTGAAGTTCCGGTAAATACAGTTGAAAAAAGTGATACTATGGATGGAATGATATTCTGGTAATTCGTGACAATAACCAGGAAAGCTCCGATAAAATAGAAAACTGCCATTCCCGGAACAAGCTTTGAAGTAACGTTGGCGATACGTTTAATCCCTCCGATTATGATTAAAGCAAGAATAACGGCAAGCACAGCTCCGGTAATGATCTGTTTGATCCCGAATGTTGTGAATATTGAATTGGCAATGCTGTTAATCTGCGGCAGGCTCCCGGTCCCGAATGATGAAAGAACGGTTGCGGCAGCAAAGAATGCTCCCATAAAAGCACCGGTCTTAATGATCTTACCGCTTTTCGTGGTGATATTCAGTCTCTTTTTCATGTAATACATCGGGCCGCCGGATACTGTGCCATCCGGCAAAATGTCACGGTATTTGTGCGATATGGAGACTTCGACAAACTTCGTACACATTCCTATCGATGCCGTTACCAGCATCCAGAACAGGGCGGCGGGTCCGCCCAGATGTATTGCGAGGGCCACTCCGGCAATATTGCCGGTTCCCACAGTTCCCGAGAGGGCAGTCGAAAGCGCCTGGAAGTGAGAGGTGTCGCCGACATCAAGGTGATGATCATATTTTCCTCTGACAACATCCAGTGCATGCCTGAAATATCTGATCTGCGGGAAACGCAGATAGAAAGTAAAAAATATACCTGTTCCGAGAAGAAGAATTACAAACCACTCATGCCCTCCGATATAACCATCGAGCATTACAAGAAAATCATTGATCTTATGCATCAGACCGATATCCCGTTAAATTATTACTTCAATTGTAAAAGTAATAATTTACTTTACAGTTGAAAATCAAACAAAGTATAGGGATCCTTTTGCTGCTCAGACTACTATGCGGTTGTACCCAATTTCTACTCCTTGCGGCCAGCACCAAAAAAAGCTTATCCGGCCTTATTTTAAATAGTCGTTGAAGTACCCGGCTATCTTTTCAAAAAGATGAACTCTTGCCCTGCCGGTCATGTTGTGCCCGGCACCCGGATAAACAAAATAATCGACCTGATTCCCCTGCTTTATACATTCATCGATGAATGCAAGACTGTTTTGCCAGACTACCGTGGGATCACTGGTGCCGTGGATAATCAGAAGCTTTCCGTCAAGCTTTCCTGCCTGATTTATAAGAGATGAATTCTTATATCCATCAGGATTCTTCATAGGCGTGTCCATGTAACGCTCCCCGTACATCACTTCATACCAGCTCCAGTCGATGACCGGCCCGCCGGCACATCCCGTCCTGAATACTTCCGGATTCCGAAGCATCATGGTTATGGTCATGAATCCTCCGTAGCTCCATCCGTTTACTCCTATCCTTTCCGGATCGACATAGCTGAGCGTTTTAAGATATCTTATCCCTGCCATCTGATCGGCCGT
>CAYSBL010000040.1:6852-8481 GCA_964429295.1 uncultured Rikenellaceae bacterium
CGGCACCAGAGGTCGGTAATCCCGTCATCAGCCTTAATGGTGAATATCGACATTTCTCCTGTCTTGTATCCTTTGTACGGATCCTGATCCTCAAGCAGAGAAGCAATCTTTGTCCCCTTGCTGTCGATCAGATAATATGCCCTTGCCATCTGAAGTCCGCTGAACGTATCCAGAAACCAAAGCATATCTGCGGAAGCATTAATACCGTGCACTCCTTCACCTGAGGTAATCATTTCAGTTTTACCTGACTTTAATTCGGTTTTGCAAAGATGCTTTTCAAGAGGACTTTCCATGGTCGATTCATAGAATACCGAACCACCCTGCGGATCGGATCCGATAAGATTCAATACTTCCCATTTTCCTTTTGTTATCTGCTTCAGAAGATTTCCATCCGTATCGTACAGGTAAAGATGATTCCATCCGTCGCGGCGGCTTTGCCATATGAATTTCGAAGTATCGCCCGGAAGAAAGTAAAGATCATGCATCGGCTCGACATATCTGCCGTTCCTTTCTTCAAACAGGTTTTTAACCAGTTTCCCTGACATTGCATCATATTTATTCATGCAGAGATGGTTCTGGTCACGGTTTAGTATTCCTGCATAAATGAAACGGCCTGACGGATCCCAGGTCACTGAAGTAATATACTGGTTTTCCGGACCTTCGGTCTGAAGATATACTGTCTCATTCTGCTGCGGATCAAAAATACCCAGCCGGAGCTTCTCGCTCTTCATTCCTGCCATAGGGTATTTTATTGGTGAAGATTCCGCTATCCGTCCTGAAATATCAACAAGCGGATAACTGGTGACTTCGCTCTGATCGATCCTGTAGAATGCAATCTTTTTACCGTCAGGCGACCAGTAAATGCCGGAATTGATGCCAAATTCGTTCCGGGACGGTATCTGGCCATAAACTATTTCCTTATCATCTCCGCCATTGACCTGAACCGATTCTCCGCCAACAGAAACAAACAGGTTGTTTTCGATGGTCCAGGCAACATTGAAACTCTTGTTGCTGATGGTCACATTTTCTCCTGATCCGTCATACTCATTCACTTTCATCAGTCTGGAAGATGAAAGGTCGTACAGGAATATCATGTTCTGGCCGGTGAAATAAAAACTGCTGGTTCCGGTCCACGAAATTGAGGGAAACCTCCTAAGCTCACTTTCTTTCAGTTCCTTTATTTTAGCGTTGAGTGCTTCAAGCTTTAAAATGGTATCAGCTTTACCTGGATTGACAACGGTACGCTGGATCAGGCTTTCATTTTCTATCCAGGTGAATGCGTCGATTCCCGGCCTCCATGAAAGACCGTTGATGGATTTTGGCGTCAGTTCCCTGTTGAGGTAATCGGAAGCGGTAAATACTTTGTCCTGTGCAGAAATTTCAAATGCCAAAACAATGACAGCCAGCAGGGTAAAAAGAGTTCTTATCATATTTTTCAGGTTTGTTCAAAGATAGGTATTTCTGATTATCGGAAAACCGACATGATAATTGCAGTATTCTGATTATTCCCCCCCTTGCTGATGATCACAAATCCCGCCTCAGACGCTGAAAAACATATCGTTTCAGGTAAAATAATTGTTGTAAAACAATAACCAGGATATCGTTTTACGATAAAAATTCGTGTGAAAT
>CAYSBL010000040.1:8581-10516 GCA_964429295.1 uncultured Rikenellaceae bacterium
ACAGCCGGCGCCGCTTTTGCCGCAAACGGATTCATTCCGGTTTATTCAAATGTACTCCAGGATGCTGAAAAACCTGCAATTGTGGGAGGAACACCGGTTCGTCCCGGCGGTTCCGGCCTGGGAGGTTCATGGCCTGTTTATGAAGACACTGATGTTCAGAAGTACCTTGATGCTTTCAAAAGCAAAAAATGGTCTGAATACAGTAATTCCCCGAAGGAGCTGTCAGTTCAGTTTGAAAAGGAATTTGCACAACTTATGGGGACGAATTTTTGTGCAGTGACAAATTCGGGAACCGATGCACTGGATACGGCACAACGCGCACTGGATATAGGCCCTGGAGATGAGGTAATAACCCAGACCAACACTTTTATTGCTACTGCCCAGACTACATTCAACCTGTTCGCTTTGCCGGTATTTATTGATTCCGACCCCGAGACTTTCATGATAGATCCCGGCCTTATCGAAGAACGGATAACTCCCAGAACAAGGGCTATACTTCCTGTGCATATAGGCGGAGCAGCCGCAGATATGGACAGGATTATGGCAATTGCCCAAAAGTATAATCTTGTGGTAATTGAAGATGCATGCCAGGCCCATATGGGTGAGTGGAGAGGCAAGAAACTTGGTACGATCGGCAGCCTGGGGTGTTTCAGTTTTCAGGAAGGAAAGAGCCTGTGCGGCGGTGAAGGAGGAGCTGTTTTGGGAAATGATGACGACCTTATGGCAAGAGTCGATGGTTATACCAATAATGGCCGCGATCCCAGGGGTAAGGGAAGAAGCTTCCCGGGATCCAATTACAGAATAACGCCTTTTGTGGCAGCCACTCTTCTGGGACAAATTACAAGACTCGAGAGTCAGAGCCGGCTTCGTGATGAAAACTGTGCTTATCTTGAAAAACTTTTATCGGAGATCAAGGGTGTTCGTCCGACTAAAAAATATGAAGGCCAGACCCGCCGGTCATACTACGGATATCAGCTGATCTATGAAAAAGAGTATTTTAATGATCTGCCAAAGATAAGATTCAGACAGGCAATGCAGGCTGAAGGAATTCCGTTTGGAAACGGTATCGATTCTTCGCTTCATCGCGATCCTTTTATTGAGACCTATCTGAATACAAGGGCATTTCAAAAGATTTTCCCCAAAGAGCAACTGGAAAAATACAGAAAAGAAAATCTATGTCCGGTGAATGAAAAAATAGGCAGGGAAACTGGTTTGTCACTGGGTCAGAGAGTGTTTCTGGGTACTAAAAAGGACATGGATGATATAGTTGTTGCAATAGTGAAAATTCAGAAACATTCTGCCAGTTTGCTCTGATCGCATAAGCTTGTTCTGCTGATTGCGATAGTGCTGAAGACATCCGTGTATAACCCGTGTTTTCCGTGAAATCTGTGGTTAAACCAGAATAACATATTCACCACGGATTGCACGGATATCACAGATAAAATCACGGAAATTTTTGTTTGAGACAATCCCTGCATTGCCTGTGTTCTCAGAGAACTCAATAGATTAAATAATTAATTCCGATTCGGAAGATTGTTTCGATTTGCCGGATAGTATTGATGGATTCTGTGTTATTTTTGTTCGCTGTTTAACAGGTTTCGGGATATAATCCATACCGGTCCCTGATTTTTATAAAAACATGTACCTTGTCGTTTTAAAAATCAGGTAGAAATTTAATTAATGAAAATCCTCTTGATCCTTTCTGCCCTGCTTCCTGTGTATTGTATTTCGGTTTCAGGCCAGGATCAGCCAGACGCAAGGCTCAAGACGCAGGACGCAAGACACAAGGCGACAATCAACCGGAACCAGTAACCAGCAAACAACCAGCAACCAGTAACTATTTTAACTAAATATCCTGCCAATGGTAATGCGTACAATATATGACAACGTCAGGACTTATGTCGTGATAGCATTCGGTCTTCTGATAAACTCGAT
>CAYSBL010000040.1:10616-29368 GCA_964429295.1 uncultured Rikenellaceae bacterium
AAATTCATGTCGGCAATAATCGGAGGAATGCTTTGCGGTACCGGCCTTGGAATAATCTTTACCCAGGGAGGCAGCACGGGAGGGACGGATATCATTGCCATGGTGGTTACCAAATACCGCAATATCAGTCCGGGCAGGGTAATCCTCCTTTGCGACGTATTCATAATCAGTTCCTCGTATGTTGTGCTCACCAACCTGGAATCGGCCCAGAGGATAGAGACCATGGTATACGGTTTCGTTACCATGGCAATACAGGCCTATACTCTCGATGCAATTCTCTCAGGTAACAGGCAGTCGGTTCAGATATTGATTTTCTCAAGGCATTATGAACGGATAGCAGATGAGATCACTTCTACCCTGCGAAGGGGAGTTACGGTTATCGACGGCACGGGCTGGTATACAAAGGAACCCCAGAAAGTGATTATCACCCTCGTCAGAAAACAGGAGGCCAGCGATTTATACCGGATCATCAAAAGTATCGACAACAAGGCATTCATAACCGTCGCAAATGTAATGGGTGTCTATGGAAAGGGATTTGAAGAGCTGAAGAGGTGATCTTCATGAAATCCCGGGCCTGTTTATCGTTTCAGCTGGAATTTGTTTGAACAACACTTATATCACTTCAACCTGGATATTCAGGTTTTTAATATATTGCCCTTTTATCTGTTCATCCATGCCAATACTTTTTTCGCCGGTCACCATAAGAAACATAACCCTGAATAACAGGATAGCCATGTCGCCGATGTGCCAGTATTCCGCAAAGGATGGTTTCGTCAGCGACTGGCATTTTGTTCATTATGGGACAAGGGCAACCGGAGGGGCCGGATTGATAATAATTGAAGCCACTGCAGTGAGGCCGGAGGGCAGGATTACCCCCGGCGATCTTGGACTCTGGAGCGATGATCATATTGCTGGTTTGCGGGATCTGGCAGACTACATCCGCAGCCAGGGATCGGTGGCAGGGATACAAATTGCCCATGCCGGCAGGAAAGCTTCTTGCGCTGTGCCATGGGAAGGGGGAAAACAGCTTGGCCTGGGGAACGGCGGATGGGAAACAGTTGCCCCCTCGCAGATTCCCTTCAGTCCGGGGGAAAGACTTCCTCTAATGGCAGGTAAATCATATATAACGTACGTTGTCGATGAATTCAGGCAAGCGGCGGGGCGGGCTCTGGAAGCAGGTTTCAGGGTTCTGGAGATACACGCTGCCCACGGCTATCTGATACAGGAGTTCCTGTCGCCAATCAGCAACAAACGTACAGATGAATACGGTGGCTCATTTGAAAACCGAACCAGGCTGCTGATGGAGGTGACAGGAGCGGTGAGACCGGTGTGGCCTGAGGACTATCCGCTTTTTGTCAGGATTTCATCAACAGAATGGACAGAAGGGGGATGGACCCCTGAGGAAAGTGTCAGGCTGGCAGCAATTCTGAAGGATGCCGGAGTTGACCTCATCGACTGCTCGTCGGGAGGGAATATCCATGATGCGAAGATACCCGCACAGCCAGGCTACCAGGTGCCTTTCGCAGCTATGGTGAGGAAGACAGGGATACTGACCGGTGCCGTGGGATTGATCTCTGACGCCGGACAGGCGGAAGAGATCCTTTCTTCGGAAAAGGCAGACCTCATCATTATGGGAAGGGAACTTCTAAGGAACCCTTATTTCCCGCTGAAGGCAGCAAAAGAGTCCGGCGTTCAGATGCAATGGCCGGTACAATACCTGAGAGCACGATAAGTGTTATGGGATATTGATATTGAAACAGAGCCCTTAAAACAATAACCAACAAAAAAGGATCATGAAGTTCAGATTACTGCTGTCATTGCTTTTATTGCTGCCCGCTGCGGCAGGAGAAGCCCAGGTCAGGTTTGACAACATTCTTTATGGCGTCGCCTATTATCACGAGTACATGCCGTCAGAAAGACTTGATGAAGATATCAGGCTTATGAAAGGAGCAGGTATTTCGGTTGTCCGTGTTGGTGAATCAACATGGAGCCTGTTTGAACCCCGGGAAGGTGAATTTGAATTTGCCTGGATGGACCGGATTATAGACAAAATGCATGCCGCAGGGATCAAGGTGATCCTCGGTACCCCAACCTATTCAATACCAGCCTGGCTGTGGAGCAAGCATCCTGAAGTCCTGTTAAGCTACCAGAAGGGCGGCAGGGCCTATTACGGCATCCGCCAGAACATGAATATAACCAGTCCGGCGTACCTGTTCTACTGCGAACGCATAATCCGCAAAATGATGGAGCACTATGCAAGTCACCCGGGAATAATAGGTTTTCAGGTTGACAATGAAACTACGTCAAGGGATGTGAACAACTACGATTTCAATGTTGGTTTCAGAAGCTATCTGAAGAATAAATTCGGGACCCCCGAAAACCTCAATAAGATCTGGGGGCTACAATACTGGGGAATGAATATCGACAGCTGGGATGAGCTGGCTCCACGCGACGGGATTACAAACACAGGCTACAAGCTTGAATGGGAACGTTTCAACAGGAAGGCAGTGGCTGATTTCCTTAAATGGCAGTCGGAGATTGTCCGAGAATACAAAAGACCTGACCAGTTCGTGATGCAGTGCTTTATGCCGGCGGTCCAGGATGTCGACCAGCTTGAGAGTTCAAAGTATATGGACATGATGGCCGTGAATGTCTATCATGGACAGCAGGATGATCTGAACGGAACCGAGATCGCCTTTGCCGGCGATTATTTCCGTTCCGTTAAGAATGGCTTAAACTACCTTATCACCGAAACCAATGCACAGACAATAGGATGGAACTCAAGGATACAGCAGCCGCCATATCCCGGCCAGCTGCGCCAGAATGTATATGCCCATCTCGGCTCAGGAGCCAACATGGTCGAATACTGGCACTGGCATTCCATTCATTACGGCCAGGAAACCTACTGGAAAGGAGTACTTTCTCACGACCTTCAGCCTAACCGGGCCTATGCCGAGGTAACGAAGACGGCAAATGAACTGCAGCGTATCGGCAAAAAGCTGGTTAATCTTAAGAAGGAAAACAAGGTTGCCATTCTGTTCAGTCACGATTCGAATGATGCAATTAATTTTATGCCTTTTGACCAGGGCGGATCAGCCTGGGAAAACACTGGGAACGATTTCTACAGGAATAATCTCGTGAGCCAGTTTCACCGGATACTGTACCGGAACAATGTAGGAGTGGATTTCATTTTTCCGGAAAATGCCGATCTCAAAAAATATGAACTGGTAATTATACCCTCACTATACATTGCAAGCGATGTGCTGCTGAACAGGATAAACGATTATGTCAGGAACGGAGGCCATGTGATCATGCAGTTCAAGTCGGGATTCTGCGATGAGAATTCGATGGTAAGACCTGTTATGGCTCCCGGACCGTTGAGGGAGGTATGCGGATTTTTTTACCAGGAATTCACCAACTTCAGTTCGATGGCGCTGAAGGGTGATCCCTTCGGGGTTGGAGCACAGGATAACAAAGTGAATACCTGGGCGGAGTACCTTATCTGCGATAAGGCTGAACCCCTTGCTTTTTACGACCATCCTTATTTCGGTGAGTATCCGGCCATTACCCGAAACAATTACGGGAAAGGCGGACTTTTATACGAAGGCTGCATGGTTTCAGATGCAATCCAGGAAAAGATTATTCTGAATGAGCTTGAAAGACTTAATTTAAAAACACCTGATCAGGATATCCGATGGCCACTGATCACCAAGTCGGGAAGAAATGATGACAATAACTTGATACGTTACTATTACAATTATTCTTCGGAGCCCCGGGAGTTTGTTTACCCCTATGAGGGAGGGAAGGAGTTGATTTCCGGAGAAAATGTAAAAAATCAACAAAAGTTGAGGATTTCACCCTGGGATGTGCTTTTAATTGAAGAAGCCGGAAACCGGAAAAGACAATAAAGGCAAAGCATGAAATTCCGTTAGGGATCAAGTAATCTCCTGTCCGAAAGCCTTGTATAATCATCCTCAGAAAAACTGCCGGGATCAAGGGTTTGTTCAACTGAATCAGTGTAGCCCTGCCAGCGTGAGTCCTCAATAGCGGTTACGCGGACAATACCAACGTCAGATAACTGGCTGCTTAAACTGAAACCTGCGGATATTGCCTGAAGTACTTCATCAGGTAACTCAGGGATATGCAGACCGGCGGCATCAGGATGCACTATCTTCCAATCTCCGATCTGATTGTTGAAGGATATCTCGGTCAGAAGCTGGGTGAACCCTTCAGAGTTGTGACTTATTGAAGGCATGCTTCCCTGAACATGATTCACAGTAAGACCTGCATCGAGAAATGAATGACCTGTGGTAACCGTACCGCTGCGGTAAATGCTTGTCTGAATCTTGTTGGTCGAGGGCATCCGTGTATAGGTGGTTGTAAAAGAAGACATCTGGAGAAGACCATCAGGCACAAATACTTCCACACTGTTATCCGGAAAAACTGCCTGGTCGTGAAGGGCGAATATCTCTATGGATCCTTTGCTTCCATGCGCTAATATGTCAATATTATCCTGATAAAGGGGATCTTTCTGTATGATATAACACGACATATCATAATTAAGCTCTCCAAGTGATATTTCATACTCAGCCAGGGGCTCTTCAGGCATGTCAACCAGCTTGTAACCGGCTTCCTCTCCCTGCTGCAGACAAATATAGAAGCAGGTTCCGGAAAAATAACTGTCATATCCGGGCTGGGCACACGGAACCTGAAGAGTATTCTGAGTATGACAGTGTCTCTGATTATTTGCTGAACGGGTAACAATATCGAACAGAGGAATATCTGTGAATACAACATTCCCTATCCGATTAATGGGAGAGGTACTGACCTCCATCCCCGGATTGAAAACACTGTATAGATCAACATCAATACCTGGATCTATGCCCATATAGCTGTAAAGTGACCATCTTATTACTTCATTCTGAGGGTCTTTTAGTATTTCAAGCAGATGCAGGTTCACCTTGTCGCCCGATATCAGCTCCCCCCGCTTCAGGATACACTCCTGACCTTTTGTAAGTTCAGAAAATACAGGAACCGATTTTTTGTTTTCAATAATTGCAAATCCCTGATAACCGGCTTGCCAGTTGTCAGTATCAATCGTGGCAAGTATTTCTTCGGGGTCATATTTTTCGGACTTCTCACATCCCCCCGAAAGAATCATTGATACTATTGCGAAAAGTATTATTTGCGTTGTCTGTTTCATGAGCACGGGTACTTTTATTACATTCCTGTTCCTGCCGGTTTGGGGAAAGCAGGCGGCGCCATATCTGTTTCACCTTGCTTTTCCAGAAGCTTCAGAGCTTCCATGACAGCTCTTTCGAGCTGGGGATCCAGCCCCTTTGAAAGAGATAGAGCATCCTGCCGTATCTCAATGTCCGGAGGAATACCTTCATTTTCAGCTATCCATTTTTTACTAACCGGGTCATAAACTGCATTGTCAGGAGCCGTTAAGGTACCACCGTCGACCATCGGATAATGTACCGACGATTTTACCAGCCCTCCCCAGGTTCGCATGCCAATGAGCGGGCCGATCTTCTGATGACGGAATACCCATGGAAAGAAGTCGCCCCCCGAACCTGACATCTCATTTATCAGAAGCACTTTAGGACCAAGAATGCCTGCAGGCAGACGGAATGGACTTCCTCCGGGAGCCTCGTTGGTTATTGCTGCCCTGAGACTGCGGTTCATCAGGTCGACCATGTAGTCATCGAGCAGCCCGCCTCCGTTGAAACGCTCATCAATCACCGCTCCTTTCTTATCCTGCTGTGCAAAGAAATACCTGTTGAATGAGACGAATCCCGCTCCGCTGGTGTTTGGTACCCAAACGTAAGCCAGTTTTCCGCCTGAGAGCTTATCAACCGTCCGCCGGTTATCCTCAACCCATGCCCTCTGCCTCAAACCTGATTCACTCGGGACCGGTTTTACAACTTCCTTCCATGATCCGCTGAAAGCAGGTTCCTTGTTTATGTGAAGCGTCGTCTGAATATCGAGTGTCCCATCAAGATATTGAAAAGGATCATCGGCGGCCGTGAGCTCCCTTCCGTTAATACCGACAAGATAATAACCTTCCTTTACGTTCATTCCCGGACGGTCGAGCGGAGCCGCTAATTCAGGATTCCAGCTTTCAGAAGTGTAGATCCTGCTTATCTTCCAGTAATTGTTTTCAGCTGTCAGGTCTGCTCCCAGCAATCCGCATGAAGTTCTTTCGGTCTCAGGATAATCGCCTCCGCCAACGAAGCTGTGACCGACTGAAAGTTCACCGTTCATCTGGTCGAGAACATAAGTAAGATCAGCCCTGTGCCTGACAAACGGGATCAGCGGGGCATATCTGGCATGCACCTCATCCCAGTTCCGGCCATGCAATCCGGGATCGTAAAAATAATCCCTTTCATATCGCCATGCTTCCTCAAAGATCTGTTCCCATTCTGCAAGCCTGTCAAGTTGCATTTTTAAGCTGATCTTAACCGCTTTGGCATCACTGCCCGAAGCTGAAGCAGTGTTCATTATTTTCCAGTCGCTTCCAACCCTTGCCAGCATCTTGCTTCCATCGCTGCAGACCGAAACCTGGCTTGCTCCGCTGATGAATTCCTTTTTTTCCTGTTTTTCAAGTGTATACTTCTGCAATACAAATCCTGATACTCCTTCTTTCTGCTCGCCTATGAAAACCGTTCCTGCCGGGCCGCTTATGGTCAGCCTGAAATTACCTCTCATTTCAGGAAGCGAAATCGTTCTTCTTTCAATATTTTCAAAATCAATTACTACCTCAACCGGCTCCTTGCCTGTGGTTTTGGTTGTGTCCTTCTCCTCTTTTTTTGAGGTTACTTTTGTTTTAGCTGCTTTTTTTGCATCCTCCGGAGCCTTATTTTCTGTACCTGCAGCTGCTGACTCTTCATCACTTTTTGGTTTAAAAGGAGAGGGGTCATCCTTTTTAAGGTTAATGATGTAAGCTCCGTAGCTGGGATCGGAAGTTATTGCACTTGTATTGGCCCATCCTGATCCGAGTGCAAGGTTGGTGCTTGCCAGGAAATACAGGTGACGGCCATCCCTGTCCCATGCCGGTGAAAATGAATCAGCAAAGGAATTAGTCATGGCATAAACACTGTCCTTCTTTACCGACCAGGCCTTTACCTGTCTGAAATGGTTTGATCCGGTCTTTGTATAGGCCAGCCATTTTGAATCGTGCGACCACGTGAGTCCCATATCTCCCCTTTCGGTATTGACGCCTCCGGTATCTGCTGTTCTGACAGTGCCTTTTTCAACATCAACTATCCTGATCCTGACCTTGTCATCTACGAAAGCAATAAACTTCCCGTCGGGAGACCATTTTGGCTCCCATGCCATTTTTGATTCGCCTGTTGAAATACTTCTGGGTTTTGTCATCCCGTCCTGGGAAGCAATAAGAAGAGCATATCCCTGCCCTCCTGAATCTGAAAACCAGGCAATGTCATTTCCCTTCGGGGACCATACGGGAGCATGATCGGCGGCGCCTGAGGAATTGGTGATATTCCTTGAATCCCCGTTTTCGGCCGGGATGGTAAAAATCTCACCCCTTGCTTCCATAAGGATTCTTTTACCAGTAGGGGAAAGAGAGGCATTGGTCGCTCTCCGGGTAACATCCTCCCATCTGGTTTCAGCCCAGGGGAAATCGGTATTTATTGTCAGATTTAATTGTCTTGAATCTTTTGAATCCAGATTGTAAATATGAAGATATCCTTCGCGCTCGAATGCAAGCCGACTGCCAGATCCGTCAAGCCATTTGATATCTGAGCCGGTATACCGGGTTAACTGTTCAAGCTCTCCTGATGAGGGATCATATGCCCAGATGTTAGATGTATTATCACGATCTGAAAGGAAATATATTTTGCTGCCAAGCCACATCGGCCTGATATCCATTGTTGATTCATTGGGAAGAAGTTTTTCGGACTGGTCGGTAAGATCCAGGATAATAAGCGGCGTATTCTGTCCGCCCCGGTAATTGCGCCATTCGACATCCCAGCGCTGGATCCTGTCAATCACGATGCGTTTTCCGTCGGGAGAAAAAGACCCGTCAGAAGCCCATTGCTGAGATACCGGTGAGGAGGGCCCTCCTTCGACCGACACTGTCCATAGCCTGGCAAATGAAGTCGGGGGATTGTCCCTTGATGTTGAATAAAGTACCCGGCTGCCATCGGGCGACCAGCCGCAGACATTGGCTGCAGCGGGATACCATGTAAGTCTTTTTGGTGAACCTCCGGAAGAAGGAACTATATAGACAGATTGAACACCCGACCGGTTTGAGTTGAAAGCTATCCAAAGGCCGTCGGGGGAAAAACATGGATTGCTCTCAACTGCAGGTGTGCTGGTAAGCCGAAGAATATTCTGTCCTTCAAAATCTGAAACCCAAATCTCCCCTCCATAGGAAAAGGCAATTTTATTCTCGCTGATCGAAGGCTGACGCAGTAATCGTGTGCCCTGGGAAAATATTTCCGGTACAATAAGCAGGAAAAGTACCACAAATGGCAGAATTTGAAACAGATTCCTTTCGCGACTATTCCGCGGAAGGAATCTCTGCCACATACATTTTTTAATGCACTTCTTATTCATTTAATATGGAATTAAGTAATAATGAAGATATTTGAACAGGATGAATTCTCCGGATGGTCATAATCTTTTCATAGCTGAAACCAAAATTACGTTTTAGACAGGAAGATGACAAAAAATAATTGGATAGCCGGATAATTTCCTTTCAAAACTGGAAATTACAGGAAATCACAAAATTGTTACGGTTTATTTCATAATTCCCCGATTTCAGTATGATAAAGCATGATTCCTCATTTCCCATTGAAAATCCTTTTTAGCTTTCCTGATTTTGTCAAATCCTATTGGGGCCACGGACGAACATTTTCTGGTCTTGAACTTGCTATAAAATTTTTTGGATTGTATTATTATACAATTCCTGAAATAAAAAATCGTTTTAAATCAGCAGACTAGACTTTTTGATTTCTGTTTTTCAGTTAATCTGAAAGCAAAACAGGGAATATTATCAGCGCAGCATGGATCCTCTGATCGAAAAGAAACATTTTTTACCAACTGGCAGTAAACCCGAGGTATATCTCGATCCTGAGGGTGTTATCACGATTAAGGGCAGGGCAAATATGCTTGCAACTTCGGCTGATTTCGAACTGATAATGGATTGGCTGGACAAATATCTGGCGGATCCGGCTGAGACAACTTATGTAAGAATATGTATTGAGTACCTGAATAGTTATTGCACCGCCAAACTGCTTACAATCCTTAAAAAATTATCAGGGGTAATTCTGAACAACAAAAAGCTGGACATTAAATGGTACTATGAGAAAGATGATGAAGATCTTCTTGAAAGAGGCGAACATGTTGCAGATGTTCTTGAACTGGATATGAATTATGTCGTAACAGCTGATATCAAACGTTGCTGCTGATTGGTCATTTTATGACAATCCGCATCATTTCTTTCATTAAGGCATTACCTGATTTCATATCACGGGATCGTTACTGCAAACCCAATCACCTGCTTATCCTTCCTTTTATTTATCAAACCCGGTGAAACCTCGGTCATGAGCATGCTGACCTTTTCAGGATCACCTGCCATCTCATGCAGCTGATAAAGATATGGCTTCCACTAAGGCAGAATGGTTTTCATGAATGTAAACAGATTTGACCAGTTTTAAAAACCTGCCGGGCACTTTTTAGAAAGGTTATTCCAAAATCCACTTATTAGTTCAACCGGCTGCTTTATTAGCTGGATACTTACTCCTGTTAGCTAAAAAAAGTGATCCGGAAATTTTCCCTGAAATTAATCATCTTAAACAATGGAAATGATCTTGAATTGCAAGAAAGCCTAATGTATACAAGATCATATTATCCAACTTATAATTTTTTCTCATTCATATATCATAAACAGTAAGACAAGCCCTGATATAAATTCTATCCGATAAATTCCAATGAACCTCAATATGTCAAAAGAAAATCAAAGAATTCTGGATTTCTTTCAGCGCAAAATAGTTGAAATCTATAAAGAAACTGAAACCCGCAAAGTCCTAGGCGAACCCCGGATAATTTATGAAGAGAAGGAAATCCCTTACACTGAAACTGAAACTTATTATTCCGATGTTGATCATGGGATTCAATGGTGGGTTTACATATTAGCCGGAATAATATCTGTTATCGGAATAATCGCGATAATTAAAAGTTTCATTGTAACAAGTATCTTCTTCTTCCTTTTATCCGCAGGGATTTATATTTCAGGCAGGACATACTTCCGGAATATTATAACTGAAACCCGTCAAAGAGTCGTGAACAAGGTGAGGATTGAAAAAATCGCCCGTGAGGAACCTCAGTTTAAGGAAGAATTCATTCCTGCAAAATCGGCAGTAAAGAGATTTGGAACCGGATCTATGAAATTTGGAGTTACTTCGGTTAATGGTGTCAGGTATCTTTCATCAGTAAATTTCACTGCTGAAAAGCAGAATTTCTTTTTTCCTGTTGTGGATAAAGGGGATGAATTTATTACCGAATTCCGCAACATTGAGTCAAAGCTGCAAAGTATACCCTTTGTTCTTGGAGGAGAGAAGTCTGGCTTCATTATAGAAACCAGAGATCATGAGAATCTTAATATTTCACTTTGCGGTATCGAAAAGGAGATAATGGATCATCTTACTGAGGCGGATTATGCCTTCAGGAACTTAAAAAAGAAGAAAATATCCTCAAGCCTTTTTGAAGAATCGGTTCTGAAAAAATACCTCCGGAAGTCCGATGAGGTTTTTAATGGAACTGGTGATGAACTTCTGGATATGCTGGCCAGAACCGAGAATCTTGATATTACTTGCGGCGACTGGCTTGAAAAGTGGCCGCAATGGCTTAAAACTATGGCAAATTCTCGTTTTGATTCAGTTGTAAAGCAGGTAGTTCCGGAATTTGTCGAATTCAGTCATCATTCACAATACAGTTGTTTCAACTTTTATTGTCCGGACTGCAATAAGGAAATAGCAGACGAACTGATGAGACGGGACTATAGTGTTCATAGTAATCAGGATCTGGCTCCTCAGAGATTTTCAAAGAATACAAGATGCCAGTATATCATTGACCTAAATGCCTGGAGATGCCCAATGTGTGAGAAAATAATTCCTTCACCAATACCCCTTCACAAGTCGCTTGATGAGATATTCCTTCCATTATATGATAATCTCATGGAAGAGAATAAAGTGGTGAGGGAAAAAGATTATTCAGAAGTTAGAAAAAAAGAGATTGAGTTCAGAAATGAAATGAAGAAGGAACTCGAAAAAATGTATTTCGATAATCTTAATGGAATACTTATCCTGAAGGATGAAATGGACAGGTTTAAGGCAGAGATCGATGGAGAAACAGAAGCTATAAATTTCATTAATGAAGCTTTCTCAAATTACAAAAACCTGCAATCGAGACTAATTGATGAGATTGAAGAGTCTAACAGGAGAATCAAAGAGGAGATCAGGGTTCAGACTGAAAAAGTACTATCTGAAGTTGATCGGATTAAAGACCGTGAAATGTCAATTCTTAACAGGGAGTTGACCGAACTGTCAAAGGCAAAAAGACTGGATGACGAAAGAAGGGATGCCGTACAACGTAATATTTGCGCTGCTCATCTCGAAACCAATTCAATATTGAATAAAAAATTCAATGAACTTATAGAGACAAACCGGACCGGTTTCGGGGAAGTCACAAAAAGTATCGGTCATCTTGAAGAGACTAACAGGCAGGGATTCCAAAATGTAAGATCCGGGATAGATAATCTCGAAAAGACCACCAGATCGGGCTTTGAAAAATCTATTATGGTAGGTCAGGGGATACAGAAAGAATTGAGATTCAACAATGCCATGAAGGCAGCAAGCAACAGGGCTCAGGGAATTGATCCCTATGATGACAGCTTTATCTTAAAGCCGGTGAGATCGATAAAAAGAGGTCTTAACCAGCTTTCGGGAAAACTGAGCGGTAAATCAAGTACTGAAATTGAAATGAAAGATATTGATCTGATAATTGGACAATAATATGGCTGACAATGAAATAATCAAAGTGCAGTTTCCGGATAAAATGAAGGTCACTTCACCGGAAATTGACTCAATCCTTAAGGTAAGCGAAAGAATAAGCAACTGGCTTCATAATGACCTTAAGCATGTTATTGAGCCTCTGATGGTTTTACATGCCGTCCCGGACCTTCTGAAAGAAGTCAATACTACCGTTGTTAATCAGTTCACCAATCTTTTCCAGGGACAGATAGAGGCAGATGTTATACACAGGCAGGCCATAATTAAGGTACTGAACAAAAAGATAGCTTCAACGGAAAATCATATCGGCCAAAAGGAAGAAAACCTTGACAAAACTCTTGAAAGGATCAATACAAGATATGATGGTCTGTCAGATCAGTTGAATAAGGAACATGAAACTTTCCTTAAAAAACTCGATAGTCATGCCTATGAAATTTTAGACAGAATTTACTACCAGCAAGTTCAGGAAAGATTTTCATACGATTCCCTTCCTGTAACCAGCTTACTTGCTGATCATGCAATGGTTTCTGCAACTGACCGCACCATCTGCCTGGAAAAGGGTTTCAGCGATGCTTTTGAACAGGTAACCAATTATGTCGAAGTGAAACAATCCTTGGCTGATGACACCATTCCTTTCCAGTGCAATGAACTGTCAGAAGGGATATATGACCTGCCATTCTGTTTCATAGAAACTGAGGACCGTCAGACTGGAGAAAGACATTTGGAATGCTTGTTTGAGTGCGAACTTGAAAATGAAGTGTTAAATAGTGAGCTTGATTTTCTCCGCGAAGAGATGAAGAACCTGGCGATTTATGCTGAACCCTCAACTGAATTTTATGGCCAGGCTTTCTCAGCCATAAATCCTTTTCTGATCGAACACCTTCCTGAATCAGAAAGACAAAGATTTCTGTCGGATATGGAGGAAAAATAGAAAACAGCAGTTAACGAATAAACTATGGAAACAGACAATATTCACGATAGTACAAGATACCTGGTAAATGGGATCCATTTTGGAAACATAATGCCGGGGAACAGGGCTGAGATGCAAAGAGATGTTTTTCTGAAGAAGGGTGCTTTGATAAGAGGCGGCCTGTATGCCAACGAGCTTTCGCTCAACGGTTCAGGAATATCAGTTGAAGGAGCAGTATATTGTAAATCAAATATTAAGATTGATTATTCTGACGGAAAACCTGATGAGGATGTTATTTTCGGATCCACTGTTATTTGTCCCGGAACATTGCTTATTCAGGGAAGTAAGATCAGAACAAGGTTTCTTTCAGATATCTATTTTGGGAAGATTAATGTGAAGAATTGCATTGTTTATGGCAATGTATATGCTTCCTCGGCAAATATTGAAGATTCAATAGTACTCGGAGGAATCTATTGCAAGAAGCAGCTTACTCTTAAGAACACCATTATGTTTACCTTCAGGGCTAATGAATGTGAGCTGGACGAACATGTTTCAATTTTGTCTCCTTTTGGATTTGCCGAAAAACTTAATCTGCTCTCAACAGTTAATGTGCTGACTTTTAACAACATTTTTGACAAAGTCCGGGATAATCATCCGGGAGGTAACATAAAACTTGATGAAACCGATATTTATGAGATTGAACTCGAGCAAAATGAGAGCGCCAGTGAATCAGGGAAAAAAAAGATACAGGTCCTGTCAGTTACGGAGAGGCTTCTTAATACAAAAGAAATAATTGAAAATTTCAGGCAAAACAGGAATTTCATTGAGTTTTTATCCCTTCATTCACATCTTCCGGAAGAGGATAAGAAAAGCTTTCTTTATAATAATAAAGAGGAAATAGAATCCGAAATGTGGAGGATAATTGATGAAAAATCTGATTTTATGGAACTTTCCGGCGAAAGGAGTGTTGAAGAAATGTTCGATATATACGAAAATCAAAACAGAGAAAGCTAACACTTATTTTCATTAAGATTGGACCAGCAAAACAAATCTCCTGATCCGGCGCCTTAACCTCTTTCTGCAGCAATTAAATTGCCCTTATCAGCCTTCTTTTCTCGTTTCTTCCTTCTTTGCCTCAGCAATCCACCTGATATATTCCTTCCTGTGGGTATTGGAAAGTCCGCTTTCTTTCTTACAACAGTTTATAGATAAAAGACATGCCAGTGTAAATTTAATCTTAGACTTGCTTTTTTCACATTTAAATGGTTTAATTTTATATGAGTTTGTCAGCCACTGGCTTACATCAATCCATTATATATGTTGCTTTTAATACCTTAAATCCCAATCAATGAAATTGAATAAACTTCTTATCCTGACAGTTTTGATCCCGGCTTCTGCTTTACTTCTTGCGCAATCGCCCGGGAAGACAGGTGAATCAGTCTACACTCACTTGCCAAATGACCCCGAAGCTGTTTTTTTCACTCCTGAAAATTTCAATATAAAAGCCGATGGAAAAACTGATGTTTCCGATCAGCTGCAGGCTGCCATCAACAAGGTTAAGACGGAAAAGAATTTCGGAATTGTCTTTCTCCCCGAAGGCAGGTACCTGATAAGCAGAACTATTTATATTCCGGCTGCTGTCCGGCTGATAGGGTACGGCAAGATAAGGCCCGAAATAATCCTTGCACAAAACTCTCCGGGATATCAGTCAGCTGATCCTGAAAGTCCTTATCCCGAAAAATACATGATATTTTTCACCGGAGGTCTTGTTACAGAAGGAAGACAACCCGGCGATGCCGGTGCAGGGACTTTTTACAGCGCGATTTCGAATATCAATCTGAGAATTGAAGACGGCAATCCCATCGCGGTGGCTCTCAGGACACACTATGCCCAGCATGGCTTTGTAAGCCATATGAACATTTACACCGGCAAGGGGAAAGCCGGAATATCCGAAGTGGGAAATGAGCTTGAGAATGTAAGGTTCTATGGGGGAGATTACGGGATTATAGCAGGACAGACCTCGCCGAGCTGGCCGGTTGCAATGGTCGACACTTACTTTGAAGGTCAGCGCAAGGCTGCAATCCATTGCCACAACACCGGCTTTGCAATCGTGAATATGCATGCAAAAAATGTCCCGGTAGCGGTGGAGATAAGGGAAGACGATATCGACAGGCTATTCATGGAAGATTGCATTTTTGACAATGTTAAGGAGGCGGCTATAATAATAAGCAGGGAACAGCATGCGCTGACACAGGTGAATCTGATGAATCTGGTATGCAGGAATGTTCCGGTCCTGGCTCTTTTACGCCAGAGCGGTGAAAAGATTATACCCGGAATGAAGATGTACCGGGTGAAGGATTTTACTTACGGACTGGTAATGAAGGACATGGTGACAGGTTCTGAATACATGACCATAAAGGACTTTGAACCACTTAATGCATTTCCTGCTTCAGCTGAGCGTAAAATCCCTTCACTTCCTCCTATGGAGACATGGGTGAACATAAGAGAACTGGGGGCAAAGGGTGATGGCATCACCGACGATACCCGGATATTTGAGGAGGCTATTTCCAGGTTCAGCAATATCTATGTGCCCCAGGGATGGTATCACATCACAAGAACACTGAAAATGAGACCCGGTACCGCCCTGATAGGTTTTCACCCGATGGGTACCCAGTTAATTATAAGCGAAAGCGAGCCTGCTTTCAGCGGTTTCGGAGGTCCTGTTCCCATTGTGGAGTCGTCAGAAGGAGGGAACGATATCCTCAACGGCATCGGATTGAATACCGGTGGCATAAACTACCGTGCTGCCGGCTGCAAATGGATGGCCGGAGAAGGCTCTCTCATGAACGATATCAAGTTTGTCGGCGGTCATGGCACCATGAGAAAACCGGTCATTGCAACCGAAGCCGGGAGTCAGATACCCCAGAATCGTCCCGGTCAGCAGGGAAGACCGGGCGGAGCACCCCGCGGGGCTCTTGCATTCGGTATGGGCCCCAGGGCGGCAAGCTCTCCTGATAATCCTGTCAGCGAACAGGGACTCGACCTTGCCTGGGATAACCAGTTCTGGAGCCTCTGGATCACTAACAACGGGGGAGGCACTATAAAGGATATCTGGACGGCAAACAGCTACTCCACAAGCGGACTCTATGCCAGTAATTCATCAACTCCATGCAGGATCTATGCAATCTCCCTTGAACATCATGTCCGTAATGAAGCCAGGTTCGAAAACATCTCGAACTGGAAATTGTATGCCTTTCAGCTTGAGGAGGAAAGCCGCGAGGGAAAGGAATGCCAGAGCGTTGAGCTTTCTGGTTGCAGCAACATGCTTTTTGCCAACTTCTGGAACTACAGAGTTATTAGGGTATACACCCCGAAAAGCTTTGCAGTACGGGTTTGGAATTGTGAGAACATCGAATTCCGGAATGTAAAGAACTATACCCAGAAACTGGTCAATACCGAATTCACAGTTTATGATGTGAACAGGAGGATCCCGGTCTATCCCTGGGAGTATGCCAGACTGACCATAACAGGCAGGGAACCGGGCAACCTTCATATTGCCGGCCAGCTATGGAAACCGGAAAAACTGATGACCGGCTTCAATTTCCTGACAGGGATTACCAGCGACAGCAGGGGCAATGTCTATTTCTGCGACACAAGGTTAAAAAAGATCTACAAATGGTCGGTTGAGACCAGCAGCGGGAAACTCATAGCCGACTATCCGTTCCAGCCCTTTGTTCTTGCAACCGACTCCGAGGATAATCTACTGGCAGTGTTCAGGTATGATCCCCAGCCCGGGTACATGGTGGGCGGGAAGCAGGAAACTGTAAAGCGACTGCCCGACGACAATCCGGCTTACAGCTCATTCGGCAACAGCGGATGGGCAGCTTACCCGGCATCATTTGATCCGGATGATCCCCATGAAACGTTTAAACCCATGCCAAGAACAGCTGCAGCCGGCCTGACACAGGTAAGAAAGGTGTACTATCCCTCGAGCAGATGGCATTACACATTCGATTCGGCTGCAGAATACTATCCTGATTCTGCCTTTATTGCACCTGATGGTGTCACAATCATCCCTGAGACTTATGACATAGGCCGCTGCGCTGCTCTCTTTCCTGCTGTTCCGGGAGGGAAGTTCTATGCATCTGATGAAATACAGAAACGAACCCTGGAAATGGATGTTGATTCAAAAGGGAAACTTTCGAGTCAAAAACTATTCTGTCCAAGAGGTGAAACCACCAATGCTGTTGATAAGGAAGGGAATATTTACATAGCAGAGGGACAAATTTTTGTCTTTGACAGATCGGGGAAAGAACTGAGAAGGATAAACCTTGAAGAACGCCCCCTGTCGATGACCTTCGGGGGAACTGACGGTAATATGCTGTTTGTTACAACGGAAACTTCATTGTATGGGGTGAGGGTCAGATAAGAAATTTCCGTGGGGAGATATTCAATTAAATTTGTATCTGCAAGCATTAAGAATCCTGCCCTGACCCCCTTTCTTCTTTCCCCCAAGGGGGAAATGAATCCTACATTGAAGGCTTCTGCCACTTTTTGCAGGAGGTTGCCTGCCCCTTCCCCCCTGGGGGAAGGTCGGGAAGGGGGTAAACAGGACTGGGGAAGGTTGGGAAGGGTTCTTAACCTTTGAAAGATTCGCTTTACACCCTTGCTTTTTTACCCCTCATTTCCTCTCTATTCTTTTAAAATACCCCGCAAACAGAATGCCGGCAATAATCAGTTCAAGCCAGGTTATCGAGATTACTACTATTTCAAATCTGTATTCCCTGTTGGGCCCATGAAGAATGGAAATGCCTGCAAACGACACGATCATCAGAATGAAACCTGAAATAAAGGTAAGCCTGAGAGCTTTTTCAAGTCTGACGGAACTTGAAAATACAGGCACAAGGCAGAAAAATGAAATATTCATGGTGATAAATCCCAGTTCCTCAAGTATTATAAATAATCCATGAGGGTTGAACTGACTCAGCATCGCGATACCTTCCGTTTCCCCGGCAAGCAGTGAGGGCTGGATGAAAGAAACCTGCACAAAATAATCGAGCGACAGGATCAGGGTACTGATGATAGCAAATCCTACAGCGGTCAGACTGAAAAGGTTCTTTTCCTCCGGAACACTTTTGTGAAAGACTATCATCATTACCAGGTAGGAGAAAGACAGTATTATAGCAGGGAACATCCAGTAGTAATCTCTCGGGAAGCGGCTTATGATTTCGTGATATGGATATTCAAAGCAACCGGCCTGACAGTAAGGACCTGACAGGGGAGGGGTATTTATTGCTATTCCGAAGGTTATAAAAGTAATTGCAGCTGTAATGATCGAAATCCAATATCCGAATTTCGTATTGGAAAACATATTTTTAGTCATGATTAAGTTATTTAAGGACTATATGTGGAAAGGAATTCAGGTGCCTGCCTTTATTATTTTCAGGCTGATGAAGGTATTTATAAGTCCTACCAGAAGGAATACCGGTTGAAGAAAACTTGTCAGAGAGATCCATGCTACCTGGATTATTATCCACAGGGTGAGAAGTATCCCCAGTATCAGGCCGGCATATCCGGCATACCTGTGCCTTGAAAATGAAAGAATGGAACCTCCGATATGAGCCAGTCCGTTTACAAGCAAAAGGAATAATCCGGGCAGCAGAAATGATTTCAGCGGTGAATTTGCCAGCAGTTCGGGGGAAGTCCCCATTCCCTGACCTGAGGTATCCATCAGATATCCGATTCCTGCAGGAATTGCACCAATGGCCGTAACGGCCTGAAGCGTGCCAAGAATGAAATATAGT
>CAYSBL010000041.1:0-3075 GCA_964429295.1 uncultured Rikenellaceae bacterium
AAATTATATATTCTTGGGCTTTCATATTTTGAAATTGGATTCAAGTAATTCATTTGCAACTTTTGCGTAATCAATCGATTGTTTGGCGACTGTCTCTTTTACTTCGTAGTTTTTATAATCAGCTTTTACTCGAAAACCTGCTAAGGTACCTATAAAAGTGTTAAATTCTCTTCCCGCTTCTGGGTTTTTTAAGAAAAACTGTCTTAGGATAGTGTTTCTTAACCAATTATGAAAACCTTCTTCATCTTTTGCTCCTTGTCGAGATTCATCATCAATATCTGAATCAGTTTTCCCTAAATCTGATCTTAGTATATGGAGCATTAGTTGTACACAACTATAATATGAACAGTGTACACATGAACAATAAAGATTCTTGGAATGCAAGAACTCAGCTGATTTATAATTTGATCCAGACTTACTAAGCAGATGACTCATAACTAAATGAAATCCATAACAAATCTACAATATAAACTTAATAATCAAATAGGTTCAGAAGGATTTAAGCAGAAAATGACATTATTTTCATATTTGTACCTTATTGCTTTTGTCTCTGTTACAATCATAACAAGTAAGCCTAATATTATGTTCTTCAGAACTACCACCCTTTGACAAAGGTATAATGTGGTCAAACTCTACTTCGCTATCATTCAGATGTTTATCACAAATCTGGCAAGTATAATTGTCCCTTCTTACAATCCTTATTTTAGTCTCGAATGGGATATATCGCCCGGTTCTTCTTTCTTCTTCGGTCTCGGTTAATGGTTCTGCAACAAAATATACGGGGCAGAGATGTCCAAAAACGGTGCATGAAAGTTCATGTATTTCTGGATGAATAGTCTGTGGTAGTAATGGAAAATCTTCCACTAATGGTCCGTATGGGCAATATTTCAGCTCCCAACATGGTTTGCATGCAGTTTTCTTTTTGTTTCTGAGGATTTTGAGAATCTCTCTATCAGAGTCAGTTTCTTTAAAACCGAGTCTTTTTTTTACAGAAGGGTCTATCTTCATGTCTGATTATTATGTAGTTAGCTTCGCATTGCACATAACTGTTTATTTGTATACCAAAACTACTCATAATTTCCATATTTCGCGGTTATTGTATAGCGGAAAGTGGATATATCAATTCCATTTGTCAGAGGTCATCAAACGGACTCCTTATCTTTTCAATACTCTGAATCGTCACATGCGTGTAAATCTCTGTCGTCCGGCTGCTCTTGTGTCCCAGCAAAGCCTGAATATACCTCAGATCAGTACCTGCTTCCAGAAGATGAGTCGCGTAACTGTGCCTCAACCCGTGGAGAGTAATGTCCTTCTTGTTTATTCCCGCTTTCTGAAAAGCCGCCTTAAATATCTTCTCCAGACTTGCCGGACTGTACCGGCTTCCCCTGGTCTGACCCTCAAACAAATACTTAACAGGTTTATGATGCAACATGTACTGATCAACCATCTGAATTAGCTTGTCCGATAACGGAACCAGCCGGTCCTTGAATCCTTTCGCCTGCCTGATCTGAACCAGCTTCCTGTCATGATCGATATCCGATGGCAGTAACTCCAATACTTCACTCCTCCGTAAACCGCATCCGTAAACCAGACTCAGCATCACCCGGTGCTTCTCATTTGCCACCGAATCAAGTATCTTCCTTACTTCCGCCTTGCTCAGTACATTCGGCAACCTGTGCTCCGGCCTCGGCCTCGATATCTCCCCGACGTCAATCACCGACTTGTAAACCTTTCCGTAAAATTTCTTCACCGCACTTATCATCTGGTTCTGAAAGGAACGACTCAAACCATTTGGCAAAATGTATTCATCAACTATCCTGTCCAGGTCACCGGAGGTGCACTCTTCAACCTCCTTCGGACTTACAAACTTCAGAAAAGTCGCGACCATACCCGTATATGTCCTTATCGTCGAATCGGGATACCGGTTCACTTCCATCCACTTTCTGAAATTTTCAATACCAGCCTTGCCATTTTCACTTAATTCAACATGTACGCTGCCGGAAGATGACTTCACCTTGTCATCTATACCAGCCCCCTTAGCAGCAAGAGTACTGCCCACCCCGGATTTAGTTGCCACCTTGGTACCATCAAAATCCAACACAGCTTTTCCCTGAAACGCCTGCTGAATTACTGTAATAGCATCCGGCCTGTCTTCAAGATGCCAGAAACTCATCTGATGACTCCATCTTGCTCCGGAAATAGTTTTTGCAATACCTATGAGCTCTCTGTCATAGGGAAATCTGAGGGCAATCCTGTTCATATCATGATGGATAACCCTTTCCACAATTATCTTTTTCATATTTTGCAGCGAGAAAATATTCCATTCCAAAGATAACAGCATCCGCCCGGACAAGCCAGGGCCCCGTCAGTCACGATAATGATAGTCACTCCCCCTCCTGCCCCTCAAAATACAGTATTATGCAGACTGACAAACTATGCAGTCAATAAAGTTACAATAATTATGATTAGAGGCAAAATAAATCCTGCAGGAGGCAGGGGGCGGAGAGCAGGGAGCGGAGAGCAGGGGGCAGAGAAACCGGAGTTCGGTACGTGGGACGCGGTTCCGACACATCACCTGCTGGCTGTAATAAATTATTCTGGTTGCTGGCTGCTGGTTTACTGATGGACATAAGGAGCAGCGTCATTCCGAATCCCGCAACCCTGCGATTCCGGATTAACTCTCCGGGCAGAATCGTTCAGTATCATGTATTTGCGGGATGAAGGAATCCTTTGCCTCTGCTCCAGTCTGGCTGGGAAAATCTGTTCTTCTGCTAATCTGTGTTAATTCACCACCAGATTCCTCTTCTGGTTCGGATTGTTCATTCCGCGGTTCCTGAGAAAATGCTCGCGTGCAACATCATCCGGTATATCAGCCGAGATTTCAATAACTGTCTTGTGATCAATTCTTAAATACTTGGTCTTTACTGCATTCTTTGCAGATTTTGCTCTTTCCATTATTCCAATTTTAAAAAGCCACAAAGATAACACTATTTCTCTTAAAAAAAGTTAAACCTTCTTTTTTAATGCCGTTGCGGCCTGGCAGTCCCGGATCCTTATTGCACAACCTATCCCCCG
>CAYSBL010000041.1:3175-6547 GCA_964429295.1 uncultured Rikenellaceae bacterium
TCTTCCGTCTTCCGTCTTCCGTCTTCAAAAACCATATCGTTTCAGGTAAAATATTTATCGTTTTGCATAGTGTTTTTTATCGTTATTCAATAAATATTTATCGTTATTTCTGAATCTGTAATGAACTTTTTCGGATTTCAGCAGGTGTTTTTCTTGACTTTGTCTTTTCACTCGCGTAAATTTGATCCTCAAAACCTATTTAAATACATTATTAAGACCATGAAACCCACATGTATCAAATACTTAAACGCGTATGTAGAATATACTATCATGTGGGTTCCATACGACCTTTAAATTTAAAATTATATACGGATGAAAGACAAGATCAATCAGAATGCTCCATCGGGAGCTGTCTACGGACTCGGGCTCCTTGGAGCAGCAATCTACTACATCTCTACCGCTACCGGATTCTGGATGGGCGTACTGGGAGTACTCAAGGCAATAGTATGGCCTGCTTTCCTTGTTTTCGAAGCCCTCAAAAACCTTGGGGCCTGAAAGTGAACCGGCCCCCTGATCCGGACTTTTCAGCACATACATTCCATTAAGTATTTACACTCTGCTTCATGAGGTGAACCGGTCTTGATTTCAATCCGGTTTTTTCGTAATTTTATCTTTTCTGTTTTCTGTCGTGCATGACAGAACATTCATGCCCTTTAATTGTTTATTGGCTGGATAACAAGTAAGTTTCGAATAATATGAGAACAGTTTATTTGATTTCACTTATAGTCATTTCAGCCTTAGGCTTCACAACCGGTGCTCTTGCCCAGAGTACCTCAGGACCCAGAGCACTTTCCCGGCAGGAAAGGGCTGCAGATATAAGCTCAACTGTTGAACTGGCCCGATCGATAACCAATGTGAATTACACCGACATGTACGACAGGAGCCTGCTTATGTATGCGGCTTCCAAAGGTTATACGAGGGCATGCAGGATACTGCTTCGCAGGGGAGCCGATCCCAATATTCAGGCTATCGACGGAGCCACTTCGGGCATGTTCGCCGCCTATAACGGCCACGACAGGATCGTTAAGATGATGCTTGAAAGGGGATTCGATCCGGACATAAAAGCCCTCGACGGGACAAATGCGCTCATGATGGCGTCTCAGAACGGCTACCCCGAAGTTGCCAGAATGCTGATTGCCAGAGGCGCTAAGCCCGACCTTCAGGCGGCCGACGGTTATACGGCGCTGATGCTCGCAGCCCAGAACGGACACGATGAGATAGTCAGCCTGCTCCTGGAAAGCGGTGCTGAACCTGATATGCAGGATTTCAGGAACGGCACCACAGCATTGATCCAGGCATCCCTTTTCGGTAACACATATGCAGCTATGCTTCTTCTTGACAGCGGCGCGGATGTGAACCTGAGCGATAACAGCGGGACCACTGCACTGATGACGGCTGCCATGCTCGGCCAGACTGACTATGCAAAGATGCTTATTGCCTACGGCGCGGATATCAGCCTGAAATCAGCCGACGGATCAAACGCCCTCTTCCTGGCATCGATGAACGGACATACTCCAATTGTCAGAACCCTTCTCGAAAGGGGCGCCCGGCCTGATTCTCTCGACACCGACGGTACCCGGGCGCTTGTCATAACCGCACGGGACGATATAGCCGACAGCATCAATATAAAACTATACAGGGGATACAATAAAGATTTCAGCTTCAGCGACAATATTACCGCAATGATTGCAACCCGGGAGGACGGAGCCCTTGAAGCTGTCAACATCGCCGACCGCAAGGGATCGATAGATGATATTTTTGCCAGTTCAGACAGGGCTACTGCCTTTATTAAGGCTTTCAGAAGCGGACAGGTTGCCGTGGTAAAGATCTTCCTGAAGAAGAATGCCAGGATCGATCCCACCAAAACGGTAAAATACACCGACCTGATGGTAGCCTCCATGAACGGACATGCCGACATTGTGCGGATGCTGCTTGAAAGAGGGGCCAATCCGGGACTTAAGGACAGTCAGGGAAAAACAGCTATTGACTATGCCCGCAGTTCCGACGTCAAAAACCTTATTGAAGTTTCACTCAAGAACGGCAGGATACCCCAGTAAAACAAAGATTTCACTCCTCCCCTGCTATTCAAAGATAAAAGACCCGAAACGGTTGAAGTCGTGGAAGGTTCCCGTTGTTTTCTTCCATGAAAAATGGGAAGCCCCCCTGTCGTAATCTATACGGTACATATTTGCCCTCCATAAGGTTCCGGATTCAGGCGGAACCTGCGGCAAAGGCTCCAGTAACCTGTATGGGATAAAGAACTCTGCCATCCAGCCTTCAACCTTTGCACCGCCTGCCTTCTCCCCTCCCCTTACTGAAGTGGCATGGACTACCTTTTTGTCACCTTCGTATTTCCATGGAAGCCAGCCAAGAAATTTCCCCTTGTAGTTGGGAACAATAATAGGCAGCTCGTAATTCATCGGGGATAGTTCATATTCAAAATAAACCGGGAAGTCTTCGGAAGTCCAGAGAAAAACCTCAACCACATCTTCTTCCCAGAGATTGAGATTGTCGCCCCTGAGAGTCGTTGTCAGCTTCTCATCCTCACAATCAAAAAGGAAATATACACCTGTTTCCGAGTACAGGACTTTTACCCTGGTGTCATAATCAATGTAATCTGATCCCTGATGGGTCAGATTCACCCATCCGGTTTTCCTCCATTGTTCACTGCTTCCGTCGCCTGTGACTTTGAAATCAGTGCATTTCCTTATTGTAAGCGGATCATCCTGTCCGGCGCTGCCCTGTGCGCGGACTGCCTGCACTGCAACCGTAGCCGTAATGATGGCAGCCGTAAGTAATACTTTTGTGAAACCTTTCTCCATGGGGGTATTACTTGAAGATTACCATTTCTTCCCATGTCTTGCGGGGCGAAGCCGACGACACTGCATCCACACTCCTGTCGATATGCCCGATTCGGAGCGCTGCAACAGCCCTGAAACCCTCAGGTATCCCGAAGCTTTCCTTCTTCGAGTTGATATTTGCTACCGGACCGGCATAGATATGAGCGCCCAGACCGAGACTCTGGGCTGCAATATACATGTTCTGGGTTGCGAGTCCGCAGTCGTAATCCACAAACATGCCAACCTGTTTGTCATCGGTCCCTGAGATAATAATAAGAACGTTGCCCGGAGCCGGTCCCCTCAGCACCTCGCTGATAAGGTCGTTGTTTTTTATCACTGTAAACCTCCATGGCTGGCTGTTCCTGGCGCTGGGGGCCTTCATCCCGCATCTCAGGATGGTTTCAAGATCACCGTCGGCAACAGGATCGGCGGTGAAGCTCTTCGCCGAATATCCCGACATGATCACATCCGGAACACTTCCGGACTGAGTCTGCCCGTTCAGTACCAGGGTTCCGGCAGCCAGAACTGCCAC
>CAYSBL010000041.1:6647-12289 GCA_964429295.1 uncultured Rikenellaceae bacterium
AGTGTAGTCGTTTCAGTGATCCTCTGGATCCTGAAAAAGTTTTTTTGACATTATGTCTTTCGTAAAATACTTCACATCATATTAACTTAATAATCAAGTCAGATGAGCTTAATATCGAGAAGACGGTTTCTGGGAACAGCTGCACTGGGGATAGGGTCGGCCGTTATGGCTTCACGCATCCCCGGAGGTTTTACTGACATGTATTCCCCCAACCCTGCCTCAATGCCAATTGGTTTTCAGGTATGGACTGTCAGGGAAGCGCTGATAAAGGATTTCCCGGGCACACTCAGAAAGATGGCTGCCCTGGGTTATCAGAGTGTTGAAATGTGTTCACCTCCCGGATATGAATCATCCGGTTTCGGTCCGTTGATGGTACTGAAGGCCAAAGAGATGAAGCAGATTATCAACGATGCGGGACTGATCTTCCCCAGCTCCCACTATGGTATGCAGGAATTCAGGGAGCACCTTGACGAGCGGATTGAATTTGCTCTGGAATCAGGTCAGAGCCAGATGATTCTGTCGAGCTTCGGACTTCCAAAAAACGCCACTTCCGACGACTGGAAAAAGGCAGCCGATGAGCTTAACCAGATGGGCCGGAAGGCAAAGAATGCAGGCATCCAGATGGGATTTCACAATCATCACGGTGAATTCGAAAAGATCGACGGAAAGCTGATCTATGAAATATTGCTGCAGCAGTTCGATCAGGAACTTGTAAAGATGCAGTTCCAGGTTGCTGTGATCAACATAGGATATAAGGCCCAGGACTATTTCAGGAAATATCCCGGTCGGTTTATCTCGGCTCACCTTGCCGACTGGTCGGAAGAAAAGAAGGCAGCAGTGCCCGTCGGACAGGGTATGGTCGACTGGAAGGATTTCTTTGCCTCGCTCGCCGCAGGCGGTGTTAAAAATATTTTTGTCGAGATGTCGGAAGAGCATTTCAAGCCCAGCGCCGATTTTCTAAAGGGGGTTTAATAACAGACAGAAGCGCCCGGAATTATGCAATCACACTGATTTCTGAGCTACCGGTAGTTGAATTTTTCCCTGTTTATTTCGGCAATAAAGCGGCTTGGATAGGAAAGAAATGCATCATACAGCGTTACAAAGGAAGGCATGGTGATTATCAGGTCATGTTTTGCCCTGCTGCAGGCTACGTAGAAGAGTCGTCTTTCCTCTTCCACTTCCTCGATATTTTTCAGCGACCTGGCCGAAGGGATAAGGCCGTCGAGCGCATGAGGAATGATAACGCTGTGCCATTCAAGTCCTTTTGCTGAATGAATTGTCGATATTGTCAGAGGCAGGTCTTCCGACTCATCAACCAGGGCAACTGTTCCGGTACCGAAATTCCGCGACGGGGGATCTAATGCAAACTCAGCCAGGAATTTTTCGGCCGAGTCATATTTCCCTGATAGCTCTGTAAGCACGTTTATATCGAGGATCCTTACCTGCCAGTCGTATTCCCTTGCACGAAGAACAGGGAGATAGTATTCCATTATGATCCCTATCATTGCCGCAACTGTAATGTTAGCCTCGCGTGCACGAAAGATCATCGCCATGAGGCTGTCAAGGTCGGCAGAATACCTGCTGCTGCCTCCATAGGGTTTGCCCTGTACTTTTTCCCGGCTTATACTTTCGATTATCTTTTTAGCCGTAGCGGTACCGACACCGGGTATGTATTTAAGGACCCTGTGCCATGCAACTGCATCATATGGATTCAGTATTATTCTCAGGTACGAAATGACATCCTTGATATGCTTCCTTTCATTGAATCTCAGACCGCCGACGGCAACATAGGGAATGCTCCTCCGGTTAAGCTCGGCTTCAATGTAGCGGGCATGCCAGAAAGCCCTGACAAGTATAGCGACCTGGTTCATGGCCATTCCGCTTTCCCTGTATTCCATTATCCTGTCGGCAATGAAGGCAGCCTCTTCCTGCTGGTCATAAAGCTTCCTGACCTGGGGCAGTCCTGCAGCGCTTATTCTTGAAAAGAGCTTTTTCCTGTACCCGATTTTTGAATTCAGTATAATTTCATTCGTGAAATCAAGAATATTCTGGTTGCTCCTGTAGTTCTCTTCGATTTTTATCACCCTGCAGTCGGGATAACTTTGGGGGAACCTGAGAATATTCTCATAGTTGGCCCCCCTGAATGAATAAATGCTCTGGGAATCATCACCCACCACGAGTATGTTCCTACCGGCTTCAGCCAGCAGTTCAACGATCTCCTTCTGAACTACATTTGTATCCTGGTATTCGTCGACCATTATGTAGCGGTACTCTTCGTGCAACCTCCGCCTGAACGCGGGATTATCGCGGAGCGAATCCCTGAGCACATCCATCAGGTCGTCATAATCGAATATCCTGCAGATCTTCTTGTATTTAGCGTAGCCCATGCTGATAAGCTCAATCTCGCTTATAAAATCCCTGAGTCCGGTGAATTCATCCTCAATTACTTCCCTGATCGTCAGATTCCTGTTTCGTGCAGATGAAATGATATCCCTGATCCTGTGCTTCCGCGGGAAAGCCTTTTCTTTCTTTTCTATTTTGAGTTCCGACCTTATGAGATCGATGGTATCGGCTGAATCCTCTTCATCTATTATGGAGAATCCAGAAGGTATTCCGAGCATGCCGGAGTATTTTCTCAGGATGAAGTTGGAGAATGCGTGAAAGGTTCCTCCGAATACCTTCCTGGGGGAATTATCCCTGAGCAGCTGCTGGACCCTTCCGAGCATTTCGGCTGCAGCCTTTCTGGTGAAAGTCAGCAGGAGTATTTCCCCCGGATCGATCCCGTTCTCGATCATGTATGCCACCCTGTAGACAATGACTCTAGTCTTGCCGCTTCCTGCTCCGGCTATGACGAGTACCGGGCCTTTCACTGAAGTCACGGCTTCAAGCTGGGCCTTGTTCAGTTCTCTCTCATAGGCTATCCTGAATTCCCTGTCAAGTCTTATTTCTTCAGCAGGAATGGGTCTGCTTTCGATGGAGTTAATTATCGATTTCAGCTCCTCCATTTTTTTGACAGCCTTGCTGCTGATTTCAGCCGGAGAATAGTCATCGGCTGAAAGATCATGCAGGTCGGGACTTTGAATAGAAGAACCCGGCTGAAGAGTTTCCCTCTGCCGCATGGCAAGATCCTCTACCGATTCAAGAAATGAAAAGCCGGATTTATTTTCTTCCGGGATATCATCCTCCTTTCTGTTGTGCTGCTCGTCGTCTGTTCCGGAATTCATTTCGGGCATTTTCAATAAAATCAATATAGAAAGTCAATCTGCTTCCGCTATGGCAACTGTGATGGTGAAAACGGGCAGCAGCACAGCTCCGTAAACGGGGTTGTACCAGCTGTAAAGTGCAAATGGCCCTCCAAGCGCGAACACCCACACCACAAAGGAGATCGCTGAAATTATATGCTGGCTGATCTTCTGCACCTTCTGCACTCTCCACAGGTAAAGAGGTGTAAGGATCAGGAAGATTGCGAACAATAACCACTGCAGCACCCTTGTTTCGCCGGACTCTGTCAGTTTCTCCGTCATTCCGAGTACAAAGATATATCCTGCCACAAGCTCTGCAGGGATATATTTAAACAGTCTGTCGGAGTAGGTATCGGGGCTTACAGGCAGCGATGGCTGATCGGTGGTCTTGCTCTCCGTCTGTGTCCGGCTCATTCTGAGAATATCGCCCGACGAAATTATCTGTCTGCTCATAGCATTGAATATTAAGCGTTTATTTTCCTGTTTGCCCTGGATTTTCTTTTCCGCTGCCCCTCCTTCCTTCTTTGATCTGAAGCCGATTTAAGTGAAAGAGCCATGATAACTGCCTTTTCTGCATTTACCCGTCCGAACCCGTAAAGATTGCTGTGACCTCCCGGATCATAATTTCCCCCGTCCGGATCGATTTTATCGCAGGTATCCCTTATTACCTGCCTCACCTGCTCCCATGTCAGACCGGGGTTTGCAGACAGTATCAGAGCAGCAGTTCCTGCAGCTCCCGGGCAAGATCCAGATGTCCCTCCGAAACTGTCTGTATAATCGCCTTTCGGATTATAACCGGCCTTCCCGGACCTGTCGGTGGTAAAGAGTCCAGAGGTAATTGGTTCAGGGTGTGAAAATGGTTCATATCCAAGATCACTGCTCGGGAAGGAGCACCAGACCTCTTTTCCGTAATCGCTGTAGATGCATCTTTTGCCTCTGTCGTTGCATGCAGCCACTGCCATAACCTTCTCATAGCTTGCATAACCGTCAAAGCGGCAATCTTCGTTTCCGTTCCCGGCGGCAAAGGTTATCACGCATCCCTTTCCGCCCCGTCCTTTTGAAACGGTATGGTCGATTGCAAGCCTTGTGCTGTCGGGTAGGTCTATCAGTGTTGTATGTACCGGATCGCCGGGATCGGACCAGTTGCCGTCCTCGGGTCCCCAGCTGCATGATATAATGTCGGCGCCATGATCGGCTGCCCACAGGAAAGCATTCGCCTCAGCTATCGATCCCAGGCTTGAACTGAGTCTAACCGGCATCAGGCGGGCAAGAGGGGCCACTCCCGATGCTTCGGTACCTCCTGCAAGGGCAATTCCGGCGCATGCTGTGCCGTGGTTGTCCCAGCTGTTCCGCGGACTGGGGTCATTGCTGCCAGAGGCTATATCGCGCGAATGAACTACTTTTCCCGGACTTTTGAACTCAGTATGGTCGATGTCAAAACCATCATCAATAAGAGCGATGGTAACATTCCCGCCGCGGGTAAGCTTATGTGCCAGATCAGCACTGACTCCTTCATCGATCTTTATCCCGCCGATGCTGGTTGCCATCAGGTGCCATTGCTGCGGATTGATCCGCTTCAGACCTCTTTTCCTTATAAGCTCAGGATGGCACAGTTCAACTTCCTTCATCTGTAGAAGCGATTCTGCTATTTCAAAAATACGAAGTCCTGTGTCCTCCGGTGCGCTTACGAAATAGCTGTTCTCAGCAAAGCCGGTTTTCTGCTTTATTTTCAGAAGGTTATCGTTCAGTATCGCTTCGCATCTGTCTGCCGGAACATCATTATGGAATTTAATGAAGATGTTTTCTGTATAAAGTACCACAGTTTTACCGTCTTCCTCGACGAGCACCTTTCCGACAAACCTGAGTTCGGGCTCTTTCCTTAGAACCGATTTCGCCTTGTTCCTTGCAGCAATTTTGTCCTTTGCCGCAGCTTTTGTCCTGAAGACTGTTATATCGGCTTCAGGGAATTCGGCAACAACCTTGAGACTGAGAAGGGCTTTCTTTCCCTTTTCCGAGATAACAGCCTTATCAAGATCCCTTGAGTTCTTTGTTCGAACGGCCACCATATCGGTGCTTTCGTGAAGAACGTGTCTTGTACCGTTCTTTCCTCCGAATGTATAAGTGTACATATCAGACAGACATTAACCTACCCAAATTTAGCAAATTCCATAATTATTCACCAACTCTTTCCATAACTTCCATGCACATTCTTCCGCTGTGGTAGGGACAGATCCAGAAACCGGCCTTATCGCCTGAGGAGGCGCCCGATTCCGAAACATAGCTGTACCATCCGCCGTTTGTGTGATCAATGAAATTAGCCTTAATGTATTCCCACGACCTCAGCGATTTTTCGAGGTACGACTCATCGCCCGTCAGTTCGAAGGCATTCAGGTAGCCCAC
>CAYSBL010000041.1:12389-28528 GCA_964429295.1 uncultured Rikenellaceae bacterium
GTCTTCTCTGTAAGATCCGACTCCTCTCCTATCAGTCGCTCCCTTATCCTCACCCATTCCCTGCTGAACACCTCGAAATAGCCGTTCTGCTCCCTGTCGGCGGCATGTTTCTCCAAAGTGTGAAAGATATTCATTGCCTCTTCAAGTGCGGTTTTATCACCTGTAGCCCTGCTGTATTCGGCAAGGGCATAAATGAAGAAAGCATTTGTGTAAACCTGTTTCCTGGTGTTTCCGGGAGTGCCGTCAAAATTGACGCTCATATAGGCGCCGCCATTCTCCCTGTCGATGAAATGGGCCATGATGTAATCGTATGCCCTCCGGGCTATCCTCAGGCAGGAAGTGTCGCCCAGCACCCTGTAAGCCGATGAATAGGTCCAGAGTATCCTGGCATTCAGTATACCTCCCTTTTCGGCCTGAGGATACACTTTTTCATTTCCGTCAATGCGGCCATAGAATCCGCCGTTTTCATTGTCAACCATCCTGGATGTCCACCAGGGAAGAATATTGCCTGTGAGATTATCCGAGACCTCCCTGCGGAGCTGATAGAGCTTCTGCTTCTGTCCGGGCGTCATGGCATGCTTTTCGCGGCATCCCCCGGAAGCTGAAACCGTGAGGACAAGCGCTGAAAGAATAAGTGCTTTTAGCATAAGTTAATGATTGTTAAAACAGATGTCATTTAACCTTCTTTTTGGAATGGAAAGAATAAAGTTATGAATTTTGAACAGATTAAACCTTTAACTTTAGGCATCCATTTGCCATTTTTTTAAGAAACAGGAATGCCTGACCCGGATTCAGCCTTTAAAAACAAAACCCCCGGAATATGAATAAAGCCACGCCTATAAACGCATTGAGAGCTTCAATTGCGGCAATTCTGATGTCATCATATTCCGGTATTGCACCGGCACAGGTTAAACTTACATCATTCGACTGGATGCTTCCAACCTATGAAGTGGCCCCGCCCGACCGGAATCCCATGTTCTTCAAGGGTGAGTCGTACCAGGGAGCATCAAAGGTCATCTATCCCTACGCCATGAATGATGTGATAACGGACCGGAGGACTGAAAAACCCTGGAAGGCATTAAAGCTTGAGAATGAATACATTGAACTATGCATTACTCCCGGGATCGGGGGTAAGCTGTATTATGCTGCAGACAAGACCAACGGTTACAACTTCATTTACAGGAACAACGTGGTGAAGCCGTCCAATATCGGCATGCTAGGGGCCTGGGTTTCTGGTGGCATCGAATGGTGCGTTCTTCACCATCACAGGGCTTCAACTTTTATGGATGTCGATTATACAACATCCGGGAACCCCGACGGGAGTAAGACGATCTGGGTTGGCGAAACGGAACCCCGGCACAGGATGAGATGGACAGCCGGCATAACTGTTTTTCCGGAACGTTCATATTTCAGGTCCGATATAAAGATCCACAATCCGACTTCCCTCACCCACAGCTTCCTGTATTGGGCAAATGTTGCGGCGCATACCAACGAAAACTACCAGGTTATCTTTCCGCCCAGTGTTAATGTTGCGACTTATCACGCAAAAAACAGTTTTACAAACTGGCCATTTTCAACTGAAGTTTATAATGGTCAGGATTTTACAAAAGGTGTGGATGTAAGCTGGTGGAAGAACTCTCCCAATTCGAATTCATTTTTCGCCTATGATCTGAAAGAGGATTTCATGGGAGGCTACGACCATGGAAGGGAGACTGGCACGGTTCATATCGGCGACCATAACATTGTGAAGGGAGCGAAGCTCTGGGAATGGGGATCAGGTCCCAGGGGCCAGGCTACCGAAGGAAGGCTGACAGAAAAGGACGGACCCTATGTGGAGATAATGACCGGCGCATTTTCCGACAATCAGCCCGATTACAGCTGGATCCGCCCCTATGAGGTCAAGATGATCACCCAGTACTGGTATCCTGTAAAGGATATCGGCGGATTTAAAAATGCAAACCTCGAAGGAGTTGTCAACCTTGAACCACGTGAAAAAGACCAGGTCTTTCTTGGTTATTGTCTCACAAGGAAAGTCAGCAGGGCCTCAATTATCCTCAAAAACGGTGGGAACACAGTTTTTTCCGGCGAGGCTGAGGTCTCTCCTGAAAAATCCTTTACCAGGATCATAAAGATCGGAGCTCCATATAAGTTCACCGATCTTTATACTGAGATAAAGGACACTGAAACCGGACAGGTACTCGTTTCCTACCAGCCGGTAAATATAGCTGAACCTGACAGCCTGCCGGAAGAAGTGAAAAGGCCGCCGAGGCCGGCCGATATTGCGACTGTAGAGGAGCTATACCTGACAGGCAGCAGGATCGAACAGTTCCACAATCCCACTCTCAATGCAATGGATTATTACATGGAGGCCCTTCTCAGGGATCCGTATGATATCCGGACCAACACTGCCATGGGTAATATATATCTGAAAAACGGTGATTATCCTGTTGCCAGAACTTACTTTTCAAGGGCCATCCGCCGTCTTACCAAAGACTATACCCGGCCTTCCAGCTGCGAGGCACTTTATCTTCAGGGGCTGACACTCAGGGCTATGGGTCTCCTTGATGAAGCAAGCGACACTCTCTTCCGGGCAACCTGGGATAATGCATTTCATTCAGCCGCCTATCTCGAACTTGCAAGGATTTCATCAGCAAAAGGAGATTATCAGACCGCGCTTGCACGGGTGGACGAATCCCTGTCGACCAATACGCGTAACAACAGCGCTATCGCAATGAGGGCATCACTGCTCAGGAAACTGGGCCGCACCGGCGAAGCCATGCTTTTGATCTCCGGACCGGCTTCCGGGGATCCTCTCGACTTCAGGCTGGGAAATGAAATATTCCTTCTGTCGGGCCAGTCGGTAGAGAATGCGAAAACATCAGTTGTTTTGGAATCCCTCAGACTGAAGATGAGGGACAATGTGCAGAACTACCTCGAGCTGGCCGCTGGCTACCTGAACGACGGGTTCAGGGATGAAGCTGAAAATGTGCTTAAGCGATTCCCCGGAAAGAATCCCCTGGTAAATTATTACCTTGGGTATATCAGCCACAGCAAAGGCAGCCGCGATGAGGCTGCCAGACTTTTCAGGGAAGGTTCGGCTCTTCCTGTAGATTATGTTTTCCCCTTCAGGCTCGAAACAATTGATGTTCTGAAAGTTGCATCGGAATACTTTCCCGGCGACGCCAGGCCATGGTACTACCTGGGAAACCTGCTTTACGACAGGCAGCCCGCAAGGGCCATCGAAGCCTGGGAGCGATCGGTCAGCCTCGATCCCACTCTTGCCGTTGCCCACCGGAACCTCGGATGGGGATATTACAGGCACCAGGGCGACGGGACCAAAGCCATCGCTTCATATGAAAAAGCTATTTCGCTCAACAGGAACGAACCTGTATATTATGAGGAACTTGATGCGCTTTATGAGATGAGCAATTCCCCGGTTGCTAAAAGGCTTGCTCTTTTCGACGGGAATAATGATATCGTTTCGGCGCGTGACGATGCTTTTGCCCGTCAGATAACCGTTCTCACCCTTGCCGGCAAAGCTGACAGGGCAGTGGAATACCTTGAAGGAAAGCAATTCAGTTACCGCGAAGGCAGTTCAAGGGTAAGGGATATCATGATCGATGCACATCTTATGCTTGGCAGGAAATTCATGGCCGAAAAGAACTACTCAAAAGCTCTGGAGCAGTTCCTGAAAGCTCAGGTTCCCGAGGAAGAAGCCGGAGGAAGCCGTCTCGGCAACAGGAACTACCAGGTGGAGTATTTTATCGGATCAGCATACAGGGCCATGGGTAACAAGTCGAAGGCCAGGCAATGGTTCCAGATGTCCACCGCGCGCGAGGCAATGGGCTCAAGCTACATCAGGTACTACCAGGGGCTGAGCTGGACGGCCCTTGGCAACAGCAGGGAAGCAGAAAAAGTTTTCAATGACCTGGTCACGGAAGGAGACCGGCAGATAAGCCGCAGTGAAACCCGCGAAGTTGATTTCTTTGCCAAGTTCGGTGAACGTGAAGCTGAGAATGCACGCCTTTCGAACGCATATCTCCTTAAAGGACTTGGTTACAAAGGCCTGGGAAAGGTTTCAGAAGCACGTGAGAACCTTCAGAAGGCAACAGAGCTTTCGTCTGCATCACTTTATGCAAAGGCTGAACTGGAAGGGCTTTAACAGATTGATTATTCCTTTGTTTGTCGGACACGGGGGATTACCGGCTTCACGGTTAAAGTAAAATCGAACCTGCCCGGCATCACCTGGTATTCAGGAAAGACTCCCGCTGCAGTACAGCCCACTCCGCTGGTTGCATAATCAAGATTGAATGTAATGCCGTCCGAGGTATGCAGCTGATATGTATACAACGCTTTTGTAAGGTTATCTGTTGAAAAGGGATGTACATTGAAATTGAACAGTTTGTCGCCTGTGAATGCAAGTCCTGTGCCGCTGTCATCCGTGATCCTGACCATCCTGTTATCAGTCCTGAGGCCATAATCCTGCGGGATCAGATAAGGCTCGTACATGTCCTGTGCCGTCGATTCATATATCCCCACCCTGTACCCGCTTTTCCTGTCGGGGTAGTTTTCCTGGGGTCCCCTCCCAAACCATCTCACATTTTTAAGAGATCCGTCCAGTATCCATTGTTGTCCGGCACGCGGCAGCCATGAAGGCATCTGGCCGTTGGGGATCACCGAATTCCTTATCACCATAGTGCCTGAACCGTCGATGGTGTATTCCGATACATCAATAAAAGAGCCTCTGCCGTCAGAGGTTGTATATATGTTTCGCGATCTGACAATTACCGCTGTGTCTCCTGACTTCTCAAAGGAAAATGATACAGGAAGGAAGCTCATCCTGTCAATTCCTGCTGAATACCATTCGGTTGCCGCCATCCTGCCGTAACCGTCGGTCCTGTGCTTGTTGTTCGACGACCAATAGGTCCATGAATCCGTCTCATTTGCAAGCGGAGCCCTCCAGACATTCAGTCCAGGGCCTTTTTTGATCATTTCCCTGCCTGCTATCTTCATTGAGTGCACCGATCCGGTGGAACCGTCAAACAAATACTCGAAATTCATACCTCTGACAATCAGGTTATTGCCTGATGACTGCAACGTAACCGGCATGGATAGAGCCGGCACATCCGAGACTGCCGGATAGTGAAAAGGAAGAGCCATCTGGTCCCAGGCGATTTCATATCCCGCATCTGCCCAAAGTTCCTTTCCTTTCTGAAGGTAACTTACATTAAGGAAGTATTCAGCTCCTTCCTCTGCTTCAGGCCTTGTAAAAGGGATTCTGATAACTTTTTTCTGCCCGGGTTCAAGGTCAATGTCGAGTTTACCCTCCTGCATCAAAGCGCCGTTTCGCTGGAGCGACCATCTTGCATCGAGCTCGTTAAGATCAGTGAACAGGTATCTGTTTGAAATTTCCACCAGTCCCTTTTCAGCTGAGACAAGTCTTGTGCTGACCGGCTGTGCCGACTTTTTCATCTGCCACATCTCCGGCTGCGGACGTCTGTCGGGCCAGATCGATCCGTAGGTTCGTGCCCCTATGCCGTAACTGAAGAACTCCCCGTCGGTGCTTTCCTCCTCGAAATCGAGCCACAGGTCTGCATGCTGCTTAATTCCGGGGGCCGGATTGCCCAGGCTCTCCGGCGAAATGAATTTTGAGAATATTCCTGCCTGGTCAATAATTGCATCGCATATATAGACCGATGTCTCCTGTCCGTGAGTTTCGGCATTCCTGCCTATATTGACGGGGAAAGGAGTGTTCCGGATGTTTCCTGAAACGGGCATGCGCTTGCTTTCAGCTCCGTCGATGGTAAGAAATATGGCAGAACCGTCATAATGAGCCGTAACATGGTGCCAGTTGTTCTTCCAGTTTTCAGGCAGAGGCATCTGCACGGTTTCCTTCTGCCGGGTGGTGACATAAAATTCGAGAGCCTCTTCATTAACCTGTCTGATACCGTATTGCCAGTTGCCTTTGGTAATGAGGGTTCCGGCTGATGAGCTGAGCTCCCGCGGATACACCCAGAGTGTCAGTGTAAGTTCATTCCCGCTTTTTTCGAGCGAGTCATGCCTGTATACCTCAACCCACTGATCATGACCATTAAGGTCGATGCCCCGACCTTCCCTGCCGGGTACAAGCTTTGCCCTCCCCATGATGTTAGTCTGCACGTTGTTTGGCGACCGGTCCCTGAGCGACCTTATCTTTTCCGTTATCCCTGTGCTTACAAAATCCCAGATGGCGCCGCCCATGCTTCTCGGGCTGCTGTAGAAAAGCTCCCAGTAATCGTCGAGTCCGCCTCCGCCGTTACCTGTAACGGCAAGATATTCATCGAGGAAAGAAGGTCTGGGATCTTCTGAGGCCGGTATATTGAAAACCCTTGTGTAAAGATCCCTGATCTGGGGATATCTCGGCCCGATTATTTCTTCGCAGTGATGAATAGACGCATTGCCGCCATACATCCAGTACCGGGTGCCGTCATATTTTCTTCCTTCATCTATCACCGCACAGATATTATCCCCTTCGCCGCTTTCGTTGCCTGCGCTCCAGAAAAGCACCGACGGGTGGTTGCGGTCGCGAAGCACCATCTTTCTGGCTCTTTCACGGTACATTTGCTCCCATCCGGCATTTCTTGACAAATACTCGGTTGCATGGGCCTCATCGCCCGTTTCATCAACCACATAAATACCATATTCATCCGCCAGTTCGAGATATCTGGTTACAGGGGGATAGTGAGAGGTTCTTACACAGTTTATATTAAACCTTTTGAATATCTCCAGGTCCTTTCTTATTGTGGCCTCATCCATGGCATGACCGGTCAGGGGATGCTGCATATGGCTGTTTATGCCATTCAGCTTTACAGCCTTGCCATTCAGATAAAAGACCTGATCCCGTATTTCAGTTTCCTTAAAGCCAATCCGTCCGGATACTGCCTCTGTAACTCCGGTGGAACCAACCAGCTCGAAAGTCAGAGTGTAAAGGTTCGGTTTTTCTGCCGACCATAAGGCAGGCTCAGTTATCTTTTCGCTTATCCTGATCTTATTCAGTGAATCGGGCATTATGCTGAATTTGTCCGACAGCATCGTTTTTACAGGCTTCATTTCCTGGTCATAGAGCGTCGCACGCACCTGAAAATCAGTGGCAGGCAACTGGTCATTGTTCCTCACATCCACTGTCAGGCCGAGCGTAGCATCGGTGTATTTATCATCAAGATCAGTGGTGGCGGCCCAGTCGAAGATATGGGTTCCGGGGGCCGACCAGAGCCAGATATCGTCAAATATGCCTGCCAGCCGCCAGTAGTCCTGATCCTCGAGATAGTATCCGTCGGAATATTTATAAACCACAACGGCAATCGTATTCCTGCCGCTTCTGACATAACCGGTGATATTGTATTCGGCGGGTTCCTGGCCGCCTTCATTGTAACCTACCTCACGGCCGTTTATCCATACAAACGAAGCCGAAGCTGTCTTTTCCATTCTAAGGAAGATCTCCCTGTTCTTCCAGTTTGAAGGGATCGTGAATGTCTTGCGGTAAGAACCAGTCGGATTATATTCCCTCGGAACCTTTGGCGGATCTGGTTTAAAGGGGGTTGTAACATTCCTGAACAAAGGGTCGCCGTATCCCTTCATCTCCCAGTTCGATGGTACCCTGATGGTATCCCACAACCTGTCGTTGAACCTTTCGCTGAAAAAGCCCGGCACAACTCCTTCGGGTGTATCGGAATAATGAAATTTCCATATCCCGTTTAGCGACAGGCGGTAAGGGCTTTTTAGCGGATTTCCATTTATTGCCTGATCCGCGTTGGACCATGGCACCATGGGAACATGTCCCTCAACCTGGTTTCGCTCAAAAACTGCAGGATTTTCGAGATAAGACCAGATATCCGACAGAAATGGTACATCCTGGGCATGGCAGATGAGAGCAGAAAATATAACTGCCGCTGTAATTAAAGCTGTTTTTTTCATTGAAAGGGAAGATTTTGGTAATGGAAATTTACACAAAATTTCCTTTCCCCCGCCTTGTCAATTAAATACTGCATCAAATGCCCGGAGTGCTTCACTTCCCTGTCATGTTCAGGCTTCCTGCATAGTAGTTGGCGTCGATGGTGATTTCGGGGTTCTCAGTGTCGAGATCGATGGTGGTGAAGCGGGTTGTCGGGACTATGTCCTTTCTTACACCCGAAACATATATTCTGAGCGGCATGTTGAAACCCCCGACGCAGTTATTCCATCTGAAAGTAAGCTTGTTACCCTGAACATAATATTCAAACACCGGTATTCTGACATCCCTGAGAAACTGATTGAAGAATGATTTCAGGTCGAGCCCGGTCTTTTCTGACAGATAATTCTCGATTTGCGATCCTTTAACAACCTGATGATAAAAATCCTTACTAAGTCCCCTTAGTATTCCCCTCCATTTTTCATCATCATCAACAATCTGTCGGAGAGTGTGGAGCATATTTCCCCCCTTGTAGTACATGTCGCCCGATCCGCTGACATTGACATTGTAAACACCTGTGACCGGCTGATCGTTCCTGATGTTTCCCCTGCAACCCAGTACATAATCCCTCCCTGCATCCTTTCCATAGTAGTACTCAACATACAGATTTTCTGAATAGTTTATGAAACTCTCATGCACCCACATGTCGGCAACATCTTCATAGGTTATGCTGTTTGCGAACCATTCATGACCCGACTCGTGGATAATAATAAAATCGAACTTCAGGCCCCAGCCCGACACACTGAGGTCCCTGCCGTTATATCCGTTCCTGAAACCGTTTCCGTAGGTCACCGAGCTCTGATGTTCCATTCCCAGGTAGGGAACCTGGACAAGCTTGTAACCGTCCTCATAGAAGGGATAGGGTCCCATCCAGTATTCAAAGGCGGCCAGCATCATGGGTGCCTGCCTGAACTGTACCTTTGCTTTCTCAAGATCATCCTTCAGAACGTAATAGTCGCACTGCAGCTTCCCTTTTTCCCCGTTGAAGATCTCCGAAAAATGGGCATAGTCGCCTATATTTATGTTTACACCGTAATTATTTATGGGGTTTGAAACAAACCAGTGATAAGTGGTGGTATTGTTCCTGTGCTTTTCAACTTTTCTCAACCGGCCGTTTGATACATCCATCAGGTTCGAAGGCACATTAACGCTTATCAGCATACTGTCGGGCTCATCGTACATATGGTCCTTGCATGGCCACCAGAGGCTGGCGCCATCGCCCTGGCACGAGGATGCTATAAAGGGCTGGTTCCTGCTGTCGCGCTGCCATGTTATCCCGCCCTCCCAGGGTGGTCTCCGGGATACTTTTGGATGTCCGCCGTAACCGAGCACCAGCGAATACACACTTCCGGGCTCCTGTCGCTCTGCCATTCGTATCCAGTAAACATTACCTTCCCGGGTGAAATTCAATGATTTCCCGTTCTGCTCCGCCTTTGTAAGTTCAAGTGGCGGCTGAAGATCGATCTGCATCACACCGGCATCTGATTTTACCCTGTAGGTCACAGTATTGGTACCGTAAATAGTGCTGTCTTCCGGATTGACCGCAATATCAAGGTGGTAGTAAGTCAGATCCCACCAGGCCCTTTCGGGTGTTATAGATCCGCGAAGGGAATCCTGTCTGGTATAAACTCTTTGCGAAGGTGCAAGATATTGGGAATCAACAACCGGGGCAACAGAAAAAAGTGCCGCAATCAGAATAGTAAGCCGAAAGTATTTCATATCTCGATTTTGTTACCTGACAAAAATAAAAAGATAATGCATATGATACTAATCTCAACTCACCATGGGAAGCTGAACCTAACGGATCCCCTCCTTTGGAGGGGCAGGGGTGGGTTTAGACTGCAAATCAGGCAAATCACCCTCTTTGAAACTTGAAAATGTCTTCTTGTGATTCTCTTAATCCCTCTTAATCCCTTATTTTTTTCAATAATAATTTTGGGTAAATTTATCCGCCATATGAAAAAACCTCCGGTATATCTTTTTACCCTGCTTTTTACTGCGATCGCGGCACCCGCCCAGGTAAACCTGACCTCATCGAACCTGCCGCTTGTAATTATCACCACTCCCGACGGCCAGAGCATTGTGAACGAGCCGAAAATTACGGCTGCCATGAAAATTATTCACAACGGAACCGGGCAGAGAAACACCCCCGGTGATCCTGGAAATGTTTATGACGGGGTGGTGGGAATCGAGATCAGGGGAAGGCACTCCTCTTCACTTCCACAGAAACCTTACGGTTTTGAAACCCGCGACACCTACGGAGAAAACCTGAATGTAGCCCTGCTTGGCATGCCCGAAGAGAATGACTGGATACTTACTGCCAATTACAACGACAAGACCTTTCTGAGGAACCTGCTGGCATTTGAGATATTCAGGAAAATGGGCCATTACGCCCCCGGGACAAGATATTGCGAGGTGATCCTGAATGGCAGCTATGATGGAATTTACCTTCTTTGTGAAAAAATTAAACAGGACAAAAACCGTGTGAATATAGCAAAACTTAACCCCGATGAAAATTCAGGCGATGACCTTACCGGCGGCTATATTTTCTCCACTGATTATTACACCGATTCCGACAGCTGGCTGAGTGATTATTCCCCGGTCAACAAGCCCGGGGGCCGCGTTCATTTCGTATACTGTGATCCCAAACCAGATGAATTATCAGAGGTTCAGAAAGCATATCTGAGGGATCATGTCAATTCATTTGAGAGTGTACTGTACAGCAGGAATTTTGCCGACAAGCGTAACGGATACCATAGGTATCTCGATGTGAATTCATTTGTGGATTACTTCATCCTGGGCGAGCTTACCCGGAATGTCGATGCCTACAAGAAGAGCAGGTTTTTCCATAAGGACAAGGACAGCGACGGCGGATTGATTCATTCAGGACCGCCGTGGGACTATGACTGGGCCTGGAAGGATATCACCGAAAACTGCATCCATTTCAACCAGACCGACGGATCGGGATGGGCATACAGGATAAACGAATGCGGCGCCTGGCCCGTGCCGCCTTCATGGGAAGTGAGACTCATGCAGGACAAGGATTTCTCAGGCCGTATCTATAACCGCTGGTTCAGCCTCAGGAAAACAATACTAAGCGAGGAATACCTCCATCATGTAATTGATTCGGTTGCAGTTCTTCTTGACGAGGCACAGGAAAGGCATTTCACACGATGGGATATCCTTGGCCTCAATGTCGGCACCCCTGAGTACGGGGAGCAGCCTGATTCATATGCAGGTGAGATTGAAAAATTCAAGTCGTGGATAGCCCGGCGCCTTGTATGGCTCGATGCAAACATGGTAGGTAAGCCGGACCCGGGAAATGATTTAAACACATTCTATAAGGTTTATCCTGTACCCGCCGGAAATCAGCTGCAAATTGAATCGGAAAAAATACTCATCAGTATTGAGATATACTCAGTCACCGGAACAAGGATCAGGAACATAACAAATAGCGGCTCACACCAGGCCGCTGTCGATGTATCCTTTCTCGATCCCGGACTATACATCCTGAGGATGAGGTTTGCCTCGGGCGAGGTCGTCAGCCGGAAGTTCGTGAAGCAGTAGAAGGTGTCTAGGGGTGAGGGATGAGGCGTGAGGCGTGAGGTGTGAGGCGTGAGGCGTGAGGCGGAAGGCATGAGGAAGACTCAGGTTATTAGTGACTATTAGACCATAAGACCATCAGACCATCAGACCATCAGACCATCAGACCATCAGACCCGCATATCTCTGCGAAAATCTGCGTTCTTCCTCTGCGAGAATCTGCGAGAAATTCTTTTTTATTCATTCTGATTACAAATTTTAATATGCTTCCCTGAAGGCGGCAAATTCCCCCGGATTTTCTATTTTTAGGGAAATTTAAACCAGAGACCATGAAACGCTTACTACCCTCTTTTGCAATCATTGCAGTTTTTCTGTACAGCGGCATAAATCAGGCGGATGCCCAGAATTCCCCCAGGTCGCGCGAGTCGTTCAACCAGAACTGGAAATTCATCAAGTTCTTCAATGCATCGACTGATGCCGCCACCTTCGACAGGGAGCCGGCGGGACTTCAGCTCCCCGCAGCCGACGACAAGAGCTGGCGTACTCTCGACCTCCCCCACGACTGGGCTATTGAGGGTCCCTTCAGCGATACACTCGAAAACAACACCGGTCTGCTTCCCTGGAAGGGGATCGGCTGGTACAGAAAGCATTTCACCCTGAATGAATCCGACAGGGGCAAAAGGATATATATCGATTTCGACGGAGCCATGGCCTATGCAGAAGTATGGCTCAACGGCGAGCATGTGGGCGGATGGCCTTACGGATACACATCATTCAGGCTCGACCTGACTCCGTATGCTGCCTTCGGCAGTGAGAACGTGATCGCGGTGAGGCTTGACACGAAAAGCTGGGACTCGAGATGGTACCCCGGTGCCGGCATTTACCGCAATGTATGGCTGGTAAAGACATCGCCCATTCATGTGTCCTATAATGGTCTCTATGTAACCACACCGGAGATAAAAAAGGAAAACGGTGTTGTCAGCGTGGCAGCTGAAGTGGAAAACCATTTATCAAACCCTGTATCAGCAGCCATAAGGGCTTCAGTGTACAAACTCGACAGGGAAGGAAATCCTTCGCCTGCCCCGCTCGCCGAATTCACATCACCTGCTGCCCTCCTTCAGGCTGACAGGACTCACTCTTTCAGGGTCGATATGAATATTAAAGAACCTGTTCTATGGGACCTTGAGAATCCTGAGCTTTACAGGGTTTCAGTAACTGTACTTCAAGGAGATGAAACAGCCGATATCTGCCAGACCAGTTTCGGGTTCAGAACTCTGAAATTCACTGCCCGCGACGGATTTCTCCTAAACGGGAAAAAGGTTCCTGTAAACGGAGTCTGCAACCACCACGATCTCGGAGCCCTCGGGGCTGCCTTCAACACCAGGGCTGCACAACGTCAGCTTGAAATCCTGAGGGAAATGGGATGCAATGCCGTCAGAACAAGCCATAATCCGCCCGCACCCGAGCTTCTGGATCTTTGCGACAGGATGGGTTTTCTTGTTCAGGTCGAGGCTTTCGACACATGGAAGACTCCGAAGAAGCGCTACGACTACAACAAGCTTTTCTATGCCTGGCACGAAGAGGATCTGAGGGCAATGGTGCGCCGCGATCGCAATCATCCTTCGGTTTTCATGTGGAGCACCGGAAATGAAGTCAATGACCAGAACAACCCTGCCCTTTCGGAAAGTCTCCGGAGGATAATCAAGTCGGAAGACGTTACCAGGCCTGTGACAGTAGGATGCAACTGGGACGAATCCGGCACGAACGGTTTCCAGCTTACGGTCGATGCCTTCGGGATCAACTACAGGCTGTACCGGTATGATGCCTTCTTTGCACACAAGGAAAATGATAACCTGCCCTTCCATTCAAGCGAATCGGCATCAACGGTAAGTTCCAGGGGTGAATATTTCTTTCCCGTGGTCGAAGGCGATCTTAACAATAACCTGCCCGGAGGCGGTATTTTCCAGGTATCATCATACGACCTTGCCTATCCGGCCTGGGCATCAACACCCGATCAGCAATGGGAGATGCAGGACAAGTATCCCGGTGTTTTCGGTGAGTTCGTCTGGACCGGATTTGACTATATCGGAGAACCCACGCCTTACGGAGGTGATCTTACTGGATTAAGGCCCGGAACCAGAAGGTATGACCAGGCAAAAGCCCTGCTCGACAAACAGAATGTTACGGAAGTACCTTCACGAAGCAGCTATTTCGGAATAATTGATCTGGCAGGTTTCAAAAAGGACCGCTTTTACCTGTACCAGTCAAAATGGAGGCCTGAATTACCCATGGCTCATATACTTCCCCATTGGAACTGGCCTGAAAGAAAAGGACAGGTAACTCCCGTTCACGTTTATACTTCGGGCGATGAAGCTGAGCTGTTCCTTAACGGCAAATCGCTCGGCAAAAAGAAAAAAGGACAATTCGAATACAGGCTCAGTTGGGATGATGTTGTCTACCAGCCGGGTGAGCTGAGGGTTGTAGCTTACAAGAACGGAGAACTTTGGGCCGAAAACAAGGTTGTTACAACCGGCAAAGCCTCAATGCTTTCAGCCTCTGCTGATCGTAAGGAACTCGCGGCCGACGGCACCGACCTGGTATTCATTACTGTAAGGATCGATGACAGGAATGGCAACATGGTGCCGCGCAGCAGCAACCTTGTAAACTTCAGCATCCAGGGCCCGGGTAAGATTGTTGCTGTCGACAACGGCGACGCCACAAGCCATGATCCTTTCCAGGCTTCCTGGAGAAAAGCCTATAACGGAATGTGCCTGGTAATTGTAAAGGCCGACAAGGGGGCAACGGGGAACTTTACCGTTAAGGCAGAATCAAGGGGACTGAAGAGTGCGGTTGTAACGGTCGGTATCAAATAGCCCGGTCAGGTATTGATGCGGATGACTAAAACCTGGCATCCGCCGGTATCATGTTTCGCTTTTTAACGTCCTCGAAAGCCTCGCTTGAGGAATATCTGAAAGTGTAGTTGTATCTCGACATGATCTTTTTCGGATCGATAACTATCGGATAAACGCTGGCATTGACTCCTGCCGGTTCCAGGTTCAGAAGCCTAAGGGGCCATAGGATGGAAATCACAATTTTAACCAGCCCGAGCGGTATCCAGATAAATTTCTTGCCCGGAACAAGACCGTCGATGGGGGAACAGCTGTCAGGAGCCATATTATAGATACCCTTAATTTCATTATCACTGATGATGTGATGGATCAATTCCGACACATCGTCGGTATGAATAAACTGAACCCGGTTTTTTTTAGTAAAGGAGGGCAGCCAACCTATCTTCAGGAGCATCGAGACTATCGTTTTGGGTTTGTTGTAAGCGGGGCCTATGACAGTGCAGATCCGGCAAAGCACCCTGTTAAGATCATCCCTCACCGGAGAATTCAGGAACATTTCCTCAATATGCTTCTTGTTCAGTCCGTAAATATACTTTCCAGGTCTGACCGGATCGGTTTCGCTGATCCATTCCGGATTATCCCTGTGTGCACCGTAAATGGTAGCCGAGCTCGAAAAGATCAATTGTCTGACCGACGGGGTCCTGTTACATAGGTCCAGAATATTGGCCGATCCGCCCACGTCAATCTGATACTCGAGCTGCCTGTCGCGTATTTTGTGAAATGTGCTTGCCAGGTGAATAACGTGAGTTGGAAGCTCTTCCGAAAATATCTTCTCCAGCTTTTCCTTATCGGTTATGCTGCAGTTATGGAATGTATAGCCATCCTTTCCGGCAAGATCAGGAAGATCCCTCAGATCCAGTCCGATTACGGGTATCTTTTTTGCAAAAAGGCTCGCGGTTACTGCGCTGCCGATGGAACCGGACGATCCGGTGATAAGTACTTTCATTTGGATATCTGTGTAACTGCGGTTTTCGCCGGATAAGCTGCAAAAGTAAAAAAATCCGGTGATTCTGCATCCTTTTAAGATTTTCGCCGTCTGTTCGTTATAGTTTCCTTAGGATCGTCGGGAATTATCCCATGAAATTAACTTAAATTTGACTATAATTAACTCTATTCATTATGCAACTAAAACGCCGTGACTTCATCAGGATCAGCGGGATCACTGCGGCGGGTTCACTCATTTTACCTCCTTTCCTCAATTCGTGCAAAGCGGTAAAGCTGTCGGCGGATGCCGAAAGCTACCTCAATCACTTTGAGGTAACCAGGGGAACCCTGCAAAAAGTCATTTCCGCAGCTATGGAAAAAGGGGCAGACTATGCTGACCTCTTTTTTGAACATTCGCTTAACCACACCTGCGCCCTCGAGGATAACCAGGTGAACAGCGCCTATTCGAACATTTCATCAGGGGTGGGTATAAGGGTGCTTAAGGGCGACCAGACTGGTTATGCATATTCTGAAGACCTGTCCGAAGAAGCTATGCTCAAGGCAGCCAGAACAGCTTCAAACATTGCCGACAGTCCCGGAAAATTCGCCATCGCTGATGTTACCGAATACGCAAAGCCTAACTACTATGCGATCAACGGGTCATGGGAGAACACATCCATAAAGGACAAGATCCCCTACATGCAGAGAATGAATGACAACATTTTTGCTGCCGACAAACGGGTAACCAGGGTAAATGTTTATCTCGACGACAAGAC
>CAYSBL010000042.1:0-28015 GCA_964429295.1 uncultured Rikenellaceae bacterium
CTTGTGTCTTTAGTCTTGTACCTTCTTACTTGTTCCTTTTGTCTTTTGTCCTGTGTCTTTTATCATCCCATTCCTTATTGCAGCCTGATCCTGAACTTTTTAACGGCAAGTCCCATGAAGACGACCGTCATGAGGGTCAGTATCAGTGTTTCTTTCCATACATGCGCAAACCCTGTACCCTTTATCATAATATTCTTGATGATCACGATGAAATACCTCGGGGGCATAACCGAGCTTATCCAGTCGTAAATCCGGGGCATGTTCTCTATGGGGAATATGAATCCCGAAAGCAAAACAGTCGGTAGCATCATTCCCACAAGTGAAATGAAGATCGCCTGCTGCATCGTCTTTGCCACAGCCGAAATAAGGATTCCTATTGAAAGTGAAAGAAGAATGTAAAGCATGCTCTCGGCAAGCAGCAGGGCAAGGCTGCCCTTTACAGGCATGCCGAATACCAGCCTCGCCAGTACAAGTATTGTTACAACATTCACAAACGACAGGAAGAAATATGGAGTTACTTTTCCCAGGATTATCTGAACGGGTTTCAGAGGAGAAACCAGCAGAACTTCCATTGTCCCGAATTCCTTTTCCCTGGTCAGGGTGATCGATGTCATAAGAGCGCAGATGAGAATCATTATCATGGTGATCACTCCGGGAATGAACATGAACTGGCTTTTAAGCGAAGGGTTGTAGAACATTCTTACCTCAGGCACTATGACGGGAGCTGAAACCTGACCTGCCAGCACCGCCTGCTGACTGAATCCTGAAATAATGGCATTGGCATAATTTGTAACAAGCGTGGCAATATTGGGTTCAGATCCATCGGCGATAATGCTGAGCCGGGCATTTCGGCCAGATTCCAGATCCCTGCCGAAATTCTCCCCGAACACCACAACCGCCTTTGCCTTTCCGCTTCTTAGGATCCTGTCGACATCCTGGTGGCCCGTCAGGTCAGCAGTTTTCCTGAAGAATCCCGATGAGCATATTCTGTCAGTAAGTTCTATGGTCACATCATCCTTTGAGAGATCAAGAAAAGCAAGACTGGCGTTTTTCAGGTCGGTGCTCACCACATACCCAAAGAGGATGATCATTATCACAGGAAGCCCGAACAATATTCCCAGGGTTCTGGCATCCCTGAATATATGAATGAATTCCTTCCTGACAAATCCTAAAAACCTCTTCATATTCTACTGTTGTTGTCGGCCGTTTCAGTTTCCTTTTTATTATTCATCCCCGGCCTTGCTATCTTCACAAAGACCTCCTCGACAGTAGCGGCATCATATTTCCTCTTAAGCTCTGAAGGTGTGTCGAGTGCCACGATTCTTCCATCGCTCATGATCGATATCCGGTCGCAGTATTCGGCTTCGTCCATGTAGTGGGTTGTAACAAAAACCGTTATTCCGGCTGAAGCCGTTTCATAGATCATCTCCCAGAACTGACGGCGCGTAAGGGGATCGACTCCCCCGGTAGGTTCATCAAGGAAGACAATCCTTGGCTCATGGAATACTGCCACGGCAAACGCAAGCTTCTGCTTTAGTCCGAGAGGGAGGGAGGAGATCAGCCTGTCGCCGTATTCCCTGAACCTGAGCCTGTCGAGAAGACTTTCGGTCCGCTCCCTTATAATCTTTTTGTTCATTCCGTAGATTCCGCCGTAAAGCATTATGTTCTCCCTGATGGTGAGATCCTCATAGAGTGAGAACTTCTGGCACATGTACCCGATGTTCTTCTTTATCTCTTCCGGCTGCCTTCGGGCGTCAAAACCTGCAACCATCACTTCTCCCGAGGTGGGCTCAGAAAGGCCGGTCAGTATCCTGATGGCAGTGGTCTTCCCGGCGCCATTGGCTCCGAGGAAACCGAATATCTCGCCTTCGTAAACATCGAAGCTGAGATTGTCGTTTGCGACGAAACTCCCGAACTTCTTCACCAGGTTCCTTACCTTAATAACTGTATCGCGATTCATGTATTTTTTATTTCATCCCTTCCCATTAGTTCCAGGAAGCGGTCTTCGATGCCGGCTCCGGTTTCACTTATTACGGCATCAGAAATTCCAAGTTTTAACAGGTGTTCAGATAATTCCCTGCCTGGCTCATTATCCGAAAAGGTTACGTGTATGGATTCCCCGAATGGATATACACTGAGAGTTCCGTGGTATTTCCTGAGGGCAAGCAGGAGTCCGTATTTGTCGCCGGCCCTGGCGCTGAACAGTTTACGGGAGAATCCGTCCCTGATGTTCTGAGGCCTGTCGATCGACATAAGCTGCCCGTTCTGCATCAGTGCCACCCTGTCGCACCTCATAGCCTCATCCATATAGGGTGTAGATACCACAATTGTAATATCGTGCTGTTTCAGCTTCCTTAGCAAAGCCCAGAATTCAGTGCGTGAAACAGCGTCCACGCCGGTGGTCGGTTCGTCGAGTACTAGCAGGCGGGGTTTGTGTATCAGTGCACACGACAGGGCAAGTTTCTGCTTCATGCCCCCCGACAGTTTACCTGCAAGTCTGGTTCTGAAGGGCTCGATATGCGAGTATATATCCCTGATGAGCTCATAGTTCTCTTCCACCGTGGTACCGAATACCGATGCGTAGAAGTTAAGGTTTTCTTCAACCGTCAGGTCAAGGTAAAGACTGAAACGCCCCGGCATGTACCCTATGTTTTCCCTTAGCTTTCTGTATCCCCGGGTGCTGTCCAGTCCCAGGATGGTCATGGAACCGTCGTCGGGAAGCAGAAGTGTGGTAATTATCCGGAAAAGAGTGGTTTTACCGGCTCCGTCGGGGCCGATGAATCCGAATATCTCGCCTTCATTAACTTCAAAGGTGATGTCCTTCAGGGCCTGAGTGTCCCCGAAAGCCTTGCATATTCCCGATGATTCAATTGCTTTCGGCATGATTTCAGAAAATGGCTTCGCCGGGCATACCCGACTTCATTGTACCGTCGTTGTTCACCTCAATGGTAACTGCGTATACAAGTGTCACCCTTTCTTCCTTAGTCTGGATGATCTTGGGAGTAAATTCGGCTTTTCCGGATATATAGCTTATTCTTCCGGGAAATGACTTATAACCCTTTTCTCCCTCATCGACTCTTACCGTGCATTCGCTGCCAACCTTCAGATCGCCAAGCTGCGCGCCGCTGACATAAACTTTCAGCTTCATCACCGAGAGGTCGGCTATTTTTACCAGGGGCCTTCCTGCAGTTGTAATCTCTCCTGCTTCGGCATACTTTTCAATCACTGTTCCCTTAAGGGGACTTTTGACAATACTTCTGGAGAGTTGCTCGATGAGTGTCGCCTTTTTGGATTCATACACCGACAACTCAGCTGCAACCGACGACTTCTGGGTGTTGTTTGCTGCTATCTGCTTTTCGATCACGGCTACCTGTCCGGTGAGATCATCATACTGTTTTTTTGTAGCGGCATCATCCTTCATCATGTTTTTTATTCTTTCAACATTGATATTCAGGTTCTCCATCTGTTGCCTGAGGATCTCGTTCTGGGCATTTATTGAGCTGATCTTTGTCCTGATTCCGTTCATGCCCGCTATGATCTCATTGCGCTGAAGGTGGAAGAGTGTCGTGTCAACAAGGGCTATTTCAGCTCCTTCCGCGATTTCAGATCCTTCGGTAGCAGGGAATTTCAGGATGCGTCCGCTGGTTTCAGAAGAGACAGTTACCTCAGTGGCTTCGAAAGTCCCGTAGGCATCGGCGTCTCCTGATTTGTCCCTGCAGCCTGCCAGAAGAGTTGCGGTGATTATAAAAAATGCTATAGGTTTCATATTGGTTTTGTTAGACATTATTATTCTTTGATCGTTTGCGTTCATCATTTTATATCAGACATTTATTGGAGATTTTTCCCGCTGATATTATAGTAATCGGCCTGTGCCATTGCCAGGTTTATCTTATGTATCTCATGGTTTATGAGAGCCTGCTTTTCCGAGTTGATCTCGTTAAGCAGGTCGGTTGCCGTTATGGTTCCGTTTTCATACCGCGATTCCGCCGAAGCTGTGATCCTTTTCCTGAGACTTATAAGTTCGAGGTCGGTTTCAAGAAGGGTGTTCAGGCTTTCTATCTCAGCCCTCTTTGCTTCAAGCATCCTGTTAAGGTTGTCGGTAAGGTCGTTCTGCCTGTTTTCTATTATCATGTGCTGAAGACCTATTATTTGTTTTTCTGTCTTTGCCTTGTTCCAGTCGAAGATGTTCCATTTGACACCCGCTCCCAATATATAATATGGAGCGAATTCATCCCTGAAGAAGTTGTTGCCGGGGGGATTCCCATAGCCAAGAGTGGCAAAACCGAAGGCCTTTGGCATCCGGCGGCTGTCAATGAACTGCAGGCTTGCATCCAGCTGATTCTTTCTCAGGTCGAAGATCTCAAGCTCGGGCCTGTTTAACACATCTGTTGAATCGGTGTTGAAAACGGGCATCACCAGTTCCGAAGAGGGATCAATTTCGGTAGCGGTAAGTTGCGAGAGTATCCTGAGGAGCGACTCCCTCCTTATCCCGTTCTCCCTGAGCTGCTGCTCAAGTTTTATTTTTTCGGTGGTCATCACGTCGACATCGGAGCGGAGTATTACTCCGTTCTCCACTCCCGACTGTATTGAGGCTATCCTTTTTGTGAGGAGGCCGAGGTAATTGTTGAGTAGTTCTTCCTGCCTTCCGAGAAGAAGCAGATTGAAATAGTAAGTGTTGATCTGACTCCTCAGTTTGTAAAGATCCGCTTCAGCCTGCTTTTCATTGATAAGCAGATCTGCCTTTTCGATGGCACGGGCTCCCTTTATGGCCCCACCGTCGTAAATCACCTGGTTTATATCGACGTTGAGCTTATATTGTTCATGGGGAAGAGGTTTGATCGCATCTGCAATACCCGGGACCGGCAGTGAACCCAGTGAATTGCTTATGTCGATCACCTCTGAATTGTATACAAAGCTGCCGGAGGCATCAAGAGTCGGCAGCCAGCCCCTCATTATATTCCTGTCCTTCATCTCCCAGATGCTGCGGTAAGAATTCTTTTCCCCTGCCAGTGCGCTTGCTGTTTCCGCTTTTGAATAACAATCCCCGAGAGTTAATGTCTTCCCGTTCTGCCCCGAGATAACCCATGGGATTGCAAGAAAAATGAATGTTAGTTTTATCCTGTTCATTTGATGAGCCTTTTATTCTTTTCTGAGTTTACTTTATACGTTTGCCTCCGTTCCGCTTCCCTTTAATGCCCTGATGACAAAATCGGCCGCAAAGTCCTTTCTTTGTTCCAGATAATCGTTAAAGTCCTGACCTGATTTTTCGAAAAGCACCTCCATTATACCGCGCGCCGCAAAGGGAAATATGCTTATTGCCGCTATCGATGTCATAAGCTGGGGCATTGTCTTCCTTGTGATATTGTACCTGATGAGTTCATCATGGTGCTGCTTCTCCAGGGTGTTCCAGAATTCGTTGATGTTATACCTCTGAATCATTTTCTTGATTCTGGCAGGATTCCGGTTTACCTCGTTGAGGATGAATGCGGGAAGACGCGGATTTTTCTGAAGGAAGGATATATGTTCCCTGAAAAAGAACCTGATCTTATCCTCAAGTGAGGTTTTCTCGTCGAACACTGGGGAAAACCTGCTGAACATTACGGCAGCCATCTTTTCAAACACTGCTTCGAAAAGATGCTCCTTCGAGCGGTAATAGTAATGCAGCAATGCCTTATTGATCCCCGCATGATCGGCTATATCCTGCATCCTTGCACCGTCCATTCCTTTTTCAATGAAGATCTCGGTAGCTGATTCGAAAATCCTTTCCTCCGTCTGTTTCTCAACTTCTGTCATAAATATTGACCATTTGATTTAATCGTCTGGATGAACCATAAGGTTTAACCAAACGGTCAAAGATATGACGGATTTTTTTTGTATGCAAATTTTTTTTTGCTACGCCTTCAAATACCCAGAGAGGCTCCACCCCCAAACCCCCCAAGGGGGGCTTTAAGAAGCAGATATTAAATATTTTGTGTTTCTTGTGGGAAAAAAATATTTTAGAGTGATTGAAGTTTTATTTTACCCCCTACCCGACCTTCCTCTGTTATGTTTACCCCCTTCCCAACCTTCCCCCAGGGGGGAAGGGGACCATTGAGGCCGGGGTTTTTACCACGTTGAAAGAAATTGTTAAAATAGCAGGTGGCAAAGCATTTCCCCCTTGGGGGAAACGGGAAAGGGGGTAATTGCAATTCGGCTTGAATTAGTTTTTACCCCCCACCCGACGGTAAAGGGGGTAAAAGCCACAGGGGTTAAATCAAATCCCCTTCCCTCAGAAAAGTTCGTCTGTAGTCAGGTATTTTTCACCCGAGTCGTAATTGAAAGTTAATATTGTTGAGCCTGCCTGTAGGAATTCTCTTTTCTGATGGACAGCTGCAAGAGCCGCTCCGGTCGATATTCCCACGAACAGCCCTTCCTCCCTTGCTGCCCTGCGCGCAAATGAATAAGCTTCATCCCTCCCTACTCTTATGACTTCGTCAATAAGACCCGTATCGAGGACGGATGGCACGAATCCCGGGCCAATTCCCTGTATCGGGTGAGGACCGGCCTCTCCTCCGCTGAGCACAGGTGAAAGTTCAGGTTCAATTGCGCTTACCTTTAATCCGGGAAATCGTTGTTTCAGTATTCTGGCGCATCCGGTCAGATGACCTCCTGTGCCAACGCATGCGAACATGCAGTCGAGCCCTTCGGGGAAATCGGCAAGGATTTCATTCGCCGTTGTTTTCATGTGAATTTCCGGATTGGCGGGATTGTCGAACTGCATTGGGATCCACGACCCGGGAATCTCCGACTGAAGCTGCCTTGCCCTTTCTATTGCTCCCTTCATGCCTTTTTCCCTCGGTGTAAGTTCAAACTCCGCCCCGTAGGCTTTCATTATCTTTCTTCTTTCAACCGACATTGACTCCGGCATGACAAGGATGACCCTGTAATTCCTGCAGGCTGCAACCATTGCCAGTCCTATTCCGGTATTGCCCGACGTAGGTTCAATTATCACGCTTCCCGGTTGAAGTAATCCGTTCCTCCCGGCTTCATCGACCATCGATAAGGCAATACGGTCCTTGATACTGCCTCCCGGATTTGCTCTTTCAAGTTTTATCCACACGTTCAGCGACGGATCGAAAAGCCGGTTTATCCTTACGACCGGAGTATTTCCAATAAGATCGAGTACAGAATCTGCCTTCATGAGTGTTCTTTCAGTGATTTAGATAATGAAATTGACCGGTTCTTTGAAGTCATTATTGTCCCTGACAACTATCTGGCTTTTGTGATAGACGACCGAAAAGGGAGCCACGCTTTCGGTAAGCCATACATTTCCGCCTATTATGCTGTTCCTTCCCACCACCGTTTCGCCTCCGAGTATTGTGCTCCCTGCATAAAGGATCACGTTGTCGCCAATGGTCGGATGACGCTTGCTTGATGCTTTTCCCTTGCTGACGCTCAGTGCGCCCAGGGTCACCCCCTGGTAAAGCTTTACATTCCTTCCTATCTCGGTTGTTTCCCCTATGACAATCCCTGTTCCGTGGTCTATCGAAAAAGGGCTTCCTATCTTTGCCCCGGGATGTATGTCAATCCCCGTTTCCCTGTGAGCAAATTCGGTTATCATCCTGGGCAGGAGGGGTACGCCTGAACCGGCAATTGAGTGGGCGATCCTGTAGCAGAATATTGCAAAAAAGCCGGGGTACACCGCAATTACTTCTATCAGCTCCGTTGCCGCGGGGTCAGATTCAAGGATGAACTCCGCATCCCTGAGTAGTGTAAGTTTCAGGTCCGGGAGGGATTCAAGGAAACCGGCAGCGATCTTTTCCCTGTCGTCTGCAAGGCTGTCGAGTGCGATAAGCAGTTGTTCACTTGCCGAACCATCCCTGTCGTGAGGTTCCGCTTCCTCCATCTTCTCCCCAAAAGGGAACATCAGCCTGAAAGTGGTCCTGACAAACCTTTCAACAGCCTTGTTATCAGGTATCCAAACTTTACGTTTTGCCACTTTTCCCTGGTTTTTATTTAAGGTTAAACGTCATTTTGAAAAATATATTTGTAAAGTTATATAAAATGGGGCTACGAACCCGGATTTTAGTTTTGGTGCACCAGTTACTTATTAAATCCTTAAATTTAGGACTGATTAAAAATTCCGGCTCTTCCGGAACTGCAAAACCGGGCAGTATGTCAAAGGTGATTATCGGGGTTCACGGACTGGGTAATAAGCCTCCTAAATCCCTTCTTGAGGAATGGTGGAGATCAGCGATGACCGAAGGACTGCGTCTTGCAGGATATGATTCATCCCTGCCTGTTTTCGAGATAGCTGCCTGGTCCGACATAATCCATAAAACTCCCCAGAATCCGCTGGTGGAGGATCATGAAAGCCCTTTCTTCATCGACGAAAAATATTCCCCCGCTCCCATGAATTTCGAGTCTGAAGATACCAGTACCCGAAAGAAAGTGATTGACTTTCTGGGAAGACAGATGAACCGGGTTTTTCTGAATGAGGATTTGTCACTTAACTATTCTTTTATAACCGATGCCATTATAACAAGGTACTTCAATGACCTTGAGGTTTATTATTCCGATACACCGGTGGAGATGGAAGGCGGAACCGCTACATACAGGGATCTTATCAGAAAAAGACTCTTTGACAGGCTTATTGAACACAGAAAAGATGACATTATGCTGATAGGACATTCAATGGGCTCCATCATAGCCTATGATGTCCTTACTTTCATGGCCCCGGAAATAAAGATAAATACTTTCGTTACGATGGGCTCACCCCTTGGTTTGCCTGTTGTTATCAGCAAAATCGCTTCCGAAATGAGGCAGAAAGACATAACTGATCCCCGTCTTAAATCGCCTCCGGGAATAACAGGCAAGTGGTACAACTACTCCGACATTCTCGATACGGTAGCCTTCAACTACAGACTGGCCGACTATTATAATGTAAACGGCCCCGGAGTTAAACCGGTAGACCAGCTGGTGGTGAATGACTATGAATTCAATAACATCAGAAATCCCCACAAATCGTTCGGATACCTTCGTACTCCTTTGTTTTCGGCCGTACTCCATGAATTCATAGCAGCCGGAAAACTTTCGGTCAAGCAAAGGATCGCACGCGGAATAAAACGAACTATAAATACACTGGGAGCAGGTTTTTCACCCGGGAAAAAGAAACAGGAATGATGTCATTCCTGTTTCTCAGATTAGGATATTGCCCCGGCGTCAGGGCATTAATATGTTAAGTCATTAGCCTTTTTACTGGCATTTCAGATTGGTCCTTTTTGCCTTTGAAGGCTCGGCAAAAGGTCCGAACATTGCACTTTTGAATGAAGCGCAGGCTTCTGCAGTCTGTCCTTTTCCTTCCTGTCCCAAACCGAGCTGGAAGTAGAACTTGGCTTTGGCATCTGCTTCTCCGGTTTCGAGGGCAAGACCTTTCTGGGCATATTCGATTCCGCTGTCAAAAGACTTCTTTTTGTTATAAACATCCGCAAAGAAGTAGAAAAGATCCTTGTCTTCACCATATTTGGCAGCTTTGTTGAGAAGCTCAAGTGCTTCGTCGAGATTTTCAGCCTGACTTGCCTGCGATCCTGCAGCACGGAAATATTCAAGCGCCAGGGTTGATGCCTGTTTTGAAATCTGATCGTCCTTGCCCGCTTCAAGCTTCCCGAGGAACAGATCGATGCTTTCCTCAAAGGCGGCTGCATTGTTCTGAGCCCTGTAGATCAGAGCCTTGTTAAATATGGCGTTGCTGTAGTCGGGGCTGATGGCAAGAAGACTGTCAAATGCGAGAAGGGCTTTATCGTATTCCTTATCTGTAAATAACTCAGTGCCCATCTTGTTGTAAGCCTGAACCATGATTTTTGATGCATTGTCCTTGCCAGCTGTATTATTGTATTTCTCCGAAGCGGCTGCTGCAATTTTTGCAGCCCTGATTATTTCTGCGGTCGGCTTGTTTTCCTTTATGGCGTTGTTGGCTGCCCTTACATATAATCCCGGCAACACCTGAACGGCCTTTGTTTTCAGATCATTGACTGATTCGCCAACCTGGTCCGACAGAGTCACTACATTCTCAAACGCTGTAATGGCTCCCTGAACGTCGGTCTGAAGCAGTTTTGCACCTTCGTTATATACCTTTATTACATCATTTCTTTCCTGCGCGGAAGTAATGGAAACGGCCGCAAATATGATCAGAATAAGTCCCGTTAATTTTTTCATTGTTTTTTTGTTCATTTTTGTACAGATTATCAGGTTATTACATCAATTTTTGATTTTTAAGGCGTATAAAATTAAAAAAATTTCCAAACTATCAAAAAACTAAATGACAAGTAGCAGAATTAAATTGAAATACTGTTAAATATTAAGGACCATTATTTCCTTCACCAGTTACCCCCGGTTATCTCAAAAATTCTGCCGTAATTCAGGATGAAACAACTTTCATCTGTTATTGGTTCACCGGGATATACAAGACTTACTTCTCCCCCGCCTCCCCTTAAACAAAAAATAAAGGGAGAGACTTATCTGATCCAATGCTATGGTTATTTTCTATTTGGTACAGAATTTGATCATATCTGCTGTAACTGAAATTATTTTGCCCTGAAAATTAAGGATCTATAAAATCAGTGAAATTTATATTAGTTTTGTGACTTGTCAATTAGCCCTCTGTAAACATATGAAAAGTCTGAAGTATTTTTATATCGCACTTCTCCTGGTTCTGATAGTGCCGGGAGGATGCAAGAAAGATCCGCCGCCTGTAGTTATAGAAGAAGCTACCGATGAGAAAAAATTCATCTATGACGGTCTTTCCACCTACTATTTCTGGGAAAAACAGGTACCCGCACTGACGAAGTCCCTTTATGAATCGAACAAGGACAGCCTGAATGCTTTCCTGAACAAATACGACGATCCTGAAGCCCTGTTTTACAGTCTCCTCTACAAATACGGAGAAGTCGACCGATTCAGCTTTGTTGTCGACGACTATGCCGAACTTGACGACTGGCTGGCGGGTATTTCAGAGACGGTCGGAATAAATTTCCAGCTCTACTACATCGACAATGTCAGTAACAAGCTGGTCGGAATAATAAGATATGTGTATGAAAACTCCCCTGCTGACCTTGCAGGAGTAAAACGCGGAGAGATATTCACCCATATCAACGGTCAGCAGCTTACTGATGACAACTACCAGTCGCTTCTGTTCACAAATCTCAATTATACCATGGGGTTTGCGGACTACAACGGGACCGGATTCACACTAAACGGCCGCTCGGTAGCTCTCACCGCAATCGAAATCATGGAGAATCCTATTCTTCTCGACACGATTATGGACGTCGACGGAATAAAAGTCGGCTATCTTGTATACAACGGCTTCAACAGCTCCTATGATGTGAGGATCGGCACAACCTACGACATTGAGCTCAACAATGTAATTGGCAGGTTCAAGAATGAGAACATCAGCAAGCTCATCCTCGACCTCAGGTATAATCCGGGCGGATATATCAGTTCCTCGATTTATCTGGCAAGCATGATCCACTCTACGAATACATCGCTTGTTTTTGCAAAGACCCAGTTCAATGATCTTCTGACAAGCTATTACCTTACTAACTACGGCCAGAACTATTTCAACGAGTATTTCCAGGATAAGATTGCAGCCACTGACAACACCCCGGAAACACCTATCAACTCGTTAGGAATAAGTGAGATATATGTCATTACTTCCTCTGAAACGGCCTCTGCATCAGAAATGCTCATCAATGGACTCAGGCCTTATATTACGGTAAAACAGGTTGGTGCCAGTACCTATGGCAAAAATGTGGGTTCGTTTACAGTAAAGGATTACATAGACAATGCAGGAACCGTAAATCCAAGGCATAAATGGGCGATGCAGCCTGTGGTTCTCAAAATTGCCAATTCACAGGATTTCAGCGATTTTACCAATGGGCTTCCTGCCGATATTGAGGCCAGGGAATATGCGGTAGACCTGCTTCCGCTGGGAGATCCTGAAGAGGATTTGCTGAAAGCCTGCCTTGACGATATCCGTGGAGTGAAATCGGCACCGGTTGTGAGACTTGCTCCGTTCAGATCCTTTAAATCGACGGCAGATATTTCGCCGCTTAACAGGATGATGTATCTGGATAAGCTTCCCCCGTTGCCTGAAGTTATCCGCTGATCCGCGGTTACGCTTTATTCTCCTTTTTATCCGTTGAATCTGCAATCCGGAGCAGCTTCCTCGTGTCAACAATGTTAATTATGAACAGGGCAATAACTGCCAGCATTGCCGAGTAATTGATCGATCCCTGCAGTATGACCTCCAGGATCAGAATAGCGGAGATCAGTATCCTCGCTTCAGTCGGACTGAATTTGCCTGCATCTATTGAATAATGACCGGTGATCCTGTAACGCATCAGCGCTATTATCATTTCCCAGCCATACATTATGACAAATCCGTAACCGAACAGTTCCCAGAAGCTTTCCACGTAAACTATGAATCCGCATCCGATCAGGATTATTCCGATCCAGTCGAGAGTTATATCCAGGACGAAGCCATAGTTTTTGCGGGGTTTGTTGCGGTAATAGGCAAGCCGGCCGTCGAGCGAATCCCCGAACCAGCTCATAGCAAAACCTAAAGGGCCAAGCAGCAGGAATGCCGTTTCGAAATAAGCAGCAAGCATGAATCCCGCGAAGACAATACAACTGCCAAATAGACCCAGCCCGCTGAGCATGTTTGAGGTAACACTCCCGGGAATACGCTGAACGAGCCATGCGATAGCCCTTTGTTCCTGGTTCCTGAGAAGATTGGTCCTCGTCCTGTCGCGTGATATTGCCGTAAGTATTTCGCTGATCCTTTCTGACGGAGCTGGTTTTGTTCCCTTTTTATTCATAAGAACTTAGATGTTTTGCTGACCTTGCCGATCGCAAACAAGCCCATAAGTGAACCGGGCAGTTATGTTCCCTGTTTTTACAGCCGGGAAAGCCGCCGGCACCTTCTATTTCTCTGCGGCGATATCTATTATTTTTATCTCCGTCGGTTTGCTGGTCCAGTCTGCAATAAGGGTTCCGAACTCGCTGAAGTAGGGAGCCGCAAAATGAAAGTCTATTGCTGCCTGGTTCTTGTATTTTTCTACAAAGATGAAATTTGTCTTTTCATACGGATCCTGATACAGCTGGTACCCCAGGCATCCTTCTTCCTTGTTTGAGCTTTCAATTATTGACTTTGCTGCGTTGATGAAATCAGCTTCCTTGCCGGGCTTAATATAAGCCTTCGCAATGATCATTTTCTGATAGTCGGGTGCAGGGGCAACGGTTTCAGCCGGTGTTGATTCCGGGGCGGCCGGAGCGTTTTTCTGTTTACATGAGAAACCTGCAAATACAAGCAGGATGGAGAGGATGAGGATTTTTGTCTTCATAAGGATAAAAATTTAGTTTACCAAAATTAGCTTTTTTCTTGAGTTACTGCTAAAAACAGCCAGAGAACACCATATGTCAGCTTTTAGATCCCGGTCAGCCTTCCTTCCTGAGAAACTGCATCAGCACATTCACTGCTTCATCCATGTCGTGCCCGAATGTCAGTATTCCTGCTCTGTCGCCGGCCATTACTATTATCCTTTTCTCGATCACATCCGAGTCGGTGAAAAGCCTGCTTATGTCCCTGGCAAGACCGGTCGTTCCATACTCCATTGAAGGATTTGTAGTGGGTACCTTGTAAATAAGCTCGTTCCAGAGGTCGATGCTGTGAACGTGGATCACAGCGTTTGCTCCGGGATCGGCAAGGTAGATGGCTGCATGGGTAAGCGACTCTGAGGAAGCTTTCAGCGGACCGGTGCACTGGACCGCATTGTCGTCGATATTGAATGAATTGACTTTTACATAGTGCCCCGGCTCAAGTTCGGGAATTTCCCCGGTGGCAGAACCAGTGATTATGAACTGGTTCCCTCCCCTGATCCTCATGCTGATGTTGCCGTAACCCACTCCGTTCTCATAGGCTCCGATCAGGTCCATATTATAGAGGACTTCCCTCCAGTAATTGATTATTTCATATGTTTCGTCGGAGATAACCGGCCCCGACTGATTCCAGTGGCAATTGAATTTTACTACCCCTTCCATGTCTGTTTTATTGTTTTTCAGAAAATAATCCAAGTATGCTTTCTTCCTCCGCCCTGCAGATGCCTTTTTCAGTTACAAGTCCGGTAACCAGCCTGGCCGGGGTGATGTCGAATCCCCAGTTTCCGGCCCGGGCATCTTCAGGACAGATCCTTACAGCTGACATTTTCCCGTCCGAATAGCCTTCGACCAATGTTACCTCCTCCTGATCGCGCTCCTCAACAACGATTTCGCCAGATCCGTCAGCAATGCTGAGATCGATCGAGCTGCAAGGCATCAGCGACCAGAACGGGACATTATTGTCAAAAGCTGCAACCGCCTTCAGGTAGGTACCGATCTTGTTGGCAATGTCACCCCGCCTTGTGGCCCTGTCGCATCCTGTAAACACCAGGTCGACGAGACCCTTCTGCATCAGATAGCCTCCCGCGTTGTCAGTAATAAGTGTATAGGGAATACCCTGCTTTCCCAGTTCCCAGGCAGTGAGCCTTGCCCCCTGATTCCTGGGCCTTGTCTCATCAACCCATACATGAACGGGAATGCCTTTGTCCCATGCCAGATAGATAGGAGCAGTGACGGTCCCGTAGTCGATGCATGCAAGCCAGCCGGCATTGCAATGTGTGAGTATATTTACCGGCTTCCCTCCCTTTCTCTCACTGAGTTCACTGATCAGGGGAAGACCATTCTCCCCGATTTTCCTGCATTTCTCTTTTTCAGTATCACATATCTCAAGAGCGGCATTCATTGCCGTCTCAACCAGTTCATCCGTATCGTCAATCCCCTCCAGCCTCTCCAGAACCAGGTTTACCGCCCAGGAAAGATTCACAGCAGTAGGACGGCATGAGACCAGATAAGAGGCGGCATTGTGAAGATGACTTCGAATGCTGGTCCGGCCCGTGATTTCAAGTGTGGCCAGGTACATTCCGAAAGCCCCTGCTGCTCCTATGAGCGGAGCACCCCTTACGGTCATGTCCCTGATCGCATTGTAAATGTCTTCCACAGAACAAAGCTCCCTGGTCATGAATGAAAAAGGAAGCTTCCTCTGGTCGATGACCAGCACCCGGCTTCTTTCATTCTCATCAAGCCAGATACTCTGAAAACTTTTACCGTCTATGATCATTTCAATGGGTTTCCCCTGCGGACTATTTTGAAATTCAAATTTACAAAATTAGTGCCTGATTGCTATTCAGGGAGTTTTATTTTAAGCGTCCGCTATATGATTCAGGCCCGGTACGGGCAGGATTGGCTCCTTTTATAGAAGTTAGAATTATCGACCGGAATATTCTAAAATTTTGATAAGAAATATTTATGTCCTAAATTTGCACTGGTTCCCGGATGTTCCTTAATTACTTCAACTATATGGTTAATAAAGAGGAGTTTAAGAAAAAAATAATAGTAACCTCCGGACAGATTTTCAGCCGTTACGGTTTCCGCAAGACCACCATGGAGGAAATATCCAGAGGTCTTAAAATGGGTAAAAGTTCTGTCTATTACTATTTCAAGAGTAAGGAAGATATCTTTGAGGCTGTTGTTCTATACGAGGCCAATGTCCTTAGAAATGAGCTTACTAAGGCAATAAAATCGGTCGATTCGCCTGTAGGGAAGATGAGAAACTATGTTTTTGTAAGGATGAAGTCATTCGAAAAACTGTCAAACTACTACAATGCTATCTTTGATAAACATCTGGATCACTTTGACTTCATCGAACAGGTCCGCGAGAAATACGACCGGGAGGAACTGGCCATCCTGAGGCTGATATTATATGACGGTGCCAGGAAAAAGGTATTCAACGTGAAGAACAGCGAGTACACGGCACTGGCGGTTCAGACTACGCTGAAAGGGCTTGAGGTTCCCCTGTTCTGGAAAAAGCGGGAAATAAATCTCGAGGAACGGCTCAACGGAATACTCGACGTACTTTTCAACGGTATATTGATGAAATAAGTTCCAATCTTTCTACTGTCATCCCGAGTCCCGCCTCATCGGGACGAAGGGATCTTAGTCCCTTACCATCACTTCCTCTTTATCACCAGCCTCTTCTTTTGCTTCAGGCTGATATAAAGCCACACAAACCCGGCAATAACGAACGGAATGCTTAGCCACTGCCCCATGTTTAATGTCATTCCCGATTCGAAATCGACCTGGTCTTCCTTAAGGAATTCAATAAAGAACCTTGCTGTGAAGATAAGTATCATCGTAAGGCTGATGAGAAGGCCCTGAATGTGTTCACCCCTGTTTTTCCAGTATATCCTCATCAACAGTAAGAAAATGAACAGATAAGCCAGCCCTTCATATATCTGGGTGGGATGTTTGGGAGCATTTTCCCCGTTCCTCAGGAAAACAAAACCCCATGGCAGGGTGGTCTCAACTCCGTAGATCTCGGAATTCATCAGGTTTCCCATCCTGATGAAAAATCCCGATAGCGCAACAACAATGGCTATCCGGTCGATAACCCAGGTATAGTCCTTTTTTTCCTTTCTTACAAAAAGCCACAGGGCTGTCAGGATACCAACAGCGGCACCGTGACTAGCAAGTCCTCCGTGCCAGATCTTGAGGATCTCGCCGGGATGGCTCAGGTAATATGCCGGTTCGTAGAAGAAGCAGTGTCCAAGCCTCGCCCCGATTATGACTCCGAGCGCCATGTATACAGTCAGGCGGTCGAGTGTGGCCTGTGAAAGATTCTCGTTTTTGAAAATCTTATCCATGATAATGTATCCGAAAAGGAAGGAAGAGGCAAACAGCAGACCGTACCACCGGATGGCGAATGAACCTATCCTGAATATTTCGGGATTGACATCCCAGGGGATTACTAGTAGATGCATAGGCGGAATAGTAATGATCAGCAAATTTAGTCATAATTAACAAAGAAGCCGTATGTTTTTTCATTATCGTTGCCTTCATCTGTGGCTGTGATATAAGGTATGCTTAAAAAATGTAAGTTTGTAAACCCAAAGGCCAAATACTATATGATCCATAACACGAACAGATATCTTTCCTTTCTTGTCCTGATCACTTTTCTGGCATCCGGCTGTGCAAAGATGAGCACCCCTTCAGGCGGGCCCAGGGACAGGGAAATTCCCGTAATACTTAAAAGCGTACCCGATAACGGTTCAACAAGCTTTACGGGAAAGGAAATTATAGTAACCTTCGACGAATATGTGGTACTTGATCAGATAAATGAGAAATTCATGGTGTCGCCGCCAATGGCCCAAAAGCCCGAAATTACAATTCGCGGCAAAAGCATCAGGATAAGAATCGAGGATGAGCTTCGCGACAGCACCACTTACACATTCTATTTTCAGGATGCAATCCGCGACCTTAATGAGGGCAATGCCATAAACAACTACCAGTTCGTTTTTTCGACCGGGCCCAGCATAGATTCGCTGTCGGTGACCGGAAACGCATACTCAGGGCTCAACCTCGATCCGCCTGAGAATACCCTGGTGATGCTTTACAGGAGGCTCGACGATTCAGCGGTTTACAAAACAATCCCGGATTATATTACCCGTGCCGCCCCGAATGGTGAGTTCCGGATCGACAATGTGAGAACGGGAACATACAGGCTCTATGGCCTTGTCGATGCTGACAACAGCAAGAACTACAATCTCAGTGAAGAAGTATTTGCATTTTACGATGAATCCATACAGGTGACTCCGGAACTTAATTATCTGCCTGCCGCGAAGGATTCCCTTCCTTCCGCAGCTGCAATTCCGTCTGCCGGAAAGGTTCCCGAAAAGCCTCCTGTGGAAGGCCGGTACCCCCTTATCCTTTTCCAGGCTCAGAAGAAAATGCACTATCTCGCCTCATCATCGCGCAAACAGGCTTACCAGCTTTCTTTCGTCCTTTCTGTTCCGCCCGACTCGTTAAATTTCGGCTTTTCAATACCCGGTGCCGGCGGCAGAGCCTGGTTCACGGAGCATAGCAGGAAAGGCGATTCCATAACAGTGTGGCTAACCGATTCGGCTCTTTATAACAAAGCGATCCTTGAACCCGTTATCAGTTTTCCGTTTACCGACTCATCGGGCGTAACTTCCCTGAAGTATGACACCCTGCAGATGAGGTTCGTGGCACCCGTTCAGCGAACAGTACGGGGGCAGTCTCCCAAGAGGACTCCATATAAAATCACTCATACTATGTCGGGACAGATCAGGCCTGCCGTCAGGATGCCCTTCACGGCACCCTCGCCGATGCGGCCTCCCGACACTTCGGCAATATATCTTTATGAGCTTCTGAAAGAACAAAAGACAAGAATCCCGGTCACTTTTACCCCCGACAGTTCGACCTTATGCCGCTATATCATGAATGCTGAACTCAAATCGGGCAGGAATTACCTTTTCATAAGCGATTCGGCGGCCTTTTCAAGCATTTTTGGCGATTATTCCGATTCGACAGGCACCAAATTCTCGGTACCGGGCCCGGAATCTTACGGGAAACTGATACTGGATATCACAGGGCACTACGGAGGGAAATTAATACAACTCCTTAATGAAAGGGAGGACCTGGTAAGGCAGATATATCTTACAGACACAGCCAGGATTGAGTTTCCGCTTCTTGGCCAGGGCAAATATAAAGTACGCGCAATATTTGACCTCGACGGGAACGGTGAATGGACAACGGGCGACTTCGATGTCCACCGTCAGCCGGAACCGGTTTCATATTACCCGGGGCTTATTGAGATCAAGGAGAACTGGGAGGTGGTCAACCCCTGGAAACTCTCACCAGTCAACTTCAAACAATATGAATTGCAGGTTAGAAAAACTGCTGCCCGCCGATGATGGGAATATGAACTAAAACCAATATATTTCACAATTGTAAAACAAGCCCATGCCAATCATGGCGATTTTAAAATAATATATTAATAATTAAACACTTGTAAATATGAAAAAAGTAGTAGCAGGTGTTGACATTGGCGGAACCAATACCGTGTTCGGCATTGTTGACACAGAAGGCAAGGTTCTTTCTGAAGGTCATTTAAAAACAACCGATTACCCTGAAGTTAAAGATTTTGTCAAGGCTCTCGGGGCAGGAGTGAGGAAGCTTCTGGCCGGTAAGAAGGATCTTGAGCTTGCGGGCATTGGTATTGGAGCTCCTGATGCAAACTATCACAGGGGAACAATCGAGCATGCCCCCAACCTGGCATGGAAAGGAATTGTTCCGCTGGGGGATCTTGTTAAAAAGGAACTCAATGTAAAGGTGGCTGTCACAAATGACGCAAACGCAGCAGCAATGGGCGAAATGGTGTTCGGCGGAGCCAAGGGTATGAAGGATTTCATCATTCTCACCCTGGGCACCGGCCTTGGAAGCGGTATCGTGGTAGATGGCAAGCTTGTTTACGGGCATACCGGTTTTGCAGGAGAAGTTGGTCACCTTTGCGTGGTTCCGGGCGGAAGAGAATGCGGTTGCGGCCGCAAGGGATGCCTCGAGACCTATGCATCGGCAACAGGTCTTGTCAAGACTGCATCGCTGATGATAAGCGAAATGAGGGCCGACAGCCCGCTGAGAGACATTCCGCCGTCGAAGCTGACATCAAAAGCCATTGCCGACGCGGCCTCCAAAGGCGATCCGATCGCTGTGAAAGCCATGGAATATACAGCTGAGAAGCTTGGCCTGGGAATTATCAATTCAATTGTCTACACCAGTCCCGAAGCCATATTCCTTTTCGGCGGACTAGCCAATGCCGGCGAACTTCTGTTCAAACCGGTAAGGGAATACCTCAAAAAGAACAATTACATTCTGTTCAAAAATACAGTCAAGATACTTCCTTCGGGAATACCTGAAGCCAACGGCGCTGTCCTTGGCTCAGCCGCTCTTATCCTGAACGATCTTAACTGATACCTTAACCGGCAGTTCCTGACCGGACGGATGGTCTTTTCCGTCCCGGTCAGGTAACCCGGTCAATATTTCATTGTTGCAGCCTGTGAAAACCCTGAGAGTAATCAAAATCGACGATAAACACGATCAGCTTCCCATGAAGGAGATCTCCAGGCTGCTCGACACCAGGTGTGTCCTTCACACTATCGGCGAAATGAACTGGAAGGATTACGACTACAGGCCCGATGTTAATTTTGCAGCGGCACATACCCGCAGTGAGATCCTTCTGAAGTACCATGTGAGGGAAAGATGGTTCAAAGCTGAAAAAACAATGCCTAACCAGGAAGTATACGAGGATTCATGCGTCGAATTCTTCGTTGCTCCTTCCAATGACGGGATTTACTACAACTTCGAGTTCAATGCCATCGGCACCTGCCTGATGGGAACCGGTACAGGGAGGCATGACAGAAAGAGAGCCGATCCTTCCGTAATTTCGAAGATCAGGCATCTTGCTTCTGCCGGGAACCTTCCAATAACTGAAGAGGAGGGTGATTTTGCATGGACCCTGACCCTGGCCATCCCCTTCACGGCTTTTGTGTATCATACGATAACGTGTATGAAAGGGACTGTACTGAGTGCCAATTTTTACAAATGCGGCGACAAACTGGCTGTTCCGCATTACCTTACCTGGAACCCGGTCTCAACAGAAAAACCCGATTTTCACAGACCGGAGTTTTTCGGATTGCTCGAATTTGCCTGATCCCGGTCCGGCTGGCCTTTACCGGCCCGGATATTGAATTTTTGTCATATTTATTGTTATCAAAAACTGAATTTCCATGAACCTCAAAGAAGAAAAGTACAGCAGGTTTTCCCTTATCAGGGAAATGCTTGAAACGCCGGGTATCATCCGCGCTTTCGACCCGAAGGTTTCTGAACGTTTTGTTAAGCCTGTATCAGCCAAAAAGGGATTGTTCCTCACAGGTGAGGGAAGCAGCAGGCTTTTCCCCGCCAAAAGAGCTATCTGGTCCAATCTCCGGAAAGAGTTTCTGATGCCTGTTATAACTGAGGGATGCACCCAGGCAAGGGAGTATAACCTCGACGATTTTGCGGTTTTCCTGGCATCAAATTCAGGTCAGACCAAGGAGGTGATCAGGCTGGTTAACGTGCTAAAGGCAAAGAACCATAAGCCTGTGTTCGGTCTCACTGCAAACAGGAATACCAAGCTCCAGGAATTTGCCGATGACACCCACGTGCTGTCATGCGGCAAGGAAGAAGCTGTCGCTGCTACCAAATCAGTAATCGAACAGGGCCTTTTTTATGACTCCCTTCTCAGAAATATCAGGGGTGAAAAGATGGAAGGCCTCGGCACCCTGGCATTACAGACCGAAGAGGTGCTTACAGCCCCGATCGATAAATCGGTCACGGAACTGCTCAGAAATGCCGATATCATTTATTTTGCCGGACGCGACAATGGAGTTGCTGCTGAAATAGCCCTTAAGACAAATGAGATCACAAGGAAAAGATCAGCGTTCTTCGAGGGAACATTTGCTCTTCATGGAATCGAGGAAATAATGAACAGGGACGAAGTGCTGATATGGGTTGATCCCTTCGATGTCGACCAGGATAAATTCATGGAATGTATTGTAAAGGGAGTTGGTGTGCATGTTATAGCCATCTCAACAAAACAGACCATTTTCCCGACAATAGTCATTCCCGACGGAGGTGTATATGCAGAATATCTTCAGCTGGCTGCCGGATGGAATATTCTTGTTGAAACTGGAGTGGCCCTGGGTATTGACCTCGATCATCCGAAGAGAGCCAGGAAGGTTGGAAATGAATATGTACCGGAATAGCAAGTGAACAGGGTAAAATACATTGAAACATGTCACGAAAAAAAGCTGTAGCAGGAATTGATATCGGTGGTACCAACACGGCATTCGCGATCGTCGACCGCAAGGGGAACATCATTGCCGAAGACAGGATCAAAACTTCCCAGTATCCCAGGGCCGATGAATATGTGGCCGCATTATTCAACAAAATAATGCAGATCTACAAAAAATCGGAGGATGAGGTAGAACTCATAGGCCTGGGAATAGGAGCGCCGATGGGGAACATAAACAAAGGCACGATCGAGTATCCTGCAAACCTCCCCTGGAAGGGCATAACCCCGCTGGCCGAACTCTTTGCAAAGCATACTGACCTGCCCGTGATGGTGACTAACGATGCCAATGCGGCAGCCGTGGGCGAAATGGTCTACGGTGGCGCAAAGAATATGAAGGATTTCGTAGTCATCACTCTGGGAACAGGACTGGGTAGCGGATTTGTCGTCAACGGGAAACTGCTTTACGGACACCAGGGCTTTGCAGGTGAACTCGGGCATACAACCATCAGGCCGGGACTCTGCAACCGGGAATGTGACTGCGGAAAAAAGGGCTGCCTCGAAACCTATGTCTCGGCAACAGGTTTGAAAAGAACCTTGCTTAAGGTTATGGCCGACAGCATTAGTCCCAGCGAACTCAGAAAATACAGCTTCGACCAGCTTGATGCGGAAATGATACACACTGCCGCTAAGAAAGGTGATAGCATTGCCCTGGCAGCTTTTGAACGCACAGGCGTCATCCTTGGCTTCAAACTTGCCGATGTGGTCTCACACCTGAACCCCGAGGCAATATTCCTCTTCGGCGGACTGGCCCAGGCAAAGGAACTGATATTTGAGCCTGCACGAAGATCGATGGAAGAAAACCTTCTTCATATCTACAAAGGCAAGGTTAAGCTTCTCCCTTCGAAACTCAGCACCAAAAATGCTGCAGTACTGGGCGCAAGCTCACTGATATGGACACTCAGGGAATCGTGATAATGTCTTAACAACCGGAGATATGGCAAACTTCAATCAGATACTAAATCATGTTCTCGGCATAATTTTCATAATCATAATATTTGCAGGGGCTTACGCCAGCCTTAAGCCCCACCAGCTGCATAAGCGAAGACTCCTGTCAACACTTCTTCTGAAACTCAGCTACCTCTTCTATATTCTTGTGCTATGCATAATCGTCTATCTTTCAGCACTGGTGAAGGGAGGGCTCGACAAAGTCTTCTACGGCATCGAGTTCTTTGCTTTCCTGATCGTCCTGTTTGCACCCAATATCGGGATCTTTGCCAGGAAACTGGAATATTTCAGCAAGAAACGGGAACAGTACAACTATTTCTTCACCATCGTTAATATATTGTCTGTGATCATAATGGTGGTCATGTACCTCGTATAGAACCATAATTGTGAACTGCGATTGCAAATAAGTTTTACCTTTACCAACAACCAACAACCTGCTGCTATGATTAAAGAACGACTGATAGGTTATATTGAACAGAGTATAACCCAGAACTGGGAAATAGAAGCTTTGTCGAATTATAAGGAGAAAGGTTTGTCTTACAAGGAGATAGCCGGTAAGATGCTTAAGCTGCATATCTTTTTCAGGGAGACCGGGATCAGGGAGGGCGACAAGATAGCCCTTGTCGGAAGAAATTCGGCAAACTGGTGCATCACCTACCTTGCTACTGTAACGTACGGCGCTGTAATCGTACCTATTCTGCCCGACTTCAAGCCCGAAGATCTTTCAAACCTTATTAATCATTCCGACGCCCGGCTTTTATTTGCCGACGACAAGATCTATGAAACCATAGAGCCTGCTAAGATCCCCCAGATACAGGGAGTTGTCTCGGTGGACGATTTTTCGCTTATAACAGCAAAGGATGACAGCATTAGAGCAAATTTTGCCTCGCTTGAGGAAAAATACCTTAAGGCATATCCGGAACTCAGAAAGGAAGACATTAAGTTTTCGGATATCACCAACGACAAACTGGCTGTAATCAGCTACACCGGAGGAACTACAGGCTTCTCAAAAGGTGTGATGCTATCCCACAACAGCCTTGCAGCAAACGTAAGATATGCCCAGGCAAACATGCCTCTCAATCCCGGAGACCCTCTCGTTTCGTTCCTGCCGCTTGCCCATACCTACGGTTGTGCTTTCGAATTCCTTTTCCCTTTCACATACGGATGCCATATCACCATTCTGTCGAAGACACCTTCACCTCAGATCATAGTTCAGGCATTCAAGGAGATACGGCCGAGACTGATACTCTCGGTACCACTGGTCATTGAGAAGATCTTCAAGAAACAACTCCTTCCGGTCATTTCCAAACCTCATATGAAAATACTCCTTGCAATTCCCGGAATAAACGGAATCCTGCACAGGAAGATCAACCAGAAACTTACAGACACTTTCGGCGGCCGGTTCAAGGAAATCGTGATCGGAGGCGCTGCCTTTAATCCCGAGGCTGAAAGATTTTTCAAGAAAATTGGCTTCAGATTCTCTGTCGGATATGGAATGACCGAATGCGGACCCCTTATCAGCTATGCCTCCTGGGATACCACAAAATTAGGAGCCTCGGGAAGACCGGTCGACACACTTGAGGTCACAATCGATTCCTCCGATCCTCAAAAGGAAATGGGTGAAATACTCCTGCGCGGCGAAAACGTGATGCTGGGCTACTACAAGAACGAGAAGGCAACCGGTGAGATCATCGACGAAAACGGCTGGATGCACACCGGTGACCTCGGCATAATGGACAAGGACAAGAATATCTTCATAAAGGGAAGGAGCAAAAGCATGCTGCTCGGTCCTTCGGGAAAGAATATCTTCCCCGAGGAGATCGAAGCTGTTTTCAATAACATGGATTATATAGCCGAATCGCTTGTCATTTCTGAGGATAATAAGCTTGTAGCGCTGATCTATCCTGACCTGGAAGCTGTTAAAAAGGAGAATATTTCCGAGGAACAGCTTCTGACCATCTTTGAGGCAACAAGGAAAGCAGTCAACGACCGTCTTCCTGAATTCATGGCTGTGAGCAAGTTCAGGATCCACCGCGAGGAGTTTGCAAAGACACCCAAGAGAAGCATCAAGAGGTTCCTGTATACGAAGGAATAATATTATCACTGCATCCTTGCCCTTTCGCTTTCCATGGGCCAAAGGACGGGGATAGCATGCTGAATAAAGTTGTATGGACCGTTATGCGCTGATCGTTGCCGGCGGCACCGGCAGAAGAATGGGTACAGCCGTACCAAAACAGTTCCTTGAACTGGCGGGAAAGCCAATCCTTATGCATACCGCAGAACGTTTCTTTTCCTTTGATCCCGCCATCAGGATTATCATAGTGCTGCCAGGCGACCAGTTCAGCCTATGGAATGAGCTGAAAGTGAAGCATTCCTTCAGCCTGGCTCATTCCATTGCCAGGGGAGGCCAGACAAGATTTGAATCGGTAAGGAACGGGCTCGAGTTGGTGGATGATGATAGTCTGGTCGCCATTCACGACGGGGTGAGACCTCTCGTCAGCAAAACCACCATAAGAAACTGCTTTGAGACTGCGGCCCTGTACGGAAACGCAATCCCCGCCGTCAGCCCTGCCGATTCGGTGCGCATTGTGACAGGAGCGGGCAATATGCCGGTTAACAGGCATTACCTCAGACTTATCCAGACACCCCAGGTTTTCATTTCACGCCTTATTAAAAAAGCCTACACTGCAGACTTCAACCCCGAATTTACCGACGATGCCATGGTTCTTGAAAAAACAGGGGAAGAGATCCGAATTGTGGAGGGGAACAGGGAAAACATAAAAATAACCAATCCTGAGGATATGATCATTGCAGAAACCCTGCTTCCTGATATTTCCTGACTTAAGCTGTAATTTGTATCTTTAGGCAAATTTAAATCCTTTGTCATGAGAATCAGAACGATTGCATTTTTACTGCTGCTTATGGTCTCGGCCGGGTGCGCGGAAGTCCTGAATGTAATTCAATCTTCTGTTAGTGTTCCTCTTACCGAGGATGAAGTGGTCAGAGGATTGAAAGAAGCCCTTACAATTGGTGCCCGCAATTCGGCGGGAAAGCTTGCTGCAGAGAACGGATACTATGGCGATGCTGCCGTTAAGATTTTTCTTCCGGAAGAGGCCCGGGTGATTATTGATAATATTTCAAGGATCCCGGGCGGGGAACAACTTATTGAGGACGTCATCCTCAGGATCAACAGGGCTGCTGAAGATGCCGCAAGGGAAGTGGCCCCGATTTTCGTGAACAGCATCACTTCAATGACAATATCCGATGCCTTCAACATCCTCATGGGAGCAGACAATGCTGCTACCCTTTACCTGAAATCCACAACTACCGACGCCCTGATTTCACTCTATAAACCCAAGATCACAAGTTCGACCGAAAGGAAAATCATTGCGAACATCTCTGCCAGGGATTCCTGGGTTGCCCTGACCGGCAAATGGAACTCGTTTGCCAATACCATCCCGGGAAAACTGGCCGGTTTCAAGCCGGTAAATATTGACCTCGATGAGTACCTTACCGGTAAAGCCCTTGAAGGGATGTTCTTAAAAGTTGAAAAGGAAGAGCTGAAAATCAGAAAGGAAGCGGAGGCAAGGGTAACACCTTTGCTTCAGAGAGTATTTGGCTCTCCCGATGTTAATAAGATGTAACCGAACGGCACAGCATATGTTTGAAAGAACAATAATCAGGCACAAGGATCTGGAAGTAAGAGTCTCTGATCATGCAAATGAAGGGATGATCGGGATCCTTAACATGGCGGTCCAGGGCTCCGAAGGGGGATTGAGATTTCAGCTCAGGAACATCCCTTCACGCATAGCCGCATACGGCGACCAGATAAGATTCGTATCACTTTACAGGAAAAACAAGGTTACGGGAACGGTGGGCTCATGCTACAGGATCACCGGCCAGGGGAAACTGCAGTATCCGTCATCCTATCTCAGATACCTTGCATTTGACTCTGTTTACCAGGCTGATATCTCCTACAGGAAAAAGAAGGAGATCATCAAGACGGAAAAGGACGATTCCTTCAAGAAGAAGACGCTCGATATCTTCAGCAAACCCTACATGCTCGATTTCAACCAGATTGGCGAAAATGACAAGCACATAATGTATGCCTTCGTCGAAAGCATGAATGAAAGATCGAAGAACCTGATACACCAGGTGGGATACGAGTATATAAGGTCGTTCCTTACTGTTGCCTTCAGCAGGTTCAACCCGAAACCTGACCCCAGGGTTTCTAAAATATCCACCCCGGCGGAGAAGGAGAGAGTAACGGAACTGCTTCTTGATTATTACCGCGATCATTCTTTGTTCAGCACCGATCATATCTTTCACGGCGACAAATACTATGTTCTTAAGGAAGGCGGAGAGATAGTGGCAGGGGTAAGCGCCATTCCCTCGGTGTACAGGATTTATGACATGCCGGGAGTGTGGGGGTGGATCTACATGAAAGTCCTGCCCAGGGCGCCCTATTTTAAACGTCTGTTCCATCCTGAGGAGTTCAGGCACCTGGTTTTCCATGCCATCTACTGCAAAAAGGGAAGGGAAGAACTTATTGCCGATTTGTTCGAATCGGTATGCGCCGCAGAAGGGTTTTTTACAGGACTTACCTGGCTCGACGACCGCGGCGAACTGTTTGAAAAGCTCCGCACAGGGGTGAGAATGGGTGCACTCAACAGGATGCTGAATGCAAAACCCGGACTGGTTTACACCAGGTTCCTGAATTTCACCGAAGAGGAAAAGGACGTTTTTTACGATGCTCCGGCCTACATTTCAGGATTCGACTTCTCATAACATCAGGGGTAATGCTGAGGGATTTGAGACAGATAGCGGAATTTAGAAATTAAATATTATTTTTGCGGTGAAAACGGGTTGTTAGCTCAGTTGGTTTAGAGCATTACCTTGACAGGGTAGGGGTCACTGGTTCGAATCCAGTACAACCCACAAATCATACCTCCATTCTGAAATCATGCCACTCATGGGGTATGGGGCGGGAAGAAGACGAAGAGACGGAGAGACTAAGAGACGGCATGAACAACACGGATCCCCTCCTCGGAGGGGCAGGGGTGGGTTTCAGGCAATAATCAAATCATTTCGAATTTTTAGTAATAGCGGCTTGCAGCACGCGGTACGAGGTTTTTTTCCTGACTTGTGACAATTAGTGCGTCAGGTATGTATTCCGGCTCATTTTATACCAACCTGACCGAGTCAGTGATGACGGCAGGAATAGCGGGACTGATTGTATTCCTGTAAGCC
>CAYSBL010000043.1:0-16102 GCA_964429295.1 uncultured Rikenellaceae bacterium
GCCTTTCAAGGTCGGATGAAATAAATGCTTCCATTTCCTTCTCTGTTATGATGCAGGTACGGCAATTATCACCGTATGGTCTCATATAGAGTCCGGAAGAAATAAATTTTTCAGGAATACCCGAAGAAAAATTAATCCAGAATTGTCTTTCGCTTTCCCTGATTTCGTTATATCTTTTTCGTAAACGGCAGCCCGCAGGAGCAAATCTGCTTAACCTCCTGAGGTCTTCGTAAAGACTCTGTGCTACCTGTCCGGCCATGCTTTTTCTGAAATCTGCCGGACTAAGAAATCTGCCATCAGATTTCATTTCATATCCGATTCTATGAATTGAAAAGGAAGGTTCACTATCCGGGCTATTTCTTTTCCGGCTTCAAGCATGTCGTCATCTCCCCTGACATAATGCCATCTGGCTGAAGCATCGATTTCCCGGCAACGCAATCGTGAAAGGATCTTGCAGATGTCGAGTATGCATTTGGCAGATCCGGAATTGAAGTAATTGAAATTGAAACTGATGATCACGGGTTTGCTGTTGTCATCCGAATTCAGCAGCTTTTCGCTGAATTCATCCATCCATTCAAAGATGGAACCGTAAAACTCGCGCACATCCTGGGGCCGTGATTCACCTCCGATCTCCAGAAACCGCTCCTCATGGTCCAGTAATACCTTTGGTGTGAACACTGTCGGATCTATTATCAGCTTTTCCATGAGCGGCAATTGATTTGAAATTGCAGTTATACCAGGCAGTTGCCGGGAGATGAGTGAAGCAAAGTCAGACTAAAAATAATTTCGCCGGATCCAATTTAATTAGTAACTTGATATTCTTAAACAAAGATAGCATTCTGTTTAAATCGTCAAAGGACGAAAGTATAAAAATAAACCTGCCGTCATAATTTTATTCCCGCGAGTATGAGTGAACCTATCCTGAAGGCACTGATTCAGCTGTTCGCACTGATAAGCGATTTGCACGCAGAAAGGGAGATATCCGTCAGAGGCCGTGAGGTTGTCCGGTTGTTCCTGTCAAAGCATCTGAATAATGAGCAGATTGAGAGATACATGTCAATGTTCGATGATTATCTCAGGATCTACTACCCCGACGGCATTCAGAAGGACAGCATCAGGGACCGCAAACGGACCTCCCTTACTTCAATCAGGATACTGGCCATTTGTGAAAAGATTAATGAGGAACTACAGCAGAAACAAAAGATCTACGTTCTGGTCCAGTTGATGGATTTTATCTCTTTCAGTTCAGGGATCACAGCAAAGGAGCTTGAATTTGTCGAGACGGCAGCAACGGCATTCAATATTCACAACACTGAATACCAGGACATCCTGGGATTCATACTCGAACCCGGAATGACAGGGATCAGGGTGGAAAAACTGCTTATAGCCGATTGCAATGAAGGATCGGGGCAAAAAGGGATAAAACACCTGCGGAACGATAACCTGAAAGGCAGAATTTCATTCCTGAATGTTGTCAGCACAAATACCCTTCTGATGAAGTATGATGGCAGGGAAGATCTTTTGCTGAACGGCCAGAACATACACCCGGGTCAGACCTACGTATTTGATCACGGATCCTCCATCAGGGGTGCATCAGTAAGTGCAATTTATTACAACGATGTTGCGGAGATTTTCACCGGAGCGGCCTTCAAACTCCGCGTTTCACTCGACGCCAGGGATATCAGCCTCAGGTTCAGGGACAGCGAAAAAGGGATACAGAACCTCACATTCCGCGAGGAATCAGGAAAACTTGTCGGCATCATGGGAGGAAGCGGAGTCGGCAAATCGACATTGCTGAACCTCCTTAGCGGTATCTTTAAACCTGATTCGGGAAAAGTGCTTATCAACGGGTATAATATCAATTCATCAGAAGGCAGGGAGCATCTGAAGGGAGTAATAGGTTTTGTACCCCAGGACGATCTTCTCTACGAGGAACTGACGGTTTACCAGAATCTTTACTACAATGCCCGGATGTGCCTCGATAACCTGGGAAAGCCAAGGATAAGGGAAGAAGTGGAAAGGATACTCAACGATCTGGATTTATTTGAGATAAAGGACCTTAAGGTCGGCAGCCCGGTAAACAAGGTTATCAGCGGCGGCCAGAGGAAAAGGCTGAATATCGCACTCGAACTGATACGGGAACCTACCATCCTTTTCGTGGATGAACCCACTTCCGGCCTTAGCTCTGTCGATGCGGAAACTGTTATGACAATGCTGAAGGAACAAACCTACAAGGGAAAACTTGTCATAACGACAATACACCAGCCGGGATCTGATATTTACAAAATGTTCGACCGTATCATGCTGCTCGACAGGGGCGGTTATATGATCTATTACGGCAATCCAAATGAGACTGTGGTCTGGTTCAAGACACACTCCAATCTGGCAAATGCCTCTGAGGATCAATGCATAACCTGCGGAAATGTGGATACCGACCAGCTCTTGAGAATAATCGAGTCGAAGGTGGTGAATGAATACGGCAAGCCGACGCGGCTGAGAAGAGTCTCTCCCCCGGAATGGGCTGACAGTTTCGAGGGTGAAAAAGAAAGAATATTTGCTGAAAAAGCCATAGCACGGGAACCCCTGCCTGAAAACAACTATTCAATACCCGGCAGAGCCAAACAATCTTTTATTTTCTTTATTCGCGATCTTCTGTCAAAAATTGCCAACAGGCAGTACATGCTGATAAGCCTGCTAGGAGCCCCAATACTTGCGGTCCTTCTTGCATTTTTCACAAGAAATGTGTCGGGGCAGTCCTACAACCTGCGTGAAAATGAGAATCTTCCTGCCTACATGTTCATGTGCGTAATAACAGCTCTTTTCATGGGGCTGATAATCAGCGCCGAGGAGATCGTCCGGGACAGGAAGATTCTGAAGAGGGAGTCTTTTCTGAACCTCAGCTGGTTCAGTTACATCAATTCCAAGGTAATGATGATGTTTCTGGTCTCCGCCGTCCAGACAATCTCCTTTGTTATTGCCGGAAACCTGATCCTGGAAATTAAGGGAATGACACTGATTTACTGGATTGTCCTTTTCAGCATTTCCTGTCTTGCCAACCTGATAGGACTGAACATCTCATCCGCATTCAATTCGGCTGCCACTATCTATATTCTCATTCCCTTCATTATAATACCACAGCTCCTCTTCAGCGGGGTGCTGGTAAAATTTGACAGTCTGCACAGGAAAGAAAATACATTCAGTGAATATGTGCCGATTCTGGGAGAACTGATGCCGGCCCGTTGGGCGTATGAGGCTCTTGCAACTGAACAGTTCAAAAACAACAGGTTCGAGAAGAATTTCTTCAGATACAATGTTGAAATAAGCCAGAACAACTGGTATGCATCATTTCTCATAAACGAACTGAAAAAGGATTTGCGGGTATGCAGGAATTACAATGACAGTTCCGGATTCGGAGGAATTGTTGCGAATAATTTCGGAAAACTGTCAAGATATATCCCTTTTTTGGCTGAGGAAGCAGGTTTTTATCCTCTGCCGGAGGAGCTTATTTCTTCCCTGAACAGCCAAAGATTTAACGATTTCGTCGGAGACAATACGGAAAAGTTACTCGACAGCCTTGCACGCCGGTTCAATACCATAAGGAAAATTAACCTGGCGAAAAAAGAATCTCTCACTCTGGCTATGGCTTCAGAAATGGGAAAAAACGAGTTCATGGAGCTGGAAAATGACCATACGAACAAGAGGCTAAGAGAGATAGTGCTTGACGAATTCAACACTCAAGGGATTATTGACGCCGGGGGGAAATACATTCAGAAATATCAGCCTGCGTGGATGAAGCCGGTTTCGGCCAATGGCCGGGCACATTTCTATGCCCCCTGCAAGAAAATCGGGGACAGGCAGATTGAGACTTGCCTGTTTAACATCATCGTTCTCTGGCTGGTTACCCTTATACTTTACCTGATCTTATACTTCAGATTGCTGAAGAAGGTATTAGGTACAGGGTTCAGCTTCCGTCGACCGTGTCACACGCCACCTTCCTGACATCATAGCTGCATAAGGGACCATGCTATAAGTATAAGCAATCCGACCATCACCCAGCTCAGGGCAAAACCAACCAGATCTTCCCTGTATCGCCTGAAGAAGTTTCTGCGGCGTTCCTTTTTTCCCCATCCCGGAAGATCGAGAAGAAGAAGATCATCGCCGGTAAGTTCGCCAAGTGGCTTAAGCCCGTCGGGTCCGGTGTAGTCAGCATCAGATTTCCTCCGCATGTTGTCGAAAAAGCTCTCCATCCTCTCACTATCCTCCGGCCTGGTAAGCAGGCTCACAAGCCAGAACACTAAGAATCCGGAAAGCATTGCCAGTCCGAATGGTCCGGGCATCCATTTATAAACAAGTACAAGCTCCCCTGCCGATATGTAATTGGCTGCATAATATACAGTAAGAGATACTATTACTGCAGCTGCAGCACCGTACCTGTTTGCCCTTTTCCAGATTATGCCCCCAAGGAAAATGATTCCCATGAATGCCGCCAGTGTTTCCACAAAAAGAAATCCGTGAAGCACATTCTTTACCCCAAGCGCAAAGAGGACAGCCATTATCGACAACGCGAGCCCTGAGTAACGTCCCATCCACAGCAGCTTCCGATCGCCGGCATCCGGATTTATGTATTTTTTATAAATATTTTGTGTAAAAAGGGCCCCTGTGTTTACCATGAAATTGGAGCATGATGACATATTTGCTGCCAGTATTGCAGCCAGCATGAGGCCTACAAGACCAGGAACCAGAAGAACGCTGCAGGCGTAGCCGAAGGCCATTTCCGGATCGGGGAGTTCCACCCCCTTCATGATAACCAGTGCGGCAACGACAAGACCGGTCATAGCCCAGCCGATGGTTATCAGCCTTTTTACCATCGATCCGAATGTCTGGCCTATTCTTCCGGCCCTTTCAGTGTTTCCGGTAGCGCACATCGAAACCATGTGGGGCTGTGCAGTTATACCCACAATCCCGTTAACCGCAAGCATCGCTATGGTAAATGCATCTATTCCGCTGGCGCTGTTGAACACGTCGAAGAAATGATCGGGAAGGACTTCCCTCATTGCATGAAATCCGCCCACCTCCCTCAGGCCAAGAGGAATAAGCATAATCGACAGGGTTATGATCAGAAACGACTGGATAAAGTCGGTGTACGCAGCTGCTATAAGGCCTCCCGCGAAGCTGTAAATGATGAAAGCTACCGTCATTATGAGGACAATCATATCCGGGGAAAAAATATTCCCTGAAGCAACTGAAATAACCTTGGCCGCTCCCTGAAGCATGACGCCCATACTGAATACAAAGAATACGATGGCAAAAACTGAATAAACAAGTCCCATTGATCTGCCATACCTGTCTTCAATAATCTCGCCCACGGTAGTGCGCTCGCTGCGGCGGTAAAAGGGAGCTATCAGCCAGTAAAACGGAGTGATGAGCATGTTTTTCCACTGGTACCAGATTGTGGCAAATCCGTGACTGAATGTAGCACCGGTCTGAGCTACGGGCATTTCAGCATGTGTCCCCACACCAAATGCCTGCCCCAGCATTATGTACCACTTGAATTTTCTATCGCCCCTGAAATAACTGTCGCTGGTTTTTATTTTTTTGGAAATCCATATTCCGAATCCCGTTATCAGGACAAAATATCCTGTAAGAACTACATAATCGATTGTTGCCATGAGATATTGCTGGTTCAGTTTTCACTCCGAAGGGAATTCTCCCTTCCGTTAACGATCACTCTTTTTATTGACATAACGTAGTCCTCCATCTGAAACAGGATTAGATCGGCCCGTTTTCCCGGTTCGAGAGAACCCCGATCGGACATCCTGCAAACTGACGACACATTCCTTGTGGCCAGGTCAACGGCCTCGCCCAGCGAATAACCCGTGAACTTCATCACGTTTCCAACACCGGTCCTCAGTGGAAGTGAGGCTCCTGCCAGACAGTCGAGTACCGGATTTTTTATAAGCCCGTCAGAGGAAAGAACAATTTTGCTTCCAAGAAAGGTATAATTGCCGGGATTCATCCCGATGAAATGGGTTACATCTGATGTGAGTATAATATTGCGGGGACCTTTGACCTTACAGAAAACCCTGATCTCTTCCGGAAGCAGATGATGGCCGTCGGCTATTATCGAAGGAGTCAGCAGGTCGTTGGCCAGCTGAGGCCAGATCGGATTACGGTGACGGTCGATCAGGTTGGCACAGCCGTTGCCAAGATGTGTTGACAGTCTTGCCCCGCGGTCAACGGCTTCCATTATCTGCCTGGCAGAAGCATTTGTATGCCCGACAGAAACCAGGATATTCTGTCTCACACAGCGTCCGATGAAGTCCATAGCACCATCGACCTCAGGACTTACAGTAACCAGGCGGATATTTCCGGCTGCGGCATCCTGGTATTGCATGAATTCATCCCACGACGGTTTCCGTATGAATTCAACAGGATGGCACCCGTAGTAGCCGGCTTCGTCGGAGATATAAGGTCCTTCCAGGTGAAATCCGGCAACAGAACTCCTTACCTCCTGGTCTTCCTGCAGAGCCCTGGCCAGGTTCCTGAAAACCCTCACAAGAATATCATGCCTGCCGGTAATTATTGTGGGGAAAAACGTCGTCACTCCATCCTTCCTTATGGCATCAAGAGCCATCCTTATCCTTCCTGTACCGGCGTCAGGATCTGAAAAATCAATTCCCCTGTAACCGTTGATCTGATTATCAATCAGACCGGGTGCAACATAAACACCGTCAAGCCCTTCCGACATCTGAATGTCATTAATTGAGCTGATCAGACCGCCGCTGAACTTTATCCTCACTGGTTTGCCTGTCTCATAATGAAGAGCTGATATTTCACCTGATCTTTCCATCAATAATGTTGTATTAAGCTGATTCTGCTAATCCGCGGGTTTCAGCCCGGTCAGTACCTGATTACCCCGCCGGCGGAATCCCTGTCGAGAAACAGGTGCCAGTCGGGATGCTGCTTCAGCATTGTGGCAGGCACCATCCCGCCCGGACTTTCAGCAAGGGTTCTTCTGACTGCTTCGGCCTTGGCCTGATGAGGTACAACCGAAATTATTGTTTTACATTGCAGTATCTGCCAGACGCTCATCGAAACCGCCGTTTCGGGAACCTCCTCAGGCGATTCGAACCAGCCCTCGCTTACCTGCTGCAGTTTGCATTCCCTGTTAAGCTTCACCCTGATATATGCATCGCGGGTCTCGATGTCCGCAGGCGGATCATTGAATGCAAGGTGTCCGTTGACGCCTATTCCGATGAGACCGAGGTCGACCGGTTTGTTCCTGACAGAACTGGTGAGTTCACTTAAAAGGTTGTCAATATCCCTTTCCACATCGATGCTGTAGAAACGTTTCACGGGAACCAGATTAATGAATCTCTCATAAAGGTATCTTCTGAAGCTTGCCTTGTGGGTAACCGGAATCCCAATATATTCATCGAGATGGAAGACTTCAACCTTTTGCCAGTTTACATTTTGCATCACCAGTTCCCTGAACATTTCAAACTGTGAACTGCCTGTTGCGACCACCATTCTTGCCTCTCCCCTTACGGCAATGATTTCATTCAGCCTGGCGGAAATCAGTCCTGCAGATTCCGAACCAAGTTCATTTGCATCATTGGAAACATATATCTTCATAGCATTACTTTTATCAGGATCATAATATCACACCGCCACTGTTGTATAAATGTGAAAAATCTCTAAAATCAAGACTGGATCAGCAATTGCATAAAAATAGAATTTAATATTCACAAACCAATTCTTTATCTTCACCAAAATTTAATTTCTGATGTCACGAAATATAATAATAGCGGCTATCTTTCTTTTGGTTTTTCAGGAAGATTATCTCTTCAGCCAGACCAGGGGTGTTAACCGCGACCAGTACCGGATCTCCATCAACAAAACCGACAAGCCTTTGATCATCGACGGAGTACTCGATGAGGAGCCATGGGCGGCAGCTGAAAAAACCACAGAGTTTCAGCGTGTCACCCCGACCGACACCGGAATGGCCATTGCAAAAACTGAGGTTATGCTTACCTACGATAAGTCAAATCTGTATCTGGGCATTATCTGCCATGATCCGACTCCGGGGAAAAGGCCTGTGGAATCGCTTAGAAGGGACTTTAGTTTCATGAATAACGACAACTTCATGTTTTTCCTGAACACCTACAACGATCTGACAAACGGGTTTGCTTTCGGCATTTCAGCTGCGGGTGCACAGACCGAAGGGCTTCAGTATGAAGGCACAAAAGTCGATTACAGCTGGGACATCAAATGGAAGTCGGAAGTCAGAAGCTATGACGACAAATGGATTACCGAAGTGAGTATCCCTTTCAGGAGCATCAGGTATTTCGAGGGCGATAAGGAGTGGGGTATTAACTTTGGCAGGCTCGACCTGAAGAACAATGAGAAATCGGCATGGGCTCCCATGCCCCGGCAGTTTCCGCACTGTTCCCTTCCTTTTGTGGGAACTCTTCAGTGGGATGAGCCCCGGGACAAGGCAGGTCTGAGGTTCTCGCTGATCCCCTATGCAACGGCAAAGGTCACACGCGACTTCGAAGCAGGAGAAAGCACCAGGTGGAAGTGGAATGCCGGAATGGACGCAAAGATGATCCTCTCAACATCCCTTAATCTCGACCTGACGGTTAATCCCGACTATTCGCAGGTGGAAGTTGATAAACAACAGACAAACCTCGACAGGTATGAACTTTTCTTCCCTGAAAAGAGGCAGTTCTACCTCGAAAACAGCGACCTGTTCGCGAGCCTTGGAACCGACAGGGTAAGGCCTTTCTTCTCCAGAAGGATAGGTCTTGATAGTCCTGTGCTGGCCGGGGCCAGGCTGAGCGGAAACCTTGGCAACAGGTGGAGGCTGGGGATCATGGACATACAGACGGGAAGAGATGATGAGGTTCATGCTGCCAACTACATGGTGGCTGCCCTGCAAAGACTGGTTTTCAGCAGGTCGAGTGTCACAGGATTCCTTATAAACAAGCAGGTGATGGACACTGATGATGATGAAACCTTTGACGGGAATAAATACAACAGGGTTGCAGGTCTCGAGTATAATCTTGCCACACCCGACAACCGTTGGAACGGCAAGGTTTATTACCATCAGAATCTGGTTAACAACCTGACTTTAAAAGATGCAGCTATGGCAGCCAATATTACCCGTTCCACCCAGTTCATAACAGCATCTTTAAACCAGGCCCTTACAGGTTCGGGCTACAATGCCGAGACCGGATACATCAGGAGAAGAGGTTATTACCAGCTGAACGGATCGTTCCAGTACAAATTCTTCCCTGAAAGCAAAAGAATTATCAGTCACGGGCCTGTTCTGAAACTTGACACCTACCTTGATCCCTATAATTCGTTCTCGCTCACCGACAGGGAGACAAACCTTATGTACAGGATCGACTGGCTGAACAAGAGTTCCTTTTCTGTCGATGTAAAGGAGAATTACATTAAACTACTGCAGCCCTTCGATCCTACGAACACAGGAGGGCTTAAACTGCCGGCCGGAGATGACTTCAACTGGAACGAAGTTGGAGCTACCTATGTCTCAGACAACCGCAGGATGTTCAACTTTTCCCTGACTGCAAGGTACGGAGGATATTACAACGGCGACCGCCTCACCCTCAGCGGCGAAGTCAACTACCGTGTTCAGCCCTATGGCAGCCTGGCACTGGTAACAACCTACAACAATATTGAACTGCCCTCTCCCTACAACGATGCAAAGCTGTTGCTCATTGGTCCGAGATTCGATTTCACCTTTACCGACAACCTGTTCTTCACAAGTTTTGTGCAATACAACAACCAGATCGACAACCTGAACCTGAACCTCAGGTTCCAGTGGCGCTTTGCCCCTGTGTCGGATCTGTTTATTGTCTATACAGAAAACTCCTGGGCAGGTGATATTCTCAACAACAGTTTCGGAAGCCCGTATGCAGGAGACCTCAGGTCGAAAAACCGGGGGCTCGTGGTGAAATTATCCTACTGGTTCAACTGAAAATCGAATACGAACCCTGAAATAAGTGAGCTGCAGCCACAGGCCGGAGGTGAGATAATCCCTGATCCGGTATGGTCACTTTATATTGAAATCGAGAAGGGGCCTGTCGCCGATCCGGGCAACAAGATGGTCGTTGCGCTTAAGGGGGCCCACACCTGAAGGAGTTCCCGTAAAAATCAGATCTCCTGTTTTAAGGGTGAAGAAGCGGGACACATAGGAAATCAGTTCATCCACACCGAAAATCATATCGGATGTATTGCCTTGCTGAACAATCCTGTCGTTTATCTCAAGGCGGAAATCGAGGTTCCCTATGTCGCCGGCAGTGCTGACAGGAATGAATTCTCCTATGGGGGCTGAACCGTCAAAACCCTTCGATATCTCCCAGGGCAGCATCGATTTGGATAGTCTGGTCTGGATGTCACGTGCCGTTATGTCAATTCCGGCGGTAATCTCATCATAGTATCTCGGGGCGAATTTAGGGGAGATCGATTTGCCAAGTTTAGATATTTTCACCACCACTTCGAGTTCATAATGGATATCTGAAGAAAAATCGGGCAGAAAGAAAGGTTTGTTTTTCTTAAGTAGCGAGGAGTCGGGTTTCATGAACACCACCGGTTCCGAGGGAAAAGGCCTGCCCATCTCCATGGCATGCCTTCGGTAGTTCATCCCGATGCAAATAATTTTCATTTCATTGCTGTCCTTTACCGAACGACCTGAGTTTGATTTCAGTTAGTATCTTCTTGGTATAAAGAGCGAAATCACCGTTCATCATCCAGGAGTAGTATGACGGCTCTTCTCTGAAAACCTCTTCCACCGGTTTTCCCTTGTGTTTTCCGAAATTGAACACCTCCACTCCTTTCTCATCGTAGATAATCCGTCCCGCGAAATCGACAAGGCTGTTGTAGGAGCTGAAGTCGGCGAGTTTTTCAACATCGTTCTCCAGGTCATTGTATCTTTCGAGCTGCGCTTTCAGTACCTCATAAGTGGCCTGGGTATCGGCCCTGGAACTGTGAGCGTTCTCAAGCTCCCTGTCACAGTAAAACTTGTAGGCTGCTGTAAGTGTTCTTTGTTCTTTCCGGTGGAATATGACCTGAACATCGACATACTTTCTTTTCAGAAAGTTAAAGTCGATGTTCACCCGCAGAAATTCTTCCGCAAGAACAGGAATATCAAACTTGATTGCATTGAATCCGGCAAGATCGGTTCCCTCAAGGAAAGCCGCAAGGTTTTTTGCTATCTCCCTGAATTTGGGAGCATCAGCAACGTCGGCATCAGTTATCCCGTGAATCGCGGTCGATTTTGGAGGGATAGGCATTTCAGGATTAATCCTTGAGATCATCCATTCCTCACTGCCGTTGGGATTTATCTTGAGAACGGATATTTCAACAATACGATCTGCCGACACGTTAATGCCGGTAGTCTCGAGATCGATAAAAGCGATGGGCCTGCGAAGATTGAGTTTCACCTGTCAGGCGTTTATCATCATTGGCATAAGGAGCATGAGAAGGTCTTCCGACTCATTTTCAGATTCTCCCGGCAGGAATAATCCGGCCCTGGTCGGATCAGCCAGTTCGATCATTACATCCTGGGAGGCCATGTTGGAAAGGATTTCGAGAAGGAACACCGATTTGAATCCTATTTCAAGGTCATCTCCCTCATACTGGCATTTGATCTTCTCGTAAGCCGAAATGGAGAAGTCGATATCCTGTGCCGAAACAGTCATCTGGTTGCCCTTAAGCTGAAGCTTGACCAGGTTGCTTGCCTGGTTGGAAAAGACCGACACCCTTCTGAGAGTATTATAGAATTCAATCCGGTCGACGGTTACCTTGCGCGGATTATTTTTTGGAATAACCGAATTGTAATTGGGATAATTTCCTTCAACAAGCCTGCAAACCACCCTGTAGTCATTCAGGCTGAAGAATGCATTTTTGTCATCGAACTCAACTGTTACCGGTCCTTCTTCCCTTGGCAGAATATTTTTAAGAAGGGATGCCGGTTTTTTGGGAAGTATGAATGATGAATTATCTTCGGCATGAGAGTCGTTGCGCTGATATCTGACAAGTTTATGTGCATCTGATGCCACAAAGGTGATCCTTTCGGTGGATGCCTCGACGAAGATGCCTCCCATAACAGGCCGCAGTTCATCGTCGGCAGTAGCAAACAGGGTCCGGTTGATCCCTGCCAGCATCAGATCGGCATTGATGACGAATGAGAATTTTTTCTCCTTTCTGATGGCCGGAAGAGCCGGGAAATCAATTCCGTTCTGACCGACAACATTGAATTTTCCGTTTTCCGATGTTATTACTACGGCAAGTGTATCCAGGTTGATGTCGAATGAAAGCGGCTGAACTGAGAATTCTTTAAGGGTGTCGAGAAGAATCCTTGCCGGAAGGGCTATGATACCGTCACCTGTTGCGTTCTCGAGTTTCATCCTGGTGATCAGGGTTGATTCAAGATCAGATGCCGTGATTTCAAGATCGTTTCCTGAAAGACTGAAGAGGAAATTATCAAGGATCGGCAGGGTGTTTTTTGAACTGATAACCCTGCTTATGGCCTGCAAATGACCTAGTAACTCTGTGCTGGATACAACAAATTTCATATTATACTGGATTTAATTACTTCTCAATTTCGCGACAATCAATATTACAAAAAAAACATTTATCCTCAAACAAATTATTATTCAGGCAGGAAATATGAGCGCTTTTTGATCAGGGGATCGATATCCGCATATTTGACTATGAAGAAATCCCCTTCCTCATTTTTCCGGGCCCACATCCTGTCCGTATCCTCTGTTATGGAATCCTGTCCGGTTATACTCCGCTTCCACAGATTGACCATGCTCCTGTTCCCTTCAGTTGTTAAAACCGTGATCCTGTACAATGGTTGATCCTTCAGTACAGATGCCTTTTCCTCTTCACTCATATCGGTTGCCCACGATTCAAAGGGCACCTGGGCGAAATAGCTGATGTACCTCATCACGCGCGAGGTATCCCAGCCTGAAAGCTGTCTGTCGTTCCCTGAAAATGAAGGAATTCCTCCTGCAAATTTTATCATGAACGACGATGCTGTATCGGAGAGATTCTCGAAGGTTACCGAATGTATTTCCCGTGGCAGAAGGCTGAATACTGTGTAGAGCTGCCAGAAGTTTTCATTCACCGTAAATGCCGATCCTATTTCCGCTTCGCTTCCCGGGACCGAAACAATGAACGGCATTGATCCCGCCTTCAGCTTCATAATGTTCCCGTACTGATTGGAAGGAGTTTTGTAAACCAGGAATGATTTCAGCAGTTTGTTCCTTTCATATACCCTGACAACTACCGGCTTAATTCCCCTTTCTGTGATCTCGGAATTGAACAGATCGCCTGAAACCGGCGATTTGATCTGCATTTCGGTCAATATCCTCTTGATGAAAAGAATACTGCTTCGTCTTGCCGGCAATCTGCCGTTTACAAGCCAGTCTTCCCCCTCATCACTGAGCGTCACAGTCCTGTCGTCGGTTGAGAACTCAATCCTGGTTATCTCCTCAACCGGTTGTGCTGCAAATGAGGTATTTCTTCCTCCGAAAGGTTTCCTGTCTCTCAGGATTATTAAAGCCGCCAGAGCAAGAGCTGCTGCAGCCACTGCAAGCAGGGCAGATTTGCGTTTCATCATCACGGTAAGGTGTACTTTTTTCTTCTCAGCCATCCGAACAAGGCACCCGCAACGAGTACAAGCAGCACCGGTCCGGCAATATTGACAGCCTGCCAGAATGCTCTCCTGCTTTTCACTTCCTTACTGTCGAGGAGCCTCAGCTTTAGCTCCCTCGACCTCAGTTCCATGATTCCGTTGTCGTCAACAAGGTAATTGAGGCTGTTCAATATGAAATCCCTGTTTCCGAACATCTCAAGTGTATACCGGTCCTGTCCGAGGGGAAGGGGAGTTTCGACGGTCCCGCTCCTCCTGACCTCATTCCTTATTATATCGCCGTCAGCAACCACTATCATACGGGTTGGAACACTTTCGTCCCTGACCTCTGCCGAAGCATCCTTAATCAGGTTCGCGGTGAGCCTGTTCCTGAATGCCGACGGAAATACACCTTCGAGCAGAACGGCAACAGGCAGTCCCGATTGATTGAACGACCTTTCATCCGGTATCATTTCAGCTTCCCTCAGGCTGATGAAGAACGGAGGTGCCATTGTACGAGTGAATCCGGAGGTTGACAGCAGGATTTTTTTTCTGATATTCGGATCGAGTCCGACAGTATCCATGTAGTTGGAAAATTCCCCCTTTACCCTGTTTATATTTCTTGTTACGGGATGATCGGGGTGAGGAGTCAGGAGTGGAAAATAAAGCCATGGAACCGAAACCGGCTGCTGCCTCACCCCTCCGCTCGATAGTATCAGACGTATCTGAGCACATTCAATATCCTGTACTATACGGGGATTTACCCGTACGCCGTATCTGAAGATCTGATCTTCAAGATTGAGAGGCCTGTAGATTGCTGCTGTCTCTCCCATCACAAGACTGTCGGCATTTACATTCACCTCCTCAAGCAGCCATAGCACCCGGCCTCCGTTCATTATATACTGATCAAGCACAAACTTATCGTTCTCCGTGAATTCTCTCTGAGGTCCGGCTATCACAACCGCCGAATACTTGTCGAGTATGCCCGGCGTTCCGCCGATGACACCCCTGTCGACGGTAAAGAATCTCGCCAAATGGAATATGATATCAGCCACTCCCGTCTCGGGGATTTCATCATGTCCTTCGATGAAGGCAACGCGGTAAACCGTGTCGGAACTAAGTGTGGCAACGGGCTGTATAAGCTCATACTCAAGACCTTCGGCTGAATGGAGAAGATTCTCTTCGGCAGTCATTGTCGGATTGTTCTTTAGAAAATTGACAGGTACTTCAATTCCGTTGTAATTTACTATCATGCCGGGGAATATGATTTTCTGGCTCGATCCTCCCTCAGGATCGCTGTCCTGAATATTAACGGGACTGAGACCCTTTTCAAGCAGTGACTGGTAAAGGGCATCCCTCTTTTCGGGATCATCGCTTTCAGAAGGATTGATGAAATCATAGTCAACCTTTCGGCCCGAGTATACCCTGAATTCCTCCAGCATTTCCCTGACTGATCTTTTCAGCCTTTTAAACGGAATCGGCATTTCACCGTCGAGCCAGACCTGCACGAAAATGTCGTTATTTATACCTGTAAGAACTTTCCTGGTTGATTCGGACAATGTGTAACGCCTGTCCTCCGTAAGGTCGGCCCTTATTCTGAAGAATGAAACTGAAACAGCGGCCAGAATGACAACAGCTACGATTGTAACGAATTTTATCCAGTTGCGTTTTTCCCGGTTCCTTGAAAGAAGGACCATTCGGGTAGCCTCATTTAACAAGATCACGACTGAGGTGAAATATGCTATATCCCTGAGGTCCAGTACTCCCCTGCTCATCGACTTGTAATGCTCATTTATTCCCAGGCCGATTACGAACTCATCTATCTTCCTGAGACCTGGCAGATATGCAAAGGCATCGAAGCCCATGTAAAGGAACAGGGATATGAGCACCGCAATTATAAAGGCAACAACCTGATTATCGGTAAGCGAGGATGCAAAAAGGCCTGCAGAGGCATAAACAGCGGCAAGGAAGAACAATCCGATGAAAGCCCCTGTTGTTCCGCCTTTGTCGAGATTTCCCGGTGTTTCGCCAAGGAAATGTACCGAGACGTAATAGATTATTCCGGGCACTAAAGCAAGCAGCACAAGAGTTACCGCAGCGAAATATTTACCGTATACTATCCCTCGTTCGGTGACAGGTCTGGAATAAAGCAGTTCCATGGTTCCCAGTCTCTTCTCCTCGGCAATCATCTTCATTGTGACAGCCGGAACGAGGAACAGAAAGATCCATGGCGAAAGCAGGAACAAGGTATCAAGGCCGGCATAGCCGCTGTCCAAAATATTCCATTCACCCGGAAGTACCCACATGAACAGGGAGTTGATAAGCAGGAAGACAATAATTACTATGTATCCTGTAAGACTGCTGAAAAATCCTGTCGTCTCCTTTCTGAAAATTGCGAACATCCTTTATTGGTTGAACAGTTTATACTCTAAAATG
>CAYSBL010000043.1:16202-23971 GCA_964429295.1 uncultured Rikenellaceae bacterium
ATTATCACATCCGAATAATAGAATTTTATTATCTCCTCCGATTTGAATCCCCTTGCAGCCATAACCATGGCGCCCTCCTGACATAAGCCCACTCCATGGCCATATCCCCTTCCGCTGAATATGATTAGATTGCCTGCCCTGGTCACCGAGAAGAACGATGATTTGAGGTTAAAATCATTCCTGATCCTGTTGAAGGGGATGGAAAAGGAACCTATCCGGTATTCCTCCTGTCTGGTATCCTGCACAAAATTGTAAGAATGATCTGTGTTTCCGGCCGGACTGAATCCTGAACGCTTCAGGTATGACTGCCATTCAGCCAGCGGTATGGTTTTTTTCCAGCGGGCATTCGGCGATTTTCCGCAATACGGATCATTTACTTTTTTAAGATTAGCATGTGATGAAAGCCATACATTATCGGAAGTGGATGTTTCTCCTCCGCAGTTAGAGTGAAAGGCCGAGATTATCAGGGTGCTGTCGGATGCCAGAATAACCTGGTCCTTTGTTTCCGATACTGCCTTAAGAACAAGGGAGTCGGAAGTTATGCCATTGAAAGCCTGGCAATGAGTAAGGTCACAGAGGTTATATCCGTCTATAAGGTGACGGTCGGTATGCCTGAACAGGTAAGTCCTTGCCAGGAGAGCCTGTGATTTGAGGTATTCTATTCTTTTACCGGGTCCTCCTTCCGTTCTGACAACCCCGGCAAGATAATCTTCAGTATCGCAGATGTTAATGAAAACCATAACTCCAAGATCAGCGTAGCATTTCAGGCTTCCGCTGTAATGACGGCGTTCTTCCTGATTGCCGCTGACTCTCAGGAAGAAGTGGTCGGTGCCGGTAAGACCGCGGACAGTCAGGGAATCAACTGTAAAGCTTACTGAATTCCTGAGTTTGACCGCAATCCTTCCCCCGTACATTGCAAATACTACCGGGTTGCCAGGCTCAATGACCACTGGTGTGCCGTCAGAAATATCAAGTTCAAATCTCCCATGGTCCACCGAAAGTGATGCCGCTGAGGGTTTACGGTCGGCAAAAATCCTCACTTTAACCTGTGCCGTGGCAACAGCCGGCATAAAGAGAACAATCAGCAGTATATTCAGGATGATCCTTGACATTTAAGATTCATAGCTGTGGAAATCATGTCCACTGTTCATTCTAATCCGGATTCCGGCCGTTAAGTAACGACACCATATCGGATGCCACGCGTTCCGAAGCTCCTTCGGGACCAAGGATTTCCTTCACCCTGGCATAGTCTCTCAGCACCTTTTCCCTTTTTGATCCTTTTGGCAGGACAGCTTTCAGCTCATTTACCAGGTTATTCCTGTTAAGTGAATACTGTACCAGCTCCTTAACGACTTCATGACCTGCTATCAGGTTAACGAGCGAAATGAACTTCACCTTTATCACTGCCCAGGCTATGATCATCGAGATAAAGTCGCCCCTGTAACAGACTACTTCAGGAACTCCGAACAATGCTGCTTCCAGGGTGGCTGTCCCGGATTTCACAAGTGCTGCTTCAGATATATGGAGTATCTCATAGGTTTTGTCCCTGATCAGCTTAACAGGGTGATCCTTAATAATTCTCTCATAGAGTTCATCCGGCAGGTTCCCGACCCCGGCAAGTATAAACTGGTACTCAGGAAAGTCCCGGACAGCTTCAAGCATTCCGGGAAGGATCTGCCTTACTTCGCTTTTTCTGCTTCCGGCAAGCATTGCTATCACCGGTTTTTCACCAATCCCAAGTGATTTCCTGATCTTGCTTTCCTCCGGAAAGGCCCTGAGCCTCTTTTCTGTCTCATCAAGAAGAGGATTTCCCATATAAACAGCGTCAATTCCGTGCCTGGCATAGAAATCTACTTCAAACGGGAAGATTATGTACATTCTGTCGACATACTTCTTCACCTTATGAACCCTGTCCTCATTCCATGCCCATAGTTTGGGGGATATGTAATAAAACACCTTTATCCCCGAATTCCTTGCAAATTCAGCTATACGAAGGTTAAAACCCGGATAATCGATCAGGATCACAACATCGGGAGCGAAAGAGGTGATCTGCTGTTTGCAGAGGGAAAACAGTTTTCTTATTGAGCCAAGGTTTTTTGCGACTTCCACAAAGCCCATAAAGGCGGTCCTGCGGTAGTGCATCAGCAGATCCGCCCCGGCCGCCTGCATCATATCCCCGCCCCAGCACCTTATAACCGCCTCACTGTCGTTGCGGAGCAGTTCCCTCACCAGGTTGGATCCATGAAGATCGCCCGATTTTTCTCCCGCTATTATGAAATACCTCATAACAGAAACTTTACTGCAAAGACCACCACAGCCCAGAATATTGTAATTGCAAGCACTCCCCTTGCAGCCCTGAGCATATCAAGGCGGTTAAAGAGAAGGAAAAGAAAAATGTTGGGAAACACGCAAAGCGAAATTATATGTGTCAGGATATCGGCTTCCACTATCCGTTTCAGATATCCAAGCGGATTGCTGCCACCCTGTGAAAAAAGCCAGACTACCAGAGATATAAGCAGGGGAGCAACAAATCCGGAAAGCACTCCGAACCACTGTCTGTCATATTTCCCGGTGAAGGTCATAGGATGAAGCGTTCCTTCAGTGTATTGATGTAGGAATGGGCTGTCATGTCGACCGAAACGGGAACTATCGAAACATAGTTATTTGCCAGGGCCCATTCGTCAGTGTCCGTAGCATCGGGTTCATGATTCTGGAACATCCCCGTAAGCCAGTAATAGGTGCGTCCCATCGGATCCTTCCTCTTTTCAAATTCCTCCTTCCAGTTGCCTTTCGACTGGCGGCATATAAGAATACCCCTGATATCATTTTCAGGAACGGAAGGGATGTTGACATTAAGACAGATACCTGCCGGCAGTTTCATCTCCGTCAGCTTCAGCATCACTATCCGTATGAACTTCCTGCAGACAGAGAAGTCGGCTGTACGAGAAAAATCGCTTAATGAAAATCCCACGGAGTCGATGCCGTAGAGGCAACCTTCTATTGCGGCGGCCATGGTTCCAGAATAAAGAACGCTTACCGATGCGTTGGCGCCATGATTAATACCTGAAACGACCCAGTCGGGCTTCCTTTCGAGCAGCTGATTGACTGCCAGTTTGATGCTGTCGGTGGGTGTACCGTTGCACGCATACACCCTGCGCCGGTCAGTCTCCTCAAGAAGCTTGACCCTGAGGGGTGTCTTCACCGTAAGAGCCATCGACATTCCCGACATGCTTTCCTGGGTGGAAACCAGCACCACCTTTCCGAACTCCTCCATCACTTCAATGAGAGTTCTCAGCCCTGCGGCATATAACCCGTCATCATTAGTTATTAGTATTAGTCTGTCGTTCTGCTCCAGCGTCATAAAAACAAGTTTTGATGTGCAAAGATAGATAATTACCCTTAGCTTAGAGAAATTGTTTACTTTTGCAATCTTGATATTTTTTTTGTTTTGAACAGAGGGACAGGATGAAAATAACCCACAAAGCGGACAAACTTTTTAACAATAAAATTTTCTCTGTTATATGAAAATTTCGTACAACTGGCTGAAAGAATATATTAAGATTGACATCGATCCTCACGATTTGTCGGAAATCCTCACAGGCATTGGTCTCGAGATCGAAGGAGTTGAGGAATGGGAGTCGGTCAGGGGCGGGCTCAAAGGTGTCGTGATAGGAGAAGTCCTTACCTGCAAAAAACATCCTGATGCCGACAAGCTTTCAGTAACTACGGTTGACATAGGGCAGCCGGAACCGCTCAGTATTGTATGCGGGGCGCCCAATGTGGCTGCAGGGCAGAAAGTTCCCGTTGCTGTTGCCGGAACGACACTTTACAGGGGAGAGGAAACATTAGAACTCAAAAAGACAAAGATCAGGGGCGAAGTGTCGGAAGGAATGATTTGTGCCGAGGATGAGCTTGGACTGGGGGAAAACCACGATGGCATAATGGTTCTTGACAGCAGTGCTGTACCAGGGACACCGGCAAGTGAATATTTCAGGGTGGTGCATGATACAATATTCGAGATAGGCCTGACACCAAACAGGATTGACAGCGGATCACACTTCGGAGTAGCCCGCGACCTGGCAGCTTACCTCAGCCTCAACAGCGGAAACGGTTATGCAGCAGTAAAGCCTTCAGTCGATAGTTTCAGATCCGACAGCAATACCTCCGGATTTGAAGTCATAGTGGAAAACAGCAGGGACTGTCCACGGTATTCAGGCATAACAATCAGCGGCGTTAAGATCGGGGAATCGCCCGAATGGCTGAAAACAAGGTTAAGATCAATAGGGCTTAATCCTATCAGCAATGTGGTTGACATAACCAATTTCGTCCAGCACGAGATCGGGCAGCCCCTCCATGCATTCGATGCAGACAAGGTCACAGGCAAGAAAGTCATTATAAAGAATCAGCCCGACAAGACCAGGTTCGTCACCCTCGACGGACTGGAAAGAAGTCTTTCTCAACGCGACCTCATGATATGCAATGAAGAAGAAGGCATGTGCATTGCAGGGGTATTCGGAGGCATTAAATCGGGTGTTACCTCCGAGACAAGGAACATATTTCTTGAGAGCGCCCATTTCAATGCCGTTTCCATCAGGAAGACCTCAAAAAGACATTCACTGCAGACGGATGCATCATTCAGATTTGAAAGGGGAACTGATCCCAATATAACCGTCTGGGCGCTGAAAAGGGCAGCCATGCTCATGAAAGAACTTGCCGGCGGGAAAATCAGTTCGGACATAATCGACATATATCCGGATAAGATCAAAAATCTGACAACCGAAGTAAACTTCAGAAATATAGACAGGCTTATCGGGAAAAAGATCGGGAAGGAAACGATACGCAAAATACTCAGCCTGCTCGACTTCATTATTCTGGATGAGGATGAAGATAAAATGCTGCTGGAAATCCCGGCCTACAGAGTCGATGTCAGGCTGGAAGCAGACGTTATAGAAGAGATCCTCAGGATATACGGGTACAACAATGTGGAGATTAACAATCATGTGAATTCCACCCTCACCTACATTGAGAAGCCCGACATGGAAAAGGCAGTGAACACCGTTTCGGACCTTCTGTCGGCCAATGGTTTTGCCGAGATAATGTGCAATTCCCTTAACCCGGCAGCATGGTATGAGGATAATAGTGATTTCGATGCAGGTCAGCTTGTTACACTGGCAAATCCCCTCAGCTCCGACCTTAATGCCATGAGGCAATCGCTGCTTTACGGAGGACTGAGCTCGGTAATATGGAATATCAACAGGCAGTGTTACGACCTCAGGCTTTATGAATTCGGGAACTGCTACTTCAGAACCGGGCATGGTACTGCTGTCCCGTCGGTGAATGACTACACCGAAAGAAGATCACTTGATCTCTTCATAACAGGAAAAACAGGGAAGGAAAGCTGGAACAGCAAGACCGGTCCTTCAGATTTCTACCACATTAAGTCGGCCACCGAGATGATCTTTTCGCGTCTTGGTATAGACACGGTACTTCTCACCAACGGAGAGAGCCATAAGAAATACTTTTCCGAATCTATAACCTATGTAATCAACAACAAGGTGCTGGCTGAGACCGGAAAACTGTCAAAAAGCATGCTTTCGAGGTTCGATATCGGTCAGGATGTTTTCTACAGCCATATTGACTGGGACCAGGTATTGAAGATGATAGGCAGAAAACCCGTTCAATTCTCCGAACTGCCGAAATATCCTGCCGTAAGACGCGATATGGCCATGCTTCTCGACCGTGATATCAGGTTCATCAGTATCAGGGATATTGCCTTTCGAACGGAAAGAAATGTATTGCGCGAAGTAAATCTTTTCGATGTCTATGAAAGTGACAGCCTTGGCGCCGGCAAGAAATCATACGCAGTCAGCTTCATTCTCAGGGATGATCTGAGGACACTGACCGACAAGAATATCGACAAGGTGATGGACAATCTCAGACGTGCCTTCGAGAAAGAACTTGGCGCAAAGATCCGATGAAAATCTGAAGATTGAGATCCTGAATTTAACCCGATTTCCGGATACTGACATGGGAAGAATACTCAAGACGGCCGGCGATTACCTTTCGCTTGTCAAGTTCATCCACACGGTGTTTGCAATGCCTTTCGCCCTGATCGGCTTCACCCTTGCAGTCACCACCACTGCTCATGAATTCAGCCTGAGGCTTCTTGGACTGATCATTCTTTGCATGATCTTCGCGAGAAATGCCGCCATGGGGTTCAACAGACTGGTGGACAGAAAATTCGACTCTCTGAATCCCCGGACCGGTCAGAGGGAAATACCCGCAGGGAAAATCGGAGTAAAATCAGCCTCGGTATTTGTTGCTGCAAATGCAATACTCTTTGTGGTTTCGGCAGGACTGATAAACAGGCTCACGCTCTTTCTTTCACCCGTAGCGCTTGCAGTGATCCTCGGTTACAGCCTTACAAAACGATTCACATCACTATGCCATTTCATCCTTGGACTCGGACTGAGTCTTGCTCCCATAGGAGCCTACATTTCAGTAACAGGCACCTTCCACATCCTTCCGATAATCTACTCACTGATTGTACTAACCTGGGTCAGCGGGTTTGACATTATCTATGCCATGCAGGATGTGGAATTCGACAGGGAGCAGATGCTGCATTCAATACCGTCGTTCGCCGGAAGAAAGAAAGCGCTTGCAATTTCAGCTATGGTACATTTTGTGACCTTTGTTCTGGTGGTTGCTGCCGGGATTGCAGGAAGGGGAAACATTCTTTACCTGGCAGGAGCCATAATCTTCACCGGGCTTCTGTTATGGCAGCACCTTCTGGTGAAGCCCGATGACCTGAGCAGGGTTAACCTCGCATTTCAGACAACAAACGGGATTGCAAGCGTGGTTTATGCGGTATTCGTCATACTCGACCTTGTCATATTCGCCTGAAAGACAATTGACCAGGATTACAGCCCTTTTTACTACTGAATTAAAATATGACTCTGTAATGGGGCTTTATTAAAAAATAAACCCAACTTAGCATATACTGTCGGTTTTTTTTGTTTATTGGCATCAAAATACCCTGACCTGATGTCCGAGATAATTGTGAAAGAAGTCCGATCCCGCAGGGAGTTACGGGAATTCATCTATCTGCCTGCAAAGGTCCATAAAGGGGAACCGAATTGGTTGCCGCCCCTCTACTCCGATGAATGGCACCTTTTCGACAAGAAAAAGAACAGGTCTTATAGTTATTCGGATGCTGACTTCTTCATCGCCTGGAAGGACAACAAACCGGTCGGCAGGATCATGACTCTGATAAACAACAGGTATAATGAAATAAAGAAAGAGAAAAACGGCAGATTCAGCTTTATGGAGTGTTTCAATGACCGTGAAATATTCCATGCCCTGATCTCGAAAGCAGAGGAGTGGGCCAGGAACAGGGGAATGGTAAAGATAGTCGGTCCGATGGGATTCTCTGACAAGGATCCGCAAGGGTTCCAGATAGAGGGATTTGAGTATCCCTTACTCTTTACAGCTCCCACAAATTCGCCTTACATGCCTGCTTTGCTTGAGGCTGAAGGATATACAAAGGAAATTGACCTGGTGAATTACAATCTGCCCATCCCCGGGCAGTATCCGCCGGTTTACATGAAAGCTATCGAAAGATATTCACGCAACGGCGAGATAACAATAACAGAGTTCAGATCGAAGAAGGAAATCAAACCCGTAATTATTCCCGTTCTGGAACTAATGAACAAGACCTTTGCAGACATCTACGGGTATGTTCCCCTTACTGATGCCGAAAAGGAGGAATT
>CAYSBL010000043.1:24071-27891 GCA_964429295.1 uncultured Rikenellaceae bacterium
GGAATTGACGTGATGATGGCGGTTAAGCTTCTTGATTCCGCAAGGAAGCATAACAAGACTGTCCTCGACAGTCACCTCATCATGGAAGGAAACTCCAGGATGAGAGCCGAATGCGAAAGGATGAACGGCACGATAGTCAAGAGGTTCAGGATTTTTCAGAAAACCCTGGCCTGAAAGATACTGCCATGATATCTTAAGGCAATATTACTTCAGCACCATTCCGCAGGTCATCAGAACCTGAAAATGAAAGAAAACCCAAGAAGTTCCTTGAACTGGACCCTGGCAGTTTTTCTTTGTTTGCCGTCCTCCCCCATCACCGGATTCTTATCCTTGTCAAAAAGGGGTGTTTTGGTATCATCGTCGAAGATGAGGTGAGTATTGAGCCTTACATCGGTGAACCAGTTCAGATTTGCCTGGATTATCATTTCCCAGTCGACATCGATGTTCAGGGGATTATTCACGTAGTTCGTAAAGAGTTGCAGCCGGTTTGTCACAGTCATGTTCTTCATCGGGCGCATCTCGTTCATAATCATAAAGCTGGCCCCGGGCTCATGTTTCGACCTCCTGTCGGGGGCTATACCGTACTTGGTCTGCTCAATTGCTGAGGTATCGGGCACGAAGGTAGCTTTGTATGAAAGAGGCGACAGGTTAATCGATGTCTTCTTGTTCGGCTTATAATCAAGTCCGAATCCCAGTGTCAGTATAGCCGGATTAAGCAGTTTGGATACAGGTATGGTATCGGGATAATTGTAACCTTTCGAAACCTGAGTCTTGAAAAGCATGATTCCGCTGAAATCAAATTTGCCGAAAGCCTTGTGGTTCAGCTTTGAGTTAGTTTCCAGCAGATCGAGGTTCTTTCTTATGCTCTCGCTTCCCGATTTGATAAGTCCGTATTTTATTCTTGCAAAATTAGCCGATGAAAGGAGCTTGCTCTTGTTGTTGTAATCAGCAAACCAGGTAATGTCGAGTGCCGTGGAAATGTTGTTTTCTCCTCCCTTCACCCAGTTCGATACCATTCCCTGATTAAGGGAAAATGAAGCTTCGGTACGGTATCTCCAGTATTGCGATTTAGTGAGTATCCTGTTTATGTCGACAAGCGTGGTATTGTCACGGGGTTCAACCTCAATCCTGGCCTCAGATATATTTCCCTGGCGTGCCGGCCTTCGGATATTGACACCGTGTTCGAGGTAAAGTCCTATTGTGTTTCGCGTGGGATTTCCTATCCAGACAGTGACTGAATCATAATCATTTTTAAGCCAGAACCTGATCATCCGGTCGGTTTTTGAGTTGAGCCAGAGCGGATACTCGCCTACACCTGCTCCCGTGAATTTAATAACACTTGAATCGCGGGATTCCAGGTAGCCGAGCAGGACATTAACGGCTGCCAGTATCGAGTCATTCCTGAATTTATAACCTGAATACACAATTGAATCAGCGGTGACAGGCAGACGAAGCGAATCGGTCCCCTGGAGCGTGTCAGCCGGCAATAAGTAAGTTATCCTTTTAATTGAAGGAAGCGTGTCACCTGCTATTCTGAGCGAATCAAAAGGATATTCCGTCAGATAGTGCCTTGTGGAATCAAAGGGAGGAGTTGAGGCGGTAACCAGCAAACGTCCGATGGCTGCAAGAAGCGGATCTCCAGGCTGCCGTCCTGGTCTGAACCGGAATTTATTCTGAAGCAGGCTCACAGCCTGATCCCGGGTGAGGACCACCATCGGGGAAGACACTGTATCACGTTTGAAAGCCTTGTCAGACTGATCCGTGACATTCACTGACAGAACAGAGTCAACAACGTTTGAAATTTCCTGAGAAAGTCCGGAAGGCAGGTAAAAGAAAACGAAAAGTATTAAAGGGAGCAAAGATCTTCCTTTCATAAGCACCTGTTTTTGTTCATGGTTTACCCGTTTAAGGTATTAAATCATAACGTCAAATAAGACGTTTAATTTGCACAAAGATAACAAATTCAGTCCGGAGGAACCTGGAATTCCCATGCCTGTCACGTTTAAAATATTGAATACATGAATATTGCCGGCATTTATACATTATTTTTTTAACATTTTTTATTAAAAGAGCGGGAATTCGTACCTTTCAGCACTAACCTAAACGCATATGATCAAATCCATGACCGGCTACGGTAAATCCATAGCCGAAACACCTCAGAAAAAGATCACCGTCGAGATCAAATCACTGAATTCCAAACAATTCGACCTCAATACCAAGGTCCCATGGCTTTATAAGGAAAAAGAACCGGAGATCAGAAATATGATCAGCCAGCTGCTTGACAGGGGGAAAATCGACTTTTCCATTTATTTCGACATACTCGAGGATGAAGGGATACCGGTCATAAACAAAACCATAGTGAAAAGCTATTTCAGGCAGCTCAGAGAGCTGGCCTCCGAGCTTGATGTCAATATTGACGACCAGATCATGCCTATTATCATGAGGCTGCCCGACTCGCTCAAAACGGAAAAACTTGAATTGCCTGAAGACGAATGGAACCTGGTAAAGGAACGCATCAATGAATCGGTGAATGTTCTCGACCAGTACCGCGCTGAGGAAGGGAAATCCATTGAGGAGGATCTGAGAAAGAGGATAACCGGAATTCTTGCATCACTTGCCGAAGTGGAAACATACGAGCCCGGCAGGATTGAAAAAGTGAGAGAAAAGCTTTATGCCATCCTCACCGGGGCTAGCGGAACTGAAAACATCGACAGGAACAGGTTTGAGCAGGAACTTATCTTTTACCTCGAAAAGTACGATATCAATGAGGAAAAGGTAAGGCTTAAGAAACACTGCGAGTATTTCCTGGAGACTGTCGAAACCCCTGCTCCAAACGGTAAGGTTCTGAGCTTCATAGCCCAGGAAATTGGAAGGGAAATAAACACCCTGGGGTCAAAAGCAAATGATGCTTCCATTCAGAAGCTGGTGGTCAGGATGAAGGATGAACTTGAGAAGATCAAGGAACAGACGAACAATATTTTATAGCATCTTAAGACAGGGATAAATATGAAAGGCAGGCTGGTTATTGTTTCCGCTCCCTCGGGAGCGGGAAAGACTACAATTGTAAACCATCTACTTGAACAGGAACTGGACCTGGAGTTCTCGGTCTCCGCTACTACCAGGCCTCCGAGGGGAAATGAAAAGAACGGAAGGGAATACTGGTTCATTACCAATGAAGAATTCAGGGAAAGAGTAGAAAAGAATGAGTTTGCCGAATGGGAGGAAGTTTACAGGGGTTACTGCTACGGAACGCTTAAGAGTGAGATCGAAAGGATCAGGAATGCTGGAAAGAATGTGATATTCGATGTTGATGTCAGGGGAGGCATCAATCTTAAAAACCAGTACGGCACTGAAGCAATATCTGTCTTCATAATGCCCCCGTCAATCTCCGAACTTGAGAAAAGACTGGTGGCAAGGGCAACCGACGACAGGGAAAGGATAAAGACCAGGGTCGAAAAAGCAAGGGAAGAAATGAAACTTGCCGACATGTTCGACAATATAGTGGTCAATGACAATCTTGCGTATGCAAAAACAGAGGTTTACCATATTGTAAAGAGCTTTCTGGATCAGCAGCCTTAACTTTGCATTCATAATCCTTAACAGTCACAAGTAGAAATCTGAAACAATTCAACATGCCAAAAACGGGCTTATTCTTCGGATCCTTCAATCCGGTTCATATAGGGCACTTTGCAATTGCAGGTTACATGAAGGAATTTACAGATCTCGACGAGATATGGTTTGTAGTCAGTCCGCAGAATCCTCTCAAGCTTAAGTCTTCCCTGCTTTCGGACCGTGACAGGCTTTACCTCGTCGACCTGGC
>CAYSBL010000044.1:0-25765 GCA_964429295.1 uncultured Rikenellaceae bacterium
TGGGCTGGCTTCCCTCGGGTCCGCAACTGAGCGAAAATCCTCTTGAACTGTGCAGTGAAGCTGAAAAGGAAGGGCGTGACATTGAAGAATTCATCACGGCGAAGCTGAAGAAAAACGAACTTGCCATTGCCTCCGAAGATCCCGACAATCCGAAGAACTTCCCGAGGAACCTGTTTGTCTGGAGGTCGAACCTTCTCGGGTCGAGCGCCAAGGGAATGGAATATTTCATGAAGCATCTTCTCGGAACACAGAATTCAGTTCTTGGTGAGGATCTTAAATTACAGGGAAGGCAGCTGCCCTCAGAAGTCAAATGGCACGACGATGCGCCTGAGGGCAAGCTTGATCTTCTGGTCACCCTCGACTACAGGATGTCAACCACCGCACTTCATTCAGACATAATACTTCCGGCGGCAACATGGTATGAAAAGGATGACCTCAGCACTTCCGACATGCACCCTTTCATACATCCCTTCTCAAAAGCCGTTGATCCGCTCTGGGAGTCACGTTCCGACTGGGACATATTCAAAGGGCTGGCAAAAAAGTTCTCGGAACTGGCACCGGGTCATCTCGGAAAGGAAAAGGATGTTGTACTGCTCCCGCTTCAGCACGACACTCCTATGGAACTGTCCGAAACCACCGCAGGCCTTGACTGGAAGGAACAGGGCCTCGAACCGACACCCGGAAAGAACATGCCGAAGATTATTCAGCTTGTGAGAGATTATCCCGAAACATATAACAGGTTCACAACCCTCGGCCCTCTCATGGAAAAAATCGGTAACGGCTCAAAGGGGATAGCCTGGAATACGGTTGAGGAAGTAGGGTTCCTGAAAAAGCTTAACCTGACTTCGGAACATGAAGGAGAAACAGGAGGGCTGGTAAAGATCGAAACCGATATTCAGGCTGCTGAAGTGATTCTTTCACTAGCTCCCGAGACCAACGGGCATGTAGCTGTCAAGGCATGGGAGGCTCTTGAAAAAACGACAGGTCGCGATCACCGGCATCTTGCCGAGGGACGCAGCGAGGAAAAGATAAGGTTTGCCGACCTGCTTCGTCAGCCCAGGAAGATAATCACCTCTCCCATCTGGAGCGGAATAGACTCCGAAGAAGTGTCGTACAACGCCGGCTATACAAATGTTCATGAACTAATTCCCTGGAGGACGCTGACAGGGAGGCAGACGAGCTACCAGGATCACCCATGGATGCATGCTTTCGGAGAGAACCTGGTATGCTACAAACCTCCAATAAACACCAAATCGGTGCCCGGGGTAATGGACAAAGTCGCCAGTTCTGATGAATATCTCATTATAAACATGATGACACCCCACAACAAATGGACTATTCACTCATCATGGTCGGATAATCTTATAATGCTTACTCTCGGGCGCGGCGGGCCGGTGGCTTGGCTGAGCGAGACTGATGCCCGGAAGATAAACCTTAGTGACAACGACTGGATTGAGGTCTTCAACAGCAACGGCGCTTCGGTTGCGCGCCTGGTTGTTTCCCAAAGGGTTCCGGAAGGCGCCCTGATAATGTACCACAACCAGGAACGGACAGTCAACATGCCTGTCAACCAGATTAACGGCAACCGGGGAGGGGTTCATAACTCCGTTGAACGGCTGAGCCTTAAGCCCACCCACATGATAGGAGGCTATGCCCACCTGAGCTACGGATTCAACTACTACGGGACGATAGGTTCGAACCGCGACGAGTTCGTGATAATCCGCAAGCTGAAAAAGGCGGAATGGAACGATGAAGGTTACGAGGAAAAATAAAAAACACAATCATGCAGATACGTGCACAACTGGCAATGGTACTGAATCTGGACAAATGCATTGGATGCCATACTTGTTCAGTTACATGCAAAAACGTCTGGACTTCGCGGAAGGGAGTCGAATATGCATGGTTCAACAATGTCGAGACAAAGCCCGGCATTGGTTATCCCGATGAATGGGAGAACCAGAAGCGCTGGAAGGGAGGCTGGAAACTCAGCCGGGGCAGGCTCATCCCGGCAGCCGGAAGCAAGGCGGGGATAATGAAAAACATCTTCGCAAATCCCTTCATGCCCCAGATAGGAGATTATTATGAGCCATTCACCTTCAACTATTCAGTGCTTCACAGCGGCTCACGCTTCAGGACTCCCCCGTCGGCCAGACCATTTTCAGCTATTACCGGTAAGCCGATAAAGAAAATTGAAAAGACAGCCAACTGGGAAGACAACCTGGGAGGGGAGTTTTCCAAACGTAGCAGGGAGACAAATTTTGAGAATCTTGAAAAGGAGATCTACGCAGGATTTGAGAATTCCTTCATGATGTATCTTCCGCGTCTTTGCGAACACTGCCTTAATCCGGCCTGTGTTGCCGCCTGTCCTTCGGGTGCAATCTACAAGAGGGATGAAGACGGGATAGTGCTTATCGACCAGAACCGTTGCCGCGGATGGAGGCAGTGCGTTAGCGCCTGCCCTTACAAAAAGATATATTTCAACTGGGAGACAAGGAAATCGGAGAAATGCATCCTGTGCTACCCGAAGACTGAAAACGGAGAGCCCACAATCTGTTCCGAGTCGTGTGTCGGAAGGATAAGATACATTGGCATTATTCTTTATGATGCGGACCGCATTTACAGGGCTGCCTCACAGGAAAATGAGAAATTTCTTTACGGCGACCATCTCGGCCTGTTCCCCGATCCAAGCGATCCGGAGGTAATAAAGCTTGCCCTTGAGCAGGGAATCCCGCAGAACGTACTGGATGCTGCAGCCGCTTCGCCGGTTTACAGGATGGCTGTGGAATGGAAGATCGCCTTCCCCCTGCATCCTGAATACCGTACCCTTCCGATGGTGTGGTATGTTCCCCCTCTCTCTCCGGTAATATCCGCTGCCAGCAGCACCGGAAAAGGAATGAACGGCATACTTCCCGATGTCGGAGAGTTAAGGATCCCCAATAAGTATCTGGCAAACATGTTCACAGCCGGCGATGAAAAACCGGTTGCTGAAGCATTAAGGAAAATGCTTGCAATGAGGGCTTATATGAGAAGTAAAACCGTCGACAATGAAATAAACACCGGGATTCTTGAAGGGACAGGTCTGACGCCTGAAGCAACGGAGGAAATGTATCGTCTTATGGCTCTTGCACACTACCGTGACCGCTATGTCATTCCGACATCACACAGGGAACATTCGGGCAAGGCCTTTGAGGATAAGGCAGGATGCGGCTTTAATGAGGATCCGGGCTGCGGAACTGGTAAGATAAGAAATCTCTTCGGAGGGATATAGGATGATAAAAACTTACAAGATACTGTCCTTATTCCTGTCATATCCCGGTCAGGACCTACAGGATTTCCTTCATGAGGCCGCAGCGGAACTGAGACAGGAAGGCCTTCTTGACAAGAGTATCATTGATAAACTTGAAGAATTCGCTGATCATTTTTCCGGAATGGATCTAATCGACTGGCAGGCTCATTACGTAAGCCTGTTTGATATATCCCGGAACACATCTCTCTACATTTTCGAACATCTCAGGGGCGATTCGAAGGAAAGGGGACAGGCAATGGCTGACCTGCTTGATTTCTACCAGGAGGATGGATTTGAAATGAAAGAAGGAGAACTGCCCGACTACCTTCCTGCCTTTCTTGAATTCCTTTCTTCACTTGATAAACAAAAAGCATGTGAACTACTTTCCCAGCCCGTTAACATCCTCAACCGTATTTACCACATCCTCAGCGAAAAGAGCAACATTTACCAGTATGTTTTTGAGGCTGTTATTTCGCTTTCATCCGTAAGGCCTGACAATGAAGACCATAAATACTCAGCCGGCGACCTCATGAATGCCGGTTTTGATGAACTGTACCAGGAGCCTCCTGCCATGCCGTCGGATCAAACCGGACCAGACATTTAAACCAAAACACCATGGAAAACTACATCAACAACCTGTTGTTTACATATTTGCCGCACATAGCCTTTGCTGTATTCTGGTTTGGTCTGATAACCAGAATAGTATATGCCAATAAAAGCATTCAGGCCAGGTCGACCCAGCTTCTTGCCGATAAAAGGATCAGGCCGGGAAGCAACCTGTTCCATGTGGGAATCCTTGCTGTTTTTCTTGGCCATTTCACTCTCTTTATCCCGGAAAAACTATATCACCTGGTAATGACTACAGAGACCAAGCGTCTTATCGCCCTGAGCATGGGAACCACATTCGGGCTGGTTGCCATCGCAGGGATGATCCTTCTTGTTTACCGCAGGTTTCTGGTAGAGACAGTTAAAAGGACAAGCAGTTTTCACGATTATTTCATACTGATACTGTTGCTGGCTGAAGCATCCCTTGGGATGATCTCGGTCGGGACCACGGCGGCAGGTACTGTGGAACAATATTCTGCCCTTGGGGTGTGGGCACAGAAGGTGATCACTTTCCAGCCCGATGCTGGAGCGGTGATTGCATCCCACAGCATCATTTACAAGATCCATATTTTAATCGGGCTGATAATTATAATGATCTTTCCATACACCAAGCTGATGCACATGCTGGTTATGCCGCTCGTGTATTTCTTCAGGTCGGGATACCAGCTGGTGAGGAAAAGGATCAATTTTCAGAAATAAGGGTTTTTGCATTTTTTCCCTATATTTGGAACCCGCGGCAGTCCGTGGAATAAACTTATCCCCAATACCAATGGCTATATTAATCATTGCACTGGTGGTTATATGCGGAGGATTTTTTCTCTACATATACAACCGCCTTGTCAGGCTTGTGAACTATGTCAGGGAGGCATGGAGCGGCATCGACGTTCAGCTTAAAAAACGTCACGACCTGATACCCCTTCTGGTGGAGACAGTCAGGGCCTATGCAGCTCACGAACGAAATCTCCTTGAAGCCATAACCAGTCTACGGACCCAGGGTATGTCGGCTTCCTCCGTAAAGGAATCGGAAGCAGCTGAAATAGGGCTGTCGAAGGCTCTTGGGAAGCTGTTTGTGGTGGTGGAAAATTATCCCGACCTAAAGGCCAGCCAGAATTTTCTTGAACTGCAGAGGGATATATCCAAGGTGGAGAATGACCTGCAAAAGGCCCGCCGTTACTACAATGGGACGGTACGTAATTACAACATACTGATCGAGCAGTTCCCGTCGAGTCTGGTGGCAAAACTGGCAGGCCACCGGCAAAAGGAATTCTTTGATATAGGAAATGAATCGGAGAGGACAGTACCGGACATCAAAATGTAATATCCTGAAAGATGAAAAGATTAATAGCATTTCTGGTTCTGGTTTTTATTGGTCTCTCGGCAAATTCGCAGGAAAGGATCCTCTCTTACGACATACTCGCGGCGATTGAAAAGGATGGTACTCTGCTGGTTCAGGAACAGATCAGGGTTGCTGCCGAGGGAAATGCAATTAAAAGGGGCATCTACAGGAGTTTTCCAACCAGATACAGGGACAAGCTGGGCAATCGTTACAAGGTTGGGTTTGAGGTGACGGAGGTTCTGAAAAACGGAGTTCCCGAGCCCTGGTTCACAAAAGAGGAGTCAAATGGTGTTAATGTATACATCGGCGACGAAAACACTGAGCTGGAGCCGGGGATTTACAATTACAGCCTTTCTTTCAGAACAACCAGGCAATTGGGTTTTTTCGATGACTATGACGAACTTTATTACAATGCCATCGGGGGCGACTGGGCTTTTACCATTGAGACAGCCTCTGTCACACTTATGCTCCCTGAAGGATCGGAGGCTGTCAGCAAGGCTGCCTATTCAGGCTATGCCGGATCGACGGGGTGCGACTGCCTGCTCACTGCAGACGGGAATGTTGTAAGCCTGGCCATGGCAAAGCCCCTGCAGCCAGGGGAGCAACTTACCATCGGGGTTGCATGGCCGGTGGGGTATGTGACCAGACCTTCGGGTATCACAAAGGCAGCCTGGTTTCTGAAAGACAATCTTTACATCCTTTTTGCCCTGGCCGGACTTGCCGGGGTTATTCTGCTCTACTTCAGGCGATGGAAATCAGTTGGCAGGGACCCTGTCAAAGGAACCATTATACCTCTGTTTGATCCTCCCGAAGGATTCAGTCCTGCCGATACGGGGTATCTTTCCTCCATGGGAATGAAGGAAGAAGTGGTAACGTCGGCTCTTGTCAGCATGGCTGTGAAAGGCTATCTGAAAATAATAAATACAAAAAAGAAATATTCCCTTGAACTTGTTCCCGGCGCCGCTGCGGAGCTCAGGCCCGAGGAAAAAGCCCTGGCCTCTGTTCTCTTTTCCAAGGCTCAGGAGATAGTTCTTGACAACAAGAACCATGAGTTATTTCAGAAAGCAAGGACTGAGGCAGAAAAAATACTTAAGCAGAAGATGATACCGGAGTTTTTCAACCTAAACGCCAGACACCTTCTGCCGGGAGTCCTTTTATCGGTAGCTACGGTAGCACTTGCCTTTGCTATCTCTCCCACTCCTGCCGTTCCGGTTATGCTGATCATTATTTTTGTCGGACTTGGAGTTCTTTTCTCCTGGCTGATAAAAGCACCGACACCCCGGGGAAGGGCACTGATGGACGAGGCGGAAGGTTTCAAGATGTACCTGTCAGTTGCTGAAAAAGAAAGGCTCAACCTTGCGCATGAACCGGAACTTACTGTCGAACGTTTTGAAAGCCTTCTTCCATACGCAATTGCACTTGGTGTGGAAAATGAGTGGGGCAGGAAGTTTGAAAACGCTCTCGTACGTTCATTGCAGGATACAAAGTCCTACAATCCGGCATGGTATGTCGGAACAAGACCGGGAACCGCATCATTTTCTCCTGCTCATTTCACTTCAACAATGGGAAAAAGCTTCTCATCGGCCATATCGTCAGCATCGACCCCTCCCGGATCATCATCGGGAAGCGGCGGTGGCGGAAGCTCGGGCGGCGGTGGCGGAGGCGGAGGTGGCGGAGGCTGGTAAGGATCTGCTTGCCTATCATAGCCGCTACAAAGAAATATTAACATAATTCTCAGGCCCAAAAAATCAGATTACGATGACAGAACAAATAAGGCAGATTGGAACCAGGATAAGGGAACTCCGTATTATTTCGGGGCTTACGACAGGAGAGTTGGCGAAGAAGCTTGGACTCCCGGAAGAGCTTTATGCCAGGTACGAGAACGGGGAAACGGACATCCCTGTCGGAGTGCTTTTCGAAATATCAGAGATGTTCCATGTTGAACTTTCTGTACTGCTTGGCGGAGCCGGCCCCAAACTTCATATATACGGAATTGTAAGGAACGGAAAAGGATTGAAGCTTGAAAGAAGACAGCAATACAAATATGAGAGCCTTGCCTGGAACTTCGTTCATAAAAAAGCAGAGGTTTTTATGGTAACCATTGATCCCAAACCGGAGGATGCTTTGCTCGATTTCAACTCACATCCGGGGCAGGAATTCAACTATGTCATTAAAGGGTCGATGATTACTATTATTGACGGGCACGAAATCATACTCAACGAGGGTGATTCAATATATTTCGACTCGGGATACAATCACGCCATGAAAGCTCTGAACAACGAGCAGGTGAAATTCCTGGCAATGGTTTTATAGAATAATACTGATATTTACAATGGTTCTTGAAAAATACCTGAAACAGATTGATTTTAAATCATATGAAGAATTTAAGTCGGGATTTGAAATTACGATCCCCGCAAATTTCAATTTTGCGTATGATATAGTTGACAAAATAGCACGGACCACACCGGAAAAGACCGCGATGGTGTGGTGTGACGACAAAGGCAATGAAGCTGTTTTCACCTTCGGGCAGATGAAATATTTCAGTGACAAGGCTGCAAATTTCTTTAAGTCGTCCGGGATCCGCAAGGGAGACCCTGTTATGCTGATCCTTAAAAGACACTTTACATTCTGGTTCTGCACTCTGGGGCTGAACAAGATCGGGGCGATCACAATCCCGGCAACCCATCTGCTTACTACAAAGGACATCATTTACAGGAACAATGCGGCAGGCATTAAAATGATTGTATGTGTGCCCGATCCCCTTGTAATGCAGCACATTGAAGAATCCGAAAGCCAATCACCCACCCTTGAGCATAAGGTATTGATCGGCCAGGACCGGGAAGGATGGATGGATTTTTCAAAGGGAATGGATGAAAGTTCCGGGGAATTCACAAGGCCGGTTTCGGATGAAGTGGTCAGGAACGATGATACCATGCTCCTTTATTTCACCTCCGGAACAACCGGAATGCCCAAAATGGTGACTCACGATTTCACCTATCCTCTCGGTCATATACTGACTGCAAAGTACTGGCAGTGTGTTCAGGATAACGGCCTTCACTTCACCATAGCCGATACGGGGTGGGCCAAATCGGCATGGGGAAAGATATATGGCCAGTGGATATCCGGAAGCGCAGTGATGACATATGATTATGACAGGTTTGTCCCGAAAGACATACTTGGGGTGATTGAAAAATATAAGGTCACAACATTCTGCGCCCCTCCGACCATTTACAGGTTCCTGATAAAGGAAGATCTGGCAGCCTTTGATCTTGGAAGCCTTGAGAACTGTGTCGTTGCCGGTGAGCCTCTTAACCCTGAGGTATTTAATATCTTCCTTGAAAAAACCGGACTGAGACTTATGGAAGGTTACGGTCAGACAGAATGTACAGTTGCGCTGGCAACCTACCCCTGGATGACACCCAAACCCGGCTCCATGGGAAAGCCGTCGCCCGGGTATGATATTGAAATTGTTGATGAAACAGGCCTTCCTTGCGAGATCGGGTATGAAGGAGAAATTGTAATTCATACAGACAGGAGAAAACCGGTCGGCATGTTCAGGGGATATTACAAGGACGAAGAGCTGACAAAAAATGTCTGGTCGGATGGCGTTTACCGGACCGGCGACATGGCCTGGAGTGATGAGGACGGATATTACTGGTTTGTAGGCAGGGCAGATGATATCATTAAAAGCTCGGGTTACCGGATAGGCCCGTTTGAGGTTGAAAGCGCTCTTATAGAGCATCCGGCCGTCCTCGAATGTGCGGTGACTGCCGTCCCTGATCCCGACAGGGGTCAGGTTGTAAAAGCCACAATAGTCCTTTCAAGGAACTATTCCCCAAGTGATGAATTGGCAAGGGAACTTCAGGAACATGTCAAAAAAGTCACGGCTCCCTACAAATATCCGAGGATTATCGAGTTTGTTCCCGAACTGCCGAAAACGATAAGCGGGAAGATCAGGAGGGTGCAGATAAGGGAGAAGGATGGTTAATTTGAAAATTTGAGAATCTTTAATTGACAAGCTGCCCTGCACTGAACAAACAGCTGGCCCCATTGTTAATTATAATGACACTTGCTGATCCGGATCACAAGGAAAAATTCACACAAGCTGTGGAAACTCTTTACACCATACCGCCGGAAAAACAAGAGGAACTTCTCAGAATCCTTAAAGCCCGTTTTGAAAAGAACATAAACCGGCATAGAGGGCTGGTATGGGCTGGAGTTCAGTCAAGACTGAAAGCCAATCCCGAAAAGCTGTGGTCATTGCATCTCATGGAACAGACCGGCGGTGAGCCTGATGTTGTCGGCTATGATGACAGGACAGGAAGTTACGCTTTTTGCGATTGTTCGCCTGAAAGTCCGGCAGGCAGGAGAAATGTCTGCTACGACCGTGAAGCCCTTGATTCAAGGAAGAAGGCAAAGCCAGAAGACAGTGCCATGGATATGGCTTTGTCGATGGGCATTGAGATCCTGACAGAAGAAGAATACCGGGAGTTGCAAAGCCTGGGAAGTTTCGATACAAAGACCTCGAGCTGGCTGAAGACTCCTCCCGGGATCAGGAAGCTGGGAGGTGCCATCTTTGGCGACCGCCGCTATGATCATGTCTTCATTTATCACAACGGAGCCTCATCATATTATGGAGCAAGGGGCTTCAGGGGATCGGTTGAAATCTGAACAAAGCTATTAATCCTTTCCTTTTTGCCTGATTTATCACTCTGATATTCTAAGCCCTGCTACAGAAGGTCCGGTCTGCTAAGTTAATTATGTCTCCTTAACTTATTTCCCGTTAAGAGTCCTGTACTCATCCAGAAGCTTCATGAGTTCATTCGCTCCGGATGCCTGAGACTTTTCATTGAACAGGTCATAGGGAAGCACCTTCTGCAGCATCCCGGTTACTTCTCCCGTTTCAGGAAGAAAAAAATAAGCGGAGATCAATGAGGAACTGTCAATATTGAAAGCTTCAGGATTATATACCGTTGATCCCGGAGTAATTCCTGATGCCACTCCCATGATAAGATTGCCGGCAATCCTTCCCCCTGTAGGCTTTATTGTTCTGCAATGTAAAACAACCATTAACTGATTAACAGAATCGGTATTTCCTTCAACATATGGAACTTCAGTATTAAATACCCTCTTATAATACCTGCCGACTGACGGAGGTATTCCGTAGTATCTGATCAGGCTGGGTTTTAACGACAGCAGGTATTTTATAACCTCCCCGGGTATCTTTGCATCGCCGGAAGCATCAAACAAACTCTGACCAAAGAGCCGGCACTTGTCCTTTGCTGAAATGAATTCATCGTTCAGGAAATTGGTCATGAGGGCAGAGATTTTCTCAGAATCTTCGGCGGAAACTTCATACCTGTCGAGGTTACCAACACCTTTATGCAGGACTGCCTCCACAAACGGGGGCATGACCAGAAGCAGGGCATCCTTTCCGGCATCGCTGGCTTTAGCACTCGGTTCTACATCGGGTATTTTCTCAAGTCTGATTATTACATCGGCCGGTGATCCTTTTCTAATCCATACCGTGTCTTCCCTGTATCCTCGTTTCATTGCCATGAAGGAAACACTGTCAGCTTTTCCAAAGAAGGTAACCTTGCGTGTAATGCCCTCATTTCGTGATGTATCCACATCAATATATTCAATAATGTCTCTCTGCCTTATAAGACTTCCTTCAGGATATGCCTTAATATTGTACACTGCAGATGAACAACCAGCAAGAATCATTAAAAGTATAAACAGGAAAGAAGCCAGGATTTTCATGGTGCATGGAGTATTAGGTTAATGACTGAAATAAGGGAGATACCAGGAGAAGTGCTAAAAAAACGATACCAGATTTATTTGTCTTCATACAACTAACTTTCATTCGATATGAAATGAGATCAATATCATTTTCGTTACAACTTAAGCACAGATTCAGAAAAAATCATTCATTTTGTAACAAATGCTGCCGTTTGACCATATCAATGACAGCGATGAACATGATTTCGGTCATTTCATTGAATCGGTTTCGGGAGGTGATGCTTATGCCCTGAAGAACCTGAATTATGTTGTGATGTCGATGCTTAAGGTATGGGCCAGGAGAGAGAGGCAGGAACTACGGTGGATAGCAGATGGCAGCAAATGCATTGATTACGGGGTTATAGTTAAAAAAATAATTGCAGACTACCTTGAAAAATACATGCATAATACTGTTGCACATTCATTTGCAGGATTCAGGGAATATGCAGTAAATGAATTCAGGATAAGGATAGGTACCGGTTTTGCAGAATTTCTGAAATTGCTGAAGGAAAACAACCATAAAGCCTGGAAGATCGTCTATGAGGATCTTCAGTCAAGGTCTGCTTCATGGTTTTATAAGCGGAATCACTCCCTCAACGGCGGTGATTATTCAGTTTTTTCTTCGTCAATGGAGATTATCTATTCAAAGCTAATGGAAAACAAGGTCACGCCAAGTGATGCTGGTTCATTCAAGTCCTATTTTTTCAGGATACTTGAAAACAAGGTTATGGAATCTCTCAAGGATCCTTTCCGCAAGCGCTTTGTCCCACTTGAAGAAGCGGGAATAATGAGTATAATAAATCAGGAAAGTGAATATTCAGCATCAGATGATGAAAGCACTATCACCCTTACCGGCGCCATGAAAAACCTTAAGGCTGATGAAAGGCTTATTCTCGATGAATACTATTATGGTGGAAAAAGTCTTAAGGAAATAGCCGGTGAAACAAACCAGAGGGAAGAAAACGTACGTATCAAGAAGTTCAGGGCTTTGAAAAAGCTCACGGTCTATTTTAAAAAAGCAGGCTATGGATCATAGGGAAGCAGCCGACAGGAATATTGCCGAACTTTATTTGAGGCAGGAACTGTCGCCGGAAGATGAGTCGGCATTTGAGGAACATTTGCTTCATTGCGACAAATGCCGTGAAGATCTCAATGAGCTTGAAGCTGTAATTGAATCCGTGGAAAGATACCACAGTAACAGGTTTCAAAATGTTGCTGAAGAAAGCTCTTCCTTCAGGCGAAGCCTGATTTCCGGAAAGGTCTTTTTAAGAATTGCCGCAACCATATTGGTGGTTGCCGGCCTGGCCGGTATTACAGATCTTCTGATCCGGGGCGACCGGTTTTCAAAACACTCGCCGGTTGCAGCAGAAAGAGATGCTAAAAAGACATATGATACGGCATTAGTCCCTGAAACGAATGAGATCGCAGCCAGCCATGCCGTGAAGGACATTCCTCAGCTTGATTCGCCTGGCCCTAATGACGGAAATTTCACTCCAGACTCCTTTTTTGAAAGCATCATAAACAATAATTTACGTGCAAATGATTTCAGCATCGTACGTCCGTCAAATGATACTCTGACAGCAGTACCTGTTTTTGAATGGAACTACAGGGAAAAAGAATTGCTGGTACTTGTTGTTTACAATAACAGGGAGCAGGAAATTTTTAAGAATTCTGTTGCCAATAAAACAAAACCCCTATTGGAACTGGATCCGGGGCTGTATTACTGGCAGTTGCAGGACGAGGATGAAGTTCTGGCAACGGGCAGGTTCACCTATCTTCCGGCTGACGGCCAATGACGGCAAAAGCTCCCCACATCAGGGGAAAAGATGTATCGGGATTGCCTATCATATCAAGCTTTACTTTTCTTAATGCAGTTTCAAAGTCATAGCCTGTAAATACATGACTGTAAAAGTCACGCATGAACATCATGGCATTCTTGTCCCCGACTTTCCAATAGGAGAACAATACATTTTTTGCACCTGCAGAAAGAAATGCCCTTACCAGTCCGATGATTCCCTCTCCTTCCTCAAGCTTACCCATTCCTGATTCACAGGCGCTCATAGCAACCAGATCCGCATCGATGCTCATCGGATAGATTTCCAATGCATGCAGAATGCCTTCTACATCCCTGTCAGGCAGATTGTCTTCTGATGTGCCGCCTTCCGAATAGTCTGAAAAAAGCAACCCTGAATATTCTGGCAGCGGATCATCATTTACCAGATGGGTGGCTATGTGTACGAACCTGTGATTTGCTATATTTTCCTTCAGGTTTTTCTCTGATGCAATCTGTCCGGTGAAAATATCAGCTCCCAGACCGTACCTTAGAGATAAGGCTTTCAGACTGTCAGTTTCTTCGAGTGAGAAGGGCAATTCGGCGTAGGACTTTATAGGATCACGGTTGGAACTGATCGTTTTACCTTTATAATCAGATTCATTTATTGCTGCAGGTTTATTTCCGTCGTTCCCTGTGCTCCGGTAATTGAAAACAGGGGCAAAAGCAAGCAAGCGGTTATTTTCAGCCTTCACAGGAGGAATGCCCGCTGCCCATAACCCTGCACTATAATGGTAAGTTATCCCGAAATCGTTGACCAGGTAATCCTGATGACTGAAATCGCTGAATTTCCCTGCCGGTTTATATGTCCGGGCAAGCGTTTCAAATGGCAGATAAAGCAGAATCTTGTCGGGAATGATTACAAGTTTTTCCTTGTCTTTCAGAACAGGTTCAATATCTCTGATTGCAAGGTTATAAATTTCATGTCCGAGTAAAGTCACCCTGTCTCGGTCATATTTCCTGAGTGCTGAAATATAGTCCTCAACCTTTTGTTTCAATGCTCCCGGCCGGTCCAGTCTGGTTTTTTTCAAAACCAGGGTGTCATCCGATATTACAAATGTGAACAGGGAAGTATCATTCGCGTAATAGCTTATCAGTGCTGTTCTTGGTCCGAGATTCCTGATGAGAGTATCATACAATTCCTTGCCTGACGGAAATGACATCATCTTTTCAGTAACCGAATAATGGTTTATGGTATCATTAACCGCACGGAGGGAAATGAGAAGGCTGTCAATGCGGTACGGATGGATGCCTGATCCTGTTTTTTTCTGTTTGACCTGCATCCGCAGATAATCTATATACCCTGTAAGATTTCTTCTTTTGTACAGAAGCGAGTCTGGTATATCAGCATTCCTTTTGTCCCTGTACCTGAAAACAAGACTTTGAAGCAATGATGCTTTATTCAGTTCGGAAAACTCCAGGGCCTTGAAGAGGTGTTCCCTGTTGCCCGATATCATGAAAAGCCTGTAAGCAGCATCCACACCGTAATATGTCTGAGCCGAAAGTTCGTTAAGCAGTCCTATCTTTGTTTCTTCAAGCAGAAAATCCGATACTGCAGACTGTGTCAATGATTTTACAAGATCAAAATTAATAGTTATATCCCTTAATGCACTGATATTGCCGGTTTTCAGGTATTCGTCGTACTTAAGTCTGCTCATATCAATAAGTGAAGATGCAAACAATGGTCCGTCGATGACCAGTGATCTTTCAATTCCGTTATTATCTGCTTCACCCTGATAGTTTGCCACTAATGATTTATTAAACATTATCATTGCAGAATCGGGGTGACCAGTCCTTTCCAGAATAATTCCCATTTCTTTAAAAGCAGATGAAAGACCGGGATGACGGGAAGGATATATCGTCTTTTTTATTTCAAGGGCTCTTCTCATGAAGAATAATGCTGAGTCGGGATAAGGACCCGACAGCATGTTGTGTGCGATTTTTGTATAAAATCCGGCAGTCATGGGATGTGACTCTCCGTAGATCGTCTCTGACATTGCAAGGCCAGACTTGTAATCGTTTAGTTCCCGCACGCGATCATTCAGCTGTCCGTAAGCCATTCCCCTGTTCAGAAAGTCTTCAACAACAGCGGGATTGTTCTTTTCAATGATGCAGGTATCGATATGAAGGGCCCTGTTATAATAGTACAGTGCAGTATCATTCTGATCTTTAAGAAGAAATATATCTCCCATTTTCCTGTAGTTTGATGCCATATCGGGATGCATCTCCCCAAAGGCTTTCCTGTTTTTTTCACGGCTGATACGATAATAGGCAAGTGCAAGATCGATATCACCCTTTTTTTTGTAGATAGTCCCTATATTATTGTACGATCCTGGAATTCCCGGAGCATCGGGTCCCCTGGCCAGTCTGAGCGAAAGGGCTTTTTTCAGATATTTCAGGCAGTTATTATAGTCACCGAGATCATCATAGCCGGCACCGACATTATTATATGCAGAAGCAGTGTAAGGGCTATCCTCTCCCAGCGTCCGTAATAGTATTTCAAGTGCTGCCCGGAAATAATCCAGGCCTTCCCGGTACCTTCCAGTTTCACGTAAGAGTACCCCGATGTTAGTATAGCTCATGGCAATATCCGTATGATCTTCTGAGCCATGCAATGCCAGGCGGATATCAAGAGCCTTCCGGTGATGGGACAGGGCGGTTTCATTATCCCCCATAGCCATATATACATTGGCCAGGTTATTAAGGCTCAGGGCTATATCTTTATGATTCGGGGGCAGCCTGACAAGCCTTATTTCATAGGCTTTGCGGTGTAATATCATGGCTGTATCCCACATTGCCTTTTCCATGAACAGAACCCCAAGGTTATTGTAAGCTTCCGCTGTCAGAGGGTGAAACTTGCCACTGGTGTTTTCCCGTATGCGTGCCACCCTGCCAAAATAATACTCACAGCTGTCATACCGGCCAAGATGATACGCTATTGATCCAAGAGCATTGTAATCGGAAGCGAAATTGCCGTCCTCTGCCATGAAATAGTTTTTTCGAATGTCAATACTTCTCTCTATATTCTTCCTGGCTGAATCGAATAATCCTCTGTTACTTTGAATAATCCCGATACCGCGATAGATGTCGGCGACAGCAATGTTATCCGCGTTGTTCGGGTTCCTATATATATCAAGAGATTTTTTAAACCATATCAGTGCAGAATCAAGTTTCCTTTCTTCCAGATAAATATTTCCCAATTTGAAATAACACTCCCCTGTTGCGGATGACTTCTCTCCGAGTTTATCGATGCTAAAGGCAATATTTTCTTTTGCCTCCCTGATAAGTCCTTCATTATAACCTGCATTGATTTTTGCCGAAATGATCCTGTTACTGCATTCAAGGTATTTCTTAAAGGACCTTTTTTTGAGATATTCACGGCCAGCTGACTGGTAATAGAAGACAGCACTGTCATACACAGCTTCACGATCAAAATCCATAGCTTTTCTGAAGAGACTGCCGGCATACAGGGTATCTTTTGCATGAATCTTCATATCAGCCGCAGCTGCAAAACCAATTGCCGGAAAAAGCAGCGCGGCTATGATAACAAAGACTGACCTGATGATCATTTGTATATGTTTTTAGCCTTATCTGAATTACACGAGGGCCCGGTACTGCAAAAAACAAATAGTTTTAACCAATCTGCCCCGGCAGGGCGACCAGATAACCGTTACACTAAATTATAAAAAATTTTGACCTCTAATATATAGAAAACAGCTATATCCTGCAGAATGGCAGGATATAGACTTCCGGGCGGAAGATAGCCGAAGGGGATTTAACGGGAAAGCTGGAAGAAGTAGCCTGCTGACAGATAAATACCATAGGAAACTCCACTGAACTCAGGTTCGAGTGACGCCGGCTGTACGATTGCAGGTGATTTTCCAACCCTGATATTACCAACTACTACATCCTCACTCATGGGTCCGAAATCAAGTCCCACAGGCACACTAAGTGTTATTTTTAGTGAATTGCTTAATGAATAACGCATACGAGGTATGATATCCAATCCTATAATTCCGTAATAACCGCCAAGCCTGAGTTTAGTAACGTCATCCTGGTCTTCAGGATTAAGATATATTGAAGATACATGAAAACCGAGCGCGCTTCCCGCTTCAATCTTTTCATTTAAAGGGAACTTGTATCCTATCCCGAAAGCATTGAAATCGAGAGCGTATGCTGAACTATAATCAGAAAGGTCCTGTGTGGTTTCTCCGAGTCTGACATTACCTGTATTAAACAACAGGGCAAGTGACATATCGAAATAAATCTTGTCCCAGGAGAGTTCACCGGAAATATACATACCCGGACCTGGAAAAGAAAGGCTTTGCTTTTCGCCGGATTGAGTGAAAGAGTGCGAAACCTTCCCGATTCCTCCTCCTGCTGATAATCCAAGCACTGCCTGGGGGAGAGCCCTGTTTCCTGAAAATAAAACCACTATAACGGTCATGATGAGAATTTTCATTAAACCCGGATCAGGTTTTAATGAAATTTTTTTGCCTTTTTTTATACTGAGTTTGTTTCCCGGCTTTTCAAATATGCATTCCATATGCCAAAAGAATTTAGTTTCACTATGAAATGGATCAATTCCTTGATTTGTTACAATGCATAATGAAAAAATATACACCCTATATCTGCAAAGTGCCAAATCATTTGACAACAAAGGTCAGTAACCTGATTTACAATACACTGCAAGCAGGTTTATTAGCATTAAGATTATTGTAATGCCGAGAACGTAAAGTCATCGTAACCATAAACAAACTAAATATGAGTTCATTTTACATCATATCCTTATTGCCATGGGAAAAAATGTCATGGGTAAAATATCTGGTAAAACCAGGCCGTTATATCAAACAATAATTTTTGTAGCAGTTCATTTTTGTCTGAACCCATATTAAATCTTAAACCTAAAATAATTGATACCATGAAAGCAAAAGCATTCTTAATGATCAGTTTCTTCGTACTGTCGTCCGTAACTTTTTCGCAGACAGAAAAGGGGACTCTGATAGTTTCCGGCAAAACCAGCCTGGAATTCGTCCGAACGGAGTCAAATCTTTCATATAACGGGACATCGGGTCCATCTGGTAGTTCGGAGATGGATTCCTTTGAGTTCATGCCGGCTATTGGGTATTTTGTCGCAAACAATTTTGCCATTGCGCTCTCAGGAAATTACTCACATTCTGTGGAAAACATTTACAAATCAAACCAGCTTGTGCTTATGCCGACCTTAATGTATTACATTCCGCTTGAATCCTCCTTCAGGCCTTATATTCAGGCAGGTTTAGGATATGCAAAAGCAACTGAAAAGTCTGACATTGACGAGGAATCTTTCTCCGGATATGCTTTTGGAGGCGGTCTTGGTCTGGCTTATTTCATCACCGAAAGTATCTCAGTCGATCTTGGAATTCAATTGACCAGTACAAAACTAACCTACTCGGAAGACGCAAATGCCAAGTTAAAAGGTAACAATCTGGGGTCGGCCATCGGATTCACCCTGTTCTTTTAGCCAAAGGGCGGTATCTGGGGATTCCAACAAAGGAAGTCAGGTAGCCGATTGCTTTTGGGACCAAAAGTCCTGTCTTTTTACAATGGGACACGAGTCACGCGGAGTAAACCACGAAGCAACAAGGAGTCAGATGGTTCGATTTTCAGGAACAAGATAATCCTATTAATTAATGACAGTATTCACTGTTTTTTTCGCCGGTTTGCTGCAGGTTATGCCTTTTCTGTACCAGATGGCGATAATAATGCTATTGTGAATACACCCTTGCCTTTCTCCTCCTGAGAGATTATTGTTAACCCAGCCTCTCCGGCCAGTCTTTGCATGCCGCCGGCAGCCATATAAATTCTGAAGTTACGATAGTGGTCGCCTCTTGCAATGCGTTCGATGCCCCAGGCGAGCCATTTTGCCGGACCAGGCTTCATAGGGCAGTTATAATCGGCTATTATTACCCGTTTTGCAAGTCTCTTCATTTCATTCAACACCTTCACTCCTGTTTCCGGATCAAACTGATGCATTGCCAGTGTAGAAACGGCAACATCGAAGCTGCTGTCCGTGTAACATGAGAGGTCTGTTGCATCGATCAGTTCGAATGTAATATTCTGAATCCGGCGCTTTTGTGCCGTGAGACGGGCAGTAGCTATCATATCTTCTGAAAGGTCGATACCTGTAACATGACCGGCGCGGCCTGACATTTCCAGCGAAAGCGCTCCTGTTCCGCAGGCTATATCGATCACTTTATCCCCCGGCAGGATCATGGAGACTAGTTGCTTCCTGAGTCCGGAGATAAGCGGATCAATAAATATCCGGTAAAAAAATCCTTTAAGTGAATAGCCCATTCAACCTTTCTTAAGGGCATAAAGATAGAATATTTAATCAGCCTTCCCTTTCCCCGTATTAATACGCCGTTCAATCGGTCCTCAGCCTTCCGATATAGAATCCGGTATGGGGAGGCTGGTTATAAGCCACATTCTGGGTAGCAACCGACAGACGGTATTGGGGATGGCTCATCAAAGTGGGGATCCTGTGGACCGAGGGTAATGTGGTAGTATAAACTCTCAGATTCTGATTATCGGATGTCCTGAAGATGATCTCTTCACGCCAGTCTCCAAAGAGGTCAGCGCTGAGTGCGGGTGTTGATTTGGAACCGTTATTTGACAGGCAGCCATCGGCGGTGAATAACCGTCCCGTGCCGTATTTGTCCACATGATTGCCGTCAAGAAGTTCCCTGCTCAGGTCGCCGTCCCACCATACAACAAAGTTTATCGAGGAAGGTGAATCACCTATTCTTTCTCCTTTCATTGAAAAGAGTCCGTTGGAACCAGACCACCACATTTCCGCTCCCGGATTCAATGGGTGGATATCTTCCGCCACTCCTCGTCCCACATCCTGGTTAAGGGAATTTTTGAACAGTACTTCCCCGGTCCTGGCATCAAAAACGGCAACTCCGTACCCTGTTGTTTTATCCTCTATCTCATGAATGCCGAATACTTCAAGTCCGGGACGTTCAATATCGAGATCCCCGACATGAAGAGCATCGCCATGGCGAAGGCCGGTTGAAAACAGTCCTTTCCCATCGTCATCGACAACCATTGAACCGTAAATAATCTCATCCCGTCCGTCATTATCCACATCCGCAACAGTAAGGTTATGATTCCCCTGGCCTGAATAGGGATTTTCACCGTCCCTGCTGTCAAATACCCACCTTGAGGTAAGTTTACCGTTCCTCCAGTCCCAGGCTGCCAGTACCGACCTTCCATAATAGCCCCTGCACATAATGACACTGGGATGGACTCCATCGAGGTAAGCGACGCACGCGAGCATCCGGTCGACACGGTTCCCGGTGCTGTCGCTTCCGCCATTACCGCCGTGACCGTTCCATCCGTTAAGGGGATAACGATTTGGAATATAATCGGTTGTAGCCAGGGCTTCGCCGGTTTTACCGCTGAAAACTGTAAAATATTCCGGGCCGTCAAGAATCTTGCCGTACAGGGGCCCGGCCGATCTGTCGAGGTTTCTCCAGTCTTTCGTTGAATCTCCTATAACCTTTCCAAGCCCGTCGATGGTCCCGTCGGCGGTTTTGCATGCAAATTCTGCTATGCCGTCGCTGTCGAGATCATATACCATGAACTGTGTGTAATGAGCTCCTTCGCGGATATTTTTCCCGAGACTTATCTCCCAGAGAAAAGTACCGTCCATATCATAGGCCTGGAATATGGGTATACCTGAAATGCCGGGCGAAGGAGTGTCGATACTTCTGCCGGTCTGGTGAAGTACCAGCTCATAATCGCCGTCGCCGTCAAGATCGCCGGGAGAGATGTCATTCGGTGTGTAACCGGCAGGTGTCCTGAGAGGTATGTTTAGATATTGACGAACCGGAGTTCCGGCCTTCAAAGCAAATGAAGAATGGTCTTCCTGCTCAATTCCGTCAATAACCGGTCTGACCGAATAGATATTGTCGACACTGAAATCAGAATTTGCGTCTTCAAAGAAGGTAACTGTATTGATGGGATTTGAATTTAGCTTTACGGGGCCTGTTTCCCCCGTCTGGCGGTAAATGTTGAAAGCTATATCGGAAGGTTCCGTTCCGAGTAGCCTCCATCCTATGAATACAGAATCTGCTGATTTGCGAACGGCAATAATCCCGCGGCTGAGATCTTCCATCTTTCTCTGGCCAGGGACCGGATTTGCGATGGCCATACAAAAAGCAGCCAGAACAGAATAAAGAACAGGTGACGAAAAATATTTATTCATCCTTAACAATTTCAAAATTAAATAAGTACGCGACTACGCCGATTAAGCTTCCCCGTAAAGTTTTTATATTTAGCATTTTGGTTTATGCTACAATGTAGGAAGTATTTTTCAGACCGGCTCCTGTCCCGGACAAAAATTTCATGGCGGAGAACGATCCGGAGTTTAGACGTTCCGGAGTTTACCATTGGTGAACTCGTCGACAGGCGACCCGGTTCAGAGTTTTAAGGACTTCTGTGTTCCGAATATTTTCGCAACTTTATATCCGAATATTTTCGTAACTTTATATCCGAATATTTTCGTAACGAATATTATCGTAAAAAATCATGAGAAACAATCCGTTCAAATTCGGGACCATAGTTGACGGTGTTCACTTTACCGACAGGGAGGATGAGCTTGCATATATTTCATCTCACCTCAGAAGTGAAAACCATTTAATAATAATAAGTCCGAGGCGCTTTGGCAAGACGAGTCTTATAAGAAAAGTACTGAATGAATCGGACAGAAAACACATCTACCTCGATCTTCAGGTGGTACTGTCGGAGGAAGATTTTGCGGCCCAGCTCCTGAAGAGGATCTACAGGATCTTCCCTTTCCGGAAGATCAGCACATTCATCAAGTCGTTCCGTCTGATCCCGTCGGTCATAATGAATCCCGTCACCGGGGAGGTGGAGATATCATTCACCCCCGGATCGCGTGACCTGGCACCCCTCGAGGATGTTCTGGGCCTTATTGGCAAGCTGGGCAAAGAAGATGAAAAGCTGATCGTCGTCCTTGACGAGTTTCAGGATATCTTCCGGATAAACAGCAGTTTAGACAGGATGCTTCGCTCCTGTATCCAGGATCACAGGAACATAAACTATGTGTTCATGGGAAGCAGCGAGTCGATGATAAGGGAGATCTTCGAAAGGAAGGAATCGCCTTTTTACCGCTTCGGAACCCTTTACACTCTCGGCAGGATTCCACAGGATAAATTCAAGCTTTACCTGGAGTACGGGTTTACCGGGTTTGTTGAGGAAGCAGCTGCTGTTTCAGATGAGATTCTTGAAATTACCCGCTCGCATCCCTATTACACCCAGCAGCTTGCCTTCACGGTGTGGGAACAGGTAAGCCGCAATGGGTATGTTAAGGATGTTGCGGAGCTGGCAGCCGAAGAGATAGTGACCAGCCACGACAAGGATTTTGAACTGCTGTGGAACACGTTAAACCGCACCGACATGATGGTGCTTGCGGGGATGTCGTCGAGCGCACTAAGTCCGTTGTCGGATGAATTCAGCAGGCAGTCCGGCACCGGAGCTGCGAGCACGGTTTACAGCACCCTTCAGAGGCTGGTGAAAAAGGGGATGGTCATAAAGGATGGGACCTCTTACTATATTGATGATCCGTTTTTTGAGAGGTGGCTCAGGGCCAGAAGAAAGGCGTGAAGAAGACGAAGTGACGAAGGGACTTAGAGACGGAGAGACGGACGGAATAGTGCATGCCGTATGCAGTTCTTATCTCCCCAGCCTTTCTATGGCATCTTCAAGGGAAGCAACAAAGTTTATAACTCCGCCCTTATTGCTTTCCCTTATAAAATCGCGAAGGCTTTTACTTTTGATATCGGAGAAATCGCCGATAATGGCCAGTTTCATCCTGTAATTGGAAAACTTCTGGAGGATCTCGCCGGCAATACGGGTTTTCAGGTCGAAGAAATCCCTGTTCAGGCTTTCCGAATGAATAATCAAACCGGTGCTTCCGTTATAACCGGCGTCTGCCATGGTATCCAGGATGTCTTCAGTCGAATTTATCATCTCCGATCCCGCAAGTATCTCGGCAATTGAAACTCCTCTGGTTGTAACATGATATTTGATCATCTTTTCAGGTAGTAAGAAATTAAAAATGCCATGAAGATAATTATATTGTCTGAATATTGATCGTCCCCCTTTTCTCCCAGATTTTAAGGAATGTCTCCTGCGCAATATCCTCAGCCTCCTGCATATCTCTGGTCTTATAGTACACCGAGTTCCTTACCGGGTAATACCAGTGCATAAAAATCTGATCGAATTCGACCTGATTGATTCCAGCCATCCCCGTATTAACTTTACTCGTTTAACTAACAGTTCCTACTATATTACAGCCAGGATTGATTTTACCCTAAAATGAAATTGTTTTTTCACATGACACAAAATTATTACAAAAGCATTAGGGTAAATAAGTACAAGATTGTATTATTCTGTATTAATTCCGGAACCGGATGTATCAAAAAAAGAAACAGGGCCGTTTTACTATGAATTCACAATGATATCCGGAATAACTGATATATTGAGTTCATTCAGACCGGTCGGGCTTGATAAGCTGGATAAAGTAAGGTTAATGGACAGGGTAGATACCAAGTACATACTGCCTGTTTATAAAATACCTGAGTTTCTTGAAAGACTCGATGGCGACGGCAGGGTGCTTGAAATCAATGGAGAAAGGATATTCGACTATCATACAGTATATCTTGATACCTCAGATTATTCTTTCTTCAATCAGCATGTTACGGGAAGGACCGGACGATCCAAAGTCCGTTACAGAACATATGTGAATTCAGGCATAACTTTTCTTGAAGTGAAGATGAGGAAAGACGGGAACCGGACGATTAAATGGCGTATTGAAAATAGTCTTACCTCTGAGAACAAGTGCGATAACGAGGGACTGGAATTCCTGAGCCGGCACATCCCGGGAGAAAAGCTTTCGATCAGTCCTGTTATAAGTAATGAGTTCCGTAGGGTTACCTTTGTCAACCCTGAATTCAACGAGCGCATGACACTTGATTTCAATCTTTCTTATGGGAGTAACGGTCCCACCCGGTTTAATATACCCGGTCTGGCAATCCTCGAGCTTAAAAAATATTCCGGATTGTCAAGATCAAAGGCAACTGCTATTCTCAAAGATATGGGGCTTCATCCTACCGGCTTCAGCAAATACTGTGTCGGCGTCGCTGTACTATGTAATCCTCCCAAAAAGAATATTATAAAGACCAAATTGCTACTAATCAACAAAATTGAAAATGAATATTCCAGTCGCCACATTTATTGATATCCCGGGTATCCGGTTAATAAATATCTCCGATTTTATTGAGCTTGTATCAAGGTTTGTCCTGAATACGGTGGTAATAGTACTTCTTGTCAGGTGGCTTTATTATAGCACTGCCAGAAGAAAAGATTATCTTTTCACATTCATTCTTATTTCCACTGTCGTATTCCTGTTGTGTTTCATGCTTGAAAGTGTTAAGCTGCAGATTGGGTTTGCACTTGGACTATTTGCAATTTTCGGAATAATACGATACCGGACTGATGCCATACCAATAAAAGAAATGACATATCTGTTCATCGCAATCGGAATATCAGTTATCAATGCCCTTGCCAGTGAAAAAACCAGCATTGTTGATCTTATTTTTGCGAATTCAGTAATCATTTTCATAACCTTCGGCTTTGAAAAACTCTGGCTTTTGAAGCACGAATCACAGAAGGTAATCATTTATGAGAAAATAGATCTTATAAAACCGGAGAAGAGGGAAGAGCTAATCAGGGATCTGTGCGAAAGGACAGGTATAAAAAAGATCAACCGTCTGGAAACGGGAAAGATAGATTTTCTGAAAGACACGTGTATAATAACCATCTACTATGACACTGAAGGGATGCAGGTTCCTGGAACCCCGGTGGACGGGAATACCAATGACGATGATGATGATTAACTGAATCATTATTCATTTGAAGACATTCTACTGCTTTACCATACTGTTTTTGGCTCTTGCCTCTGTCATATTCACTGCCTGCGAAAAAACGGTTGAAGGAGAAGATCCCGCAACATCTGAAGATCCTTCAGATTATGAACTGGACAGCTCGGAGGTTGATTTGATCTTCCTGAATACGGCATCAATAACTGTTGAGCCGGCTGTGGCGGAGGTTGTCGGTTCGGTTGTAACTATTACACAGGCAGGAACTTACAAAATAAAGGGGACGCTTTCAAATGGCCAGGTAATAATAAGTCCAAGGCGCTTTGGAAAGACAAGCCTGATAAAGAAGATACTTAATGAATCGGACAGGAAACACATCTACCTCGATCTTCAGGTCGTTCTGTCGGAGGAGGATTTTGCGGCCCAGCTTCTTAAGAAGATTTACAGGATCTTCCCTTTCCGTAGGATAAGCGCCTTCATTAAATCGTTCCGTCTGATCCCATCTGTCAATATGAATCCATTAACCGGGGAGGTTGAGGTATCGTTCACCCCCGGATCGCGCGACTTGGCCCCCCTCGAGGATGTTCTGGGCCTGATTGGCAAGCTGGGCAAAGAAGATGAAAAACTTATTGTCGTTTTAGATGAGTTTCAGGATATCTTCAGGATAAACAGCGGCCTGGACAGGATATTGCGCTCCAACATACAGGATCACAAGAACATAAACTATGTATTCATGGGAAGCAGCGAATCGATGATAAGGGAGATCTTTGAAAAGAAGGAATCGCCATTTTACCGGTTCGGAACCCTTTACACTCTCGGAATAATTCCAACGGAAAAATTCCTTTTATATCTTGAATACAGGTTTACAGGTTTCATTGAGGAAGCTGCTCCAATATCCGCGGAAATACTGAAGATCACCAGGTCGCATCCCTATTACACCCAGCAGCTTGCCTTCACGGTGTGGGAATATGTCGGCA
>CAYSBL010000045.1:0-7367 GCA_964429295.1 uncultured Rikenellaceae bacterium
GTGCTGTGTCCGCAGCCGGGGCAGTAATGCATAACATCACCGGTAAGCAGGGATGATTTCCTGTAAGCCAGATTTTCCGGCTTTATATATTCCTTTATTCCTGTAACTTCCTTCATGTCTCAGCCTCCTATGATCCGTTCTTTAAGGTTTTCAACAACTTCATCGGGTGTTGGCACCATTCCGCCCATCCTGCCATAATAATGCACGGGGACCTTCCCGTTGACGGCCAGCCTGACATCCTCGACCATCTGTCCGGCACTCATCTCAACTGCCAGTGCCATTCTGACCTGGCCGGCAAGTTCACTGATCCTTTTCTCCGGGAAGGGGAAAAGCGTTATAGGTCTCAACAGTCCGGCCCTGATACCCTGCTCACGGGCAAGCTGAACAGCCTTCTGGCACACCCTTGCGCTCGTTCCGTAAGCAACCATGAGATACTCGGCATCCTCGCACTGGTATTCCTCGAAACGGACCTCTTTCTCCCTGATCTCATTGTATTTTGCCACCAGCTTCTGGTTGAAGACCTCCTGCCTGTAAGGATCCAGCTCAAGCGATGTTATGATATTTCTTTCCCGGTTTGCAGGTTTGCCAGTGGTAGCCCATTCGGGTATCTCCTTCGACCTTTCCCTGGGCGGATCGAGCCATACTTTTTCCATCATCTGGCCGATGGCTCCGTCGGAAAGGATCATCACCGGGTTCCTGTATTTGAAGGCAAGGTCAAATCCCAGGCTGACAAAATCGGCCATCTCCTGAACCGAGGCCGGAGCGAGAACGATAAGGTGATAATCACCGTGACCGCCTCCCTTAACAGCCTGGAAGTAATCCGACTGGGCCGGCTGGATTGTACCAAGACCGGGGCCTCCTCTGACAACGTTTACAATAAGGCATGGAAGCTCCGCTCCGGCTATATAGGTTATTCCCTCCTGTTTAAGGCTAATTCCCGGAGAGGAGGATGTGGTCATCACTTTTTTGCCGCAACCTGCTCCGCCATAAACCATATTAATGGCAGCCACCTCACTTTCCGCCTGAACAACGACCATTCCGGTGGTGGCAGCCGGGTTGGCTTCCATCAGGTATTCAATAATCTCGCTTTGCGGTGTTATCGGATATCCGAAATATCCGTCAGCCCCGGCTCTGATGGCTGCTTCGGCAACAGCCTCATTTCCCTTCATCAATCTAAGTTCTCTTTCCATGGCCGTTATACTTTGATTTTATAAACTGTTATCACCCCGTCGGGACAAACAATGGCACAATTTGCGCATCCTATGCACAGATCGGGATTAGCCGGGTATGCGTAATGGTATCCCTTGCCGTTGACCTCCCTGGCCATGGCAATTGTACCGGTGGGACACGACACCATACATATCTCGCATCCCTTGCACCTCTCCACATCAACTACGATGCTTCCTTTGATTTTTGCCATATTATGACTTTTAATTATTTACTGGATATTTTTCTCTGAAACATTTCAGTCGGTATTCCAGATCACCGAAAAGTGAACGGGGAACCTGCGAAACGCACGCTCTTAGACCGTCTTTTCTCTCGCTTCCTGTCGTATTTAAAGTGATGGCGCTTACTCCGAATGGGATAAGAGCATCTATAAGTTCAGAGGCAGTCATTCCCGGATAGGAAATGGTAAAATAAAATCCATCGGCTATCGGCTCATCAATATCCTTATCGTAAGTGATAATGAATCCGTTACCCGTGAACAGTTCCTTCATTATCTTCGCCTTTTCACCGTACTCAATTATATCGTCCCTGAACTTGTATGTCCCGTCGTTGACTGCTTTAAGCAGGGCAGAAAATCCGTACTGAACCGAATGAGTAACACCGGCCGAAATCCCGTAAAGCGCACCGAATATTGCCGAGTGGCCGAATTTAGCTGATGAGTAATACCTGAGAAGATCGGGGTATGAACGGTTGAACAGGTGGTCGGAAATAGCCATGACGGCTATTCTCTGGCCGGCATAGCTGAAAATCTTGGAGCTGGAGATCAGCAGTACATAGTCGTCGGTATAACGGGCTACTGTAGGTTGGAAAGGAGGTTCGCCCGGATTAAGATAATCCTTTCTGAAGTCCATCCCGAAATATGCAAGATCCTCAATGGCAATAACGTCATATTTCCTGCATAGTTCTCCTATTATTGATAGTTCTTCCTCGGTGAGGCAGATCCAGGTAGGATTGTTGGGATTGGAATAGATCAGCGAAGATACCTTTCCTGTTTCAAGGAAAGATTCGAGCTTCGCCCTGAGCTTCTGACCCCGGTAATTGTATATGTCGAAGGAAAAATAGTCATGACCGAGCATTTTGACCTGCTGCTTCTGCACCGGGAATCCCGGATCGATGAACAGGGAACCCTCCTTGTTCCTGTCGTTCCTGTTTGCAACAAGAAAGCATATCATCGATCCCATCATTGAACCCACAGTCGGAATGCATCCCGCTGGGCTGACATTTATGTTGAGAAAAAGCCGGATGAAACGGGAGGCTTCTTCCTTCAGCGACCTCAGGCCTGCAATATCGGGATAAAGTGAACCCACCCCGCTTTTCAGGGCTTCTATTTCAGCATTGGTCCCTATCTCAGGAGCCGGCAGGCCAGGAACTCCCATTTCCATTCGAACGAACCGGATCCCTGTCTCCCTCTCAATACGGTTGACAAGAGAGACGATCTCCCTTATGGAAGCCGTTCCGGGAGAAAGAATTCCGGTGGCTTCCTTCACCGACTCTATAATATCTTCAGATATTGGTATATTATCCATGATAAATGGTTAAAATTTCCTCCTGTCGATAACCCTTTTTGACTTGCCTTCGCTTCTCTCCAGTATTTTGGGTTCAACAAGGGTTACTTTAATACCGAGTCCAAGTGAGCTCTGCAGGTTATCCTGTATTTTCATCCTCAGGGTTTCAAGCTGGCTGATCTTGTCAAGAAAGAAGGCTTCATCGACCTCTACCTTCAGTTCGAGGGTATCGAGATTATTTACTCTGTCAACAATAAGCTGATAATGAGGTTTTATCTCACTCATTTCAAGCAGGACGCTTTCCACCTGCGACGGGAAGAGGTTCACTCCACGGATGATCAGCATATCATCACTTCTGCCGAGGCATTTATCCATTCTTACCATGCTTCTGCCGCATTTGCATCTTCCGAAGTTAAGCCTTGTAAGGTCACGTGTCCGGTATCTTATAAGAGGCAGGCCTTCCTTGGTAAGGGTTGTGAAAACAAGTTCTCCGACAGAGCCCTCTGGCAGCACCTCCAGTGTTTCCGGATCGATAATCTCAGGATAAAAATGATCCTCGAAGATATGAAGTCCTTCCTGTGCAAGACATTCGCTTGCCACGCCAGGACCTATGACCTCGCTCAAACCATAAATATCTATTGCCTTGATCTTCAGTTTATCCTCAATTTCCCTCCTCATGTTTTCTGTCCAGGGTTCGGCTCCGAAAACGCCGGCCTTTAGCCTGAATTCATTGCGGTTTATCCCGCTTTCCATCATGGCTTCGGCCAGATAGAGGGCATATGAGGGGGTGCACGCAAGAACGGTGCTTCCGAAATCGTGCATGATCTGGATCTGGCGCTGGGTGTTCCCTCCCGAGATCGGTATAACTGAAGCTCCTATCTTCTCTCCGCCGTAATGCAGTCCGAGACCACCGGTAAATAATCCGTAACCGTAGGCGATCTGTATAAAATCGTGACGGTTGGCTCCTGCACAGGTCAGTGTGCGGGCCATAACTTCCGACCATGTTGAAATGTCATTCCTGGTATAACCGACAACAGTTGGTTTTCCGGTGGTGCCTGACGAAGCATGTATCCTTACTATCTCACTCATGGGTACGGCAAAAAGGCCGAAGGGGTAATTGTCCCTCAGATCCTGCTTTGTTGTGAAAGGAAGGTTCTTCAGATCATCAATCGACCTTATCTTTTCGGGACCAAGTCCGGCCTCCTGCATTTTATGCCTGTAATAAGGCACATTGAAGTAAACCCTCTCAACTGTTTCAATGAGGCGCTCACTTTGAACCCTCCTCAGTTCATCACGATCCATGCATTCGAAATGCCTGTTCCAGATTTCCATTTCCTAAAATTCCTTAAGTTCCTTTGCGCTTAGCAGCTCAATATTATTATTTCTGAGTGCCTTGACAGCCTCATCGTTGTTGCTGCACCTTAATATTATCACGGCATCCCGGCCATGCGGGAATGCATAAGTGTATTCAACGCTTATGTCAAGGTCGGAAAGAATCCTGAGCAGACGGGCATAATATTTAGCTTCATTCGGCGTCCTGACTGAAATGACCTCAGAGATGTTGACTGTGAAAAGCTGTTCCTTGAGCAGCGCCCTGGCTTTGTCGGGATCAGGAACGATCAGGCGCAGTATACCGAATTCGGATGTGTCGGCAACACTCAGCGCAATGATCCTTATGTTCTCCTTTCCAAGCGCTTCAAGGACTTCAGTAAGTCGCCCCGACTTGTTCTCAAGGAAGACCGAAAGCTGTGGGATTATCATGGTGTAATTAATTTAAGTGGTTGCTTGTTGCTGGTCACGTTTCAGAGTTTCAGGGTTTCAAATGTTCAAGGTTCAAAGTTAAGATTCAAATACCGAATACTGAATACCGAATACTGAATACCGGTTACTGGTTGCTGGTTACATTTAAGCATTAAAAAAAGTCCTCCAACATAAGGAAAATTTTGAAGATAATTCAGGAAAATGATCATTAACCTTTCTCGATCCTGATCCTGGCATCCACCACCGTGACACTCTTCTCGCTGCCAATCAACGGATTGAGGTCAAGTTCCTTAATCTCTGTAGCAAACCTGAGGAGGCTTGACAAACGGACTATTATTTCAGCGAACAGGGCTTCGTTGATCCCGGGTTTTCCCCTTGTACCCCGTATTATCTTGTATGCCCTCAGGCTTCTTATCATGGAACTGGCCTCGTTGATGGTAAGTGGGGCAAGACCTGAGGAAATATCGCCGAGCACTTCCACGAAAATTCCTCCGAGTCCGCAAAGGATTATATGGCCGAACCTTGGTTCATACTTGGCGCCAATGAAAAGCTCGGTTCCGGCAAGCATTTCCTGTATCATCACGCCGGTCACATCCTCGATTTTCTCCATCCTGGAAAATTCAGCCTCCAGGTGGCGTTGCGATTTGATGTTGAGCGTCACTCCTCCTACATCAGACTTATGGACAGGACCGACTACCTTAAGGGCCACGGGATACCCGATGCTCCCGGCAAGTTCGATTATCTCACCGGGTGTTTTGGCCACTCCCTCCCTAACAAGAGGGATGTTTGCCGCCCTCAGAAGTTCCTGTATCCTGGCGGGCTCGAGATAACCGTTGCCACAGCTGTCGATAACCCTGCGTATCTGGGGCACATCCACATTTTCGAGGAAGATCTTCTCCTCGGCGGGATTGGGAGTGTTGTAAATCCTGGTGAGAGCCCTGCCGAGAACAACCTCATCAGGGAAGTTAACATTGCCCTTGCTCATGAAATATTCAAGTTCCCTGAATGAGCTTGATATGGAGGGCAGTATTGGGTAGAGCGGCTTCCGGCATTCCTGTATCTTGCTGTGAAGAAGTTCATACACCCCGGTCATATCGTTGAGACCGTTGTTCCCGAATATGACGCTCATACCGTCAATACCTTTCACCTCGCTGTCGACATAATCGATAACAGTTCCGAGTTGTTCAACAGATCCTGTGGCTATCATGTCGATGGGATTGAGCGCAGAGGCACCAGGATTCATCATTGCCAGGATTCTTTTCTGGTCCTCTTCTCCCAGCCTGGGTATATTCATTCCCCCTGACGATAGTGCATCGGTAAGCATCACTGCTGGTCCCCCGGCGTGAGTGATAATGGCTATATTCCTGCCTTTTAATGGTTTATGCATGAATACCGATGCAACTGTAGTAAGTTCTTCACGGCCTGAACATCTGACGATACCGGCTTTCCTGAAGAGAGCTTCCACCGCCGAATCGGATGAAGCCATAGCGCCCGTGTGGGAAGTAGCAGCACGGCTTCCCGCCTCTGTCGTTCCGGCTTTAATGGCAGCTATCCTGCATCCCTTCCGGATCAGTGATGAAGCATGATGGAGCAGTTTGTCGGGATTGGATATTGATTCTACATAGATTAGCTTAATGAGGGAGCTGCGGCCGGGATCGAAGTTCAGGTCCCAGTATTCCAGAACCTCTTCCACCCCGGTCTGGGCGCTGTTGCCCACTGAAAATACGCTCGAGAACCTGAGGCCCTTCGGAAGAGCCGACTCGATTATAAAAAGGGCTGTTGCACCTGAGCCGGAGACAAAATCGCAGCCCTTGTCGCTCAGAAGGGGAACAGGTGTGGTAAATACGCCATGGTAGGTCCGGGTTACAACCCCAATGCAGTTTGGGCCTATCAGACAACCGCCGGTTTCAGTTATCACCGATGCAATTTCCTTCTCAAGTTGCCTTCCTTCCTGACTGGTCTCGCTGAAACCTGCCGAAATAATGATAAACGCTTTCACATTCTTCTGACGTGCAAGAATATCGACCGTTTCAAGACAGTATTTTGCTGAAATCGCAAGAATGGCCAGATCGACCGGCGGTATTTCCCTGATATCACGGTATGATTTTACACCCTGGACGACATCCTGTTTCGGATTTACAACCACGAGGCTGCCGGAATAACCGCCGTCGATAATATTTTGAAGTATCTTTCCCCCGGGTTTCATCAGATCATCCGATCCCCCTATAACAGCTATTCCTGAAGGATTTATAAGTTTGTCATTTATCATTATCAGCTTTTCAGATAAAGTTTGGAATATAAAAATTATACGGTATGGATCATGTATTGATCAGAGTCCGGCGAAGAGTTTCAGCTTACCCGTGTTCCGGGCTGCTGAAAAAAGGAAATCTTCTGAATTACAGCCAACAAAAAACAAAATTTACAGGGTTTTATTGAAAGCAAGATAATAAAAATTAACAGTTCAAAACAAAAGAGCAATCAAGATTATTGATATTCACCCCAGAATTGCCCCATACAGACTATTGAATCATGTCAAATATCTGCAATTATTGATTATAATAATTTTTAAATCATTTGATTACAATTAATAACTTAACATTTTACATATCGTTTAAGGTAAATTATTTATTGTTATTCATAGTATTTTTTATTGTTTTACGATAATTTTTTGTTGTTATTTTTTTGCTTACAATTTTTTTACCCAAAGGGGGCTGAAGCCCCCGAAAGGTGGAGGTGTGTTCCCTGCCGTTGGCTGAAGCCAACGGTAACAGAAAGACTTAGGCCAGATTTTAATCCTTTTGGTAATATCCTCGGAAGAGCCGGAAGTGTAACCCTTTGTTTCTTTCGGTTACCGTCAGCTTCAGCTGACGGTAA
>CAYSBL010000045.1:7467-25618 GCA_964429295.1 uncultured Rikenellaceae bacterium
GTCCCCGGGGAAAACCCAAAGGGGGCTTAAGCCCCCGGAAAGGTGGAGGTGTGTTCCCTGCCGTTGGCTGAAGCCAACGGTAACAGAAAGACTTAGGCCAGATTTTAATCCTTTTGGTAATATCCTCGGAAGAGCCGGAAGTGTAACCCTTTGTTTCTTTCGGTTACCGTCAGCTTCAGCTGACGGTAAATAAAGCCCCTCCCGGTCACCGGGACTTTAGTCCCCGGGGTATCCCGACGTCTTTACACCTAATTCCACAAATTCACCACTATGGTGATGATTTTCAAAATTTACTCGCATTCACTATTGTTTCTTGAATAAATTAAAGGTAGATTTGTCCGGCGCTTAAAAATATTAAAATGATCATCACTGGCTGCTATTATTACTACTACTATTATTATCACGGGCTTCCGGGGGTAAGTCGCGATTGGTAACAGATGCAGTCATCAGATATCAGAACAAGGCTTACCCGAAAAGGTAAGCCTTTTCATTTTCTAACCTAAAAACTACAAAAAATAATGGAGAAGATTTCTACAAACGCAACGGTAAGGTTTTTCAACGGGAAGGATATTCCTCTCGAAATGCACAAGGTGAAGATAGTCCAGTCGATAAGCCTGGTTCCGGTGGAAAGGCGACTTGAGGCGATCAGGGAAGCCGGATTCAATTCATTCCTGCTGAAAACCAATGACATATTTCTGGATATGCTTACCGACAGCGGAACCAATGCCCAGAGTGATGCACAGGTATCGAAGATGTTCATAGCTGATGAAGCCTATGCAGGATCTCAGAGTTTTACCCGTTTCCAGGAGAGCGTCTTTCAGGTTTTCGGCAAGAAGTTCGTCATGCCCGCCCACCAGGGCCGTGCAGCCGAGCATCTGCTAAGCAGGACTTTCGTAAAGGAAGGTTCGGTGATACCCACCAATTATCATTTCACAACCACCCTGGCACATATCCAGCTTTGCGGAGGCAAGGTCCTTGAGATATACACTGACGAGGCAATGAAGGTAAAGAGTTCCTTTCCGTTCAAGGGGAACATGGATATCGGTAAGCTCGAGAAGGCAATAGCCGACTATGGCAAAGAGAACATACCGTATATAAGGATGGAGGCATCGACAAACCTTATCGGAGGTCAGCCTTTCTCTATGGAAAACCTGAGGCAGGTAAGGAAGGTTGCCGACAGGCATGGTATACAGATCGTCCTTGACGCCAGCCTGGTCGGTGAGAATGCCTATATGATAAAACTGAGGGAGAACGGGTACAAAGACACTTCACTGGCATCAATCCTTCTGGAGATGAGCAGTATGTGTGATATAATATATTTTTCGGGAAGAAAAGTAAGTTCCTCCAGGGGTGGTGCGATCTGCACCAACAGCGAGGAAATATTTGATAAGATCAAATTTCTTATCCCTGTTTACGAAGGATTCCTGACCTATGGAGGCATCCCGATAAAGGAACTGGAATCGATGGCTGAAGGGCTGAAGGAAACGGTTGATGAGCATGTGGTAAATCAATCACCACGGTACATTGCCTATATGGTAAATGAGCTTGACAAGCTTGGCATTCCCGTCATTATGCCCGGCGGAGCACTGGGATGCCATGTTGATGCAGGCCAGTTCCTGAGTCATATCCCTCAGAGAGAGTATCCTGCCGGAGCGCTTATTGCAGCTTACTATATCATTTCAGGTGTCAGGGGAATGGAAAGGGGCACCATGAGCAACAACCGCGACGAAAATGGGGATGACATCCTTGCCGACCTCGAGCTGATGAGGCTTGCTGTACCACGAAGGGTTTACACTCTTTCACAGGTCGAGTATGTTATCGACAGGCTCAACTGGCTGTATCACAACAGGGAACTTGTCGGGGGACTGAAATTCACCGAAGAACCTCCGCTTCTCAGGTTCTTTATCGGACGTCTTGAACCGCTGTCAGACTGGCCGCAGAAGCTTGCTGAAAAATACAGGAGTGATTTCGGAGACAGCCTTTAGCTAATAGAAACTTTATGCCGGCTGTCAGCAGTACCGGCAGGGAGATATCAGGCGATGACTCTGTCAGAAGATCAGCTCGGATATCTCCCTGCGTGCTGCCATAAGCCTGCGGGCGGAGTCGGACTGGTCGGCAAGATTAACCGATCCGTGGATCTTTTTGTGAAAGTAAATGATCGTTTCCTGACCATAGCTGACCGGATCACCGTCAAGTACGTTCACAAGAATCTCGTTTGGTCCGTCGCCGTCGCCGTTGATAACAGCCATTCCCTTTGAGCGCACCGTTCCTCTTTTAAGGGTAACGGCATACAGACCGGGAGCAGGAAGAAGCTTGCACTCCTCCGTCAGCGGCACCTTTGCCAGGTTAATCTCATAGAAGTTGTTCCGGTATTCATACTTCTCAGGTTGTCCCATGACTATGTAATAATGGTCGAGATAGGCATTTGCTTTCTGGATGAAACCTTCCCTGATAGCCTGCCTGATCTTTGTCGAGCTTACTGTTTCGTGCTGGACTTCCTGTTCGGGTATTTCCTCTGCTTCAAAGCCATATTTCGCACGCATTTCCCAAAGCTTCCTGTAATCACCCTCCTGGTTAAACCCGAAATGATGGTTAAAGCCCACCACCACCACTTTTGCCCTGAGTATCCTGTGAAGATAATCCCGTACGAATTCCTCGCTGGTGGTCCGGGCAAAATCGCGTGTGAACTCAATGATTATAATGTTGTCCAGACCGGCTCCCCTGAGCAGTTCCAGTTTTTCCTGCTGAGAATTTATCAGACGGAGGTTTTTCCCCGATGTTTCAGGGTAGAGTACTTTCCGTGGATGGGGATCGAAGGTTATCAGAACTGATTCACCATCGTATTTGCCGGCGAGCATATTGAGCCTCCTGAGAATCGTCTTGTGACCAATATGGACGCCATCGAAGGAACCTGTTGTAACCACCGGGTTCCGGATGCCTGATGCCTCTTCAAAGCTCCTGAATATTTTCATTCTGCCCGATCTGTAACTATACCGTGTTCTCCTTCACAAAATAGGCCACCTTCTCGAGTGATGTTATCATGTCGTATTCTTCGAGATACACGTCAGAGGGAACATTCAGCGGTATTGTGGTAAAATTCAGTATACCCTTTATTCCGAACCTGACTGCTTCCTCGGCGATCTCTGCAGCATAATCGGCAGGGACCGTCAGTATGGCGATACGAATATTGAGTTCGGGTATCATCTTTTCAAGTTCATCGTAAGAGTAGCATTTGACTCCTGAGATGACCTTGTTAATCTTCTGGGGATCATTATCGAACGAAGCCAACAGGTTGAGCTTTGATCTTTTGCCCTTGAAATATCCGGCGACAGCCCTCCCCAGGTTGCCGATTCCGATAATGGCAACGTTCATTCCGTCGTCGGAGTCAAGTAACCTGCCGATGGTTTCTATCAGTTCTTTGACGTCGTATCCTTTTCTGTTGGCGCTTGAATAGCCTATCAGCATCAGATCGCGCCTCACCTGTACTGCTGTAATATGAAGACGCGATGCAAGATGGTGCGAAAAAATGAAATTCCTCTTTTCCTCCAGACAGGAAAGAAGGGTTCTCCTGTATTCACTGAGACGTTCTACTGTTTTACCCGGTAAAGCATTCATGACATTCATTTGAAATTATTTGAATTTTTTAGGAATACGGACCCTGAAAGTGGTACCGACATCAGGCACGCTGTCGACCGTTATAGAACCATGATAAAGGTCAACAATCTGTTTGACTATCGAGAGCCCAAGTCCGCTTCCTCCTATATTCCTTGTTTTCTCATTCTTGATCCTGACAAAGTCGGAGAACAGTTCTGCCTTATCCGATTCGCTGATGCCAATTCCGGTATCTGCGAAAAGAAGGATGACGTCATTCTCATCCTCATCGATCACAATATCCACCTTCCCGCCGCGCTTGTTGTACTTAACCGAGTTGGAGACCAGGTTATTGAAAACTATCTCCATGTCGGTCGGATCGGCCATAAGAACCACATCCGATTTCAGCCCGAGGTTTATCGCAACCTCCATTTGAATGGCGTAAGGCCTTACCGTAACAACCGCATTTGAAGCGATATCATTAAGATGAACTTCTTCTATCTTCTCATCCTTTCTTTCGAGCCTGATCTTCGTGAAATCGAGCAGATCCAGTATCAGGCTCCTCATCCACTGGATTCTCTGCAGCGACCTTTCTATGGGAGTGGCATAATCCTCGATCCTGTCGCCCGATTGTCTTTCCTGCATCATATTAAGATAACCCTCAACGGCGTTAAGCGGTGCTTTAAGCTCATGAGAAAGGACTGAAAGGAACTGGTATCTTACCTTTCTGCCCTCTTCATTCATATTGTGGGTTATTCGCTTAAGGTAAAGCTGCTTTGTGATGTTTTCGATGCTCGATTTGAGTTCCTGGGGTGTAAATGGTTTTGGAACAAAGTCGGTGGCACCGAATTTATGCGCCTTCAGCGCAACATCAAGTGAAGCGTATGAAGTGATCATTGCCACCACCACATCGTAATTCTTGTTTCTCATATATTCAAGAACCTCCGTTCCCTGGATTCCGGGAAGCTTGTTGTCGAGAAGAACGATATCGGGCCTGTCGCCGTCGATTATCGCAATTCCATCCTCTCCGGTGGCAGCTTCGGTTACTTCGAAAGTAAAATCCTCATCCATGAAGGGATAGGCTACACGGAAGTTATTGAGAATACGCGACACGCCCGATCGTATACCGGGCTCATCATCAACTACAAGGACCTTTAGTACCGGCATGTCATATCTTTAAAAGTTTCATTATTTCCATATCAAGCTGTTCGGGCCTTATCCCCTTTTCGAGATACCTGTCGGCCCTTATCCATGATTTTTCGGCTTCCGAATCGAGGCTGAACGAGATTCCTGTTTCATGGGCCACCGCCGTTGCCAGTATAACCGGAACGTCGGGATACTTCTTCTTGATCTTGTAACAGAGAATGAATCCGCTGTCGTCGTTTTCCATCATAAGGTCAAAGATGGCCAGGCTTGGTTTCAATTTCTGGATCACCGATTCAGCCTCAGCCTGGCTCTCAACTGCCACAGTCCTGTAACCTGCACGTCCCAGGCTGTTGACTGTCTGGAACAGGTAGTCAGGATCATCATCCGCCACAAGAATCGTGAAATCGCTTTTTTTCATTATACTGTTTAGTTTTTCATCATTTCCATTATTTACCAGTACCGCACAATTATTCCTTTCTTCTGGGAAGTACTATCCGGAAGCTTGTTCCGGTTGGGCCTTTTAACTTTTCAGTATTCGACTCGACTGTTATCTGACCCTTGTGCATCTTTACTATACCGTATGCCGTGGCCAGTCCCAGGCCGGTTCCGACGCCTATGGCCTTTGTTGTAAAGAAAGGTTCAAAGACCTTGGCCCTGTCTTCCTCATTTATTCCGGTACCTGTATCCCTCACCGTTATAATGACATCCCCCAGGGTATCTTCAAGGAGAAGGTCGATGGTGCCTCCTTCCGGCATTGCATCGATCGCATTTTTGACCAGGTTTGTCAGCACCTGGGTCATCTGTTCTACATCGAGCATGGCCTCCGGATTGGTAGTTTTATCGATAACGGAGATCGTTACATTCGGAGGCGCTATTATGCTTTCAAGGCTGTGATCGGCAAGATCTTTCAGGTTTGTCAGCTGATGATTGACCTGGTTCTTGCGTGCAAAGTTAAGCAGGTTGGCCACTATCTTCTTGCATCTTGCAGCCTGCTCGACAATCAGATTGAGATCGTCCTTCACCGGTGAACCCTCGGGGCTTTCTTCGAGAAGGATGTTGCTGTACATGATCACTACTCCCAACGGATTATTAAGCTCATGAGCGATCCCTGCGGAAAGCTGTCCCATATGTGCCAGTTTCTCCGACTGTTTAAGGGCTTCCCGCATGGAGGTAAGCTTTTCATTGGTCAGGGCAAGGTCATTGACAGACTTATGAAGCTTCTCAATAGTGTAGGGCAGGCACATTTCCACTTCTGCCAGGCCTTTCCTGATAGCAATGGCGTGTTCAATACAGGTTTCGTAACCGCATGCACCGCAGTTCAGATGATCCTTCTCGGTAACTTTCCCCATTGATGCAAGCACCTCTTCTATACCTTCGGTCACCAGAGGTTCGGGGCGGCGCTCCTCCGGCCTGTGCCGTAACGAAAGATCAAGACCTGAGTATTCTGTGACAGACTTCTCCCAGGCTTCGATATCCATGCCTTCCATCTTGGCGTTTGCATAGGTACTCACCCTTGCCCGCCGGTTGTACTGTTTGCCATTCTTTGAAAGACCGGGGCCCATGATGCATCCCTCACAGCAAAGAAGTTCCATATGCTGGTTACTTATCAGCCCGGCTTCAAATTCCTTCAGTGCCCCCTGGAAATCTATTCTTCCCTCAGCGGCAATTATGTTTCCCGTGATGGTGTCGTCGTTTATATTGGCAGTCTGAAGCAGGCCCCGGGCCACCGGGAAAATTGCTCCCCTACCTCCTGCCGGAGGATCAAAACCGGAAGGTTCGACAGTTGCAGGATCAACTTTCAACAGATCAAACAACTCCCTCAGTTCAGTGAAAGTGATGACTTCGTCTATTTCTCCGCTTTCGGCTTTCTTTGCCACACAGGGTCCGATGAAAACCACATTGACGTTGTTCCCGTACTTTGATCTCACCACCCGGCTCATTGCGACCATTGGCGATACGATGGGCGCCAGGTTCCCCACAAGCCCGGGGTGATAGTACTTGATATAGTTTACAATTGAGGGACAGTCGGAGGTAATATAATATTCACTGCTCTCCTCAATAAGCTTTTTATACTGCGCAGCGACAAGATCAGCTCCGAAGGAGACTTCGAGCACGCTACGGAAGCCCAGCGCCTTAATCATTCCTACAAGCACCCGGTAGTCGGAAAATTCCTGGAACTCGGCAGGAAAACTGGGAGCTATTATGGCATAGGTATTTTTGCCGGAGCCAATGAGATTAAGCACCCTTTCAGTCGTATTCAGAAATACCTTGGCGCCCTGACTGCATACCTTGGTGCAGTTTCCGCATGCTATACACCGCTCATCAATAACCTCAGCCTGTCCCCCTACAATACGGATAGCCTTGGCAGGGCACTCCCTTACGCAGGTGTAGCAGGTCCGGCAAAGTTCTTTTATGGTGTAAACTAACATTTCCTAAATCATTTTTTGCCCCTAAATCCCCTGAAGGGGACTTTTAAGAACCCCTTTCAGGGGGCAGGGGGTTTTACAACAATACATTCCTCTTCTCAAAATGAGTGTAAAAAATTGTTTTATCCGATATTTCCCTGTTTTCCTTCAACAGCTTTTCATAAAGGTTTATCAGGGTCGGTGACTTGCATGGCAGGTTTATCGCTTCACTATCGTCGGCCTGGTAAACCAGCTTTGTCCTGGCCTTCAGGTCATCCTTTGATGTGACAAAAGGAAGTCCGGCTCCGTGAATGCATCCTCCCTGGCAGGTCATAACTTCAACCAGATCATAAAGTGTGCCGGAAGCCTGTGATGCTCTTAATTTTTCAAGGCCGTTAAGTCCGTCGACTACCGCCACCCTTATCTCCCTGTCCTCAATCCTGAAAACCGATTCCCTGAATATTCCCGACAACCTGAGCTTTCTGAACTCCTGCCGGTCGATCTCCCTTCCTGTTTTCCTGAAATACAGCAGTCGTATAACCGACTCGGCAAGTCCTCCTGAAACCTCGGCAAGTAAAGCCGAGGAACTTCTTCCGCTCAGGGGCTCGTCGGCCGGTTCTTTTTCAATATTGGTCACATCTATCCCGTTGAGCCTTATCAGGCGTGCCAGTTCCCTCACCGTCATCACCGAATCGACGTCGCTGATACCCTTTCTCATCATTCCGTCGCGGCGTGCCTCATACTTCATGGCTATGCAAGGCGACACCGATACCGAGAAAATCTGTTCGGGTTTTACCCCGAGCTGGCCGGCCACCAGCGTCTTGATCAGGATACCTGTGATCTGCTGCGGCGACTTGACTTTTGAAAGAGACGGAAGGACCGAAGGAGTGAACTGTTCGGCATATTTCACCCAGGCCGGGCAGGCAGTTATGTAAACTGGTTCCGGTGGCCCTGCGTCCTCCTTCTCAATCAGGCAATTTACGATCTCAGTCACACATATGTCGGTCCCGGCACCCGTGGAATAGATCCTGTCGAATCCGATCTTGCGAAGGATGGCGTTAAGGTTCTTGTCGAAATCCCTGGTGTTCCTGATTCCGAGTTCTTCAGCAATGCCCGACGCCACAGCCGGAGAATACTGGATTGCCTTCACCACATCCTGTTTGTTCAGGTATTCCTGCACCTCGGTTATATTATGCTTCTCATGAAGGGCTCCGGTGGGACAAACCAGCACGCATTGCCCGCAGTGGATGCAGCTTGAGAAGTTGAAGTCCTTGTCCATGGCAGCGCCGATATGAGTCTGGCGGCCGCGGTTTATGAAATCGAGCGAGGTGCAGGTGATAAGTTCCTCGCACACCCTGACGCATCTGCCGCAGAGAATGCACTTTGCAAGCTCCCTGACTATTGCCGGGCTCGACTGGTCGAGGCGCTGCTTGGTCTTTTTACCTTTTATCCTCCGTTCCCTGATATTCAGTTCCTCGGCAAGTCTCTGGAGTTCGCAGTTAAGGTTCCTGTCGCAGTAAAGACAGTCGTCGGGATGGTTTGAAAGAAGCAGCTCCACGATTGTTTTCCTGGCTGTAATGACCCTGGGGGAATGGGTTTTTATTTTCATCCATTCCTCTACCGGCTGTGAGCATGCCGTTACCAGGCGGTCTCGTCCCTCAACCTCAACAACGCAGATCCTGCAGGCGCCTGTCGGGGTAAACTCCTTCATCCTGCAAAGGGTTGGTATTATGATCCCGTTGCGGTTCAGGGCCGAAAGGATGGTTTCACCCTTTTCTGCCTTTATCTTTTTGTTATTTACCTGGATCGTGAAGAGCATGTTTTAGTTGCTTGTTGCTGGTTGCTGGTTGCTGGTTGCTGGTTCCTGGTTCTTCGTTCTTCGGTCTTCCGTCTTCTTATTTCACAATCACTGCCGAGAACTTACACACATCATAACATATTCCGCATCCTACGCATTTATCCTCAACGATAAAGAAAGGCTGGAGGCGGGTGCCGTAAATGGCGTTCACCGGGCATTTTCCGGCGCAAACCGTACAACCCGTGCACTTCTCGACGTTGATTATGAAGGTCCTGAGGCCGCGGCACACATTGGCACGACATTTCCTGTCAAAAATATGTTCCTCGAATTCCTCCCTGAAATTCTTAAGAGCGCTCGTAAAAGGATTCGGGGCTGTCTGGCCAAGGCCGCAAAGGGAAGTATCCTTCATGACCTGGGAAATGGTTTCCAGCTGCATCACTCCCTTGAATCTCTCAAGAGTGGTCCCTGATTCCTCATTTGCAGGCTTTTTAATAACGCTTTCAAGGATTTCGAGCATTCTTCCGGTTCCTTCACGGCAGGGAATGCATTTACCGCAGCTCTCCCTCCTTATGAATTCCATGTAGTATCTCACCAGGTCGACCATGCACGAAGTATCGTCGATCACAACGAATCCGCCGGCTCCCATCACGATACCCTTTTCCTTCATAGCTTCAAATTCGATGGGAGTATCGATATCTCCTTCGGCAATGAAGGTTCCAGAAGCCCCTCCCAGCTGGACTGCCTTGAAATCCTTTCCGTCCTTTATCCCGTCAACAATATCCTCAACGACAGTCCGGATAGTGGTTCCCATTTCAACTTCCACAACACCCGACATTCTTCCGCGGCCGGTAATGGCAAGGATCTTTGTGCCCGGACTTTTTTCCGTTCCGAATCCCCTGAACCATTCGGGCCCGTTCTGCATTATCAGGGGCACATTCATGAGTGTCTCAACATTGTTGATCACAGTCGGTTTTCCTGAAAGTCCCGAAGTTGTCGGATAGGGAGGCTTGAGCTGGGGCATTCCCCTTTTACCCTCGAGACTGTTTATGAGGGCTGTCTCCTCTCCGCAAACGAAGGCTCCCGGTTCGACCTTAATTGTCATTTCGAGGTTATAACCGCTTGAGTATATGTTGTGCCCGATAATACCATAGTCCCTTGCCAGGTCGAGGGCTTTCCGGAGCCTTGCAAGTGCATGGCCGGAACCTGACTTCAGATAAAGGATCGAATTTGAAGCACCTATAGCATAGGCGGCTATTGCCATCCCTTCAATGAGTCTGTGGGGGTCGCTTTCGAGAATAGTCCGGTCGCTGAACGAACCCGGGTCGCTTTCCTTGGCATTGCATATCAGGTAGCGGGAGTTGGATGGTGTGGCAAGCGCCTGTTTCCATTTCAGACCTGTCGGGTAACCACCCCCGCTCCTTCCCCTCAGGCCGCTTCGTTCAATAATGTCGCAGACCTCCTCGAAGGTGTAGTGGCGTATCGTTTTTACAAATGTACGGTAACCCCCGCGGGCGATATATTCTTCAATACTCTCGGGATTGTAGCAGCCACAATTGTTAAGGACGATCCTTTTCTGAAGAGCAAAGAATGGCAGCTCATTCATGAACGGTATCCCCGGCCACAGCCCGAAACCCTTTTCACCTGCCTGTCCGAGCAGGTCATCTTCATTTATGTCGCTGTGAAAGACTCCGTTGAGAAGCGGCTCAACCTTTTCCTCGGTTATATTCCTGAAGAACAGCCTGTTCTTTCCCGGCATCTGAATGCAAACCAGCGGCTCGTAGTTGGCCGGTCCGGCGCATCCAACCGTAACCACATCTGAAGAAGGCTGGTTCTCAGTGATGTACGACTTTATGGCAGCCAGGGTTTTGTCGGAACCGGCAATTATTGAGCTGGAATTATAGGTGACATGGATTACGGGAACGCTCGTCCTGTCGCGGCGCACCGTCTGCAATACCTTTTCAGTTTCGGAAGCCAGTGTATCCGATTCAAACAACAAAACCTTCTGTATGAGGAATGTCTTTAAATCTTCCATTTAGTCGTTGTCAATTATGTATTTCAGCCTTCTGATCAGTTCCGGGACCTGTTCAGGCTGAACATGGATGTGGTATTCACCATTTATCATAACAACCGGTCCGTGATGACATCCTCCCATGCATGTAACCGTCTCGAGGCTGAAGCTCCCGTTTCTCGTCGTTTGTCCGGGCTCAATCCTGAGCTCCTCTCTGAATTTGTCTATCACGGCCTTTGAGCCATTCATAAAGCAGGTCGTTCCGTTACAAATCTTTATATGTATCTTTCCTGCAGGAAAGAACCTGAACTGGTCATAGAAAGTAGCCAGTCCGTAGATCTTTGTTGTACTGAGACCCAGGTGGCTTCCCACGCGGACAATGGCTTCCTCGGAGATATAACCGTGAGCCGATTGTATCTCCTGAAGCAGGGGGATAAGCTCTTCGCGCCTGCCCTGCCTGTACTTGCCAAGAATACTGTCGATGTCTGCTGCCATCCTTTCAGAGAATGAATATACTCCAAATATACAGAATTTTGTTGTTACAAAATAAACATTGTTATTTTATTAACAATAATATGAATATCCCTGCCTGTCTCACAACTGGCATTGATGTTTGGCCGGGGTGGAATAAAAGCCCGAAAAATATTATTACATTTGAGCTCTGAGCAGTATTATATTTAAAAAAGGGGATGCCGCAAAAGATTGAAATGCAGATTTGCATGGGTAGTTCCTGTTTTTCCCGGGGCAACCGCGATGTGGTTAATTACATCAGGGATTATCTGAAAAGGAACCATCTTGAGGACAAGATAGTATTCAAGGGGGCAAGATGCATGAACCTTTGCAGCAACGGACCGAATCTGAGGATAAATGACAGGATAATTGAAGGAGTGACTCTTTCGAAAATCGATGCCATACTTGAAAAGGAGATCGGGAATATCAGGTAGTATTCCAATCACTTAGTATTTATGAACGACAAAAAGCCAATCTTTTATATCAACGACCAGACATGCCGGAATGCCTATTCCTGTGTGAGGGTCTGCCCGGTAAATGCCATTGAGGTAAGGGCACAGAAAGAGCATCCGACCATTATAAATGAAAGGTGCATCGGATGCGGCCTTTGTTTGATAGAATGTTCGCCGCGGGCAGTGGAATTCCGCGATTCAAGGGAAGAGGTCAGGAAGCTGCTGGCATCGGAGCGCAAAACTGCCGCCCTGGTTGCTCCCAGCATAGCTTCGGAATTTGACGACATCACCGACTACAGGAAATTTGTGAGCATGCTGAAGGCCCTCGGCTTCGACTATGTTCATGAAGACTCATTCGGTGTCGACCTGATCGCCTCACAGTATGCAAGTCTTTTTGAAAAGGCTGAAGGCAAGTATTATATAACGACTAACTGTCCGGTAATAGTAAAACTGATCGAGAAGTATCATCCCGAACTTGTTACCAACCTGGCTCCTCTTGTTTCGCCGATGATAGCAACGGCGATGGTCGTAAAGGAGCTTTACGGCGAGGAGGTCGCAACGGTGTTCATCGGACCGTGTATCGACAACAAGGATGAAGCAGTGAATCACAGGGGAGGCAAACTGGTCGACCAGGTTCTTACGTTCATTGAGCTTAGACAGCTTTTTGAAGAGTTTGACATACAGGAAAGGAAGGTCAAGATGGATGATTTTGATCCTCCCCACGGTCACTGGGGGGCGCTTTATCCCCTTCCGGCCGGTATACTGCAGGCAGCAGGTATTAAGCGCGACATTGCGGTCAGCGGCGTAATCACGGCAGCCGGCAGGGAAGATGTCTTTGAAGGAATAAATGATTTCGAGAAATATATCGACACCATCCGTCATCATTTCAACCTCTTCTTTTGTCATGGCTGTCTGCTGGGCCCCGGAATGGAAACTCACAATGAAAGGTTCAAGAGAAGGGCTCTGGTTCGCCTCTATGCCGAGAAAAGGGTGGGAAAGCTCGACAAGGCGAAGTGGGAAAAGGACATGAAGCACTGGTCCAGGCTCGACTTTTCAAGGGATTTCCATCCCAACGACCAGCGGATACCGGAACCTCCGGAGGAAGCTGTTGCAGAGGTGATGAAGATAATCGGCAGGGAAAACATGAACGATACGCTCGACTGCGGGGCCTGCGGCTACCAGTCGTGCCGGCAGTTTGCATCGACTGTGGCCAAGGGTCTTGCCGTACCTGAAATGTGTCATACCTATAATCTCAGGAACAAGCAGGAATATATTGAGACGCTGCGGCAGACAAACAGGAAACTTGCTGACACAAAGAAAGCCCTGAAGGAATCGGAAGAGCTTGCCATGAGGGAAAAGGAAATGGCCCAGAGTGCATCGGACATGATGAACAACATGCTTGAAAAGCTTCCCTCGGGCGTGGTGATCGTCGACAACAACCTGAAGGTACTTCACTCCAATCTCAGCTTTGTAAACATCCTCGGAGAAGATGCGAAAGCCATATCTGAGATAATCCCGGGGCTGGTCGGAGCTGATCTCAAAACCCTTCTGCCTTTCAATGTCTACAATATGTTCTCCTATGTGCTCAAGGAAGATGAGCCGGTCGTGAGCAAGGACATCCACTATGAGGACAGCATGCTCAACGTGTCGATTTTTCCTATCAAGAAGAACAGGATGTGCGGCGCCATAATAAGAGATCTCTACTCTCCCGAGGTCCAGGGCGAGGAAGTAATCAACAGGGTGAGCGACGTAATTGAGAAGAACCTTGAGATGGTTCAGAAGATAGGATTCCTGCTCGGGGAAGGCGCCTCGGAAACCGAGCAGATGCTTAATTCAATTATCGAGTCGTACAAGAAGAAGTCACTTATAAGAAAGGAACCCCGTCAGTAATCCGAGTGTACAAGGATTTTTACATAGAAGTAAACAGCCAGCAGAGAAACCACGACGGAGAAAGGATCTGCGGTGATGTTTTCCTGAATAAGTACATAAAGGAGGAAGACAGGGTTATTGCCGTGCTGTCGGATGGAATGGGACACGGGGTTAAGGCAAATGTTCTGGCTACGCTTACAGCCACCATGGCACTAAACTTCACCAGGGAGCACAAGGAGGTTGACCGGATTGCCGAGATCATCATGAACACTCTTCCCGTCTGCAGCGAGAGGAAGATCAGCTATTCGACCTTCACCATAGTTGACATAGAAAGCAGCGGAAGCGTGAACATCCTTGAGTATGACAATCCGTCGACAATAGTTCTCAGGGGTACTGAGGTGTTTGAGCCTGACTGGAAGCAGGTGGTGCTCGAAAAGGGGAAAAATTCCGGTAAAGTACTGAAAACCTGCACCTTCATGCCATCAAAGGAGGACAGGATAGTCTTTTTCTCAGACGGTGTGGCCCAGAGCGGCATGGGAAGCGAAGCCTTCCCATTCGGCTGGGGAAGGGATGATATTGCTTCCTTTGCATCGTCAATGGTAAGAAGCGATATTTCAATGTCGGCGCTGAATCTCTCGGGGAAGATAGTCACCATGGCCCATAAGAACGATGCCTATAAGGCAAAGGACGACATATCGTGCGCCACCATCTATTTCCGGGAGCCGAGGAAACTGCTTCTCTGCACCGGGCCTCCGTATGAAAAGGAAAAGGACAGGGACCTTGCCGTCAAGGTTAAGGACTACAAGGGGAAGGTAATAATATGCGGGGGTACGACTGCCGATATTGTAGCCAGGGAGCTAAACAAAGCCATCATTGACGAGCTGATCTTCGAGGACCCGGAGCTGCCTCCCGAGAGCTTTATAGAAGGCATAGACCTTGTTACCGAAGGCATCCTTACCCTTCAGAAGGTAAATGAGATCCTGAAGACGTACAATAACAGCGTGAGGCTTGGCAAGGGACCGGCCGACAAGATAGTGAGGCTTCTGATGGAGAGCGATGAGATCCATTTTGTCATTGGTACCAGGATCAATGTGGCTCACCAGGATCCCACGCTCCCGGTCGATCTGGAGATAAGAAGGACCGTTGTCAAAAGGATAGCCAGGCTCCTGGAGGAGAAATGGATAAAGAAGATCAGCTTCGAATATATCTGATCCCGGCAATTGCATGTTTCTCAGCTGATTCTCAGCCAATTAAAGCTATCTTTTTGCCATAATGTTTTTAAATCTTCCGTTGCTTATAGGGTGATGACTTATGACCTCTTTATTATGGATGATGCAGAAAGTCCCGAAGGCACACGGAGTTTGCTGGGCTGATTCATGATCCTTCAGGTCGATCAGATCAGCCTTGATATCAAGCTTTGCTGCAGTCTCAAGGATCGCATCCACGTTTTTCACGGAATAAGGACATTGCGGAGAACGTATAATAATCAGACCGTCATCATAATCGTCAGTCGAGAATTTTTTAAACTTCGGATCCGGTGCAGTTTTGTCAAATTTCAAAACCAACAGTTCAAAATCCGGTTCGGCCGTATCAGCAGAGATGAACCCCATTTTAATGAAGATATCCTTGTCTGCCATAAATGATCCTTTTCTGGTAACGACCGCCACTCCGGACATATTCAGGCTTTTTGCCTCCTGAATACAGGAATCGATCAGGGATGAACCATAGCCTTTCCCCTTGAATTCTTTTCTGAATCCGACAAAAATGCAATGGATAAACATATAGCCTGCGGCGTCAACCGGCCGGTGGGCATATTTCCCGGGGATATACTCAAGCATTCCCTGGTATCCGCCAGTCTTTGACAGAATTGCTCTTATTCTTAGTCCTTTGGGATAATACTCCTTAAACCAGTCAATCTTTCTCCTTAGCTCCAGATGTTTTTCAACGTCCCTGTATCCACAGACACCATATTTTGCAATGTTATCCGGTGTAAGGTCGATGATTTCTATGTCAGTCATTTTATTGCGAAGTACGTTTTGTAAAATTTACCTTGCACTTTTTACGCATCTGAATCCTACCGCAAAGTCAATCCATGATGGAGATAAACCGTTACGATAGAATGTTTTAATGCACATGGCACCGGAGTGCCAGCTTCCGCCGCGAATTACTTTAAATCTGCCTGAATCAGGACCTTTGGGATTCTGACCCGGAGAGTTTGCATAATAGTCATCTGCATAATTGTCCGTTGTCCATTCCCACACATTACCTCCCATATCGTACAGTCCGAAGCCATTTGGCTTAAAGGATCCTGTTTTTAACGTTGTTTTGTATTTTTTCCCGTAGTTTACCAGGGTCGAATCTATCTGGTTTCCCCACGGATAATCAGAGTTGGATAATCCGCCTCTTGCGGCATATTCCCATTCAGCCTCGGTAGGAAGTCTTTTACCTGCCCATTGTGCATATTTCAATGCCTCCATGAAACTGACTCCAACAACAGGATGATCGGGATACTCCAGGCTGCATTTAAACTGTTCCGATCCCCAGAATTCCGGAAGGGGATTGCCTGTCTCTGAACAGTATTCAACGTACTGTTTGTTTGTAACCTCGAACTTGTCCATGTAAAAGGCATCAACCGACACTTTATGTTCAGGTTGCCAGTCCGTTGTTCCCGGGGAGTTTTTTCCCATTGTGAATTCTCCGGCAGGGATCAGAACCATACCGGGATCTGTTACCTGTGAAAATACTGAGTTGCAGATCAGAAAAGAAAGAATAAAAAGCTTGGATTTCATACCCTAAAGTGTTGTTATTATGTGTATTAAGTTAGATCTGACAGTCAGGCGTATTTTAGTTAACTTGCCTGTTACTGATGTGATTGAATTACTTTCCATTCGTCATCAAATTTCTGATAAACTAAAGACCAGAAAAAATTTACGATAAAAGACTGTCCGGTATTCAGTTCAACATTTGCATTACCAGATGCAGTTAAAAGAACAATACTTTCAGACAATACAGTGATTTTCTTATTTTTAAATGTAATGATCTGCTTTGTCCCGGCACGCAGGTTTGCTTTTAAAATGTCAATCATTGTGTCATACTTTGAATAGTATGAATTATTTACAATAAAACCGGCATTATGTCTGTCGTCGACGCCGGCACTTATTTTATCATAATCCACATTCTCTGCAGCTTCTACCATATCAAGAAAGATTGAATCAATCTGATTTTCAATAATTGATTTCCGGGAATCTGACAGGTTTTGTCCTTTTAATTGTCCATTTAATCCTGATGTCAGGACAAAAATTATTAGAATAGTTAATGCTCTTTTCATATTACTATAATTTAAATTAAATGGCATGATGCCTGCCTGTCGGCAGACAGGGAACCCACATGGTTGAAAAATATATAAATACGTGTTTGTGTATTTGAGACATGTGGGTTTCATAATCATTTGATTGTTATTAATTAAGGTAAAAACCATAGGGTTCACCAAACTTCGTTGCAGGCGAGACAATAGTTTCTATGAACGCTGAGAGAAGATTTGCATTTAGGGCAGGTTCTTCTCCGGGTCTCAAAATCAAGGAAATATTCAATCCCCTTTTGTTTGATCATCATCAGGTTTTCCAGAAAGCTGGTCCTGTATTTTGTTCTGTATCGTTTATCGAGCTGCTTCAATCTCTGGCAGGGGTATCTGGTGCAGTCATAACAAAATCCTGACTGAGTCTCCCGGAGGAGATCGCAATTTTTAATTATGCACTGAACACAGGCTTTATGTTTGGATTTATCATCAGCCCGGCATCCGGGGCATTTGTTCACTGGTCTCATGAAGGCAAAGCATGTCCCGCAATTCATCCCGCAAGGGGCAATCAGGGATCTTTCGTATGTCACTGAGGTATTGTACTCTTTTTTTGAACCAGGGCTTTTCATGTTAAAGAATGGTTTGTTAAGATACAAATCCAGCTACTAAATTATATTTTTCCCAGGATTACAATGGTTTATACCAGCCAGTGGTATGGCCGTGTCAATGGCCGCATTTTTTCTCAGCCATTTCCATGAGCTTGTTTACCGTTCTCCAGTTCCGGGCAGTGCCTGTCACCTTCATTTTAGCTTCAAAGAAATTTGTGTACAGCTTTGTTTTACCGAATCCGTTCGGACAGTAAACGTATATCTCACCTCCATTTATCCGGAATTTGTCGGGAGGATAATCAATGCCCGCAACTTTCAGGATTTGTTCCTCGGATGGCTCATGCTCAAGAAAAAGAACTGCCATTTTTGAAGGATCAAATCCGGGTTCTTCCAGAAAAGGATTGGCAGAGATTATTTTTTTCATTTCATCCAACGTACGGGTTATTACAGCGATGTCGAGACTGAATTC